>NZ_JACGVF010000094.1:0-602740 GCF_014077085.1 Colwellia sp. MB02u-9
GAATGTTTTTAGCATAGGAGAACAAAAAATATAACAAGCCATTCAAAAGGACAAAAAACAGCTTGCTGTCCTTCGTTCCTCAGGCATTATAGCAAGCTGTTTTTTGCCTCTTAATGGGGCGTTATATTTCACGGAGGATTCGAGTTGAACAAAGAGGATGTCATATCAATTTTAAAATTAGCTCAGGATCAAAAACTTCCTGACAATATAAATTCGGATTCAGGATTAAACCTAGATTGTGTAAAAGGTTTAGTTGAAAGTGGTTATATTCAAGCTATCGATATTTCTTCTAAATCAGGTGTAGGTTTCATGGAACCTAAAATCACCCTTGCTGGTGTCGAGTATCTAGAGGCTAATTCAACCAAAGTTAAATGGTTTCATTCTTTCCCAAATCGTATCGCAGTAATCTCGCTAATCGTAGCTGTAATTGGTTTATGGTTTGCGGTAAAGTGAAATATAACAAGCTAATTAATAAGGACAAAAAACAGTTGGCTGTTTTCGTTCCTCAACATTTTAGCCAACAATTTTTTGCCCATTATTAGGGCGTTAGTGTAGTAAGGAGGTTTTAGGTGAACTTGAAAAATTTAAGTCTATTTTTGGCTGTTTTCATTTGTGGTTGTCAGACTACAAGCGAGAATCGAGATAATAGCTCTAGTATAAATGACATTGTAAAAAATGAACCACGTTGTACGGTGTTCCCAAGAAAAATTGAAAATTTTAGCGATACGACTCAAGAAGGTTTTCCCATAAAAAGAGTTTCTCCGAAGTATCCAAAATCAGCAGCAAGGAATAAAATAAATGGCTATGTCAAATTTGAGTTCGATATTTCTTCTGAAGGTAAGCCCTTTAATATTGGTGTTATAGAATCTTCTCAGTCTGGTCTTTTCATAAAGCCAGCAACTGAAGCACTTAAAAAGTGGCGATTTAATCCGTATAAAGAAAATGGTTTACCTATTGACAGTATTTGCCAATCAATTCAATTAGACTTTAAGGTGTAAATTACACTATAAGCCATTAAAGCAGGACAAATAACAGTTGGCTATTTGCTCGTACCTCGCTTATTTTAGCCAACAATCATTTGCCTCTTAATGGGGCGTTAGTTGCAAAGGGGTTTATGCGCACTCTCCAAATGTTAGGCTTCTTATCAGCAGTAGTTGGAATACTCCTGACTTATATTCTTTTATCTCCAATAGAACCGGGTACTTCAGCGTCTACTGCTAGTGCATCGGGACTTGGTTTAATGTTTGGCGTATTTCCTATATTGTGTTTTTCTGCATTAACCTTAATTCCATCATCCTTAGGGCTGCTAAATAGTAAAATTCGAATTAAAGGTTACTTTACTGGTAAATTCTGGCATTGTTTATGGGGCATAAATAGTATAATTTCAGTTTTCTATCTAGTTGTTATAATTTACTTTTGTTATATACTTTTAGTCCAGAGTATTAGCAACTAACAAGGCAATCAAACGGACACGCAATAGTTGGCTGCGTTTCGCTCCGCTTCACATTTTAGCCAACTATTAATCAGCCCCTTATTTGGGCGTTATATACCAAGGAGATTAGGTGCTCAAATCGATTCATCATGCTGCTATAATTTGCTCAGATTATAAAAAGTCTAAGAGATTTTATGTTTCAATTCTTGGACTAGAGGTTGTAGCTGAAAATTATCGGGAAGAGCGAGATTCATTTAAACTCGATCTAAAATTACCACATGGTGGTCAAATAGAATTATTTTCTTTCCCTAATTCACCGGATAGACCGAGTTTCCCTGAAGCTCTAGGTTTAAGGCATTTGGCATTTAATGTAGAGTCTGTTGAATCTGTTAGAAATTACCTTTTGTCTCAAAGCGTGGATGTTGAGTCGATTAGAGTAGATGAATACACTAATAAAAAGTTTACCTTTTTTAGTGACCCTGATGGACTACCATTAGAGCTATATGAGCAAATTGGCATATAACAAGCGGGGCAATAGTTTTTCAAGGAGGAGTGGTGTATTTAAAAGTATTAGGGTGGATGTGTATTCTAATCGAGGTAATGCTTCTTGCGCCAAGTGTAGTGCCCGGTGTAATGTCAGCCCTAGCATCATTTATCGCTATCTTAATATTGGTTATATCTATAGTTACAATTAAGACTGGCAATCTATTTTATTTTAAATTTACAGCGGTAATTTCAGGTATTAGTATATTTATCGTTAATGATAGTCTTCGGCTTTATGGTTCATTGCCACAAGTACCGTGGGAGTATCAAGTAAGTTTCTACAGTCTTTTTATAATCATTTGTAGTCTAGCAATTTATTATGCTAAAAGGCGTGCTGGTGTAATGAAAAACTAACAAGAAAATAAACAAGGACACGTAACAGTTGGCTACGTTTCGCTACACAATTTTAGCCAACCATTACTTAGCCGCTTATTGCGGCGTTAGGTTTACAAATGGGTTTTGAACGGATTCAGGCAGAGCGCCATAAAATTGGAAATTCAACACTTGAAGCTTGCTATGATCGCTTCACTACAAAGTTTGAGTTAAAAGAAAATGAAAAAATTATTTATTCTGCCTTTCTTTGTGTGCGCCCGATAAGAAAAAAAGAGATATTAATTAATGGAACAGCTTTTACTCTTAAGATTTTTTGGCTAGTTTTATGGCAATCCAAATTAGAGAATAATGATGGTGTCGTTGTTAAAGAATTACTTTGTCGCAGGCGAAAAAGATCTATCGGTGTATTGATTTATATTGCCATCATAACAAGTGTAAAAATTGGGCTTGGGGTGTTATCGCAAACCTAATAAGGCAATCAAAAGGGCTAAAAAAGTTGGCGGCCGTTCGTGCCTCACTATTTTAGCCTCTTATTGGGGCGTTGGTATTAAAGTTTCAGCATTCAATCAAAGGGTAGTGTTAATGAATAAAAACTCGTCATCTCAATTTAAATCTTATTTCGGTGCATCTTTTATTATGGCTATAGGTTTGGCTTATAACGTAATCGAGCAGGATTTTATCGGCTCAACCGTGTTCTTAATTTCTTCTATAGTGTTTTTATCTTTAGGTCTTATTAAAAGACGTAAATCCCAAAAAGAAACTTGAGTGGAGTAAAATACTACTGACAAGTCGTTAAGCATACCAACAAGGAAGTCGTAAATTGAAATATTTAATCTTAATATCCATATTAGTTCTAAGCGGGTGTAGTTCTACATCTAAAGTTACCTCAAATACAGATATAGCAAGTATCATGAATGTGATAGCTTTAACTGAAGATAATGCACCTGATGGAATCAAAGGTACTTTTCAGCTTCCAATTAAAGCTTCAGGTAATCAAAGAGGTATTATTTACTTAAATACTGAAACAGATTACCGAGATAGAAGAAATATTACGGTAGCGATTCATCCAAAATTAATTGATGCGTTTACGAAGAAATATGGTGAATCTCCTGATTCATACTTCATAAATAAAACAATTGAGGTGACAGGTGAGGCTAAGCGCATGAAAATTTCCATTTTTTCAAATGGAAAAATCACTAAAAAATATTATTTTCAAACACATGTAAGAGTTGCTTCATTAAATCAAATTAAAGTTTTGAGCTAAGTATGCTTAAGCTGTTCAAGCGGGACAAATTACAGTTGCCTGGTTCCGCTCTGCTTCACATTTTAGCTAACAATCATTTGCCTCTTAACGAGGCGTTAGCTCTTTTATCATAAATGGATGTATTGATGCCTGAATCAAATGTTAAAGAAAATGGTTCTAGTTTTGCGGGTAATATGTCTGCTATATTTGCTAGTGTTCTTACTGGATCCATTCTGGATGGATTTGAAATAAATTATAGCTTCTTTATTAATTCATTTGATATTGTGCCTATATTAATACGCTTTATTATTATTTTGATATTGTTTTATCCATTTAATAAGTTTTTTAGATGGTTATATTCAGCCTCTCCAAAAAATAAAAAATAAAAAATATAATGTGTTAGAGGCAATAGAGCTAACAAGAACTTCAAACAGAAAAAATACAGTTGGCTGTTTTCACTCGGTTCAACATTTTAGCCAGCTATATTTTTCCGCTTAAGCGGGCGTTATGTGAATAGTGAAATTTAATCTATTGAGGTATTAAATGAATCAGATAATTCTAGAATCGATTATCACTTGCCCTGAATGCGGTGCAAAACATGAAGAAACTATGCCAACGGATGCTTGCCAATATTTTTATGAATGTACATCTTGTCATAAACTCTTAAAGCCTTTAGCTGGTGATTGCTGTGTTTTTTGCTCTTTTGGTACAGTTAAGTGCCCGCCAATACAAGAAAACGGAACTTGTTGTAGTTAATTCACATAAGAAATTAAACAGGGATAAAAAAGTTGGCTTTTTCTCCTAAGTTACTCATTTTAGAAAATAATTTTATTGCCCGTTAATTGGGTGCTATAAAGCAAAGGAAATTACGCGTACTCTGATAGTTATTTTATTTACCTTTTTCTCTGTTAATGCAATTGCTAATACAAGCTTTGAGGGGACTTGGGAAGGGGCTAAATTTAATGGAGTAAATTACTCCTATCATTTGTTAGAAATTGATGAATATGGCAAAGGTTTTTACACATATACAATAGGTGATGCCATGGAAGAGGCATTTGTTTTTCCATTAGACTTAAATGGAAAAGTATTCGCCCGTGGTTATATTGAAATTCCCTTAATAAACGATAAAGCAACAATGAAATCTACCTTATTATTGAGTCTCAATACTGCAATTGATAACCTTACTGCACTGACTATTGTTTACGAAAATAATGGTGAACCAATGTTTTCGTATAACTGGCCTTTGGTTAAATCGGGAAAAGGTAAAGTTAAGAATTTCTTGTTGTATAGTTTTGCTAATAAGCTTTATAACAAGTCAATCAAGCAGGGCTAAAAATTGTTTGCTGTTGCTTGTTCCTCGCTATTTTAGCAAACAATTTTTAGCCCATTATTAGGGCGTTAGGCTACTATCAAGTTTACTCGTATTAAAGGATTTTAAATGCGTATTAAAAGATTGGTATCACTACTGTGTCTTTCTGTTTTTTTATTTTCGTGTAAATCAACAGATATAGTGAGAAAAACCACGATATCTTTGGGGTTTAAAGAGATAAATGGGATTAAGCAATATGATAAAGGCAATTACGAAGATGCATTTAACCTACTTAAAGAGCCTGCTGCATGGGGATATAAAGGCTCTCAGTATGCGCTAGCCTTTATGTTTCTTAAAGGTAATTATGTTCAACAATCTACACTGTTAGGTATGGGCTGGTTAGGTGTTGCAAAAGAAGCCAATGTTAAAGAATGGACTGAGCAATATAACAATTTCTATGCAGCCGCTACAGAACAACAAAAAGATAAAATAGATGAGATAGTTAAAGAATATATCAAACGTTACGGCTTAAAAAGCCAAGATGTAACCTGTCAAAAAGGCATTAATGCACAAAGAAGGGTAGTTTTAAAATGTCATAAATATAATGGGCTTGGTATCTTGTACCCAGTTGATCTTGTTGAGTAATAATCTTAGCCTAACAAGCCAATAAAGCAGGACTGTAACAGTTGGCTACGTTTCGCTTCACTACACAATTTTAGCCAACCATTACTTAGCCTGTTATTTGGGTGTTATGAGTTTTTCAATTTTCGGAGTTATATGAACACTATTATTGGATTTATCTCGGGCGTGATCGTTTGTGCCCTCAGTGTTTACTTTACTCTTGATTGGCAAGAGGAAAAGCTGGAATTTTCAATTTCTTCTCCTGCGGTATTTGGTGACACAAATTATCAAAATCTAACTATTCAAAATTCTGGTTGGAACCCTGCTGAAAATTTAGATATTAATATTAAGCACCAAACTATTACTTTTAAAAATATTAAATCAGCTACAAACCTAACTGAATTAAAAAACACTAAAAAAGGTATTGCTACTTTAAGTCGGCTTAGGCGTGATGAAACAGTCATAGTTTCAATTGTATATGAGGGTTCTCCTCTGATTTTGGATAATATTAAAATAACATCAAATCGTAGTATTGCTAAAGCAGTAGACGTTAATAATAAAGATGATTTCATTTATGGTTTTAATAAGCTTATGGCAATGCTCACTTCACTATTTTCAGGTGCTTTGCTAACTCTTATTGGAGTTAAGTATTTCATGAATAAGTCAAAGGCGGTGGTTAACTAAACTTATAACAAGGCAATTAAACGGAAAATTTACAGTTGGCTGTTTTTCGTGCCTCAAACATTATAGCCAACAGTAATTTTCCGCTTATTGCGGCGTTATGTGAATTGATTAAACAATGGAGTGTATATGAAAAATTTATTAGCCCTAACTGCTTTCGCGCTTATGAGTGTATCCATAAGTAGTGTAGCGAAGAATATTTATGCGGATGTACAGGTTACAGATGTTAAACCGACTAGTGACTTCATTTGGAAGCGTGCAAATCAAAACACGCCTAAATACCCAATAGAGCTTGCCCGTTCTGGAATAAAAGGCTGCGCTGTTTTATCTTTTAATATTTCCAAATCAGGTAAAACTGAGAATGTTGAAATAATTAACTCAGTACCTAAAAAGTATGTCGGTAAATACTCTCGTAAAATGCTTAGAAAATGGAAATGGGTTCCTGCTTCAACAGTCGCAGAATCTGCACCAGAAAAAAGAACTCTAAGATTGGATTTCTGTATGGGTGGTGAATCAACAGAACAATCCCAAATAGCTTGTAAACAACAAGCACAATTAGCATGTGGCTAATTCACATAATAAGGCGCTTAAACGGAAAAATTACAGTTGGCTCGCGCTTCGCGCAGTTTAGCCTAACTGTATTTTTCCGCTTAGCTTGGCGTTATATATTTCAAGGAGGGTGTATGAAATTATCAACATTGTTTTTCATTTTATTATTAATATCTGGATGCTCAAGCACAAACCACATGGTTTTATCTGATGTTAAGACTAGCGTAGAACAAAGAGAAAGGGGTTTACCTGAACATTTAAACACTGGTAACGTCGAAAAGTCAGATGTAAAAAAAGGTATAAAACATGCGCGTAATAATACTCTTTTGGCTGTGATATTTGATTTATTTGACTGGTAAAGTGGATAATATATATAACAAGCATTTTAAGCGGGACTGCTAACAGTTTGCTCGATTTCGCTTCGCTACACATTTTAGCAAGCTATTACTCGCCGCTTAAAACGGCGTTAGCAGTCAATGAGGGTTTGATATGTCATCCATTCCTGAGAAAGATTGGAAGTTGTTTCGTAAACTGCAATCAGAATTAACAGCCAAAGCTTGTGAGTTGGTTTTTAGGCAAGTCAATAATATTGCCAATGTTCGATCTGGTAAAGAACATGAATCATATTTAGATTTGTATCGTCTTATTGAAACAGAAGATGCCAAAATAGCTGAAATGTTTGACAATCCAACTCGCAATAATGTGATATTAAAGATTGTTACATTGAAAAAATATGATGTTTTGAGTGTTGAACAACTTGAAATGTTTAGTGAAGAAACGCAAGAGTTTGTTAACCGCATCCTTAATTTGAGTTGAGCTGCTAACAAGCTACTCAAGCGGGACTAAAAACAATTGGCTAGTCTCACTTCGTTCGCTATTTTAGCCAACTATTTATTAGCCCCTTAGTGGGGCGTTATGTTCACATGGAGTATGATGAGAAATCTAACTATTGGCTGGTTAATACTGCTTCTTCTAATGAGAGGGGTGAAGTTGGCTCAGGAGAAAATTGTAGACGGTGGAGTAAATGATCTGACCATAGTTTCGTCAGCGATTTTTCTATGTTTCGCAGCAGTTGCTATTTACGGCATCGTGTCTAGAAAGAACATTGGCTACTTTTCTACTTTGACCGTATTAGGTTTTCTTAGCTTTGGTGGTTTGTTCGGCTTAATCTCATTGATGTACACCCTGAGCTATCCAGACTTCCTCGAGGCTTCTTTTTTCTGGATTATTTTAATTCAGTGTATTGTCAGTTCTGTATTTCTTTATGGTTGGGTTAAACACGGTAGGTTTAACGTCGCTGGAATATAACAAGCACTTCAAACGTAACAAAAACTGTTGGTTAGGTTCCGCTTCGCTTCACATTTTAACCAACAGTTTTTGTCCGCTTAAGTGGGCGTTAGATTACTTTTAAAACATTGTAGTAAGGATTAAATTTTGGAAGAAGTACAAGGAAAATGGATTTGTGGATTCTGGAGAAGAATCGGAGCCTTGTTTATTGATACTCTATTTTTAGGTGTTTTGGGTTATGTTGTAGGCCTATTTCTAGAAGATACCTTCGTCGAGCTTGGTGGATGGGGAAGATTAATTGGTTTTGTAGTATCAATCACATATTTTGGGGTGATGAATAGCTCTTTATCAAATGGTCAGACAATCGGTAAAAAACTTCTAAACATAAGAGTCGTTGATTCATCCAATTCAACTATAAGCCTGCCTAAGTCCTTTTTAAGGTATAGCTTCCTTGCCGTTCCATTTTCACTTAATGGAGCGCAAATTACTAACGAAGCATTGCTCTCATACTTAATGTATCCGTTATCATTTATTATATTTGGTGGCTTATTCTCAATTTCTTACTTATATATTTTTAACCGCGTTACGCGTCAATCAATTCATGATCTTGTGGTAGGCACTTATGTTGTAAACTCTAAGGTTAATTCTGAAGAGGTGCCATCAGTGTGGAAACCTCACTTAGTTGTAGTTGCAGTCTTATTTGTTACAGCAGGCCTTGTACCTGTATTTACTTCTGACTTAGCGAAATCAGAACCTTTTAAAGATCTGTTAGCAACACAGGAAGCAATAAATAATAACGAATTAGTAAAATATGCAGCGGTTACAGAAGGTTCAACTACTTTTACTTCATCTGATTCTGTCATTAAAACAACGACATACGTGAATACTCAGGCTTTTCTATATAAAGATAATGTTGACGATCCAGATATCGCAAAGCAATTAGCCCAAACTATAATTAATACGTACCCAGAGTCACTAAATAAAAACTTAATTCAAGTAACTCTTACCTACGGTTATGATATTGGTATTGCTTCAAAGTGGAATAGTTACAACCACCAGTTTAACCCACAAGAACTAAAAGGTTCGGAGTAACCGTAATCTATAAGTCATTCCAAAGGACAAGAAACAGTTGGTTTTTGCTCCATCATTGCTAATTTCAGCCAACAAATTTTTGCCTATTATTAGGGCGTTTTTAAATATAACTATGGAGTATGATTCTCAATTGGAATTAGAAATCAACATTATTGATGCATTCACAGATGTTGCGTTTAAAGGAAATTCAGCCGCCGTAATTATTACAAACGACTGGCTTTCTGATGAACTTATGCAGTCTATTGCTATGGAAAATAACCTATCAGAAACCGCATTTGTTAAAGTTATTAACCTTCACAATTATGAAATCCGTTGGTTTTCACCTATAACTGAAATTGACTTTTGTGGTCATGCGACATTAGCATCTTCATTTGTTATTTTTTCTAAAAACGATAATTTGATTCATATTGATTTTTACGCTGAAGCGGTAGGTAATTTATCTATTACGAAAATGGATAATGGTTATATTCAGATGGATTTTCCGAGTAGGCCACCTGAAGTTATTAGCGATATACCATCAGCTTTATTAAACGGCCTTTCAATTAAGCCGACGGAAGTATTATTAAACAATCAAGCATACTTTGTTGTTTATGAAAACGAAATTGATGTGACTTCAGTCGTTCCAGATAATGAGTTATTAAAGCAGCTCGCTCCATATGATGTTGTTGTAACCTCTAAATCTAAATCAAACGATTATGATTTTGTATCTCGTTATTTTTGGCCTGCAAATGGCGGTGATGAAGACCCTGTTACAGGTTCTATCCATACGGGCCTAGCCCCGTATTGGGCTGAAAAGCTTGATAAATCAAAACTAATTGCATATCAGGCGTCTAAACGCGGTGGCAATATAATATGCAACGTTGCGGATAATAAGGTTTATCTTTTAGGTAAAGCCGTACATTATTTAAAAGGTACAATTAAAGTTTAGTCTTTCTTGCTTTATAAGAAAATAAACAAACAAGGACACGTAACAGTTGGCTACGCTTCGCTACACAATCTTTTGCCTCTTAAGACCTAATCCGAAGTGTTAAGTGCCTTTAAAAGCTAATGTCTCGAATGGCAAAAGTTATCTTAATCCAGGTGTAATGTTAACCATCTTAATTTGGGATTCATAACAACCTAAAAATTGCTGTGGCTATACAAAGTGAATTGCATTCACCAATTGCCAACGTTGGTTTTATTTTTTATTGTTATTGTTAGGTACTGAAAATTAACAACTTAAATTTTTTAAAGTTGAAGAAATAGGGGGTGAAGTATTTTTGTTAGTCTGTTACTCACTTTTGCGCTATAGCATTTAAACATAAGATTAATTATTTGTTTTGTATAAATACAGTTGGCTTTTTATCATTTGCCGCATACGCTAGCCCATTATATTATTACCCAGTGAATCCTAGTATGGCTCCACACATTTTACTTGAAGCGTTTAATGTAGATTTTGCGCTAACTATTCAGGTATGGCGAACAAGCTTTACAACAATGATCTAAAGCGGAACAATACCTAATAATGAAAATATTTTTACTTACACATGAGCGTGAATTACATAGGGCAACTAATACCGGCGCTCTGGCACTAGAAAGTGCTAATGAAATTGTTGAACGTATACTCTGGGAAAGAGTAAACCCTAATAAAAACCTGACTCGACTCATAGAAAATAATGAGGCGGTATTATTATATTCGAAGGCAGAATCATCGTCTGCAGCATCAAGGCCAAGGCCAACAATTGAAGAGTATGAAAACATTATTATTATTGATAGCACATGGCAGGAATCAAATAAAATCTTCAACCAGAGCTCGTATTTAAAAAATGCGCCACAATGCACTTTGAAAACGGCAAATGCTTCGTTATATAACCTGAGAGCCAATCAACCTAAAGGTGGCCTATGCACCATCGAATGCATAATCGAAGTATTAAGGCTTAAAGGACAAGATAAAATGGCAGCAGAATTATCATTAAAATTTGAGCAATTTAATGGCTAAAAACTTAACAAAATATTAAACTAAAGATTAGGGTTGGCTGCGTTTACGCTATTTTTTATTGAATGAATAAGCTAAAAAATCACTGTGAAATTTCTAGCTATCGTACTAAATATCTAGCTAAAGTCCTATAAGTCATCATTGTTATTCTAAATAAAGCCAGGTCGGCTTAAACCTTGTTGTTCATTTTTCAAGGAGTGTGTGTTCTGGTTAAATTGACACGCTAAATTTATGGCAGCGAAACAAGAGCAATTTGGACGTTATAGTGGTAAATCAAATGAAAATTCGGTTGAATCTGATGCTTTGCATGGTAACGGTAATAAGAAGTGTTTAAGATACCCCCATCATCATTCAAATTGCTTGTTTTATTCGCTTTAAAAAGCCCGTTACCCTGTTGCATTCAATCCTAATAGCTGGCTATTAGTCAAGCATGTACCTTGTAGTTAATATTTTTAATCCGACTAAAATCTACGCACTTTGAATGCTCATAACATTTGGCATTTGCCACTCATCATTGATTATTTAACGCGGAATTTACATGAATTTAGAACAAGCTTTATTGGTAATAGGTAATGCACATGACAACGAACTGCCTGTTGCCGCGCTCGACGTAGCTAAAACGAATTGGCCAGCATTTTATGCTGAATTAGAGCAGATAATAGATCAATTTGTCGCAGATGATAGTTCGCTAACCGATGAGCAGAATGCCGTTTTATTTTTTGGCACCTTATTATTGGCAGAATTAAAATATTCTCCTGCGCTGTCAAAGTGCTTACAGCTTTTTTCGTGCAGTGACTCGTTTTTAACGCCTATTGAAGGGGTGTTTGGTGATGCGATTACTGAATTAACATCAACCTTATTTTATAATGTCGCTAATGGTAATACGCAAGCCTTGTCTGACTATATTGTTGCTGGCCATCAAGCCATGTATGGCAAAGCATCTGCTATGGAAGCGGTATTTGCTCAATACGAAGTGGGCACTATTGATAAGGCTGAATTAAGTGAACATATTACGCTTTGGTTAGCCGCATTTTTGGCTTTACCCAGTTCAATCAGTAGTTTTTTAATGAGCGCATTAGCTGATTCTTGTATCGAATATCAACTTGATGATCTTAAAAGTCAGTTTATTGGCTTATGTGATAAAGACGTATTTGATGAATACCGCTTTAAACAAGATGAAGTAAAAGCATGGCAAAGCCTTGATGGGCGTAAGTTGATTGAGTCTGGCATTATTCAAACAGAGTTTAATCTTGTTGACACCTTAAACTCTTGGGCTGAAGGTGATGGCTCAGATGATGAAGTATTCGACAATCCTTCAATCGATAGCCTTTCAAGCGATAACCTTTCAAACGACAACCTTGATGTATTTGATTCGTTAATGGGCGAGGGCGGTTTGTTGTCTAATATCTTGTACGACGAAAATACCATTTTAGAGAACAGTGTGCCCGTAAGCTCATTAGCAACGGCTAGCCGCAATGATCCTTGCCCGTGTGGCAGCAAGAAAAAATATAAAAAGTGTTGTTTACAGTAAAACAGTAAGTTGGAATAGCCAAAATAAGATTGCTGAATAACATCAGCAATCACAGTATAATTGCACATTATCATCAGGTATTTAATCAAAGGTATTTAAAAAGCAGTATGGCAGAACAATTAAATTATCCCGAACTAACCGTTACCCAGCTTGCTCTAACTGAAGCACATACCTCAGATGCCATAAAACCTGATGCAATAAAAAAGTGTACTCAGGTTGCTGAGAAAAACAGTGATGATATGGATAAAGCTGTGCCTAAAATTGTGCTTGCTACCCTCAATGCTAAATACTTTCACACCAGTTTTGGTTTACGTTATCTTTACGCTAATTTAAAAGAATTACAGGATTATTGTGAAATAAAAGAGTTTATTATTCAAACTCGCGCCATTGATATTGTTGAACAAATACTTGCGTCAAAACCTGATATTATCGGTTTTGGGGTTTATATTTGGAATATCGTTGAAACCACCGATGTGGTTAGCTTATTAAAAGTTATCGCGCCTGACATTAAGATTATTTTAGGTGGGCCAGAAGTCAGTTATGAAACTGAGCAGCAAGCCATTGTTGCCAATGCTGATTATGTATTGACAGGTCCGGCGGACTTAAGTTTTTATCAACTGTGTAAAGACATTATAAATAACACGCCACCCGATAAAAAAATAGTTCACTCAAAACCGGTTGAATTAAATGAGTTAGCATCACCTTATCAGTATTATACCGATGAAGATTTAACCCATCGTTTGCTTTATGTTGAAGCCTCGCGTGGTTGCCCGTTTAAGTGTGAGTTTTGCTTATCGTCTTTAGATAAAACCTCTGTGCCATTTGAGATAGTCATATTTCTGGAGCAAATGGAAATTTTATATAACCGTGGCGCACGTAATTTTAAGTTTATCGATAGAACCTTTAACTTAAATATTAATACCACGATGAAAATTATGCAGTTTTTCTTAGACCGAATGACTAACGACTTGTATCTGCATTTTGAAGTTGTGCCTGATCATCTGCCTAGAAAGTTAAAAGAGGTGTTAGCGCAATTTCCAGAGGGCAGTTTGCAATTTGAAATTGGTATACAAACTTTTAATACACAAGTGCAAAAAAACATTAGCCGTAAGCAAAACAACGCTAAGTCAAAAGACAATTTAATCTGGTTAAAAGATCATACCCACGCACATATTCATGCTGATCTTATTTTTGGGTTACCCGGCGAAACCTTCGAGACCTTTAAAGACAGCTTCAACCAACTTTATCATTGTCGTCCACATGAAATTCAAATGGGTATATTGAAACGTTTGAAAGGTAGTCCGATTATTCGACATACCGAAGCATTTGATTTGCGTTTTAATCCCTTGCCGCCTTTTAATATCTTAAGTACTGACAGGGTGAGCTTTACCACCATGCAACGTATTAATCGCTTTGCTCGCTATTGGGACATGATAGGTAATTCAGGGCGTTTTAAATACGCTTTACCCCATATGTTGTCGGATGAACCGTTTGATGATTTTATGGCGATTACCGAGTGGATTTTTAATAAAACCGGGCAAATTCATAAAATTAACCTGAAAAAGCTATTTGAGCTAATTTCACAAGCGGTTGAAGCTTTGTATCCTGAAAAGCATGAAACGGTTATCGAAAAAATAGAGCAAGATTATGAAGCCGCTAAATTGAAAAGCTTGTTTAGCAGCTTGAGCCTTTACGCGGTTCCACAAGCAGCAACCACAGTGAAAAATAAATCACTGCAGCGACAACAACGTCATATGAGTTAATAGCTGATAGTGTGGCAGGACATAATAGCCGCTTCTGCTTGCACGAGCCTCATAGGTATTCTTTTTGGTTATCTTCCAGCCCGTAATGTGGCAAAAATGAACCCTATTGAAGCTCTGTCAAGGGATTAGGGGGAGTTCAAACGCTTTAGCGCTAAGTGAATAGGCAATATTTAATTTATCGCAGATTATAAGAAAGGCGTTGAATCAAAGTAATAGGTTAACCCCTAAAGTGATTATATCGAGTAAATAGCTTCTGCCATCTGAATTTTTAAAAAGGTTAAAGACTATATTGTTGGCTCAGTTATCTGTCAGGATAAATACAACACTATGTCTCTACAAACTCATAACTGCCCCAAAAGTAGGTTAATGTGTAATCTAAAGGGCAGTGTTGAGCTATTATCAGCTATGAAATAGCCTTTAGCGTTGATTTTTCTATTGGGCTGAACTCATTGATTATTTTGTTTTTTTAGCTTGAGTAATAAAATCGTTTAAGTAGTCTACTTGCTGTTCGTCCTTTCGAATACCAACAAAAATTTGTTTACTAATACCTTGTTTGCCAAAACGTAGACTTTTGATTGGCATTGATTTTGAGTATTCATCGACTAACCAGCCCGGCAAGGCACAAACACCTCGATTAGCGGCTACCATCTGTAACATGATCTCAGTTGTTTCAATAATTTTATGTTTTTTAACTGAACACTTTGCTGGATTAAGAAATTGACTAAAAATATCTAGCCTCATGGGCTCAACAGGGTAACTAAATAACACCTCTTCGCTTAATTGCTCGGGTAATACAAAATCTTGCTTTGCTAGTTTGTGAGATGTGGAAACAACAAGCCTATGCTCATAGTCAAAAACGGGAATGTAGGTTATTTTGGGTTTAAAGAGCGGGTCAGGTGTAATAAGCACATCTATTTCATAACTCAGTAATGCACCTAAAGCGCCAAACTGGAACTCCTGCTTCACATCTATGTCGATGTCTGGCCACTGCACAAGATAAGGCTCTATGACTCTGAGTAACCACTGATAACAAGGATGACATTCCATGCCTATTCTAAGCGCACCCATTTCACCTTTTGCAATCTGATTTAATAATAATTCTGTATGTAAAAACTGAGGCAATACTCTATTGGCAAGCGATTGAATACGCTCACCAGCAGCAGTAAGGCGAAGGTTTCGGCCATCTTTTTGCCATATCGGAGTCGACACTTGGCCTTCTAATTTTTTAATACTGTGACTTAATGCAGATTGAGATAAATGTAATGAATCAGCCGCTTTTGTTAGCGTTCCATGTTCTTTTATTGCCGTTAGTATTTCTAAATGAATCCTTTCTATCATCAGTTAACTCCTGTCTTTTGTTTTAATGATGAATTATATTCATTGAATGATGAAGTTATATCATTTTTACTCATTGAACAAGTATTGGTACAATTATTTTAGATAGCTAAATTTGTAAAAGATCATTGAAATTAAGTCATTAAAGTAGTCATAAAAGTAGTCAAAAAATTAATAACTAGAGTTGAAAGCAGTACTTAATATTAGCTTGGTCATATAGCAGCGAAACATTACCTCAAGTTTACCTTGTTTTTACCTGAACCCAGCTGAAGGAACATAGTATTGCTACGGTTTGACATAAAGAGCTAACATCGGGGTGGTAGCTTAGCCAAGAATCGCGGGCTAAGTTTTTGCCGGTCATTAAAAATAGAAGTAGTAGTTAATGAATATCATTGAATTTATAACAAATAATATCCCTACCATTTTAACCTTGGTTACCACCGGAGTATTCGCAGGAATTTTAGCCGGCTTATTAGGCGTAGGCGGCGGTATCGTCATCGTGCCTGTGCTATTTTTCTTGTTCCAGAGCTTTGGCGTATCGCCAGAATCTGCTATGCTGATTGCTACTGCAACGTCATTGGCTACCATAGTGCCAACCTCTATTAGCTCAATTCGTTCTCACCACCAAAAAGGTAATGTCGATTTTGATCTGCTAAAATGTTGGGCTGTATTTATTCTTATGGGCGTATTAGTGGGAAGTTGGTCAGTGACTCGTGTTGAAGGCACTGTGCTGACTCTGTTGTTTGGCGTAATAGCGACCCTATCTGCGTTAAATATGCTGCTCAGAACTGGAAAGTCCGCTTTGTTTCAACAACTGCCTGCTAAAGCAGGGCAAACGGTTATGGGCACATCTATTGGCTTTTTCAGTGCTATGGTCGGCATTGGTGGTGGCACTATTTCGGTTCCGTTACTCACGCTCTATAACTATCCAGCCCATAAGGCCGTTGGCACAGCTGCTGCGATAGGATTAATCATTTCGTTGCCAGGAGCACTAACAATGTTAGTCATGGGGAACACTCCAACCGATGCACCAGCGGGAACATTTGGCTTAGTTAACCTCATTGGATTCATTTGTATTGTGCCACTAACGGTATTATTTGCGCCGGTAGGGGCATCGTTGGCAGCTAAATTAGATGCTGCAAAATTAAAAAAGCTTTTTGCCTTGGTATTACTCTTGACTGGCCTACGTATGTTGGCACAAATTTTCTTATAGGTTGTGTTGTGTAATTAGGATATGACTACAAAAAAAGAAGGTTACTCTTCTCAAAGCAATAATACAGCGCTGTGATTCATAGCGCTGTATTATTGTGTTCGATTTTTTATTCGGTCATTTGTTCGCTAATTCGTTGGATAACTCATATTTGTTTGATTTTCAATTCAAGCATAATGATTGCGCCAAATAGATAGAGTGTAGTTAAAGTAGACGCTAAAGTTTATTAGTGTGGAAACCAAAGGAACTGACGGAGCATTATCTCAGGATTAAATCACGCGATTCATTCATCTATGCACACTTATGATTTATCGTTAATGCTCATATTGATTAAGGTGAGGGCAACTTGTTCGATAATAGGTGTTGAATATCATCAAATCAAAAATCCCCGACACATATTATTAGCTTGGTTAGTTATTAGGCTAACAGCTCTTTTCGAACGATTTCTGCACCTGCGCTTAAGGCGTTTAGTTTATCTCTTGCCACTTGATGAGGTAAGGGTGCCATACCGCAGTTAGTAGAAGGGTATAGCTTGTCAGCATCGACATACTTCAGCGCTTTTCGCAGGGTATTGGCCACTTCTTCTGGTGATTCAATCGTATGGTTTGCCACATCAATGGCGCCAACCATCACCTTTTTACCGCGAATGAGTTCAAGTAGTTCAATGGGCACATGAGAGTTATGACATTCTAGTGAGATAATATCGATAGTAGACTTTTGCAGCTTGGGAAATGCTTCTTCATATTGTCGCCATTCAGAACCTAAGGTTTTTTTCCAGTCTGTATTGGCTTTTATGCCATAACCATAGCAAATATGGACAGCCGTTTCGCATTTAAGCCCTTCAATGGCTCTTTCTAAACAGGCAATTCCCCAATCATTTACTTCATCGAAAAACACATTAAATGCAGGTTCATCAAATTGGATAATATCAACACCCACCGCTTCTAACTCTTTGGCTTCTTGGTTGAGTATTTTGGCGAATTCCCAAGCTAATTTTTCACGACTTCTATAATGATCATCATAAAGCGTATCTATCATCGTCATGGGGCCTGGCAGGGCCCATTTAATAGGTTGTTTGGTTTGCTGACGTAGAAATTTGGCGTCTTCAACAAACACTGACTTTTGACGACTAACAGGGCCGACAACCGTTGGTACACTTGCATCATAGCGATCACGAATTTTAATGGTTTTACGTTTCTCAAAATCAACACCGTTGAGGTGCTCAATAAAGGTAGTAACAAAATGTTGGCGCGTTTGCTCGCCATCACTAACAATATCAATCCCTGCATGTTGTTGATCTTGTAATGACAAACGTAAAGCGTCTTGTTTGCCCTCTATTAATTCATCACCTTGCAATTTCCAAGGCGACCAAAGTGTTTCAGGTTGTGCCAACCAAGAAGGTTTAGGTAAACTGCCAGCCGTTGAAGTGGGTAATAATTTTTTGCCAATAAGTGTTTTCATAAAAGTGATGCCGTATGTAGAGTGCTTATTTAATGTTGCTATTGCGTGTAACGTTTAAACGTAACTATTTAATGTAACTACTTAATGTAACTATAAAATCTAGCTATTGAGCATAGTTAGCAGCCCATTGCTCAAGTACCGCTTGGTATGGTTTGATGAAGTTCTCCTCAGCAAACTTTCCTTGCTCGTTACCTAACTTGCTACGTTCTTCTCGGTCATAAACAATTTGAGTTAATGAATGATCCTGATTCTTCAAATTGGGTTGATAGGATTTTCCCGCAGCAGCATTGGCATTATAAATCTCAGGTCGGTAGATTTTTTGAAAGGTGCCCATTGTACTGATGGTACTTATCAGCTCAAGGCTAGTGTAATCATTAAGTAAATCACCAAAAAAATAAAAAGCTAAAGGTGCAACACTGTTTGGCGGCATAAAATAACGTACCTGTAAGCCCATTTTTTTGAAATATTGCTCAGTCAAAGACGATTCATTTGGCTGATATTCTACACCCAATACAGGATGCTGATTTTCAGTTCTACGATAGGTTTTGTTATCTGAAACACTAAGGCATATAACGGGTGTTTTACTAAAATTTTGTTTATAAACCTTTGAATTAACAAAATACTGAAAAAGTTTGCCATGCAGTTCGCCAAAGTTATCTGGAATACTAAATTTGGACTGCCCCTTATTATGAGCTTGTAGCAATACGCTAAAATCATAATCTCGCACATAAGATGAAAAATTATTTCCTATAATGCCTTCAATGCGTTTGTTATTTTTACGATCGACAATATTCGTTTTCAATACTTCAATCGCTGGGAAGCTTTTACCACTGCCTTCAATATCGACATCAACGGAAACTATTTCAAGTTCGACAAAATAACGATCTCCTTTGGGATTATCCCAATGCGCTAAGGCATTAAAACTATTATCGATCATCTTTAAAGCGTTGCGTAAGTTTGCTTGGCGATAGTTTCCTCTGGCCAAATTAGCAAAGTTGGTCGTGATACGCGTATTGTCTGATGGTTGATAATCTTCATCTAGACAAATGCTCTTAATGGTAAATGTAAAGTCTTTGTTTTTCATGATCTGGCATCCAATTTATTTATTTCTATTTCAGGGTTTTACAAGGTTATTTTCTGATATTTATTATCAGTAGTCGCACAGATTTTTTTGATTTGCATCTACTGGTCAAACTAAGAATTAACGGTAATATTGCCTAGAGTTAAGAGTACTGTGTGTTTTATACGTGGTTTGTAATATGAATAAAATTGATTTAATTTCATTGATCTATGAGATATTTGCATGCATTACTTTGATTTACATTTTTTAGAACATTTTGGCGTAAATTACTGATTATTTCGCTATGATAGTGTTATGTCTCAGTCGCCTTATTAAACATTATTAGGTCATTAGTTTTGAGTTGTTCAAAGATTAGCTTAGCTTAATTGAATGTCTGTTTTTCCCGTTTTAATTGGTAGCTCAATTTCACTTGGTGAGTAGTCATTTCAACTACTGTACGCAATCATAAAAGGGACATTCGTTAAAGCAGGGAAAAGGGAGTTGTTAACTGTTAGAGTTATCACGTCATCTATTACAGTTAAAAGGGGAATACCGTTAAGTATTCCCCTTTTAATATCGTCAATATTAGTCGCTAAGTACGATTAATATCATCATTTTCTTAAAAATAGACTCTGTTTTAAAAGTTGTAAGTCAATTGCGCGATAATCGTACGCGGGCTACCTGGGAAATGACCATTGCGTTCACTGAATCCACTGACCGCATATTCTTTGTCAAATAAGTTGTTCACATTAACGCTTAATAAAGCATCATTTATACGAGTTGTCCAACTCATATCGAAAACGGTGAAAGGTTTAACTTTTTGATCGCTTAAACTTATTTGTTCGCTAACATGGTTTAGGCCAAATGCAATTGACGAAGCGATATCGGTTATATCATAACGAGTCCATAAACCTGCTTGGTGACGCGGGGCATTAACAAAGCGGCTGCCATCACCAAATGAATTGGTAATGGTGTCGCCACTAATACCTTTAATAACTTTGGTATCGTTATAAGCGTAGTTGGCCGTAATAGTCCAGTTATCGGCTAAATCACCTACTAAGGTGGTTTCAAAGCCATTACTTTCAACTTCACCAATATTTAAAAGCTCAACAACATTATTATCACCCGTGAAGTCAGGGTTCGACATCACAACATTTTCTTTATTGATTTTATATATGGCAAATGTGCTTAACATTTTTCCGTCAAACCATTCTTTTTTCAAACCAATTTCAACTTGTTTACCACTTTCAGGCGTTAAACTGCCTTCTTCAGCAACCGTTTCTTGTTCTGATGAAGATGCAGGATTAAAGCTTTCAGAGTAGTTAACATATAAAGAGGTGGCTGAATTTGCTAAATACGTGACGGCTAAACGGGGTGTAACGCCACTGTCTTGATAAGAATAATCACTTTCTTGGTTATATTCTTCAAAACTGTCATAACGTAGACCGGCAATAACGGTCCATTTATCGTTAATTTTCACTACGTCTTGTACATAAATACCGTATCTATCTGAATTTACACCATCACGGTTTTGATCTGTTAATGAGTAAGTATTGGGATCCGTGATGCCATAATTTAAATCAAATATATTTAGATTAGCAACGCCGTCAGCTTCATAACGCGCTCTTAGGTAGTCATATTCGGTGTCTACGGTATGATAATCAGCGCCAAATAAAAATTGATGTTCAAAATTACTCGTTTCAAATTCATAAACAAAGTCAGAAGTTAAACTAATTTCTTCATTCGCTCGGTACTGTTTACGGTATTCTCGTTTAATGATCTGATCGTTTATATCGGCAACGCCATCGCCATTAGCATCGATCCACTCACGTGACTCGTGATAGGCTTGATCTCGTTTATTATCTAAATAACGTAAGCTGGTATTTACTGTAAAGTTGTCAGTGAAATAATGGCTTAACTCGGCCTGTATGACCAAGGCTTCCATATTTTGATAATCAACTTTTTCATTCGCATTGTATGAAGGGTCTACCAGAAAATTACCATTGTCATCTACAGGCACACCGCGTAGACGGTTACCGCCTAAGTCTTGTTTAATAAAATCAACAGTGGTCGTTAAGCTAGTGTCTGGTGATATGTTATATAAAATACCTGTTGCCAATTCAATGTTTTGTGCGTCGGCGTTGTTACGAAAGCTATTTTTTTGTTCATAAAAACCACCTAACCGGTAGGCGACATCTTCTGTTAGCCCGCCGGTCATATCAAGAGAAGCACCTTGAGTTGCAAAATTACCTAGGGTGAGCTTTAATTGTTTCTCATTGTTAAAACTGGGTTTTTTAGTGACATAATTAATCATGCCTCCTGGTTCTCCACCACCATATAAAGCTGAAGCAGGGCCTTTTAATATTTCAACTCTTTCAACGTTAAATAGTTGTGGCACACCAAAACCCGAATAAGGGTCGCCTCTTACACCATCATAAAAAACGTTGGAGTCATCACGAAATCCCCTAAAGGTTACACCGGAATAACTGTATTCACTAACACCTGCAATTGAACGATATAAGTCAGTAATATCTCTTGCTGCTTGGTCAATAATAAGTTGTTCTGTTAATATTTGAGCCGATTGCGGTAGTTCTAATAACGATAAATTAACCTTGCTACCTACCTTTGTTTCTTTTGCTAAATAAAACTGTTCGGCACGGCCGATCACTTCGATCACTTCCGTAGTGGTCTTTTCTGTAACTACAATGTCAGTTGACTGCTCATTTGCAAATGAAAATTGAGAGCAGCATAAAGTCGATAAAAGGATATTTTTAGATAAAAAATTAAGTTTAAACATACAAGATAATTTGTGAGATTTATTAGATCGTAATGATAACAGTTATCATTACGATCTAGAATGATTAGTTCATTTGTATCTTGTAAAAGTTTGTAACTAGCGATTATGCTTTGACTATTTGCTACAGGGTAGATGCAAAAGGCTTCAGTAAAGGTTATCAGTATACATTTTTAAAATAGCCTGAATAAAGTCGGAAGAGCGCAATTTCGATTTAGAGTAATAATTTAGATAATGTAGTGTTTGAAAAAGTAAGTAACGCGAGCGTCAGCGCAGCAGCAATGAGCATTAAAGATAACCATTTCCAATGACCTGTACCGTGCCATGATTTTTTCCATACTTTTTTCGCGATATTTAACTCGCCACGCTTTGACTTATATTGCCGTAGACCATAAAGATAAGTACCTGAAATGGCTAATGCACACAAAGTAGCGCCAAATGAGAAGTACAATATTTTAGTGTAGATACCACCAAAAATGCCAAAATGTAGCGGATCAGCGGCCTCAGATATTCTGACATGTAAAGATTGTTTATCTGCCATTCGACGTGATAAATAGTTGCCAGTTAGGCCATCAAAAATAACATTATTGGCTCTATTTCTCACTAATAGCGTATCATTTTGACCTTCAACGATAATTGTTTGTGCCTTTATACTGGGTAGTACAATACGTTTAATGGTTAAATCATGATACTGACCAACACTGTTTATCACTTTTTCAAAGACACTCGTTGTGGTGCTAACAACAAGTTTATTAACGCTATTTTCAGGTGTTTTTTGTTCAGGAAAATTAGCTCTGCCACCCCATACTTCAATTAAATACCATATGCCGGTTATACAAACAGTCAATAATAACCAACTGGACCATAAACCAAAAAGTCGATGGCAGTCATTCCAAAACGTTTTACTGTTATTTGTTCTCGGTTTTTTAAAAAAGCCTTTCCACCATTTAGGAATGATAAAAAATCCTGAGATCAGTGAAAAAAACAGCACTAACCCAACAATACAAACAATGGTAATACCATAAGTCGTTGGCAGCATTAAGTGTCGATGTGACATTCTAAAAAATCTTTGCCAATTAAGCCAACGGCCTTCACCTTGATAGTCACCGGTTACAGGGTGGTAAAATTGACGATATCGTTCGCCATTATTGTCCAAGCGCAGCACTTCAACCGCAAACCAATCATCAATAGGGGCGTTAATGCTAACTATCTGTGTGGCGTTTTGTTGGTTGGCGGCCCGATAAATTTTAGGCCAGTTGATATCTACAGAAGAAACTGATGGAAGAACTCGTTGACTGCTATTAGCAAGCCAGTCAATTTCATGCGATATAACAGCAAAAGTGCCTGTTATTAAAATAAAACAGCTTAATATTGCTAGTTTGATACCTACAAGGCTATGCCAGGTAGACCATTGTTTTTTATTCATAACTGCTTTAAAAATGAACTTGTATAAGAGAAAAATACTTATAAAATATATGCTTTATAATTAGCCAGATAACTAAAACACATTAATTATGTTTAACGGTTTACTCGAGGTATTATCTAAAAATTAGCTATATATTTAGATATTTACCTATGAGAAATCGAGAAAGTTAATGCCTTTATTACCAGTAGTATTGTTATATCATCGGAAGAGTCAGTCGTAAATATCGCTTCATATGATGTTTGGTAAACATGGTATTGCAAATGGGAATCATTTGCAATACCGATATTAATGGAAACCATTAAATGTCCAATTATTCGTTAAGATATGTATTCAGTTATCGATAATACGAGTGGAAATATTATTTTAAATGAAGATAGTTCATCGACTAATTTATTAGGGAAGAGGCACCCAGCTTTAGCCAATTATCAAGTCTGCCATCATAACTATTCATCATAGCCTCGGTATCTATGTTTTAAAAAAATTTAAAACATATTTTTTATCATGGGGTTGTGATGTGTGAGGCTTTGTCTCAAATACTATTTTCAATGTGGTTAGGCTATAAGTTCACAAAGCTCGAAAGTTATTTTAGTTCGGCTAGATGTTAATCTGCTCTGGTGATACACCACAACAGCCACTTACAATCGATCCGGCAGCGTTAATCCAAGAGAATACAAATTCACGGTATTTTTGGGGAGAAATCTCGTCTCTAATAACATGCTTGTGAGCATAATCCTTATTAAATGGGCGTGTTATTCCGGCAAAATTGATTAATAGCCCTTGTCCACTTGAATTAAAAGCTACAGAAACCCATATTAATAAATATTTTAATAGCGGCTTATCTTTTCTAAATAAATTCTAAACAAGTTTTAAACGACTTCTACGGAGATCTACTATGTCTGATTCACTTATTCAAATAGTTTGCGCAAGTTGCAGTACAAAAAATCGCTTAGCTAAAGACAAGCTCAATAATAAACCTGTTTGTGGCAAGTGTGGAAAATTGGTGCTTTCCACTAAACCCGTTGTAGGTAGCGATAAAAACTTTAGCCGTTTTGTTACAGACAATGGTTTACCTGTGGTCGTCGACTTCTGGGCTGAATGGTGTGGACCATGTAAACAGTTTGCCCCTACCTTTGAACAAGTTGCCGGTGAAATGTTTGCTCAGGCTTGTTTTGTGAAGTTAGATACAGAACATAATCAAAATACCGCAGGCGGTTATAATATTCGTTCGATTCCTACTTTAATGATATTTCATCATGGTAAAGAAATCGCGCGTATGTCAGGGGCTTTACCGAAAGCACAATTTACCCAATGGCTGGCTCAAAACTTACCTGCTGTTTGAATATCTGACATTTAGCGTTAAGAAGTTAAATAAGCTTATTAAGGGCAACTGCTAAGGTAAAATGTTAAGGGACGTGATGACAGATTCACTTGCTATATTGCCTTTTTCTACTGAAATATTGTCGGTGGACAGCCAGTAGTCGTTGGGTCGAACTCGCTTGATAAAAAACGTTTGTTTTGTGCTAGTTGTGATCATGCATTGGGCAGGGGGTATTGTTATTCACAAGTGAGAAAATCCCACTTATGAATAACAAGGTCAACGACTTACTTTATTAACTCTACCTTGCTAACTCTACTCTGATATTTTTAATCAGGTAACTTCACTTAGTTAACGTTATTCTCCTTAAATCTCATTACTAGCTTCTGGTAGTAATGAGATAAAAAAGCTCATCTCTAAGGCGCTTTCTTTTAAACGCTTAAAACGTCCTGATGCACCGCCATGGCCCGCGTCCATATCTGTTTTAAAGAGCAATAAGTTATCATCTGTTTTAAACTCTCGCAGTTTTGCTACCCACTTCATGGGTTCAAAGTACTGTACTTGTGAGTCATGTAAGCCGGTGGTTACCAGTATATTGGGGTAGTGTTGCGCGCTGATATTATCAATAGGCGAATAAGCTAAAATATCCTGGTAGGCTTGTGCTTCGTTTGGATTACCCCATTCGTCATATTCATTGGTGGTTAGCGGTATGGTTTCATCGAGCATAGTCGTTAACACGTCTAAAAATGGTACATGGGCGCCAATGCCTAAATACAATTCAGGTGCTTGGTTTGCTATAGCGCCCATTAATAAGCCGCCGGCGCTGCCGCCTGAGGCAAATATTTTATCTTTAGCACCATAACCTTGTGTCACCAATGCTTGGGTAACGTCAATAAAGTCATTAAAGGTATTTTGTTTATGTGACATTTTACCGGTTTCGTACCATGCTCTTCCTAGCATCTCTGAGCCACGAACATGGGCGATAACGTACACAAAACCTCGGTCGAGTAAGCTTAAGGTTTGACTAGAAAAATTAGGACCTATTGTAATACCATATGCACCATAACCGTATTGCAGCAGCGGGTTAGTGCCATCTTTTTTAAAGCTAGTGCTACGATATACAAGCGATACGGGTACTTGTGTGCCATCACGTGCGCTAATAAATAAGCGCTCTGATTGGTAATCTGCTTTGTTAAAGTCGCCTAATACTTTTTGCTGTTTAATCAGCTTTCGCTCACCAGTGGCTAAGTCAAAATCATATAAAGAGCCGGGGGTTGTTAAACTTGAATAATAGAGTCTTGCAGTGGTACTTTCTGGCTCAGGGTTATCACCTAAGCAAGAAAAATAGCAGGGGTCGTCAAACGACAGGGGATATTGATGACCTGCATTTTCACCCTGTGTGGTGTGAACTATAAAACGAATTTGGCCATTTTCTCGTTCGGTAACCACAATAAAGTGATGAAATAATTCAATGCCTTCTAACAGCACATTTTCTCTATGTGGAATAACTTCTTGCCAGTTATTGATATCATTAACTTGATCAACCGCCACCTTCATTAATCTAAAGTTTTTCGCCTGGTAGTTAGTGACAATGTAAAAGTGTTCGGCCATTTTATCAGCGTGGTATTCGTGTTGTTCTTGATATGGAAACAGCTCAACAAACTTGCCATCAGGCTCGTCAGCACTTAGCGCTAAACAATGTGTTGATTCAGTGGCGTGTAAACAAATATAAATTTGACTGTCATCTCTGCTCTTATCTAAACTCATGTAAAAGCTGTGATCTTTTTCTTCATAAACCAGCACATCATCAGATTGTGCCGTGCCTAATTTGTGACGATAAACTTGCGTACCTAACAAGGTTTCTAGATCTTTTTTGACATAGAATATGGTTTGATTGTCGTTAGCCCAAACCACTTCGCCTTCAGTTTCGACGATAATATCGGTTAAATAAATATCGTCTGAGTCGACAGCTTGGTTTAAGTCTTTAAAGATAATGGTGTAAATACGGCGGCTGTCCGTGTCTTCAGAGATTGACATTAATTGATCATTAGGACTTATCGAAACATCGCCTAAATCATAAAACTCATGGTCTTTGGCGCGTTCATTAACATCTAATAACAGGGTTTTGTTTTCACCAGCAAAGCTAGTTGCTCGATAAAAATTTGAAAACTCTTGCTCACCACTAATTTCGCTGTGATACCAATACTTACCGTCTTTTGCTGGCACGGTATTATCGTCTTTTACCACTCGGGCTTTAAGCTCTTGAAAAAGTAATTCCTGTAAAGGTTTTTGCTCGGTTAACATAGTATCAGCATAAGCATTTTCATCATTGAGGTGCGCCAATACCTCTTCGTCAATGCGCTGGTCATCACGCATCCAATAATAATTATCCACCCGTTGATGATGGTGAATGTTCATTTCATGTGGAATTTTTTTGGCTATTGGCGCGGAAACTGTTTTGTTTGAACTAGCTGATATAAATGAAGATGTTGGCACTAAGTGCTCCTATTTAAAATATATTGTATAGAGTTTCGCTTGAAAATTTGATTGATTATAAGATCTTTACTAATGGTATTTAGCCATTTTTCTGGATGAAAAAGTAGCACACTTAATTAATCACATGTATTTAATTCAATAAAAAACTTAATGAACAAGTCTATCGAGCTTTTATACATAAGATTAGTTAACTGTTTGAATAAGGTTTAATGTCGCTTTAAATTTTTAAGTCGCCTTAAAATCAGCATCTAGCGGTCAATTATAGCAAAGCTGTTAATCGTAAGGTTAGCGGTTTTATATAAAATTCAGTTAAAAGAGTGGTTAGTGTCTTTTTTCCAAAAGCGTTCAAATATTTATTCTACCGCCAAATTGAATAGAAAACGTTTAGCACACACCAAGACGTAAAATATAGACTGAGTCTTAAGAAAATTTTGCCATTGATTGCGCTAGTTAATATCATGCAGAGTAATGCGTTGGAACAATCGTGATTATTACTGCTTAATTTTACGCCTAACTGTATGTTTTTTAGTCGCAATTACCTGTTCACCTTCGCTGTTGATAATTGTTACATAAATTAAGCCAATAATTGCGCTAAAAAGTAGCATTTTGTCTCACTTTAGATTAAGTTTGCCGCCTTTATTTACTACAGTTAACCAGAGCGCCTTATGATAGAAAATACTCTTCCTCAACTCGAACAACTGATTGAACAGATCATTGCAAAAAATAACCTATTAAAAAGCCAAGTGGCAGAATTAGAGTTACAAAAATCAGTGCTAGTCGATGAAAACGAAATGTTACAACTAGAAGCACTTGAAGGTGAAGAAAAACAAAAGCAAACAAATAGCGTATTAACCAGCCTTTTAGGTAAGTTACAAAGTGTAGAAGAGCTTAGTTAATGTTGGTTGAAGACTCCAAAAAGATCAGCATTGAAATTATGGGCAAGCAACACCAGTTTTTTTGTCCGGCTGAACAAGTAGAGGATTTAAAGCAAGCGGCGAGTAATCTTGCTGCTATGTGTGATGACATTAAGAAACAAAAAGGTACGGCGAGCAGTGAGCGTGCTTTATTGGTGGCATCAGTTAATTTAAGTTATTCACTACTCATGGCAAATAATAAAATTAAGCTGTCTCAACACGAGCAAGAGGCTTTGATTTTAAAGCTGAAAAGTGCGTTATAGTACTTTAATTTTCCAGCATTACTGCTATCTATTGGTAAGATAACAGTAATACTGGCTATTTTATGTCAAGTTGCATTATGTTTAGTTGCATTTATCAGATAAATTGCATCCAAATACATTGAGTTTTTAGTTAGGAGCACCTTCATTATGGCTGATGCAAGCATTGAATTTAAAGGGTCAAGCTTTACCCTTTCTGTTTTACATTTAAGAACGTCAAAATTAGCCGATATTCGTGCTGATTTAATAAAGAAAGTTGCTCAAGCTCCCGATTTTTTTTACCTAGTACCTGTTGTGGTCAATATCGAAAAACTTGTAGGCGGCATTGAATATCAAGCGATAAAAACATTAATCGAAGAATTCAATTTTACTTTTGTTGGTTTTACTGGTGATATAGCGACAGAGCAACGCAAACTTATTCGTGAACTTGGTTTTTCTTTTGTTAATACCACAAAAGTGAGTACCGCAAAACAAACGGCTATTGCACAAGAAAGTGTGACAAAAATAGCCGCTAGTGCTGAATGTCATCTATACACTGACAAAGTCCACCGAGGCCAAGTTCGCTCTGGTCAGCAACTTTATGCTAAAAATCAAAATTTAGTGGTTATTGGCTCAGTTTCAGCCGGTGCTGAAGTGATTGCCGATGGTAATATTCATGTTTATGGTTCGTTACGTGGTCGAGCAATTGCTGGCGCAAAAGGTCATCATAAAGCGCAAATATATTGCCAAAATCTTGAAGCTGAATTGGTCTCCATTAATGGTAACTATTGGCTCAGTGAGTCAATGCAGCAACATTGGGGCTCACCAGCATTTATACACTTGACTGACAGTGAATTAACGTCATCAAAACTTATTTAATTTCTAACTTATAAAGGATATTCGTTCTATGGCACGCATAATAGTAGTTACATCAGGCAAAGGTGGTGTGGGTAAAACAACATCAAGTGCTGCCATTGGTATTGGTTTAGCATTAAAAGGTCATAAAGTTGTTTTAATTGATTTTGATATTGGTTTACGAAATCTTGACTTAATTATGGGCTGTGAACGTCGCGTTGTTTATGATTTTGTTAATGTTATTAACGGTGAAGCGACCTTAAACCAGGCACTTATTAAAGATAAACGCGTTAGTAGCTTATCTATATTACCGGCTTCACAAACGCGCGACAAAGATGCATTAACTAAAGAAAACGTTGGTAAAGTATTGGAAGAGTTGGCAAAAACTTTTGATTATATTATCTGTGATTCGCCTGCAGGCATTGAAGCCGGCGCGATGATGGCGCTTTATTATGCGGATGAAGCTATAGTAACGACCAACCCTGAAGTTTCATCAGTACGTGATTCTGACCGCATTTTAGGTATGCTAGCCAGTCGCTCACGCAGAGCAGAACTTGGTTTAGAACCAATAAAAGAGCATTTATTATTGACACGTTACTCTCCTAAACGCGTGGAAGAAGGTGAAATGCTCAGTGTTGAAGACGTTGTAGATATTCTCTCAATACCCTTGTTAGGCGTTATTCCAGAATCACAAGCTGTACTTAAAGCATCGAATTCCGGCGAGCCAGTAATTTTAGATATTGAAAGTGATGCAGGGAAAGCGTATCAGGATGTTATAGACCGTTTATTAGGTGAGACGGTTGAATTTAGATTTTTAGTTGCCGAGAAAAAAGGCATTTTCAGTCGTATGTTTGGAGGATAACATGGCACTATTAGATTACTTTTTACAGAAAAAAGAAAAACAGGTAACCACAGCTTTTAAAGCTAAAGAGCGCTTGCAGATTATTGTTGCGCACGAGCGAACTAGTCGAAATAAACAGCCTGATTACTTACCGCAACTCACTGAGGATATTCTTAACGTTTTGCGTAAATATATTAAAGTATCAGATGAAAGTTTTTCAATAAATCTTGATAAAAAAGAGGGTAATTTAAATGTCTTAGAACTTAACATTGAATTACACGATGAAAAGACTACAGACTAAAGGTTATTATTTTTTTGGTTCCACCGCTTAGCAAATGATTATCAGTGTATTAATCGGCTAGTAGTTTAAAAACAGCAGATAGATAACGATAAAAACTATAAACGACAATGCACTATGGTGATCATAACGTAGCGTTCTGTTTGGTAAAAGTTATCATACAGGCGCTAAATCAGGTGGTGAATCTGTTTTTTGATCTGAAAATCTCAAGTGTTACCTGCAGTCAGTCATATTTTAATGATTAAGATGAACAAAAAAATAACTAAACCGGTCTTAACTATTATGATGTGAATTTTTGGAAGTTACTCTTTTGTTGCGTAGTTTATTAATACAGGTACTGGTTTTTTTATTCATTTTTAATGCTATCTCGATGTTGCGAGAAACGAGCATGCTGTCTACTAGTGCCGATGTTGTGCCTGTTAAACATCAACTAAAGACGCTGATGCATAATGATATAAGGCTACAAGCTAAGGGTAAAAAGACCATTGTTTATTTTTTTGCACCTTGGTGTCCGGTATGTAATTTTAGTATTGATAATTTGCAAAGTGTTTATCAAAAAAATCCTGAAATAGATGTCATCGCTGTCGCGTTAGATTTTGTTGATCTTGATGAAGTTAAAAAATTTACTAATAATCATCAATTAACCTTTCCGGTTGCTTTAGGTAATGAGTCAGTAAAAGCTGATTTTCAAGTGCAGGGTTATCCAAGTTATTATGTGTTAAATGGAGAAAATACCATCATTGGTCGCTCTCTAGGCTATTCTTCTGAAATTGGTCTGTATTTAAGGAGTCTTTAGTCTTCTGATCTTTTACCGGTTTGTGTACACTAAGGCCATCAAAACAATCATGAGCAAAAGGCCTTATGCAAATTTCTGCAAACTTTGACTCGGGTAATATCGATGTTATCTCAGCAAAAGACCCAAGTAATATTCAACTAGCCATTAAAAAAGATAATCAATCAGCATTCTACCAATGGTTTCACTTCAAACTTCATAATACCGAACATGTTGAACATGTCATGCATTTAACTAATGCAGGTAAGTCGGCTTATGTCGACGGTTGGAAAGATTATCAAGCGGTTGCATCTTATGACCGCCAACATTGGTTTCGTGTACCAACAGAATTTGATGGTGAAAATCTTACTATTACTTTCACACCAGAATATGACGCGACTTATTTTGCCTACTTTGCACCTTACAGTTATGAACGTCATCAAGACTTAATTCACAGTGCACAATTAGATATTGATTGTCAGTTACAGGTATTGGGGCAAACACTCGATGGCCGTGATATGTCGGTCCTAAAAGTGGGTGAAGAGGGTGCAGGTAAAAAAGTTATTTGGATAACTGCACGTCAGCATCCGGGTGAATCTATGGCCGAATGGTTTATGGAAGGCTTTATTGATCGCTTATTAGATGAAGACGATGGGGTTGCGCGGTCATTGTTAAACAGTGCGGTATTTTATTTAGTCCCCAACATGAATCCTGACGGCTCAGCTCGTGGTCATCTGCGTACCAATGCTAAAGGTGTTAACTTAAATCGTGAATGGCAAACACCCACGATGGAAAATAGTCCTGAGGTGTATCTTGTGCGTGAAAAAATGCTTGCGACAGGCGTAGATATGCATTTAGATATTCATGGTGATGAAGCTTTACCTTTTAATTTTGTTGCCGGTAGTGAAGGTGTTCCTTCATATAACGAGCGTATTAAAGGCCTTGAAGACAAATTCAAAAATGTGCTTTTAGCTATAACGCCAGAGTTTCAAGATGACAAAGGTTACGATAAAGACGAGCCTGGCCAAGCTAACTTAACGGTGGCGGCGAATTGGGTGGGTGAACAATTTAAATGTTTAGCCTACACTGTTGAAATGCCATTTAAAGACAACAATTTATTACCCGACTACAGTGTCGGTTGGTCAGATGAGCGCAGTAGTTTATTTGGTCGCGACTTTTTAACCGCCATTTACCACGTGGTGGATGACTTACGTTAGTTGTTAGTCATAACATAGAGTTATAACTGTGCCACATTTAAGTGTAACTTCAGCAGTAAACTAGGTAAGCCGATTAAAGCTTGATTTGAGGATAAGGGTTATGCCCTTATCCTGTATTGCATAGGTTTTGTGTGTTAGACAAAAGCTAAGTGCATACATACGGCGTAATCTTGCTTCCCTAGTTTAGCTGGCTAAAGGCGAGTGGTTCGGGTATATATTACAACGCAAAATAACTTTAAAAAAATAATAATTATCAGGAGTCTAGGATGCAAGAAATTGTTAATAACATTAATGGCTATATTTGGAGCCCATATTTAATTTATCTTTGTTTGGGAACGGGTGTTTTCTTCTCTATTTTAACGCGTTTTGTACAAATACGTCATTTCCGTGAAATGTTCCGTTTATTACTTTCAGGTAAAAGCTCAGAAAAAGGCATCTCCTCATTTCAAGCACTTGCTGTTTCGTTATCGGGTCGTGTGGGTACGGGTAATATTGCCGGTGTTGCTGCGGCTATCGGTTTTGGTGGCCCCGGTGCTGTATTTTGGATGTGGGTGGTAGCATTTTTAGGTGCGGCGACTGCTTATATTGAATCAACCAATGCACAAATATACAAAGAAGAAGAAGATGGGCAATACCGTGGTGGTCCAGCGTATTATATAGAAAAAGCGTTAGGTCAAAAATGGTATGCGTGGATCTTTGCTTTAGCAACAATTCTAGCTTGTGGTGTACTTTTACCGGTTGTGCAATCAAATGGTATTGGCGATGCTATGGTCAATGTTTTTGGTAGTGGCGGCACAGTTAACTCTTTCATGGGTGAGTTACCTTTGACGAAAGTTTATAGTGCGGTATTTATTGTTTTATTACTCGGTTTTATTATTTTTGGTGGCGTTAAACGCATCGCCAACTTTACCCAAGTTGTCGTCCCTTTTATGGCGTTAGCGTACATTATAATTGCCTGTTCAATTATTGCTTTGCATATTGATCAACTACCCAGTATTTTTATGTTGATTATCACTGATGCATTCACTCCTATGGCAGGCTTTGGTGCGGCGATTGGTTGGGGCGTAAAACGTGGAGTTTATTCCAATGAAGCCGGTCAAGGTACTGGCCCTCATGCTGCTGCGGCGGCTGAAGTTGATCATCCCGCCCAACAAGGCTTAGTTCAAGCGTTCTCTGTTTATATTGATACACTATTTGTTTGTTCTGCAACGGCATTTATGATTTTAATCACTAATTCGTATAATGTTATGCCTGAAGGGTCAACAAGCTTTATTGTTAACAATTTAGCCAATGATGTGGTTATTAATGGTCCTGCCTTTACACAAATTGCCGTGGATAGCGTATTAACCGGATTTGGTAAACCGTTTATTGCAATAGCTTTATTTTTCTTTGCCTTTACGACTGTACTGGCTTATTACTTTATTGCAGAAAATAACGTTTCTTACATCAATAAAACCATCAAAATGCCGATACTTAGATTTGTCCTTAAATTGGTACTTATGTCAGCTGTGTTTTACGGTACAGTGGCAAAACCAAGTGCTGCTTGGGGATTAGGCGACATTGGTGTTGGTTTAATGGCTTGGTTGAATATTGTCGGTATTATTGCCATTTTCTTTATGGCTAAACCGGCGATTAAAGCCTTAAGAGATTATGAACGACAGCAAAAAGCCGGTGTTAAAACTTACACTTTTGACCCAAAAAGCCTAGAAATTAAAAATGCTGACTTCTGGGAAAAGCGTTTAGAAGAACAAAATAAAAAATAAATGTTATTTAGTGTAAAAAAACGCCCGCAAGGGCGTTTTTTTTAGGTAAAATAAAGTATCGAAAAAGAGGTGTAAATATGGCTGTTATAAATTGCCCAAAATGTAAGAAGAAAATTTCCGATAAAGCAAAAACGTGCGAGCATTGTCAGTTAGATTTAACCGTGTTGGACGCAGATAAAATAGCGAGTTTAAAGCGTGTAAGTATCGTGGCAAAATCGCAACAATTGATGAATCATTCTTTTATCGCCATGTTGTTATTTTGTGGTGGTTTCTTATTTCTTTATTCGCAAGATGCTCAACCGGGTACTTGGCAATATGTTGTGTCTATCGCCAGTGCAGTTTTAGGCTTTATTCTATATCTTATCACCCGAGTCAGACTTATATTAATCAAGCGTAACCGATCATAATCAACATTACCTAAAAGAGAAATTCATGGATATAATTCAGTTAGTCGACAATATGTCAGAAGAAATGTATTTGCGTTTAAAGTGTGCCGCCGAAACCGGTAAATGGCCAGAAGGGACTCAGGTTGATAAAGAGCAGCAATTAAGCGCAGTACAAATTACTATGGCTTATCAATCCAAGCATCTAAACTCAGATCAAACGCTGTCTATTGGCCCTAAAGGTGAGATGATCATTAAAACAAAACATGAACTGCGTGCAGATTTCCCGTCAGCGTTAGATAGCAACGATATTGCTAGGTTTTCAAATCTATGATTTTCTCTAAATTTTTAAAAAAGAAATGGCAACATAAAGACAGTGTAGTGCGTGTTGAAGCGATTAATAGTAGTTTATCAGTTGATGATCCCGCGCAACGAGACATTATCATAGCGTTGGTCAAAAACGACGACAATGAAAATGTTCGACGTGCAGGCTTGATAAAGCTTGCTAGCTTTCAATCTTGGTTAACTCATAGCCAAGAAAATACCATGGCGAAAGTAAAGCAATATGCTAGCGACAAAGTAGCCGCTATTTTAATGGATCAAGATGCCATTAAAGTTTCTCAGCAAGAAAAACTCAGTTACATTGCTGAGCACAAGCAATATGGCTTGTATGAAAACTGGTTGAAAACTACCGAAGATGCTGATTTGATCATTGCGTTATTTGAAAAGCTCGCCAATAAAACGCAAGTGAACGAGCAAAGCAATAAGTTAGCATTAAAGCCTCAGTTATTACTTAACCTCTTCACTCAAAAGCAAAATGTACAGGTTCAACAATACATCATTGAAAAAGTCGCTGACTTAGATACTTTAGAAAAGCTAAAGAAAAAATCACAGCAGGCTGAGATCACACAGCAGTTGATTGAAAAAATCACTCAAATGCAGTTTGCTATTGAACAACCGATAGCATTACGCAAAAAAGTAAATTTAGTCTTAGCTAAGCTCCAAGCACTTAAAGATCAATACGCGTACCAAGACTATCTTAATAAACGTGAACTGTTAACTAATGAATGGCAGGTATTAGCTAGTGAGTTTAGTTGTTTTGACGCCGCTGAAATAACCACTTTTAAAGATAAAAAAATAGCCATCTTAGCGCAACTCGATAAATTGTTTATCGCTAAAGCTGAGCAACATGTGCAAGCTGAAATTATTCGTCAGCTTAATGAAAAAAAACAGCAAGCGCGTATGCACTTTGATAAAACACTAGCGGTTATTGATCAAACGTTAACCACCAGTATTTTTGAAAATGATAAAATTGAAGAGCAACAATATCAAACGCTATTTGACAAATTAACCAGCGAAATTATTGTTTCAGTGTTAGCTAAAAATGAACAGAACGAATTTATTGCTAAAATCTGTCAACAACAAAAAAAGTTACAGCAATTACCTGAAATTGCCAAATCAGTCAGTGAGGCAACGCATTTAATTTCAAAAATTTCACAGTTAGCTCTACCAACAACAGCTGAAGAAATGGATGAACGACTGCCGGTTTATCAAACATGGTTAAGCGATTGGAAACATGCTGAGAAAAACGCCTCAGGTGCTTTACCAGATTCAATTAAAATTGCGGCCAATGAAATTCAGCAGCACTGGCGCCAAGCATTAAAACCTTTGCAACAAGCACAAAAACAAGCGTTTTCTATAACACAGAAAAAACTCCACGATGTTAGACGATTAATCTCTGCTGGCAAGTACAATGCAGCATTTGGTGTTTTCAAAAAGGCTAAGCAATTATTTAATGCTTTAGCTGAACAGCAACAACACCGTATTCAAAAAGATTATGATTCACTCAGTGAAAAAATTGCCGAGTTAGCTGATTGGGAACGCTACATTGCCACACCACGTAAGCAACAACTATTAGCTGACATTAAAGCGATTGTTGAAACGCCACTTGATAATCCCAACGAACAGGCAGAGAAGGTTAAGCAATATCGTAAGATTTGGAATAGTTTAGGTCATGCTGATGACGATGCAGAAAAAAGTTTAAATAATGAATTTAATCAACTATGCGAAACAGCGTTCACCCCTTGTCGCTTATTTTTTGCCGAGCAAGAAAAGTTAAGAGCGCAGCACTTGATCACTCGCGAATCATTTGTCGAACAGGCAAAATTACTTCACCAGCAAGTAATCGGTGATAAAAACACTAACGATGAGAGTTCGACGGTTGATTATAAAACCTTAGAAGTAGCATTAAACCAACTGATAAAACAATGGCAAAGTGCCGGCCAGGTTGATCGAGATGTTTATCAAAATATTAATAACCAATTTAATCTCACGTTACAGCCAATAAAATCTGCAATTAAAGCCTTTCACCAAGAAAATCAAGTCTTAAAGCAGCAACTCATTACTGAGGCTGAAAAATTATTGGCGACAGTAGATGTTGTGACCGCAGTTACGCAAGTTAAAGCCTTGCAAACACAATGGCGCAACACGGGCTATGCCGGACCTAAAGTAGAAAATAAACTTTGGCAAAATTTTAGAAAAATCAATGATGATATTTTTGCTAAACGTGCAGAACAAAATGTTTTGGAAAAATCAGCTACCTCAGCTAGGGCCTCAGAACTAGAAGGTGCTTTAAAAACACTTGAAGAAAAATTTGCTCAAGTAACACAATTAAACGATCTGCAAATGTTTGAGCAAGCGTTGCAAGTGTTAAATAAAGATGTTGCGCAACAAAAGCCAAAAATGTTGAATCTCGAAAAACAAATTAGCGCTAAAGAAAAAACTCTTGCTAAGAGAATTGTTGATTGTAAACTTGCTGATGAAAAACGCCAATGGGGTTACTTATTTTTGACCCTTGAAGAAAGTATCAGTAATGAAGAAAGTTTTACTGAGCATAAAGAATATTTACAACTAACCGCTTCTTGGCAGAAAAAGTTAAAAGAATTAGCAAACAACACCACACATTTTAATAGAGAAGATGCGACGTTAGAGCTTGAAATTTTATCAGGTAATCCTTCGCCAAGTAACTTACAACAACAGCGCATGACAGTGCAGGTCAGTTTAATGCAAGCGCAAATGTCGTCAGGTACAGCTATTGATTTACCCGCTAAGTTTTCTCAGTGGTTAATGTTAGGAAAGTTGACTCAACAAGACCTTGGGTTACTAGAAAGAATAAAACCAATTTTTCAATAAGATAGTTTTATAGTTCGACTACAAAAAATCAGCAATTTATTGCTGATTTTTTGCTTTTTGTGTCACACAGTAATGTTATTAGGTTATGAAGTTTGCTGTTTAAAGGCTTAGAGAGAAAATGACTCTGTTAGCTAACATTGCTTTGACGGGGAATAATATAGCGTTTGGTATTTTTGCTAATAACAGTTTAATTGCATTTGATTTTTTGGACTGAAGTGCCACTTTAATCCATCAAGCGTTAAGCGGGGGATGAATAGGAGGGCGAAAAAGTATGTGCAGCCTAATAATACTTTTTCGCGTAGCATTGCCCCGACAACAATTAACGATAACAGAGCCGATTTTTTATCCTTGAGAGTTAATCGCTGCCAGTGATTAACTTAATTCGCCGCGTAAACTCACTTCCAATAATTGGCAAATTTTTTCTTGGCTGTACCCTTTACTCAACAAGTAATGCAACTTAGTTAATGTCGCTTCTAAAGTCATATCATGACCACTAATAACGCCTATTTCACTCAAGGCATTACCGGTTGCATAGCCTTTCATATTGACTGTGCCTTTAATACACTGACTACAATTAACAATAACAATTCCATCGTCATTGGCTTGCTTTAAACAATCTAACATCGCCTGATTTTGTGGCGCATTACCGACACCATAACTACGAATTATTAACGCTTTTACCGGTTGTTTAATGATATTTTTAATCAGCTCTACTGATATACCAGGATATAAATGTACAACACCAATAGGTTGAGGCGTAATTTGCGCTAATGTTAAAGGTTGAGATACTGGCGTGGAAATTTTCCCTTCAATTAACTTAATGTTAATACCCGCTTCTAGCAAAGGGGGTAAGTTTGGCGAATCAAAGGCATTAAAGCCATCGGCATAAGCTTTGATACTGCGATTACCTCGAAAAAGCCTATTATTAAAATATAGGCCTACTTCATTAATAGGAAAGTTAGCGGCAATATATAATGAATTTAGTAGGTTTTCTTGTCCGTCTGAACGTAATTGGCTAAAGGGTATTTGCGAGCCCGTAACAATGACAGGTTTCCCTAAATTTTCCAACATAAATGAAAGCGCAGAACTTGTGTAAGCCATGGTGTCTGTGCCATGCAATACGACAAAACCGTCATATTCATCATAATTTTTTTTGATATCATCAGCAATATGTTGCCAATCTGAGGGTGACATATTTGATGAGTCAATCAATGGGTCATATTCATTAATGGTAAATTCTGGCATTTCTTCACGATGAAAATCAGGCGCTTTCATTATCGCGTCGGTTAAATGCTGCTTCTGTGGAATGTAACCATTTTCGCTCGGCTTCATACCAATGGTACCACCAGTATAAGCGATATATATGCGTTTTCTCATAGCTTAAGTCTTAATATAGAAATTGGCATAAATAAATAGTGCCAACAAAGTGATGAAATTGCTCGAGATTGTAACACAAAGCACGCAGGTAAAACGGCTAGCTAGCGATAAAAAAGCCCCGAGAATTCGAGGCTTATATAGCTTGATTAAGTTAAATAATTATTCAACTTCACAGGCAAGGCAAAAGGAATAAATACCTTGCGGATCATTTAATTGTGCTAGTTGCTTAAGTTCAAGTGACAATGTGTTAATAAGACTAGTGAGCTTATTTTCACTGTAATGACTATCTGCTGGCGGGCCAAAAAATATTGACGCTTGCCCAAGCAAACTTTGTAAGAACAGCGCACGGGGGCTTTTTTCTTTTTCAATTAAAAGCCTATCGTAATCTTCTAAATTTGCTAGCTGGGCTGCTGCTTCAATAGCGTTATCAAGATTACCCAAGGCATCAACTAAACCCAGTTCTAACGCTTTTGATCCCGACCATACGCGGCCTTGAGCGATAGCATCAACTTGCGCTGTTGTCATATTTCTATTATTTGCCACCAACTCAACAAAGTCGCGATAACCCCGTTCGATATTTAATTGTATAATATTAGCCATACCTGGGGTTAACTCACGTGTGATGCCAAAACCAGCAATATCTGTGGTGCCAACACCATCGGTATAAACACCTAATTTACTTAAGGTTTTTTCAAAGGTCATAAAAAAGCCAAATATGCCAATTGAGCCAGTAATAGTCGTAGGTGATGCATAAATTTTATCAGCCGGGGCAGATATCCAATAACCCCCTGAAGCGGCATAAGTTCCCATTGAAGCCACCACAGGTTTACCGGACGCTTTTAATAATTCGACTTCTTGGCGAATTATTTCTGAAGCGTATGCACTACCACCTGGGCTGTCAACACGAAGTACCACAGCTTTAACATTGTCATTGTCACGGGCTTGGCGTAATAAAGCGGCGGTACTTGTGCCACCAATGGTACCGGGTTTTTGGTTACCTGTTAAAATTGTGCCTTTGGCTACGATAACGGCAACCTTATTAGTGCTGATACTTTCCATTGAACTGTATGAGTTGATCAGCGTTAAATAATCATCAAATGCTATGTTTTTATAACCTTTATCGCCGTTACTGCCAACCACATTGATCAAATCTTGCTTCATCTGTTCTCGTGTTTTTAAGGCATCAACCCAATTGTTGGCTAACGCATACTCGGCAATGTTGCCATTAGCTGCTTTTAGCTTGGTGACTAACACATCAATGTTTTCATCAAAATTACTGACTGCAAAGTTGCGCTGTTGGGCAACATCAATTTTATATTGCTGCCACAGATCGGTTAACCACAATTGGTTAGCTTCTTTAGCTGCAGCTGACATACTGTCGCGAATATAAGGTTCAACCGCAGACTTATAAGTGCCAACGCGAAAAATATGCTGGCTAATAGAAAGCTTTTCCAAAGCAGATTTAAAGTAAAGTTGATAACGTCCATAACCGTCTAATAACATCCAACCTTTGGGGTTAAGCCAAATATCATCGGCATAACTGGCCAAGTAATACTGGTCTTGGCTGTATTGTTCACCAATAGCGATTATTTTTTTACCCTGACTTTTAAATTCTGTTAAGGCTTTGGCTATATCACTTAGTTTGGTAATACCAGAGCCTTGCATATTTTCTAGATCTAGCACCATCATACTAATACGGTCATCAGTTGTTGCTTGTTTAATGACAGATAATATATCAGTTAACAGCACTTCAGCGGCGGTATTAGGTTGTTCAAGTGCTTCGCTAATAAAAGCGTCCATTGGGTCAATATCATGTTTTTGCTCAACAATATCACCACGTATATTTAATATCAGCGCTGATCCTGGTTCAACGGTAATATTTTTTTCATCGCGGGTAATAGCAATAATAAAAATCAATAGCAGAGTAAAAAACACTAAATTAATAATGATTTTTCGTGAGGTATTGAGCAAACTAAATAGCCCTAAGGTTATTCTTGCTATCGTACTCTTCTTTTCTTTCATAAAACGCTGTCTATAGTTTGCTTTAGTATTAGATAGCTATATGCTACTGAAAATTGTCTCGCTTAAGTAGTCGTTAATGTAAATATTTTTGTTTTTTAGATAATTGAAAGAAATTTTGGCTGATTACGTTCTACTGTACATATATCGCCGATCCGATTTATAAGCTATTTCGTATATAAATTATAATAAAGTATTAACTTGTATTATTTTAATAACAAATTAATGCTAATGTATAAGATAACAAGGAGATAGCGTTTAAATGCACTAACAAGGTACTTAACTTGGTTGCCGTATTGAACAACCTATTAGTCATTAAACCCTAAAGAACGAAACAACAGGAATCTACAGTTTTATGAACGTTTTGGAATTTTTACATACTCGTCAGTCTAATCCTTATTTACATGGAAATAGTCCTGATGAGCACGCCATTAGTAATATTCTTAAGGCGGGCATGCGCGTCCCTGACCATGCCGGCTTAACACCATGGCGCTTCACCATTGTTAAAGATGATGGTCTGACAAAGCTCAGTAAAGCGTTCAAATCAGCGGCTATCAGTGACGGCGGTGATGAACTTAAAGTAGAAAAAGCAGCTAAAATGCCTTTTCGTGCGCCTTTAATTATTGTGATTAGTACTAAGTTTCATCAACACGTTAAAGTGCCAAAACAAGAACAGTTAATAGCGGCAGGGTGTACAGTGCATGCAATGCAGATGGCAGCCACCACATTAGATCTAGGTGCTGTGTGGCGCACGGGTGAAATGAGTTACCATCCTTTAGTCAAAGAGCGTTTAAACATTGAGCTACATGAGGAAATTGTTGGTTTTCTCTATATCGGCGAAAAGTCGAAAGAATTACCAGTAAAAAAAGCTAGAGATTTCGACGATTACGTTAGCTATTTTTAATTATGCTTGTTGTTTTCGCGGCCGTTAATGGTTATCGAGCAAGCTCATAGTCAAGTACCTAATTAACAGTCTTATTGATATGCGAATACAATAAGGCTGTCTATTTTTAAATATTTTTATTTCTAGCCATAAAGTGTCAACGGCTCTTAATACCTCGATAATTTACACCTTACTCTTTACAACACCGGCATTAATGTCATCTTTAGCTTTTCATCCAATGATATAAATATCACTAGCTTTCGCTCCTGCGATAGTGGCATCAAGTAACCAGTTTATTATCATCTTCACATCAAAGTTTCAGGTATCTTGTGCTCTTAGCTTGTTTTACCTTCTAATTTAATGATCATAAACCAAGCGCTAAGTTTATATATAGCAGATAATGACCACTGCTCCAAAAGGTTCATAAAGCATCTAATGCAGCGCGGCTATTCACTATGCTATGCACCATAGTGCAAAGCCAATCTCAATATTCTCTGTTCGTGCCATGGTATCAATGAGCCAGTCGTATTACACTAATCACCAGCAGATTAAAGCATAAATAATACCGTCAATAGGAAGATAAATGACCTTGAAAGTTGCACCAAGTAGCAAACTATTACGCATAATTTTGATTGATAGCTACTTTAAGGGGAGAAGGGTTGAGGTTGACGTTAGTGGCCATACTAATCTCAGTGGCACCAATGCGGCGGGCAAAACGACCTTTTTAAAACTGGTCAGAATATTCTTTGCTGATGCCCCCAGCGATGTCGTTAAAGTACGGGGTAAAATCAGAGAGTCTTTTGTAAACTATTACCTCCCTAGATTGACCAGTTATATTGTTTTTGAATATCAAACGCACTCAGGCATTAAGCAAGCCGTGTGTTTTAGTAAGAACGAAAGTATAAACTACCTATTTGTAGATAAGCCGTTTGAACTTGCCGATTACACGGCGGAGCCTTCGCCAGATGGCACACTAAATTTAATTCCCTGTACAAACATCTATCGCCACTTCCGTTTAAAGCAGGTGCCTGTTAAAGCAGTATCTTCGCCATCACATTATCAAAAAATTATTCTTGGTACGGCAGTATTTAGTGACAAGGATCTGACCGAAGCAAAGCATAGGTTTTCTCTTGCCGCACCGGGCAAAAATTTATCAATGCTCAATACCGTGGTGGGTGCTGCATTAGAGCGCAACACGGACTTTAAACGTATTAAAGAACTACTATCGTCAATTATGCTCAATGGTGGTAAAAATGAACTTGAGTTTAATATGGACGTAGCGAGTCTATCTATCTGGAAAACTGATTATAACGCGCTTAGGACTTATGATGATTTAGCCAGTAGCATATTACCCAAATTATCCAAATCTCTTTATACGGCAGAAAATTCTGAAGCCATCTTGGCTGAGTATAAGCACAACTTGTTAGCTTATACTGAGCAATTCAACTATTCACTTAAAGCGCTAACGCTTGAGCTTGCGGCATTAAATACTGAAAACTCGACTGCAAACTTAAAAACTTCAGATGAAAAAAATAGCTTAGCCGATCAAATAAGTGACAATAATCGCACAGTTGACGGCGCCAAAAGACAAATAGAGACCATTGAAGCTGAAAAAATTTCTTGGGAAGAAAAAGATGTTGGCAGCTTAAAAAGTGACTATGCCAATATTGATCATTATCAAGCACAACTTGACAATGCCAGTGTTGAAAAAGCAAATTTACTGGACGAAGCTCAAAACATTACCGCGAAATTCGACAAACTTAAAGCTAAACGACAAGCACAGTTTTATAACTTAAAAGATCAACTGAGTAGCCAGCTTAGCGTCGCCAATGCTGAATATAGCGAGATTACAGTAAAACAAAACAGGGTAATGAGCGAAGCGGGATATGATCTAAAAACCGCCATCTCAGAGAATGAAAATCAATTACAGCAACTTTCTGCCGATTATGAAAATAAACTCAGCCATTGTCATTTTAAATTACAAAGTGTTGATGTCAGTAAGGAAGCAAGGGCACAACTTAATTTAGCACAACAGGAATTGCAACGGGCAAACGAAGCGCTTAACGCAGACTCAAGGCAAGCCATAGATTTTGAGCGTCAAGCACAAAATAGTGCGATACAAACGGATAAAATACTCAGCGAAATGGCCGATATCGCCAACACAATAAAAACTAAGGTATCAGCAAAAAATGACTTAGAGCGCTTACTCAATCCGCAAAAAAATTCGCTGCATGAGTTCTTAGTGAACAATGTTGATGACTGGTCTGAAAGTATAGGTAAGTTTCTTGCACCCGTGGTATTAGCGTCAACCGATCTTAACCCTGATTTTAGCGCTGAAGGCTCAAAAAATAACTTCAAAGGCTTAACGCTAGATTGGGACCGTGTTTATAATGATTTTGCCAAAACAAGTGACACTATTAGCGCCGAAATTGAACAAATTGACCAGCATATTTTGCAATTAAATGAGACAAAAGAAAAACTGTCAGACAAAGTTAAAGCCATTGCCAACGAGCAAAGTGCGCTGCAACAAGACCTTATTAAGATTAAAGCTAAAATAGCGTTAAAGCAGCAATTACTTGAATCTATCAATGCCAATATTAATCAGCTCAACATTGAACAAAAAAATGCCATTGAACAAGCCAAGTTAGTTTTAGAGACTGAAGCTAAAGCGCTTAACAATGCCCTGAGTAAACTGGGTCGAGAAAATAAAGAAAAGCTAAGTCAGATTAATCAACAGCACTTAGACCGTATTCGAAGTTTACAAGAACAACATATGGGGCAAAATGTTGAACTAGAAGGTTATATCAAGCAGACAGAAGACAAAACAAGCCAAAACACTACTGAATATACCTCAGCGATCAGCCGCTTAGCAACGGATGAAAAAAATCAATTAAATGATAAAAATATTGATACTGAATCACTAAACAAACTTGATAATGAAATAGTCACGTTAGAAAAACAACTTAGCCGATTAAAAAATGCTCCAGGTATCATTAGCAGTTATAACGCTTTTATGAGCAACAGCTATAGCCAACTTGACAACCTTAATGATAAATCGTTTAAGGCTTCGCAAGGGGTAACAAACCTGACTCAATCACTTACTGAACTGACTGACAGAATTAAAGCCCGTAAAGCCGCTTTTATCATCAATCGTGAAGCGATTACCGGTAAGCTGTCAAAGGTGAGCCAACAGCACGAAATGGCCTTGCGCTTAACCAACCGATTAGGCGAATTTGAGCAAGCTTTTGACACGGCACAACCCCATTCATTTGAAACAATTTGCGGTGAAGTAGACAACATATTAAAAAGTCATCGTAAGGCATTAAAAAGCATTAAAGGCTATGCCGAACAAGTTATCTCCCAAATGAATATCCACTTGAATAGTGCGATAAAAAAATCCATCGATATGAAAAGTAATGCCTTGGAGATAGACCCTAATCTCAGGCTTATTTCAGATTATATTGTCAAAGAGTTACCCTTAGTCATTAATGAAGTACGTGATTTAATTATCGAGAATGCGGCACTACGGGGTATGGAATTATCTGGTTTTTATGATCAGCTCAAACGTTATGAATCTGATATTAATGCTTTTAGCTTAAGAGTTAATAGCTATTTAGAGAAAAAAACTGTTTTTAGCGCCTTAGGTAAAATATCAATTAACCTGACACCTTTACTCGAATCTCACGAAGTATTCTCGGCCTTAAAATCATTTAAAAAAACCTATGAAGCTTGGAGCAAAGACAATCAACAAAGCTTACCTCCTGAAAGTTATGGCGTTGCTATGTCAGAAGTTTTGACGAAATTTACCCATAACAAACTGGTAGAGAGGCACTCTAATTTATACGATATTTCTTTTGAAGCTGTGGTTAATAATGAAAGAAAAATCGCGCGTTCAGGTAATGATTTAAAAGACATCTCTTCTAATGGCATGAGTTACTTAATTCTGCTGGCGTTTACCACTTCATTAGGCTCTATGATCAAAGGAACACAAGATGTTGATATTTTATATGGCGTTGATGAATTAGGTGAAATCTCAGTTGAAAACGTCGACTCACTATTCGCGATGTTTGATAAAGAAAAAGATACCATTTTTACCGCTATTCCTAATGCAGATAATAACTTCATGGGGGTTTATCACAAGCGCTATTTTATTAATAAACCGAAAAATAGGTTTGAACAAATCACCGCTAACGATGATCCTTTGCTTAAAGCAATAAGTGCCGCACAAACCAGTGCAGTAGGTACCCCATCATGATTTTTGATGAAGTGTTCACCAGCACAGTAGAGTCACTTTTAACCGGTAAATTCATTTGCCCGATAACCTGTGCTACAAGTTACGACTTTCTAAACTCAGATATCAACAGAGAGCGTGTACAGAGCTACTTGTATCAAACCGGCAAAACATTATCTCATATCGATCACGAATTTTATTATGCCTCCTACGAGTCTATGACCCCAGATAGAAGACGAGCGTCAAGAGCGGTATTTAAGCAAACTCAGCAAGAAATAAGGCCAGTAGTTGAGTTTCTAAGTTTAATGATGCGCGTGAGTAATGACGAACGTTCACTCTATACCGGTGATGAAATTCACCTAGCTCAAATTGTCAGTAAAATTGAAAACGATAAATCACTGTTAAAATCATTAGACCGGATCATTATCCAGATAAAAGGTCAGTTAAAAGGCAGTGTTTTTGATAAAACCAAACAATTGATTAATAGCCTAGTTAAAACTGATATTTTAAAGCAAATTGAACCCAAGATAGATATCTATCTTTGTACGGGTAAGCTTGCCTACTACATTAACTTGATGGAATTTATTATGACTTATCAAGCTGAGAAATTTGATGACATCGACTTAGATGAGCCAGCACAGGATGATTTGATATAATGTCGGGTGCCATGAAAAAAATGTTTCGTATGCTAGCAAAACATGCGTCAACCATTGACACCATTATAACCGAGGGAGTACTTCCGCCTACTGAAGAAGCCCTGAAAGGTTTTGATGAACTTCACAATTACAATCTGGCTTTTGAAACCGCCTCAGGCAGTATAAGACTCAGCAGTGCCTTTCAAAATTTTTTAGAAAATGCGCTTAAAACAGAAAGAACACTGGCTATTAATCTGGATGTTGGTGGCTATTGGCGCAGTATTTTATTTAATATAAATCAGCTAAACCACTCAAATACCCTGGGCGCTTACAGTGACAGCGATATGTATAAAAGACTGGTCATTGACTCTATCTATCAATTACTCGATGGTATAAACAACAACATACAACAATTAAGAAACCGTATTGAAAATCAATTTGGTTATGTGCATTCAATATCGGCAAAGCGTAAAGAAAATGAACAAGCCATTGCAGAAGCAAGAACCCTTAGACAAGCGTTAAATATTATTGATGAAGCAGAACTGTTGGAAAGGCCCATCACAGATTTACGACTGCGTTCCATTATCAATAACGACTTATTTGGTGGTAAACAAAGTGCGATTAAAGAACTTATTAACGCACTAACACTGATGCAAGCCTTGTTGATTGGTTTTAGAAAATTGGAAGGTAGAGGTAAACTTGTTAGGCAATTTAAACAATATTTCGACACAAAAACCGATCATGACTTTAGTGATCTTATCAGTGTTGAAGACATTAGCATGCCGCCAAACATCACCAACTTAGTTAAAGTAATGAACATCGATGTTTATCCTGATGAGTCGAGTTTACTAACCCGCAATGATTTAATCGATCTGGCACAATCGCTTAACTTAGAGGAAGGTGAACGGTTTAAAAAAGAAAGGGACAATAATTCTTCTCTTGATATGACACAAGACAATGTTGAAAAAGCAGTTGAAACACCCATGGGCGCGAAGTGGCTAGAAGATATACTGTTAGCGTTAATCAAAACACCAGGCGATAAAGTGCTAGTGAATAACATTTACCAACAACTACAACCTGAATGTAAACCGCAATTATTTTTAGATGCTATCTATACTGAAATTTTAAGATTACCTGCGGAAAAAAGTAAGTTTTTCATCTTTAAACCCCTAGGTAATTATTCAAAATCATTTAACGGTAACTTTGATATTAAAGATATTTCAATACACTTCAATCATTAACAAAATAAGGCTTCAGCATGCTTGTCGCCTTATTTACCAACACTGTCAAAAATGGAAAGAAACGGCTTCACTCAAAAAATATATTACCTTGAAAAAGGCAATGAATTTAAAGCTGTAATTGGCTTTGCTTCGCTACCTATTATAACCAACAACTTTAGTCCGCTTAACGCGCGTTATCGATACCAAACCTAATCCGAAGTGTTAAGTCTCTTTAAAAGATAATGTCTCGAATGTGCCTTCCTGACATTCCAGCTAAAAATCTTGCCCTATATTTTCTAATGAATTAACTACTAGCGTAAACGCTGTAATGCCCTTTTATATGTAAGTCAGTATGATTTTTCGAGGTGTGTTACTAAGACGTGTTATTAACACACGATTTATTGTAACAAAAACTAAATAAAGTCACTTAACTAATTGAATTAAAAGTATTTTATTTTATTTTTGTTCGGGTTGTATTACTGAGAGGTCTTAGTAACACGCCTTAATATACATGTGATTTAGCATTACCAGATTCTAATGCTTTGAAAGTATGAGATATTAACGTTAATTTAATGTTAATTTAATGTTATTTATGATATGTGTTACTAAGACGTATACATTATAAGCTGTTAGGTTTTTAAAGGAGTAAGACTTTTGAATTCAATTAGGAAGATTCTATTAATTAGTTTGTTTTTACCATTTACTGCTTTCGCAGATGGTAAAATTGGGATTGCCGCAGGCGTGTCTGTTGATGGATTCTTTAGTCCTGAAATAACGGAGTTTAAAATTGATAAAGTTCACCCTGGATCCCCAGCAGAAAAAGCTGGAGTTAAAGTTGGTCAATTAGTTATTGAACTTGATGGTTGCAAAATCCCGGGCTGCCCAGCGGATAAAGCTAAAAAACTAATGGATAAAGAAATAGGTGAAATATTACCATTGCTAGTTAAAAACTTAGATGGCGGTAAAGTTTTGCTAAAAATCCATGTAGGTGAGTAAAACCTATAAGAAATTAAACAGGGACAAAAAAAAGTTGGCTTTTGCTCCTTCGTCGCTAATTTTAGCCAACAATTTTTTGCCCGTTAATTGTGTCTAAAGCGCTAGTCGTATACTGAGAAGTTGATGTTCCAAAAAATATTATCATTATTTTTAGTTTTGTTTTCATTAAATATTGCTTATGCCAAAAGCGATATTCATATTGAAACCCAAATCAAAAAGACTATCGAAAATGAAAATATTGTAGGATTATCTTGGTCAACAATTTCAAATGGACATGTTGAGGTTGGTAGTGCGGGCTATGCAAATATTTCAAAGTTTGAACCTATGAAGCCTGCGCAAAAAATGCATGTAGGCTCTGTTACCAAATCGGTTCTGGCAATGGGCGTTCTTCATTTAATATTTGAAGAGAGACTCTCGTTAGACAGTAATGTTGAATCATTACTGTCGGAATTAAGTTTCGACAACGCTTGGAACGATCGTTCACCTATCAAGGTCAAAAACTTACTCGATCATACTTCTGGATTAGACAACATTCGGATGTGGCAATTATTAAGCACTAAACCTTTGCCAAATACACCATTAGAAGAAGCTTTTGAGTCAAGCCAATACAATCTATTAAATATTAGAACAGAACCAGGCACACAATACTCATATTCCAATATGGGGTATACCTTGCTTGCGATGGTTATAGAAGCTGTCACCAACGAGCGTTACGAATATTTTCTCGATGTTAACCTTTTAACTCCTTTAGAAATGCATGATAGTAGCTTTGAGTTCATCAGCCAACGAGGTCAGTTCGCAGATCCATTATTGGCGATGGGCTATTATGAAAATAATGTTGCTCAAGCTGCTGTGCCTAGTTATTTAAGGCCAGCTGGACAATTCACAACAACAGCTCCTGATATGGCTAAGTTTATGATGTTTGTGTTGAGTGATGGCAAAGTGAATGGTGAAGGCTTTGTGCACCCTGAACATATGGATATGCTTACAGAGCCTTTAGGCACTGAAGCACATATAGCTGGCCTGAATATTGGACATGGGTTAGCGTTTGCTAAGAGAGATCGGCATAACGTGCTTGGTATGTGTCATCCCGGCACAACATTTGGATTTAGAGCCTATATTTGCCTTTTTCCTGATGAGAACAAGGGATTTTTTTATGCTACTAACACTGATAATGAAACTACTGACTATGAAAAGTTTAATAAATTATTTATCAATAGGTTAAGTCTAACACCAGCGAAAATTACAGAGCCTATGGGAAAAGGAGTTGAGCTATCAAGGTTGCAAGGCATTTACTTGCCATCGCCAAATAATATGGCTGAATTTGAATTTATTGATATGCTTTTCAATTTTATTTGGTTAGAACAATCAAACGATCATTTTCTAATTAAGTCATTGCAAAATGCTGATAGGCGATTGATTCAAATTGACGAAAGCTTATTTCGAGATGTTAACAGAACACAAGCTTCTCATGTTGTTTATTCTAATGATAAAAGTCGATTGTTTATTAGTGATGGGCTTAAAACGTTTCAAAAAGATTCTGGTATAACGCTAGTGCTTTATTGGGTAAGTTTAATTTTTGGTCTAATTGGACTGATTTATATCTTTTTAGTAGGATTAATTAGAATTGCTAAACGCGATAAAGATGGCTTAGGACGCATTAAATGGGTGTTTATAAACCTTTTACTATTTAGCTTACCCATATACCTCTATGTTAATCAATCCTTTCTAAAGTTTGGTGATATTACTGCGGCAAGTATTTGCTTGGCTTTTTTATCAGGGCTTTTGCCAATAACACTTTTATTTTCTTTATGGATTTCTTTAAGAGGAAAGATGCAAAGTAAGTTAATAAAATTGGATATTGCATCGATCATGATGTCTATACAATTTTGTTTAGTATTGGCTGCTTGGGGGCAGATACCCACTATATTTTGGCAATAAATTGTAGCGCTTTAACAAGCAAATCAACAAGGACTAAAAACAGCGGGCTGTTCGCTCCGCTCCATTTTAGCCTGTTATTTTTTCTATGTGTATGGCCACACGGGCTTTAATCTCAACATGGATGTAAACAAATGATAAAATTATATTTTGCGTTATCAGTTTTGATAGGAACTTCTTCTAATGGGTTATTCAGAAATTTATTTTTCGCTTTCAATAGCGGAAAAGTTTCAAGTACTGTAACTACCAAATTCGAACTATATTTAAACTTGTTATATATTTTGGCTTTTATTTTATCAGTAATAATTTTTAAACGGATCGCAAAATATTACGATTTAAATATTAAAAACAAAAAATGTATAGTTTTACAATTGGGTGTTGTTATTTTTTACTCTAATTTGATTCTAAAAATAGTGGCAATAACTCCCCTGATAAAAACACACAGGACACCCGCCGCTCACCAACCTACGCGGCAGTTAACGAGGCGTTAGGTTAATTGACGCAGTTGGTGACCTCTGTTATATTTCTCCAGTCACTGCTTTGTGGTGGCACAGCTATCACAGCTGGAGGAGAATCCAACTCAAAGTGCTAACAAATCCTTCAAATTTAATACATTTGTTTTGTCTGTTATAAAAGGATTCACGGGCAAGGAGAAACATATGTATATTTTACAAAATAAATCCCAGCTTAACTCTTTCGTCAATTCTATTCGTGATCAATCATTAGAATCGTTTAGGTTCTCACCCAAGCCAACAAAGCTCAAAGAGCTAATCTCACGTTGTTTAAGTTTTAATACTTATGCCAGTGTAATTTCAAAACTACCAATTGATATGGAAGAATTTGATTATACTTTCCCAAAACTTTTATCTGATGCTTTAATTGCACAACCTTATGGTTTAAGAGTCGATTATTTAATTATGAAAACTATTTACGATAATGCTATTGAAAATTGTGCATATTGGGACGACGAGCGAGCACTTATGTCACTCCATATGGCGGCTGATGGAATGTAATTAACCTAATAAGAAAATAAACTAGGACACGTAACAGTTGGCTATGTTTCGCTATTCGCTACACAATTTTAGCCAACTATTTTTGTCCGATTAAGTGGGCGTTGGTAAATAATTAAACTTGGCAAAATAAAATGAAAAATTGGCAAATATCTACATCTAAAACAGTTAAAGAAAAAATTACAAATGCTATGAAAAATGAAGTTAGTAAAATTGCATGTGATTTAATCGATAAAACTTTAAAGCCTAAACACATAAAACCAGAGCTAAATAACCCAAGTTTCAATAAACTTGTAGATATATTTATTAAATGGCGGGGAAGCTCACTGTATTTTTATGCTAAATATAAAAGCTGTGGGGAAGATGCTATTTCACCAATTTTTGAAACAAAATTTGCGAGGTTAGTATATGCGGGGGAGGATAAGTTTAACCTCTCTTATATGCGGCACAATGAGCAATGGCTTAATTTACATTCGAATTTTACTGGGCTGGAATGTTGCAATGCTATTGAATACGAACCATATTTCGTAGTGTAATTTGCCTATAAGCTGTTAAAACAGGACAAAATTTAGTTGGCTGTAGAATAACTAATTAAGCCAAAATCACTAAATTCTTTTGTACCTATATCGCGCTGTAGACTATTTACTCGATATAGGTAATGCATTTTTTACCCCGATTTTTAGGGGTAATTCATAATAAACGAGTTATTCTACAAGCTCGTTATGTGTATCTCTAGAAGGGAGTTCTAAATGTTAGAATTGAGACCTAATTGTGAGTATTGTGATTTTGATTTACCACCTGAATCGAATGAAGCTGTTATTTGCACATTTGAATGCACATTTTGCGTTAAGTGTGCTGAAAAAATATTAAAGAGTATATGCCCAAACTGCTCAGGTAACTTGGTTCAACGACCCATCCGACCTTTAGCGGCATTGAAAAAAAATCCTGCATCAACTAAACGAGTATTAAAGGAGAAGAGGCATGTTTAAATCTCGAAATATAGAGGGTAAAATTGATTGGTTAGATGAAACTGGTATTAAAATTTATACTATTTCTGCCTGTAATAGTTTAGTCGACCAATCTAAATATTTATATCGACTCAATGAAATTAAAGCAGCACGTAATATCAACTGGATTAATACTCCAGCTTTCGTCATTTTTCATGATGGTTCCGGTTGTGATTATTTGGTTTTAGTCTGGTGGGAAAATGATAATGAATTATTCACATCCGTATCAGTTAAAGTTGATGATGAATGGGTAGAAGACGCCAGTAAATATTCGTTCTGCTTGTATGATCTAGAGGTGTTTTGGACTGAGCGCAATATTTATATAACAACAATTGATTGTGAACTACCATCACTAAAAAAATATCAGGTTTCGCGTTAAGCACACATAACATGCTGTTAAATAAGAATAAGTTGGCTGTTTTTGTCCCGCTTGATATTTTAGCCAATTAAATTTTGCCTCTTAACTGGGCGTTGAGGCTGTAGAATAACTAATTCAGCCGAAATCACTAAATTTTTGTGTTTCTTTATCGCGCCGTAGACGATTTATTCGATATAGGTAATACATTTGGTACCCCGATTTTTTGGGGAAATTCATAATAAACGAGTTATTCTACAAGCTCGTTATGTGAATAATTCGAGCAGTAGGAGTGATGTCGATGGATATCGTTAGTTTTATGGATGTTGAAGAGACGGAGAATGACTTAATTATTTCCTTTGCTCTCGATATTGGAGAAGGTTATATAAAGACGCTTCTCTTGCACAGGACATTGTTTTGTGAATTTATTATGCCTGAAGAAGAGCGCGGTACAAAAGTTAGTCTTGAAGACCTAGATATAGCTGAAGAGCATATGAATACTCTCGAGTGCGTTACATTTCACGAAAAAAACCATAAAAATAAAAGCTCGGTTTAGCTCTCACGAAATATACTTACGAAAGCTTCAACTAGAAGAAATAGATCAAATTAAAGAGTCTTTAACTCATCATAATTATGATGAGAGGTTTGAGATTAAATTCACATAACAGCAATTCAACGTGACACGCAACACTTGGCCGCGTTCACTCCGTTCACAATTATGGCCAACTATTACTTAGCCCCTTAATGTGGGCGTTATATGCCCGTAATAGCAAAGTCGATCGCTGCAATAATCTCATCTCTTAATGATACAACTGAGCCAACAGGGTTTTTGAGTAAATTTGCTGGCATTGATGAAAGCTGTGGTGTGAGTAAAATGAATTGTTCATTTTCATATTCTATCGCTGGAGTTAAGCCATCCATCTTTTCATTTCTAAAATGATTAAGCTTCCCTAAAGGGATCACAATTCTCGTTGCGAGATCGCTAATTAATGCATTTTGGATATCAATTATATATGGATATGCTTCCCTGCTTTTTTTACTTGGGTTTATGTATACATCAAATTGTGCCATTAAAACTCTCTAAACTCGTCACCAAAACAGCCATTTTCATCTACAAAATCATTGTAGGCTTTTATAGCGTTTTTATTTTCTTTTACCCATCTTTTAGCTTCAATACTTTTCAATTTATCTTTTAGTGCTTGCTCTAAAGTTGCAGATAAATTAATGTTAAGTGCTCTTGTTTTCTTTAGTAAGTCACTATTTAAGCTAAGGTTTGTTGCTTTTTTAGGGGCTTCAATATCGTATAGTGCTTGCATAGTATGTCTCCAAGTAATCATTGTGTTTATTATGCGCACTCTAATGCGTATTGTAAAGGGCATATAAGCCATTCAAGCAGGACAAATTTTTTATGTTCCTGTATCACACTGTAGACAATTTATTCGATATAGGTAATGCATTTGGTACCCCGATTTTAGGGGGAATTCATAATAAACGAGTTATTCTACAAGCTCGTTATATGTGCAGGAAGTTTGAGTATTAAATTCATAATTGGTTACTTAAAAAAGGATTTTAAATTTAGGTTTTTCTTCTTACTAGCCTCTATTTCTATGGGGTTTTATTTGTATTTTAACTTATATGAAGATGGTGTTTTTATCGGAATAGATGATATCTATTCATTTAAAGCTGTTTATATCTTTATATTTAGTACAGTTTGTATTTTTTATACCTTGGCACTTATTCGACAAAAAGTAGTGCAAAGTACATATAACAAGCAAATAAACTAGGACTTAAGCTTTGAGATAAACCCATGCTTAGCTTCAGCTGACAAAGGATTATATACCATGGATTGATGATGAATGGTTGCTAGAACTGACATCATTCATATCCAAATTTATTAAGTAATAACAAGATTAGTATATGTACATTAAAATGTATTCAGCTGGTAAGTCTATAGGTAGTGGGTATGGTTGGTAAGTTGACTGTAAATAAAAAGCCCTCAATTGAGGGCTTTTTTAGTTTTGCATGATACTAACTTAGAAAGCCGCGTTATTAGGCGTTCTTGGGAAAGGTATCACGTCACGCACGTTTTGCATGCCAGTTGCATAAACGACCAAGCGCTCAAAACCTAAACCAAAGCCTGAATGTGGCACTGTGCCGTAACGACGTAAATCACGATACCAGCTGTAATCTGCTGGATCTAAATTCATTTCCGCTAAGCGTTTGTCTAACACATCTAAACGTTCTTCACGTTGGCTACCACCAATGATTTCGCCAATACCGGGTGCTAAAATATCCATAGCCGCAACGGTTTTGCCATCGTCATTTAAACGCATGTAGAATGACTTAATATCTTTCGGATAGTTTTGTAACACTACCGGACCATTAAAATGCTCTTCAGCTAAATAACGTTCGTGCTCTGAGTTTAAATCAACGCCCCAAGCCACTTTGTTTTCAAACTTCTTACCACAGTTTTCTAAAATGGTGATCGCGTCAGTGTAATCTAAACGCACAAAGTCGTTGTTGATCACTGAGTTTAAACGCTCTACTACCGTTTTATCGACACGTTGTTCAAAGAAAGCCATATCGTCGGCGCGTTCATCAAGCACGGCTTGGAAAACATACTTCAACATTTCTTCAGCGAGATCAGCGGCATCAGAAAGATCAGCGAAAGCAATTTCGGGCTCGATCATCCAAAATTCAGCTAAATGGCGAGTCGTATTTGAATTTTCAGCACGGAATGTTGGGCCAAAGGTATACACTTTAGACAGCGCACAACAATAAGTTTCAACATTTAACTGACCTGAAACGGTTAGGAAAGTTTCTTTACCAAAAAAGTCTTGGTTGTAATCCACTTTGCCTTCATCATTTAACGGTAAGTTTTCCATATCAAGCGTACTAACACGGAACATTTCACCAGCGCCTTCACAGTCACTACCAGTAATTAATGGTGTGCTGATCCAAAAGTAACCTTTGCTATGTAAAAAACGATGTACTGCTTGTGCCAAGGTATTGCGCACACGTGCTACTGCGCCACCTATATTAGTACGTGGACGTAAATGTGCTTGTTCGCGTAAAAACTCGATACTATGGCGCTTTGCTGCCATTGGGTAGGTATCAGGGTCTTCAACAAGTCCTAATACTTCTACTTGTTCTGCTTGGAGCTCAAACGACTGACCTTTACCTGGAGATTCAACTAAAATACCGGTAACTTTTACTGCAGCACCTGTAGTAAGTTTTAATATATCAGTCTGATAATTATCCAAATTGCTCGGAGCAATTGCTTGAATAGCGTCAAAACATGAACCATCATGTACCGCTAAAAATGAAATACCTGCTTTTGAATCACGACGTGTGCGGATCCAACCATGGATAGTAATTGATTCATTAACAGGATATTTTCCTGCCAAGATATCAGTAATGGCAATGACTGACATTTACAAACCTCTTTTTTGTCAAAAATGTACTCAAATTTTAAGGGGTGCTATGTTACCTTGCTTGTAAGGTTTAACAAGTAAAAATTTTTAAATCGGGTCTTTATAAAAAAATAACGTGAAATTAGGGATGAAAAGCGGTGTGAAGTATGAAATATCGGGCAAAGAGCGCAGGAATGCTGCTGATTTATGGACTTATGCGTTAAGAGTATTGGCTATCCTTGGTTGGAGCTTGTTTGTTTGCGCTATCATTGTTTCTTATTATGCGGCACCCGATGTCGACTATGGCATTTTGCGTTACCATAATATTGAAATTAGAAAAATTTGGCAGACACCACTGACCGGCTATTTATACATTGTTTTATTGCTAAGTGCCCTAAGTAGTTATTTTTGTTTAATCATTGATAATTACCGTAGCCGGCGTAAAAACGATGGTAAGTATTTTAATATTTTATTATTACTTGTGATTACCATCGCCTGGGTTAGCTTTATATTGGTACAACTTTATTAAGTCGCCAACATTATTTTATAGCGCAGCGCTAACAAGGGGGTTAGTTGCGCTTAAAACACTTATCTTCATCTAATACGGTACTAATGGCATTGATCAGTAAACTTAGTTGTGTTTTATCACTAATAAATGGCGGCATAATATAGATAAGTTGTCCAAAAGGACGTATCCATACGCCCAACTCAACAAAGCGCTTTTGAATCTCGGCCATGTCAACATGCTCAGTGCTTTGAACTACCCCTATAGCGCCTAACACTCTTATATCCTGAACCCTGTGATGATTTTTTAAAGGCAATAATTGTTGCTTAAAAACCTGCTCAATATCAGTTACTTGTTGTTGCCACTGATTACGTTTCAATATTTTAAGGTTGGCGTTAGCAAGGGCACAAGCTAGCGGGTTACCCATAAAGGTAGGTCCGTGCATAAAGCAGCCCGCTTCACCATGACTAATAGTATTAGCCACTTCATCAGTGCATAAGGTCGCTGCCAGTGTCATGTAGCCACCGGTGAGGGTTTTACCTAGACAGATAATATCAGGACTAATATCAGCCCATTCACAGGCAAATAACTTGCCAGTGCGGCCTAAGCCTGTGGCGATTTCATCAGCAATCATTAAAACATTATATTGATCACAAAGTTTACGGCAGGTTTTTAAATAATTCGGATGATATAAACGCATGCCACCCGCACCTTGGACTATTGGCTCGATAATAAAGGCCGCTATTTGCTGATGATGTTGTGCAAACATGGCAGTTAACGCTTCAACGTCGGTAGCATTCCATGCTTGATCAAAGTGAGTTTTTGGCGCGGGAGCAAATAAATTCTTCATTAATACAGGTTCAAACAACTGATGCATACCATTAACGGGGTCGCATACCGACATAGCGGCAAAGGTATCACCGTGATAACCATTTCTTACGGTGAGTATTTTATGCTTTTCAGGCTTATTTTTACTGTGCCAATACTGTATCGACATTTTTAACGCCACTTCTACTGACACTGAACCACTATCACTTAAAAACACTTTATTTAAGCCCTCAGGTGTTAGCTCAATGAGTGTTTTGGCAAGTTCAATCGCCGGTTCGTGGGTTAAACCACCAAACATCACATGGGCAAATTTTTCAGTCTGTTTTATTAAGGCCTCGTTTAATTCGGGGTGATTATAACCGTGCAATACAGACCACCACGATGACATACCATCAACAAGTTTCTCACCACTGGCCAAGGTAATATGAACACCTTCGGCAGATTCGACCAGATAAGAAGGTAATGGTTTCGACATAGAAGTATAAGGATGCCAAACGTGGTTTTTATCAAATTCAAGGCTTTCTGTTTGTTTAGTGTTCATATGTAAATGTTACTTCGTTGGTTTGGTTGACATGTTTGAGTTGATGCATAGACTACCGATTAATATTAATAGATGCAATTGACAAACGAGTGAATAACTATGACACAGCAAACATCAGCGGTAAGTGAATCTAGCTCAAATACCAACGTTAATACCCCAGTTAATAATACCAACCAAGGTAGTAGTGAAGTACGCCATAACTGGCAAGCAGACCAAGTTAAAGCACTGTTTGACATGCCATTTAATGATTTGATGTTTAAAGCGCAAGTTATTCATCGCGAAAACTTTAATCCTAATGAAGTACAAGTGAGTACTTTGTTGTCGATTAAAACCGGCGCATGCCCAGAAGATTGTAAATACTGCTCTCAAAGTGCCCGTTATAAAACTGACATTGATAAAGAGCGCTTGATGGAAGTGAGTAAAGTGCTTGAAGCGGCACAAGCGGCGAAAGATCAAGGTTCAACACGTTTTTGTATGGGCGCTGGCTGGCGTAACCCAAAGGCAAGAGATATGCCTTCAGTGGTCGAAATGGTTAAAGGTGTAAAAGCACTGGGACTTGAAACCTGTATGACACTTGGCATGTTATCTGCTGAGCAAGCCGGTGAGTTACAAGTTGCAGGCTTGGACTACTACAACCATAACTTAGACACATCACCAGAGCATTATAATCAAATTATCACGACACGTACTTTTCAAGACCGTTTAGACACTTTATCTAATGTACGCAGTTCAGGCATGAAAGTCTGTAGTGGTGGCATAGTAGGTTTAGGTGAAGAAAGTAAAGACCGGGCGTCATTATTGGCACAATTAGCTAACCTTTCACCACAACCGGAAAGTGTGCCGATTAATATGTTGGTAAAAATTGAAGGCACGCCGTTATCTGATGTAGCAGACTTAGATCATTTTGAATTTGTGCGCTGTATTGCGGTGGCACGCATCATGATGCCAAAAAGCCATGTACGTTTATCAGCAGGGCGCGACGCGATGAATGAACAAATGCAAGCCCTGTGCTTTTTAGGGGGCGCGAATTCAATATTCTACGGTTGTAAATTATTAACCACAGGTAATCCTGAAGCCAATAAAGATATGATGTTATTTAACCGCTTAGGTATTAATACTGAAACCATTGCCAGTTCAGCAGCAGACGAAGCAAAAATTACTACCACTGTGGTTGATCAAAAAAATAGCGATCTATTTTATAACGCGGTTACTTAATATTTATGGCGTTTGATTTCTTAACTACAACTATTGCTGAGCAAAAACAGCGCGCACGTTATCGTGTGCGTCAGTGTGTTGCTGAGCAAAATGGCCGTTATGTTAAAATTGATCATAAAAGTTACTTAAACTTTTCATCAAATGACTATCTGGGTTTAAATCATCATCCAAAAATTAACCAAGCATTGCTAGCTGGCGCCGAACGATTCGGTACTTGTGCGAGTGGCTCAAGTTTAATTACCGGTTACTCTTATGCGCATCAAGCACTAGAAAACGATATTTGTGATTGGCTTAATAAAGCTAAATGTTTGTTGTTTGCCAGTGGATTTGCCGCTAATAACGCGCTTATGCACGCCTTGGGTGATAAAAGTTGTGAGCTGTATTTAGATAAACTCAGTCACGCGTCATTAATTGATGGTGCGTTATCAAGTGACGCTAAAGTAAAACGCTTTTTACATAACGATACTGAGCAATTACAAAATTTCTTAAGGCGAGGTCAAGCTAAGGCTAATGATGACGGTAAAGAGTTAAACCAAGTTATTGTCTCAGAAGGGGTTTTTAGTATGGACGGCGATCAGGCTGACGTAACTCATTTAGCGAAAATAGCCCAACAACATAACGCTTTATTATATCTAGACGACGCGCATAGTATGGGTGTTGTCGGTGATAAAGGCCAAGGTAGCAGTAGTATCGCAGCCCCTGATATTGTGATGGCCACCTTTGGTAAAAGTATTGCCACAAGCGGCGCTTTTGTTGCTTGTGATGAATTACTGGCTGATTACTTAGTTAATTTTTCTCGGCATTATATTTATTCCACTGCGATATCACCTGCTTTAGCTTGGGCAACAAAAAAGAGTATTGAAATTATTCAAGCGGAACATTGGCGTCGAGAAAAAATTGTCGAATTAAGTCAATTACTCGCCTCAAAATTAAGCCATAAGGTTCAACTTATTAACAATGCCTCATCAATTCACGCCATCGTTATTGGTGATGAAATTGCCACACTTGATGTTTGTCAAAAACTTCGAGATAAGGGCATTTGGCTCAGTGCTATTCGTCCACCAACGGTTCCAAAAAACAGCTCTAGGTTACGCGTAACCGTAACATCGAGCCATGAAGTTAAAGATATCAATTACTTAGCTAATTGTATTAACGAGGTTATAGTATAATGTCTGAAAAGACTAATCGTTTTAAAATAGCGAGATCTTTTGGCTCGGCCACGACTTCTTATGATATTTCAGCACGTTTACAACGCTATTGTGGCCAGCATTTAATGCCATGGTTACCTAATAACCATGATATAACCGTCTTAGATTTGGGCGCAGGTACAGGTTTTTTTACTGAGCTGCTATCAAGTCGTTACCGACAAGTTATTGGTTTAGATGTATCAAAAAAAATGCTGCACTTTGCCAAAGATAATCGCAATAAACGTATTCATTGGCTTGAAGCAGACGCTTATAAAATACCCTTGCAAGATAACAGCATTGATTTTGTCTATTCAAACCTAATGATCCAATGGTGTGATCCGCTAGACCCAGTATTAAATGAAATAATACGGGTGTTAAAACCTGGTGGTTCATTTGCTTTTAGTACGCTAATTGACGGGACTTTATTTGAATTAAAGTCTGCTTGGGCGCAGGTTGACAATGATCAACACGTAATTGATTTTAAAATAGAAAGTGAAATTATAGCGTTATTTGATGGCGCGGATCGAAAGCTATTGCACGCTAAGCAGCAGGATATTGTTTTAGCATATGAAAATGTTTTACATTTAGCCCATGAGTTGAAAAGCCTTGGCGCTAATCATCTGCCTAAAAAGCAGGGAAAAGGACTTGCGGGTAAAGATAAATGGCAAAAAATGACCCAAAACTATCAAGAATTTTTGCAACCCAATGGTATATATCCTGCTACTTATAAAGTTTTATCTGGGCTAGTGGTTAAATTAAAAGACTAAGCCTTGTCTCTGATCTTTTTGTCTTATTAAGCCTAAGAACCTGATAAACAGCCCATCATAAAAACAATGATTGAATTTTAAGAGTGACCTATTATGTTAAAGCTATTTGTTACCGCCACCGACACAGACGCAGGTAAAACCTACGTAGCTCAAGCGCTTGTGCATGCCTTAGTGGCCCATAATAAAAAAGTGGCGGTCTATAAACCGATTTCCGCGGGTTGCGAGCGAGTTAATCATCAGTTAGTGAATAACGATGCTTTGTTATTGTTAAAACAGTCTAATTGCCAACAAATGATTTCTCAGGTTAACCCGATCACTTTTGAAAAAGCTATTGCACCACATATAGCTGCAGCTCAGATGCAACAAGCCATTAGCTTAATAGATATTCAACGTGGCTATGAAAAAATTACCGCATTAGCTGCTGATGTTGTTATTTGTGAAGGCGCGGGTGGCTGGCGTTTACCGCTAGGGCAAGGGCAATATTTATCAGCGTTCGTACAAGCAAGTTGTCAAGATGTTGTACTTGTGGTGAATATGAAACTAGGCTGCTTAAACCATGCGGTATTAACCTATCAGTCAATTGTAGCTGATGGCCTAAACTGTGTGGGCTGGATAGCAAACTGTCCAGAAAGCATGCCTTATTTAGCGGAAAATATTAGTGAGTTGACTACACTACTACCCATACCTAAATTGGCAGAGTTACCTTTTGAATTAGATATAACTAAAGCAGCGCAGCGAATAGATATTAGGTTATTAACCTCACTGATTTAACGTCTGTCTGTTCATTTATATAAGTAGTAAACATTGGTTAACCCAGTAAGAAAATTTAATTTTTTATTGATGTTTTTGATTGTAGATAATTTTTGATATTAACTCACATTATAACCACCAACACCACAAAGTGGTCGGTTCTTGTTATTCAAGAACCGACCAAGCAAGGCACAAAATTACAGGTATTATTAACGACGATTTTTTTTTAACCTATACTTTAATGCTCGTAACTTAATTATTGAGTTATAACTTTAGATGATAAAAAAGGAAAATATTAGATGAAATACACAATACTTATAATAATATCCTTGTTGTCTGTTAATTTTGCGGTATTAGCAGAGTCAAGCGAAACCAAAATCAATCGGGCCATGGCCGCTGCACCACCGTCTATAAGTCAACAAGCGACTATCCTTGATTCAGACGGACAAGTTTTACAAAAAGGTACTAACGATTGGACTTGTATGCCTGACACTATGCCAGGAGATAAAGCACCTATGTGTAATGATGCCCTTTGGATGGAGATGATGAGTGCGGTTGGTTCTAAAGCTGATTTTAAGGCGAAAGGAATTGGCATTTCATACATGTTAAAAGGTGATATTGGTTCGGGAGTGAGTAATGCGACGCCGTATCATCCTGATCATAAGAAGGCTCATGATTATACAGAAACTGGTCCCCACTTAATGATCATTGTTCCCAAAGAAATGCTAAAAGGAATAACTCGAGATCCTCAATCAGGAGGACCATTTGTTATGTGGGGAGATACTCCATATGCTCATATTATGGTGCCGATAAAATAACTTGGTATTTAAAGCAACTCCATTCTGCCTGCTTGAAATAAAGAATTAAGCAGTATTTGGCAAATAACTATTCTAATACCAATTTGATAGCTAGTAGGTAAGTCAGACCATATCTTTGACTTTCCTACTTTCCTACTTTCCTACTTTCCTACCGTTACAAGGGTATTTGATTTTATCAATTTTTCCGCATGAATTCTTGCAGGTGCTTTCACTTTTGCCCTTTCTTTTAGTGTAGTTAAACCTGCATTGATTACGGATTTAAGCAATCAACCAAATAGTGATATTATTAATATTAAGTCTGTGGCGCATTTTACGGACACTAATTGAAATCATATATTAAACATAACGTTGTATGTTATTAAAATAGCATAAGGTTAAGTGATATAAACTTGAAATGAAGAGGATAAAAAATGTTATCGATTAAAAATTTAACCTGTCTAATTCTTTGCTTTACCTTAGTGGCGTGCGCGTCCATGGGGACAGGTAGTAAAATGGAAAAGCAGCAAGAGATACTTACCATGAAAGATAATGTCTTAACCCAGCTTTTTGCTAATAAACCCGACACTCGCGCACAAATAAACGCGGCTCCAGGTTACGCCGTATTTTCTAATGCCAATGTGAATTTGATACTGATCGCAGCAGGTACAGGTTATGGCGTCGTAAAAGATATGAACACAAGTAAATATATTTATATGAATATGGCTGAAGGAGGCGTTGGCTTAGGACTTGGTGTTAAGGACTACCGTATCGTAATGGTTTTTCATACCAATGCAGCAATGAACAACTTTGTTAATAAAGGTTGGACCTTTGGTGGTAATGCAGATGCGGCCGCAAAAGCAGGCAATAAGGGTGCATCAGTTGAAGGTGAAATATATTATGGTGACGTTACCGTATACACTTTCACCGAAAATGGTTTAGCACTACAAGCTACTATTAAAGGAACTAAGTTCTGGAAGGATAGTGAGCTAAATTAAAATTATTTAGTGCATTCGCTAGTATATTTTTTTGCCCCTATAACAAAAACGGTTACAGGGGCATTTTTTTGAATACAAAGGGACCTTTGAATATGATTTTGCTTTATCTGTTATAAGTACCGGCAGTTAAAAATTTCTTTTAAAATCAATCTGCAAAGTAAAAACTGTCCGTACGTGCTAATAAGCAGAAAATTTACCTTGGATTAAAATTTAGTCATCTTTTTTTTTGCCCCACATAGCTGTCAAACCTACTAGGCTGGCATGGTCTGACTGATTCAACTACCTCAGTTAAGCAATCATTTATAATACTCTAATTAATCATTAAAATTTATTTGGACTTTGATAACCTAGGATAACCCAGATAAGAATGAAGTCAGAGGCTGTCGTACTAGATTATTGTTTAACTCAGCACATCCTGCTGTGTTTGGTAACGCGTTTCATGGTTTTGCCAATGAAGGCGTTCCTGCTTTAAACTATTAAATAAAATTTCAGCAATGGCATTATTCCAAGATCAAATTTTTTACTTATTGCTATCCATAAACCCATGAGATTTGAGCATTCAACAATATTTGTGGCTAACATATTATTCCCTCAGCTAAGTCAACTATCTGTTTTTATTTGTCTTGTGGTTGCCAAATAGTCACTGTTAACGCATCAAAAAAATTGCACTTTCATTCTATATCCCATGCTCTATGCTTCAGTCGACAACCGTAACTATAAAGAAAACTTAAGGGTTAATAAGAGAACCTTCATATTCAGGAATTTCGCTCGTGTTGGCAATCAGGATGTAATTACGTTATGGGTTTTACCGTTACTTAGCCCCCATAAATTGGCCAAAAACATATAGCATACAAAGCTAAAACACTCATGTTGATACCAATGGAAGCATTTTGGCAGCAATGACAAATGAGTGATTTATTTTTCTTACTAGGAGCGGTTGATTAATTATTGCTTAGACTGATTGCATTGGAAAGAAGTGAGCATAAGTTTTTGGCAACGCTATACTGAAATTTAAACTTGGTTATGGTTAACAACCAATAAAAAAATTAAATAAGTTAATGGTGATTCAGCTGTAAGAGAAGTAACGCAATATCAGTTAAAAGCAACACCACTTAAAACAATAAACGAACTTTGACGTAGAAATAGTAAATTATCACAAAGTTTCAGGACGTTAATTATCTATTAATAACTACTGCTATTAATAGATAACAATGTGAGGAAAGAAGGAAGTAGTAAAGCTTTAAGATTGTTCACTATCGTTAATTGAATAATAACCTTAAGCAGACTCTAAATTTGGTATGAAAAAATTTAATACTACAACAATGAAAAAAGGACGAACTCATGAAAACAGTAATTAAAGCAATAGTTATAGCAAGTGTATTGGCTTCACCGGTATTTGCCTTTGATAATCATAAAGCTGAAATGAAAGATGAAGGTAAGATGATGGGCAGCATGATGGGAATGATGAGTCATGAGCAAATGATGAAAATGCATCAAAATATGCAAGAGATGCAATCATTGATGGAAAAGATTAAAAAAGAAACGGATCCAAATAAACATCTAGAATTGATGGAGCAACATATGGAAATGATGAAACAGCACATGGAGATGATGCCAAAAGACATGCATATGATGAACGGCAAAGGTGACATGATGGGAGACAAAGGCGGCATGGCACAAATGAACAAGAGTAAAGAAATGAGTATGGAAAAACGTATGGGCATGATGGAAAACCACATGAACATGATGCAAATGATGATGGAGCAAATGATGAATCATAATGCAGAGGAAGATAAATCACATGAATACGATGATAATGATGATGGAAAATAGTGCAGAGGAGACAGGAGCTAGGTAAACATAAACGTTAGTATACCTTCCTTTATTCATAGGAACTTGATGATTTAGTGGTAGAAATATCATTCTATAGCTTTATTTTTCAAGTTCCTAGCTGTCTCAAACACCTGAAGTTAGCCGCTTCAAGTGCTAAGAAATATAACCAATGCAAAATAATTTATAATCAGAGTATAACCATTAAAATTTACTTGAGCCTGCCAAGTGAACACATACAAAACGTATTCAAATGTATGCTTCATTGCTTAGAGCATTATGAACATGACGGGTATTGGATTACCTATATAGATATGAAAATGTATTGGCAACAGTGATTCAAGGTTTTGTCGATAAGTCTAGTGCTGGTTTGTTAAGAATTTAGTGCTTAGAATCTTTAGAAAGACAATATATTACGACAAATAACCACTGTGGCGACCGATTTGTAGTGGCAAAATTAATTATGCCACTACAGCGAAAATCACTGCTAGCTTCAACTTAGTAAGCTTTATTTGAAGATCACATATATGACATACATCACTTATATCTAGTTTATAATTTATAAAAGATAATCTAAGTTATCTTCAGTGGTGATAACAGTTTTTTTACCTGCCTTAAATAAAAACCCATTAGCTGCAGTTGTTGAGCCTTTTGTATCAGATAAGCCCGATACTAACTTAATGGTATTTTGCTTAATATCTAACGCGGTTCCTTCGACAATCGCAACAATGGGTGTAGTCGTGTTTAGCACCATAAATTCGGCTAAACGTTGTGCACGAGTTTCGCCATTATGACCAGCAGGGTTATAGTCGGTATAATGTGGATTCAACTGAAAATCAACAAGTTGCAGAGCATTGAAACTTTCAGGTTCAATAATAGGCATATCATTTGTCGTGCGAATAGAAAGTCCCGCAATATTTGAACCTGCACTCCAGCCTATGTAAGGCGTGCCTTGTGCTACTTTGCTTTGAATGGCTTTAATTAACTTGTTTTGATATAACTGATGCAATAAATTAAAAGTATTGCCACCACCAACCGCTATTGCTGGCGCGGCATTAATTGCGCTGACGGGGTCAGCATACTGATGAATACCGGTTACTTTAATGCCTAGCTCAGTTAATGCATTTTGCACCATTGCCGTGTAGTCATCGTAATTGACTGTCACACCGGCATAAGGAATAAATAATAATTCATTAACACCCATAAGCTTTGCCTTTATTAAGGCTAATGCATGTTGTAAGTAGGTTGTATCACCAACACGAGAGCTACTTAGTAGTAGTAAGTTTGCATTTTCAATAGTCAATTTTTTAGCCTTTTCAATTCATTAAGTGGTATCATGTCACTTGATTTATAAGGAGAATTTTAACCATTATTAGTTTTTATACTCAATATAACTCAGCCAGAACAACGACCTCAAACGTTAGTTTGAAGTCGTTTAATTGTGTTTAGTATTAACTAACTCTGTTAAACATGCCATGGCAATAAAACCAGAGCGTGTTTTGTAATTTGAAGATTTAGCCACCCGATCATCAATTTGTTTTATTAATAGTTCAGGTAAGGTTACATTTATTTTATGGCTTTTCCCCATGTAGGGGACAATGTCAAAATCCAGCATGGCCCAAATAGGTGAGGCGGCAGAAGATAACAACATATGCTCTTCAATAGTTTTTGCCTGTGGCACTTTTTCACCGTATTCAACCAATATGTTTAAGTGTGAAATCATGGCGACATTTAATAATAAAAAGCCCTCGTCAATGGTTGCTGCTTTTACCTGACAGCCCGGTAAATCCACAACTGAAAGCAGGTAATTTTTATCATCGTTATTGCGTAAAACCAAGACTGGATATTTCATAGCTTTGTCCTTTATCTTATCTTTACTAAGCATAACCCCAACACCTCCATCTGTAAATGCATAGATAACCCTCAGGGTTACCATTAACAAACGAGTAGTAACCCTGATAACTCCTGGTGATCGAAAAAAGACAACTCCAATAACCCTATAATTTAACGGTGTGATTATTCACTTACCTTAATATTGTCTATCAACTGAGATAATTTTTTTATCATGGGTTTTTTCATTATGTTTTTAATAAAATCTGATATTTAAAAAAAAGGTTATTTATAGGGTTATTGGGTGCAAGAATGTAGTGAAATAATTTCAGCAATAATGATTTATTTTACTGCTGAGTTGGTATTGCCGGCCTTTTATGACATTTTATATTTACTGTTACTAGTGAATTTTGGCTTGAATTAGCACAGGGTAATATCATTATAAGATGATAAAAACTGACTAATAAAGTTGACGATTAAAAGAGCTATAAATGAGTTGGTTGATGGCTTTTGAACCAGAGAATTATCCGAAAAAATTTAGCGTTTAATCGTGGTAGGTAGTGAGAAATTTAGTTTTATATTAAAAAGAATCATATGATTCGATGAAAACTTTTCATTTTGTCAGGTGATTATGCCAATTACTGACCCAATGAACTCGTTTGCTAGGTGAGGTCTTGACCCTGTTTTAATTATGCTGAGTGAGCAACTACCCATATTTTTAGTCATAGTTTTTAAAACTAAAAATGTTCCGAAGCGCGTCTTAAGTATTTTTTAAAACCTAGCTTAAGTCATACATCTCGTGTGTCATGCACCATGGCGGGATTACCACATAAATAGAAAAACTCGCTCATTTTTAATGCTTAAAGTTGAGCAATTAAAGCTTAAAATTTATGTTTTTCGACATCATTAAGGTTTATTTCGTAGGCGTTCCTGCCAATACCGAAAAACTCTTCGTCAGTAAAAACAATAACCTCTTCATTAAGAAAGGTTATCGCTTCTTTTTGCGTCACAATACCTAAATCAATGCGATACCTATCTCCAGAGAAAAAATCATCACCTTGCCAATTCTCAAACAGCCAAATGCGTTGTGAGTCGAGCAGTACCAGTTTTTTCTTACTCGGACTTAAAGCAGCTGACGTTATCCAACAGAGTTTTTCGGCAATAGTGCAGGTTTTAAATTTACTTATTTTTTCTGCATCATGATTAGCCGCATAAGCGCCAATTTTATATAAGCTAGTTATACCGTTAAAAGGTACGGTACGGTTTTTGGTAAATAAATAAAGGTACTTTTTATAAAAAACAAAAGCTTCAACATCAAATACCATTTCATCGGCTTTAGGTGGAAAACTGGTATGTTCAGGATAATTAAATTTAATGATTTCTGCCTGAGTTGTTTCACCTTTTATATCGATGGGGTTTTCAATTTTATATATCGTTAACCATTTACGCAGATTGTCATTATTACCAAAGTCGCCTAAAAAGAAATGACCAAAATCGTCTTGAGTCATATCCTCCCAGTCAATATTTTTAGCGTTAGTAATGGTGATTTCTCTATCAATACCACCTGTTTTATTTAGCTGGTATAACTTTGCTTGGTCGCCACCATCATTAATTGCCCACAGTTTATTGTGTTTATCAAACTCAATACCTGATATTTCGTTTAGTTGAGCGTCAATGGTGGCATATTTGTTCTTATATAACTGATAGCTAGTGGTAGCTATGATTATGATAACGGCAATAGCACTTCCGGTAAAAAATCCGGCCAGTGTTTTTTTCATAAATGTAAAACCAATAAAATTTAGCAAGTTAATTAAGCCGAAGCATAGCAGGGAATAAAAAAAATTACTCGTCCATTTGTAGGCAAGGCTTTGAATTGGCAACTCAATATAGTGATGATGCCGATTAGTGAAGTGTATTTTTTTATTAATCTAAGGTAAAAAAACGGCTGAATATCATAATAAGTAATATGCTTAAGGTATATCTAAGTTGATATTGTCTTGGAGTATAGATGAAAAAAACACCAATATTCTGCGCTATAGGCATAACAATTATCTTATTAACTGGCTGCCAGTCAGGTAATACATTACAAAACTATTATCTTGGCGATATCCAGGCTAGTGAATTTTTAGATGATAAATTTATCGGCTATAAAGATATTTTAATAGAAACTGACACAGAAATATTTGCCTTAAGTGCCGAGATGAAAACCATGGCAAAAAGTATTAGTTTAGAGCGTGATGCCCGCAAAAAAGCGACCAAACTACTTCAGCATTTCTTTAGTCCGGAAGACATCAATTTAGCTTATGAGTCTGGTGCCAATGTTATTGCCACCCAAGCATTTAAAAACCAAGCGGCTAATTGTTTATCATTAACTATTATGGCTTATGCAATAGCGCAAGAGGCGAAGCTAAGCGTTGCATTTCAACGTGTTGACGTGCCTGAATACTGGGTGCGTAATGGTCGTGTTAATATGCTTACCGGTCATATTAACCTCACTGTTTTGGATGAAAAATCTTCTGATAAAAGGGTGCTTTTTCAGCGCACAAGTATTGAAATTGATTTCGACCCTTTTGTAAATAAACAGCCTTTTGAAAAACATAAAATAAATAAAAACACCGTGCTGGCAATGTTTTACAATAATAAAGCCGCTACTGCCATGGTTAATGGTGATTATGTTACGGCTTATGCTTATTTAAAAAAAGCCACCAAAGTCGATCCTCTTTTTTCTTCCGCGTGGGGTAACTTAGGTATTTTATATCGTTTTAATGGTTATCAGCAAAGTGCGATTGACACTTACCGATATGCGATAAGTTTAAACCATAATAATTTAACCACGATGGCTAATTTGAGTATGTTATTACATGCCAACGGGTCTTATGAAGAAGCGAAACATCTAGACAGCTATATTATGCGCAAGCGAGCAAGTAATCCTTATTATTATGCGTTACTCGGTGATGAAAAATTTTATCAAGGCGCTTATAAAGAGGCAATGAATCACTATAAAAAGGCGATAAAACTTAATAAAAACATCCATGAATTTTATTTTGGTTTAGCAAAAGTTTACTATATGTTGGATGAGGTAGGAAAGGCGAAAAGCTACATCAAAAAAGCCATGGCAAAAAATCATCTCGCTCAACTCGATAAGCAATACTTAGTGAAGTTAACTATTTTAAATCAAAAAGAGTAAATCTTGATATTAAAATAATAACCTGTGCTTTACTTTACATATAACTTTGGCTTTATTGTTATCAAGGTATTTTTAGTTTGTGATTTACTAGGCTTATTTGGATTAGTTGATATTGAAATATAGTAGCCAGTTTACAGTATCTTGCTGACCACCTTTACGTTTGTTTTTTATCATGCAGGTAGCTGAATAAGCACCCTTGTTTTTATTATCGCCTTTGCTGTTATCTTTCTGAAAATCAGCTTTGTGGCTCAAAATATATAAATAAGTCGACTGGGCTACTCTGGCTAGTAAAAAACACGTTATAATGCCCCTCAACAAAAAATTAATTTAATGAGGTTAGCTCATCAATGGAAAAGCGATTTATAACAGCACAAGAGTTGCTTGAAGATTCATTTCGTGTTGCTGCGAAAGTTTTTGAAGACGGTTTCAGACCACAATTTATTGTTGGAATTTGGCGTGGTGGTGCACCTATTGGCATTGCAGTACAAGAATATTTTGACTTTAAAAAAGTAGAAACTGACCATATAGCGGTTCGCACGTCTTCTTATTACGGTATAAACCAACAAAGCAAAGAAATTAAAGTGCACGGTTTACATTATATTATTGAAAATGCCAATGCCGATGACGGGCTGTTAATTGTTGACGATGTTTTCGATTCTGGTCGAAGTATTGAAGCGTTAATAGCTCAAATGAAAAAGTTAACCCGCAATAATATGCCAAAAGATATCAGAATCGCATGCCCTTGGTATAAACCCACAAATTCCAAAGTGGATTTAGTGCCTGATTATTATGTTCATGAATCAACGGAATGGTTAGTTTTTCCACATGAATTATCAGGTTTAACACCTGACGAAATAGCCCATGGTAAAAAAGATTTGGTCAATATTTTAGACTTATTCGAATAGCCGTTATTTTATCAGTTAAAGCAACTAACATACGGCCTTAACCTGTGTTGGTTGTTATATCAAGGAAATAGGCAGAGTGAAATTTTCAGTCGTCTAGCGTAAAGACCAAAAGCTTAAGCTACTCGCTTGTAAAAAAATTATTATTACCTTATCTTACACAGTCTAAAATTAAAGCGAACTTAATCTGGTTGTGTCGAATGAATCTAAAAGCATTAATACTTTTGGGCTGTTTTTTTTCCTCTGTGAGTTTGGCTAAAACGCCGCTCGTACTATTATCTATCGATGGTTTTGCTCAAGGTTACATAGCACAATACCAACCTAAAACGTTAATGTCACTCATGCAGCAGGGCACTAGTGCCAAAGCTTTGTTACCGGTTTATCCTAGTAAAACCTTTCCAAATCACTTAAGTATTATCACCGGTCGTTATCCAATAAATCATGGCATTGTGCATAATAGCTTTTATCATCGAGATATTGATAAAGACTATAAATTTGGTGATGGAAAAAACGATGCCCGCTGGTTAACTGCCAAGCCACTTTGGCATATCAATGAAATGCAGGGCAATAAATCGGCGGTTTATTTCTGGCCAGAATCTGAGACAGCCATAGATAATAAAACGGCTAGTTATTATTATCCTTATAAGCATTCCACCCCGAATAAAACAAGGCTTGAGCAAATACTGACATGGTTACGCTTACCTGAATCCGAACGACCAAATTTTATCGCGGGTTATTTTGCCAGTGTTGATGATGCCGGTCATGAATTTGGTGAAAACTCTCCACAACTTATTGATGCTATAAGCAAACTTGATGCTTTACTTGGAGATTTTGTCCAACAAATTAATCAGGAATTTAAGGGTAAGGTTAATTTAGTGATTGTTTCAGATCATGGCATGACTAAAATTAATAAACACCATGTTATAAAATGGCAGGAAAATATTATCGAGGGTGTAAAAGCCATTAATGGCGCCACACAATTATATTTGTATAGCGATAACGAGATTAAATTACAGCAAAGTGTTCAGTTATTTAATCATGCCCAAGCCAATGCTCAAACCGAGAACAAACAAGCCCAATACCGTGTATATGAATACCTTAACTTTCCAGCCCATTGGCATTTAAACCGAAAAACAGCGGTAGTACCTAATGTTATTATTGAAGCCTTACCATCTTATGTTTTTAGTCAAGGTAAGGCGAATATCAAAGCAGAAACACATGGTTACGATCCAAAGTCATCTCAAGACCTTGAGGCTATTTTTATCGCAACGGGACCTGCATTTAGTAAAAACAAGCAAACTGCAGCGTTTGAGAACATACATGTATTACCTATTATTACTCGAGCATTAGGGCTAACAGATGTCGATAATATTGACGGTAGCTATCAAGTAGCTGAGCAAATAGTTAAGTAATCGGTTAAATAGCCTTACCAATGATGCAAGCACAGAACTTAGTTAAGCTAGTCAGTTTTACTTTGCTCAGCAAGCCCGGCTCAAGCTAAATAAAAAGGCACAAATGGCGATATTTAAATTTACCGTGGTAAAAGGGCATCAAGTGGCGTCAGGTCGTGCAAATGATCCTAGATTCCCTCGAGGCACTATCGGCGCACAGTTACCATTTTTTCAAGCGCTGGGGTTGGATCTTAACGGATACTATCTCGCAACAATAAATGCTCAATTTAACTGCCATGCCATTGTTATGAATTTTTATGATCACTATTTTAAGCAAGTAAAATGGCATGAAAATATGCCGGCAGAAAACTTCAAGTTTTGTCGATGTCATATTTTAGCCAACTCTACCTCTTATCCTGCGCTAATTTATCAACCGCAACTTGATACTAAAATAGAGCACTTACAGCCAATAAATCAACTTGAATTACTTGCGCCATTCATTGAACACCTTCATTACGGTGATGTAATTAGCTTAGACATTGCAAACGCTAAGGTTACTTTATTTGACGTTTAGCCATAGTCTATTTGCATGCACTTATTACATAGCCGATAAAAATTAAAACTTAGCTATTTTTTAAATAACTTTTCAATAAGATGGAAAATAAGCTATGTTTTATTAACCATCCGTCTTTAAAGAATCTGCCTATGCAAATAAGCTATATTGCTCGTCAAGCCATACTAGACAAAAATAATCAAACGCTTGGTTACGAACTTTTATTTAGAGATAGTCCAGAGAATAAATTCCCCGAAATAGATCAAGATATTGCCAGTTCTAAATTGATCATACAAAATCATTTTCAGAGTGACATTCAATCGGTTAGTTTAGGTAAGTTAGCCTTTATAAATTTTACTGAAAAGTGCCTGATCAATAACTATCCGCTGATGTTCAATAAAGACAGTATTGTCATTGAATTAGTGGGGCATAAGTCAGCCAATGATCGGCTGTTAACAATCGTCAAGTATTATCATGATCAAGGTTATAAAGTCGCTTTAACCGAATATGACCTAGATGAAAAGTGGGATGTGTTGTTTCCCTATCTCGCGATGATAAAAATCGATATAGAAAAAACTAACGCTAAACGTATACGTCCAGTTTTGGATAGAATCAAAGCTTTTGATATTAAGTTAATTGCTGAAAAGGTTGAAACCAATTATCAGTTACAATCGTTGGCGGAAATTGGCTTTAGTTATTACCAAGGATTTTTCTATCATGAGCCCGAAATTATTGCTGGGCAAACGTTAGTACCCATTAAATCGCAAATGCTACATTTGATCAGTGAAACCTTTAATAAGCCCCTAAACTTTAACCGTATAGCGGAAATAATTGGTCACGATGTTAATTTAACGGTTGGGTTACTTAAATTAGTTAACAATGTAGCAACCGGCACACGGGTAGAAATAACTTCGTTAAAACAAGCTGCAGCATACTTAGGTGAAGACAAGCTTAAAGAGTTCGTTACGATTCTTGCGTTATCAAAACTAACAACTACTAAATACAGTGAAGTTTCAAAACAATCTTTGATAACCGCTAAATTAATGGCGAAAATTGCCAATGAAAGTGTATTCATTGCCGTGAGCGACTTTGCCTTTATTACCGGTTTATTAAGTGCAATAGAGGTGATTTTGAGCATGCCAATGAATGAAGTTTTAAAAACCATGCCCTTAGCGAAACCGATTGAAGATGCGCTAGTAAATCACACTGGGTTACTAGGAAAACTGTTAGATTTAACCACAAACTACATTACCGGTAAGGGTGAAAATATTCAGCCATTAGCTGAGTTATATCGACTTGACCCAAACTTTATCCACAAAGAATTTGTTCATGCCAGTAACTGGTGTAAGTCTTTAGATTTATATTAGTGTTGGTACGGTATGATAAAAGAGCGCATTTATCATACGCTCTTTTGCTTTTACACTACTCTTTGGCTAGCTTATCTTGTGTACGTTCTAAAAAGTCGCTGGCATCATGTCGTTCATGTAACTGGCTTGATAGCTCTCCCCAGGTTTTATTGACCATAACACCACGTTTTACTGCAGGTCGCTGATTTATTTCTTCTGCCCAACGCATTAGATGTTTATAAGACGATAAATCTAGGAATTCAGCAGCATCATATAAACGATTTAAAGCAAGTGCACCATACCAAGGCCAAATAGCAATGTCGGCAATGGTATATTCATCACCACATAAGTAATGATTGTTTTTAAGATGCTTGTCGAGTACATCGAGTTGACGCTTTACTTCCATAGAAAATCTATCAATACAATATTCTATTTTATCAGGGGCGTAAGCATAAAAATGGCCAAAGCCACCGCCAAGATAAGGTGCGCTACCCATTTGCCAAAATAGCCAAGACATACATTCAGCACGTTTGTTGTCACTGGGTAAAAAGGCATCAAATTTTTCAGCTAAGTGAAATAAAATAGAACCAGATTCGAATAAGCGAATTGATTGCTCATCACTATTATCTAACAAGGCAGGTATTTTTGAGTTTGGATTAATTTCAACAAAGCCACTACCAAATTGATCTCCTTTGCTAATATCAATTAGAAAGGCATCGTATTGTGCTTCCTTACCTAAGGCCAGTAACTCCTCAAACATAACGGTGACTTTAACGCCATTGGGCGTTGCAAGGGAATATAACTGAAAAGGGTGCTTACCTTGTTCTAATACTTTATCGTGTGTTGATCCAGAAATAGGGCGGTTAATGCTTGCCCAATTACCACCATTGCTAGTATTCCATTGCCACACTTTGGGTGGGATATATGAATTTTCTTCACTCATGCCTGCTCCAATATTTATAAATTATACGTTTGGTACGTTATGCTTAAAGTTAATAACATACTAGTTTTATTATCAAAATTTTATATAGATTGCGACCAGTGAAATAATAACCAGGCGTAATATATTTTTGGGGTGAAAATTTGATTAATTAAAAGCTTTTCAATATATTCGCTATATAAACAAAACCCTAAAAAGCCTATATTAACGAGTAATATAATGTTCAATATTTTCTAAGGGGTAAATTTAGCGTGCAGATAAAAATTATCAAAAATATTTTTTTATTAAGCCTTAGTTATATTTTTTTAGTTGGCTGCACAAATATTGTTGAACATAAAACATCTGTATTTAAAGGTGAAAACCTCATTACGCCTTATTCTGGCTTTTTAGCTGGTTGGCATGTTTCGATTGAAAATAAAGAAAATTACCATACTAGAATGTGGCAACATCCCATTCATGGCTTTAAAGATGCTTACGTTATCAGTGTTACTGCACCAAAAGATAAAAAAATAGCTTACTTTCGCCAAGTTATAGACCAACCTGGTTATGACACCTGTGTAGAGTTTACAACACTAACACTAGAATCTTTGCCTAATGAGCTATATCCAAGCGAGATATGGCAGACAAACTGTAAGAAAAAAAATGGCAGTGAAGCCAAAATATTGCATCTGATGCTACTTGGAAAAGACAGCTTTTATCATGTCCAAAAAATTTGGCAAGACAGCTTTATCAGTAGTGAAATCGAGCAATGGCAAAATCGTTTTAAACAAATTTATCTTTGTGACAGCAGGGCAACTGTCACTGTTTGCCCTGATGTTTATTCTTTATAAGTTGTTTTGATATTTTAGATGAAGCAATTAATCAACTTTTCGGCGTTTGCCACTTTCAGCACGTTTTTTGTTTTCGGTTTGGACATAAACGGTATCTGTGGTTGCCATGCTAGCATGACCAAGATCTTCTGAAAGATCTTTTAGGGCACGGCCTCTTTCAATTTCCATACTCGCACCTGTGTGCCTCAACCAGTGGGTAGAAGCTTCTTTAAGTTTTAGGGCTCTGTTTTCACCTTCAACTTGTTTCATGTTTTGATAAGCCAAGTCAAAAACTTCTTGCACAATACGCCTTAAATGACGAGCACTCATGCCTCCTTGCCCCCGAATTTTTTCAACTAAAACGGTATTTTCACCATTAGCAGGGAGTTGAGAAAGTCCGCGAGATAATCGATACCGGCTTAGAAAACTCATAAAGTCGGGCGGTACTGTGGTATCACGAAGCTTACGGCCTTTGCCAAACACCTTAAACCACCAGTTTTCATCTTCATCTTGCCAAAAATGCCCCATAATAGGTGACCAAAATTCACGATCACTAAGCTCTGATACCCTTAGGAATAGGGTTTTTAATGCGGCAATAACGAATAAGTTTCGCTCATAAGACTGGTTTTCGTCTGCCATATCAGTGGCAGTATCTAGCAAATATTGCCACTGACTATTAGTTAAGCGTTTAACTTCTTTAACTTGTACGTCATTAATGAAATGTTTGCAGTCTTTTTTAGCAATTTGTGCAGGGTTGCCGTAGCAAAGTTCTTCAGCCATTAAATAGTTGTAGAAAACGATAATAGCGGTAAATGAAGAAGTTAATGTTTGTTGAGATGGACGATATTTCTTCTTATCAACATCTTTAATAATTTGACTTTTTGCGGCTTGAATTTTAAATGGTTGCCAATGCTCATTAATGACAAAATAGCCGTTAGCTAATTTGAAGCGTTCTTGGTTACTGGTACCAATCCAGGTTACGGGCGGTTTCCAACAAAAGTCAGCATATTGTAAAATGTCAGTTTTTCTTAATCTGTCTATGGGGGTTTTGTTTATAAAGAAACTCCAGAGCAGAAACTTTTCAATTTCATTGCGAAAACGATCGTAAGTATGGGCAGATTTATTTCGACCCGTGTAGGCTAAAAAATCTTTTCCCCAATGCCAATGTTCTAACCACCATATTTGAGGTCCAGATTCTGTCTCAGACACAGCAATAGACTTAGAGTCTAATGCTGAGTCCAATGCAATATCAGGTGTTAATAAAGTTTTAACGCTTGGATAATCTTCAAAGGTAAATTCACATAACTCAGGGTAAGTTGGAAATAATGGCTCGGGACAAGTTTTTAATGCAGACATTAGCTGGCTCAAAATAATCGATAAATACTGTGTGAAGCCACTATAAATGAACTATCCCACTATGTCCAATATTATAGAGTATCGGACATAGTGGGGTACATGGAGGGCAGTGCTATTGCCCTGTAATTGTTAATCCAAATTAAAAACTGGATCGGATCCAGTCTTCACTGGGAATTCATCTTGTTGAATTAATTAGTCTATTTAGTATTTTAGTGTACTGACATTTTATCGTTTGCAAGTTAAAAACTAGATCCTATTTTGCGTAACGCTACGTGCATGAAATTTACTTTTGCGACTATTCCCTTGTAAATTATACGTAGCGTCACCTTTATTTCTGCAATTAATTTAAAGCCGATTCTTGTTTAGAGAAAATATCACTTTAAATATTTTTCAACTTCTTTAAGCGTTAAACCATAATTAACTTTATTTCTAACAGTCTTATTCCAGTAGTTTTGAATTAATTCGTGACTTCTAACTGTTGCGCTAATTCCATGTGCCCAATTACGCCATATATCTAAAGAAATCCTGCCTTTTTTGAAATAAAAATACTCATCAAGGATTTCTTTTTCTTCATCTGTTAAGTATTGACCTTCATCTTTATTTAGAATTAGATCAATTTTTGAAGCTAACTTGAAATACCGACTATTAAAGCTAGAGAAAGCTTCTAGTTCTAACTTATCATCTTCCATACTTTGTTTTTGAATAAAGTACACGAATAAATAATTGCTGTAATAATTGTTATAAGATTTTTTGTATCTAAATCGTCAATTATCAGTAATGGCGAAATAACTACAGGAACCAGCCATACAATTTTCATTTTTATCTTTTTTATTATCTTTCTATGCATATTTATTTATCTTTGTAATTGAAACATTGATAACTGCCCTGCTTTATAAACCAACTGAACGCTGAATACTCTGTGTCCAAGAAGATTTAAAAGCACTATCTCCAGCATACAATTTATATTTTGATCCTTGTTTTTACTAATAACAGAGTTAGCCACATACGCCAATTGGTGCCCATATCTAAAGGTACATGATAGGTTGTAAACTTTGCTTTTTTTAAAGTCTCTTTCAAATATTCCTTCAATAAAATCAGGGCGACTGCCTCGCCATTCATAAATGCACTGGTTAACATCTCCGACAACCATTACACTTGTTCGCTCCTGAGTTATTCCTTTTATTAATTCATTCTGTATGTAATTAACATCTTGATATTCATCAATAATTACTTGGCTAAATATTGGTGTTGAAAATTGATTAGAACGAAGTAATTGAACAGCTTCAATCAATGAGTCATCAAATGTTCTAAGGCTATGTTGTTCTAGCAACTCACAATACTTTCGATATGTTCGTTTATTACTTGCATCAACATCTTTGTAGTTAGGGTCTTTTTCTAAATCATCAGGCGTTAGTTCTTCTAAGCGCCAGTTTGAAATATTTAATTCTAACTTCTCGATATCATTATTATCAACGTAACTACCTTCGATTTGATTTCCGAATAAGTAGCATTCTCTTAATAAACCTTGGTATTGAAAATCTTCTGGCCTTATAAGCGTTTTCCGTCTTATTAATTTAGATTTTTGTGCTTGGTCAATTAACTTAAGAGCGTAACTGTTAAATGTTCGCACTTCTGGTGAGTAGGCTAAGTTATATTTACTAATTGCAATGTTTAGTTTTTCTTGAAAGCTGATTTGTGCAGCCTTGTTGTACATTAGGATGAGTATGCTTTGAGCAGGAACACCTTTCGTGAGCAAGTTGGTTACTCGCATTATTAAAGTAGTTGTTTTGCCACTACCAGGTACGGCTTTAACTAGTGCATGACCATAGAAATGATCTACTATCTTTTTTTGTTCTTTTGTTAACTTCTTACTCATGCTTCTACTACTTTATAATGCTTACAGGCCTTAGATTCTGTATAAGGCACACTAGTGTGTTTTATTGCGCAACTAACTTGTCCATCGTCCCAACCTGAAGCATTAATACACTTTAAGCAATTTGAATAGATATTTTCTGGGTCCATTTCTTTCACTAAATTGATGATTTTTTCTGTCTTAGTACTATTATCTAGATTATCCGGCCAACAATTGTTAAGCGAAAGCTCTTCTTCTGATAAATGATTAAACGATTTTACAAGTTTGTTTAAGCGCCCACTGGCACTCAAGGTCCAAGTTTCAAACTTGTTAGAGATTAAACTACAGTTTTGGTGACACTCTTGAACTGATTTTTCTTTTGCACTGAAGTTATATAATGAGATGTTAATATCATTTATTGAAAAGTCAGATTCTTGAATGTATTTAATATCATTTTCATCATTCACTGATATTTCAATGATTGGAATACCAGAAGCTATCTTTTCTTCAGAACATTCATGCGTAACAAAAACTTCGATATAGCATTTACTGCCATTATCTGAATTAGACAACATGACATCCGGGGTGAAGCCAGTGCTCTTATCATATAGTTCTAAAAAGGCTTCATTAAACAAATTCCTAAGGTTGTATTTTGCTTCAACCAAATTAGTACAGCTGATGCTGTCATCATTTAAAAACGACTTCTTTTTACTCTGGCAAGTTATAGCTCTTTCTAGCATAAGAACTATAAGGTCAGTAGATTCATTAAATCTATTATAAAAAGCGTTTTTTGCTGCATTGTGAAGATAACTCTCGTAACTACAGGTCGCATTGTTATGACGAAAATGATGCACGTTAACTTTACCTTTAACCGCTACCATTTCTTCACAGCAACCAGGGCAAGTGTATGAGTTATGCTTTATAACATTTGATATGTGGGTCAACACACCTGAACAATCATTTGCATAGGCGTATTGAGCAGAAGAAACTACCATTAACTACTCTTCCATGAAAACTGTATTTCTATAGAAGTTAATCTTTTCATTAAACACGAATTTTATCAACGGTAATAGTTACTAAAATAACTAATTAAGCAAGAGTCTTCACCAAGAATAAACTTCAATTAAAACAATACAATCAGTTGTTTTTATAACAACTGACCCCATACCTATTATTAGCTCGTTCTCACTGCGAGCATGAAAATCAGTTAAAAACCTTTCCCCAATAATAAGGCAAACTTTCTTATGGGGAAAAAATTTATAACAAACTTAAAAAACACTCTTCTATACGCAATTAAAAGCTATGCAGCTTTCAGATTGATAAGGCGAGTGACCGAAATGCTAATGGGAGCTGAAGATATTAATAATCTTTATATTTCATTAGGAATTTGGTGCTTTTACTTAATAGCCAAACGGAGGTCATTATCGATTAGCAGGATTAAACAAAAAAACATAAAACCAATAGACAATAACAGTAGTTTTAAAAAGTAAGGAAGATATATAGAAGCAATTTTAAAGTAACATTTATTTTAACGACTTATATTAAGTCACTATTTTTTAACATTAAATTCAGGATATATTTATTTGATTGTAATAATTAAATAAACTGATTTTTATGGGAAAGGTTATAGCCTTTTCCGATGGTAGAGCAAGTATTAATGTAGTTTACAAACTCTGTTATAAGTGAGGACAAACTTTAATTGGATAATAACTTATTCGTAACAAAGCGTGATGGAAGCAAAGAAGAAATTGATCTAGAAAAGATCCATAGAATAATTGCCTGGGCAGTGGAAGGACCCACCAGCTTCTCAAATTCACGATTTGAATATCAACAACATAAAGAGCATTGTGAAAGGCTAAAAAACTGCTATTCCTTTAGTTGTACTCTTTCGTACCTAATAGAGTACGGGTTAAAAGAAAAATTAGCTTTGCGTTGGCTCGTTGTTATAAAAGCGATAAAAGTATACTTGGCAAACTTGGGACGTAAAACCTACCCAGTATTTATATCAATTACATATGAAAAACTACTACAATTTCGTCTCCATTGTAGATCTCCTCCTTTAGAGCACAAAGTAGATTAAATCTCCCTTCGACAACCTTCAACTATTTTCCCCTTTCAAACTTAGCAATTTAACCTAGACATTATTAGCATTTGTATTAATATAACTGCGAATTTTCGCAGGCCCTACTATGTATGGATTGCTTAGTCTTAAACTGAAGATCCAGTCGTTAACTTGCAAACATAATGAAGTTCTAACTGTTAGCTTGGAAACAGTAGAAAAAGATCTTTGCAAAATCCACGTAAGTTATTGAAACTAAAAAGCACAAGATCTAGTTCTTAACTTGGATTAACATAATCACCTGTTCATCCATTTTTTATATTACAAAATACCGTAATTAACTATTGTTTAAACCTACTTTCTCTATGAAAAGCCAAGTAATCTTGGTGTTGTTCCTTCTTATCCATGATGAGATTAAAATCGTGAGTCATTTTCACAAGGAATACCGTCTCTATCACCATCCATTTTTGTGTTTGGACAGTAATTAATAAAGTACACGGCTTCTGCGCGAGATGTCATTTGGCTGCAATGCTGCCTGCCGTCACACGAAAATTCTGAGTTGGTATTAGAAAAAGCGCTTTCTAATAAGAAATTACTTGGTCTTAAAATATTTGGAGTTTGCTGTGTGGGCTTGTTTGAAGGCGCTAACCCTAATCGTTGAAATGCAAAAGCAGCAATCCCTATGACCACAAGTATTAAGACAAGCTTACTTTTAGGCGTTGAGGTATTTTTATGAATACGAGGTTTATGCCTTTGTATCCCTTTAGCTGCTACACCTTCAATACGACAGTTAATCGCTTTGGTTTTACCGTTATGTTTTTCTACTTCAAAGTAGATGAAATCACCTATTTTAGGCTTCCTACTCATGTTTTTTAATGAAGAGATATGAATAAACGTATCTTGAGTAAGGTCACTCGATTGAATGAAGCCAAATCCTTTATCATCTTTCCAGCTTTTTAACTGTCCTTTGTGCATCACGGTTCCATTGCAGATGTTGCTTTAATCAGGTATTAATTTACTAATCTAATGTCTCATTATAACATACACTTAGGTAGTGTATGTTGAAAAAACTATATTTGGAATCATGCTTTTAAACATAAGGCATGCCAGGAAACATCATCTCTGCTGAGTTTGTCACCTTAATGTTTATTAGATAATATCAGTGATAAACCATGCTGCTTTGCTTCAGCTATTGCTCTTTTTGCATTAAGTTAAAATGCTGTGCGACCGTCTTCAAAATTTCTATGGCACAACGTGATAACAAGGTAACCATTTTTATTTAATAGATTATTGATAGTTTTAAGGCTTTTGCTTTGTTCGTCTGGTGATAACTGCATCTAAATAGCACTTACAAGGATGATATCGAAAGTTTTCTCTATGATTGTTTTAAGATTTGGTAACGAGTCATCTAACCACTGAACTGAACGCCACACTAAATATGGCACTAAGTGCCCTTTCTAAGTTTCATTCACGACATAAGTATTTCGATGTTCAAAGCAGGATTACACAACAGGATGACTCATAGCGTCAAATATGTGTAATTTATCTTAGTATAAAGCGAGTGACATCTTATTTATGCTTATTAATAGCAATGTTAAAACCTAGAGTTTTTATAATAACTATCATCCATTTACAAGGGGTATATCGATGAGATTTTACTTAAATAATTCATTTCACATGGCTTATAGCTCTTGACAATAGTATGGATATTATAAAAAAGTGCACTTTTAAACCTAAGCCGAAAGATATGATAAAAGAGTAGTGCTCGCTGAACCACCTCACTTAACCAAGAAATTTATGGCTAACTAACCAGCGTTATATTTTTTCGTTGTTCAGTGATAGTTCGCGTGAACTGGTGTTGCAACAAACTCAGTAGAGATACGTGTTGAACTCACCCCCCCTACTTTCGGCTTAGGTTTAAATTCGAGTTACCTTGATTACATTTACTGATTTAAAACTATAAAATGCGTGTTGATTCTATTTGTTTTTATGGCTAGTTGGCCACGGTACTTGTGCAGCGTTACGTTTAAAATATATTATTTTGTACTAACCCTTATAGTCACAATGAGTTATATGCTCATTATAATCCTTGCTCTTTAATAACCAGAGTAAGTTGTGAAGTACTCATGAGTTATTCCTCATGATATAAGTAAACCGGCACTGATCTCAGAATAGGTTTTTCTCCAATCACTACTTTAAACGAGCTACGGGTATTTTTATTTTCTTTAATTTTATAGCGAACCTCAACATCTACATCTTTCACATCACCCTCACACAATAAATAAATAGGAGATGAAATTTTTTGTGTCAAAATACTTTTTTCTGATTCACTGCCATCTTTATGCTTTATTATTACCGGCTCTTTTAGTTTAAAGTTTCCGTCCATCGAGCTGTAATGTTTGTCGTAATATAACGCGAAGGTTTTAAGATGTTTATATTTTTCCAAAGTCTCTCGGTCATATTTAGCTTGCTCTGAGGTGAATTGAGATAACAAGGCTTTAACATCTTCATATGTTTTGCGATAGTTTGGCCGTTGCCAAGTGCCACTATATGAAATACGGCTATATTGCTGTTTATGCACATTTAAACGACGTTTAACTTGTTTAATATTGGCTCTAGGTCTGCCAATAGCGCGCAATAATTCTTTATTCATCGGTGTCCAATTGCCATCAACTTTTGTTCTAGCGTCAACTGTTGAAGCTAATAACTCACCAATAAGATGTTTTGTCTCATTAATATCCATAATGGTTTCTTCACATTCTGTTGGCAATGCAATAACCGCATGAAAAGTTTCCGTACTACCTGGTAACGCAAAAGAACTGGGTGCATCGTTATATTCTAAAGCGAGGACTTTTTGTAAGGCAGTCACTATTTTATATTGTTCTGAAAACCCCTGCTCTTTTTCGTTGAACCTTTGTTCTTCTATAAATAGTAATCGGCCATTAAATTTGCAGTAATTTACAAAGGTTTTTTGTGCTAGATCTAAAGTAGCAAAATAGCTTTTAAGGGTTTGACCTATTTCATCATAACGTTGTTCAAAGCTGATTTTTTGTTTTGTCATGGTAACTTGAGGTTGGCTAAAGAAGGATTAAAATGATTCTACCAAGATATACTGTATAAATAAACAGTATACGGGTGAAAGTTAACACTGGCTAAGATAATAAATTAGTTTGCTGTCTACAGAGGCAAAATATTCTAACCAGTCTTAAAAATCATACTGCAATAACTAAGAATAAAAACTCGCTCTTGATTAGAAAAGCATACAACCGCCAGACAACTAATCTGACTCACAAGTTAAAATTAATTCCGCTGATAATTTATAAAAAACATCAAAATGTTAAGTGGCTTATTGTTTTGTGCGCAGCTGACACTCACTTTAAAACAGGTTAGTTATATACCAAAGCTGCTGAATGGCAGGTGTCTAGGTAGATATAACTGTCGAGTATAAACTTAGCATCTGTGTTCGTAGTTCATAGCTCAGTATTATTTACCGTAACAAATACTGAGCTATGCAATGTCACCTGCACTATTTTTTCAACCATAATTCAATATCTTGACGATGGGGAATAGAGCCACTGTGCACGTTTATTTCATCAATAATTATGGCCGGTGTACTCATTACGCCATAGGCCATAATTATTTCGGGATCAGTCACTTTATTTATTTGGATATCAATATTAAGTTCACTGGCTATTTTTGAAATTATTTCTACTGTTTTTATACACTTAGCACAACCCGTACCTAGTACTTTTATTTCTTTCATTAGCGTTTCCTATTTAATGTAAAACTAAAATAAAGCGTTAAAATTCAACGCTTAAATAAATGGTGTTAAAAAATTAAAAATCCAACCAATTAATGTAAATGCGATAAGTAATAGCATAAAAAGCACGGCCAATAAGCGCCACTGCATCACTTGCTTTAATAAAATAAACTCGGGAAAACTTGCAGCAACAGTGCTCATACAAAAGGCGAGTGTTGTACCAATAGGCAACCCTTGCTTAATTAAACCTTCCATAACAGGAATAACGCCAGTGGCATTAGAATATAATGGTATGCCAAGTAATACCGCAGCGGGAACCGACCACCACTGACCATCACCTAAATGTGCTTGAATCCAACCGTCAGGCACAAAACCATGTAAAGCAGATCCTAAGCCCACACCTATGATGACCCATTTCCATACCCGAGAAAATATTTCTAACATTTCTTGTTTAGCAAAAGTATGTCTTTCTTTAAAGGATAAAGCTGCTGGTCGTTTGGCTTTCTCTGTAGAAGCGTTTTTGCCTTGTGCTAAAGCTTTTGCAGCAAAAGATTGCAACCAACGTTCAGCTTTGATGGCATCAAGAAAAACGCCGCCTAAAATACCTACCGACATACCCACAACAACGTAAAGCACAGTAAACTTCCAACCTAATAAACTCAGTAACAATAATACGGCTACTTCATTAATTAGCGGTGATGTAATGAGGAATGACATGGTTATGCCCACAGGAATACCCGCAGAAGTAAAACCTAAAAATACCGGAATGCTTGAACAAGAGCAAAAGGGTGTTATTGCGCCGAAACTTGAGCCTAATAAATAACCGACACCTTTATGTTTACCGGCTAAGTAATCACGAACACGCTCTACATTCATTGACGCTCTTAACAAGGCAATAGCGTAAATCATCACAAGCAACAAAAAAAATATCTTAGTGGTATCTTCAATGAAGAAATGTAATGCGTCGCCTAATTTTGTTGCTTTTGACAGACCGAATATATCAACAACTAACCACGAGGCTAGATCTGTAAATACTTGAAACATAAACGTTCCCTATTGGTTTACCTATAACTAAAACTAAAACAGGTAGTAAAGTTTATTCTATAAAGATAGATATAAAGTGCTAAAACTAAAACATCGGGTAGCAATAAATTTATCCAGCACAAAAATGTTAATGCCCTGCTAAGAAAAAATGATGAAATAATAACTTAGGGCCTTTAAATAAATGATGGCCTCAAAAAATCGCCATTAACAATAGAGTCATGACAAAGCAAAATCGACCACAATATTTTTTAAATATACTCGTTATACTTCATCTAGTTACCTTGATAAAAACACGATAACAAGTTAACTTAATGTCGATATTTCTTCTTGCAGTTTAAAGCGTACAAGTTCTGCTAAAGTTCTTACCTCAAGCTTTTTCATGACTTGTGAGCGGTGTACTTCAACTGTCCTTTCACTTATGCCAAGGTCATGAGCAATAACTTTGTTCATTTCACCTTTTGCCACACGCTCAAAAATTTGCCGTTCGCGTTCAGAAAGTAAGGCCAGTTTGCTTAGTGTAATGCTACGATCATCTTGTTGCTTACTCCTACTAGCATCAATCAGAAGGGCTTGATTAATTCTGTCGAGTAGGTCTTGCTCTCTGAAGGGTTTGCGGATAAAGTCAAGTGCGCCTTGGCGCATAGCCTCAACCGCCATAGGAATATCGCCATGACCGGTAATAAAAATGATGGGTAGCGAAGCGCCACAGTTGTTCAGTTTTTTTTGTAAGTCTAAGCCGGTCATACGCGGCATGCGAATATCTAGAATAAGACAACCGCGCATTGTCTTGTCGTAGTCATCTAAAAAATCAGCCGCATTGCTGTATGATTTAACTAATTGCCCTGTAGTTTCTAACAACAGACTTAAGCCTTCTCGAATCCCTTCATCGTCGTCAACAACATACACTATTTGTGCTATTTGCATATTAGCTGTCTCGCTTAGTGGTAGGCAAAGTGAAATAAAAGGTCGCACCACCATTTTTATTATTAAAAAATTTAATCAATCCGTTATGTGCCTCTATAATCGCTCGGCTGATCACTAACCCCATGCCTATGCCCGTTTCTTTGGTGGTTGAAAAGGCTTTAAATAAACTGTTTCCAGCTTGCTCTGATATGCCATCGCCGCTGTCTACAACCCCAATTTCTAATTCATTACGGTTATTCATCTTAGCTTTTAAGAAAATCTCATTACCATTACGACAATTAATTGCACTCATGGCCTGCATACCATTGCGCAGCAAATTTAATATAACTTGTTGAATTTGCAATACATCGATCTTAACCATAGGCAGTTTTCTTGCAATAACTAGCTCTATTTTAATATCATAAAAGCGAGCTTCAGCTTGGGCAAGTTGAGCAACCTCAGTGATTAAATCATAGCAGCCTACCAATTTTTTCACCCGATTATGTGGCTTAGCCATTGACTGTATACGCTCAATAATTACACCAGCACGCTGCGCATGTTGACTTAATTTGTCAAACACCTCGGGTACACGTTCGTATTGACCACAAGCCAGCAAGCGTTTTCCTGCTTGCGCAAATAAAGAGATTGCCGCAAGTGGCTGATTAATTTCGTGGGCAATGCCAGACGCCATTTCTCCCAGTGCATTTAAGCGAGCCACATGCGCCAATTTTTCTGTCTGCAAACGAGCGCTATCTTCAGCAATGCGTTGTTGATAAATGTCACTCGAAACCCCCTCAATACGCAGATCATTTGCATCCATAATAAAGCGATAAGTCGTTCCCGGTAATTGTTGAAACAAGGTGGTTAAATATTTAGCTTTGTTTTTTAATTGCTGAGTTCTAATTCTATTCATCAATGCTTGATAGACCAACAGCCCAGACAATACACTCAGTAATAAGCTAACCGTTAAATGACTATTGAATTGACTACCTTGATCAAAGCTTAACGCAAAAAGAGAATACCCTTCCCCGCTGCCATTCAGCCAAGTGGCATATTGAATGGCCATTACACCCAGCCCAGTTAATAAAGCCAGCCACAAAGCAACCGTCTGCGATAAATTTTGCAGAAAAACAGATGCTTGTATAAGGCGTGGCTCAGTCTTCATAAGGCTCTGAATGAACTTGAAAATGAAATCAGTATATTGAATTTTAAACCCTGAGCCAATTGTGGTTATCCACATAAGCGTGTGGCAATCACCAATTGTTAAGGGAAGTTATTCACTGATAAATTATGGGTACTTATTAAATTATTGAGCATGTTCTAGTTAACGGCTTAGTGCATGTTCTACAAACACCATTAATTCAATTGAGCAACTGAGCTAACACAAGCTAATACAAGGCCACTTACCCCAATAAGCAGCAGTAATTGCCGGTGACTACATATTTAAGGAATGTAAAATGAAAAAAGAAAATTCGCAATATGATGCTATGGATAAAACGCTACATGCCGCTATGTCTAAATTGACATCAGGGTTATCACCAAGCGCACTAATGGCCGCTTATGCTGATTGGGCTGTGCACTTAGCTTTATCACCAGGTAAACAAGCTCACCTTATGGAAAAAGCGACTAGAAAGTCTACTCGACTCGCCGGCTATCTTAGCGAGTGCACAACACAGAAAGGTCAAAATCAGCCTTGCATAGAACCTTTACCCTTCGATAAACGCTTTAGCGACCCAACTTGGCAAACGTGGCCATTTAATCTTTTATCCCAGTCGTTTTTACTCAACCAGCAGTGGTGGTCAAATGCAACAACCGATGTGAACGGTGTCACTCAACAGCATGAGAATGTGGTTGAGTTTGCCACTCGGCAAATGTTGGATATATTTTCACCCTCAAATTACTTGCTGACCAACCCGCAATTACTGGAACAAACTAAACAAGAAGGTGGTCAAAATTTAGTCCGGGGTATGCAAAACCTGATGGACGACATGCAACGCCATATTGGTAATAAAAAACCTGTGGGTACGGAAGAATATGCGGTTGGTAAAAATCTGGCTGTTACGCCGGGAAAGGTGGTTTATCGCAACCACTTAATTGAATTAATTCAATATACCCCTGTAACAGAGCAAGTTCGTCCAGAGCCCATTCTAATTGTGCCGGCATGGATCATGAAATACTACATTCTTGATTTATCAGCTCAAAACTCGCTAGTAAAATACTTAACCGAGCAAGGGTTTACCGTGTTTATGGTCTCATGGAAAAATCCAGACCAAGACGACCGTGATTTAGGCATGGCTGATTATCGCAAGTATGGCGTTATGGATGCCATCGACACCATAGGTAAAATTACCGGTAAAGCGAAAATCCATGGTATTGGTTATTGCTTAGGCGGTACATTACTCTCAATAGCTGCGGCTGCTATGTCTAGAGACGGAGATGATAGAATCCAATCACTTTCATTGTTAGCCACTCAAGTCGATTTTTCAGAAGCCGGTGAATTAATGTTATTCATTAATGAAAGCCAGGTTAGCTTTTTAGAAGACATGATGTGGGAACAAGGCTATTTAGACGCGAAGCAAATGTCGGGCGCTTTTCAATTACTGCGCTCAAATGACTTAATTTGGTCGCGCATGGTACATGATTATTTAATGGGTAACCGCACGCCGGTTAACGACTTAATGGCGTGGAATTCCGACACCACTCGTATGCCGTATAAAATGCATTCACATTACTTACGTAAGCTATTTTTAGATAATGACCTGACTGAAGGTCGCTATCTTGTAGATGATAAACCCATTTCTATTTCTGATATCCGCGCTCCTGCATTTGTTGTTGGCACGCAAAAAGACCATGTGGCCCCTTGGCAGTCAGTTTATAAATTTCATTTATTGAGTGATACTGACGTTACCTTTTTGTTAACCAGCGGTGGCCATAATGCCGGCATAGTGAGCGAGCCTGGGCATCCACGCAGAAGTTACCAAATAGCCACCACTAAGAAAGAGGCTAAATATACTGATCCAAACAGCTGGGAAGCTAAGCAAGCACATCATGAGGGTTCATGGTGGCCAGAGTTAACAAAGTGGCTGCATAACCATTCCAGTAAATTAACTGCCCCGCCTACCATGGGCGCGCCCAACAAAAAACTTAGTGTACTTTGTGATGCCCCTGGCACTTATATATTTCAAAACTAATAGCTTGAGGAAAAGCAAGATGAAGATACTCGAAGGAAAACGAGGGTTAGTGGTAGGTATTGCCAATGAGCAATCTATCGCAGCGGGCTGTGCTAAGGCATTTGCACTAGCAGGTGCAAAACTTGCTATCACCTATATTAATGAAAAAAGTAAGGCCTATGTTGAACCCGTGGCAACTGAGGTTAACGCCGAAATATTGTTACCACTGGATGTACAAGATGACAGTCAACTTGATGCTGTTTTTCAGCGTATCGCTACAACGTGGGGCGAGTTAGATTTTATTTTACACTCAATTGCCTATTGTCCAAAAGACGACTTACATGGACGGGTCACTGATTGTTCTCGAATAGGCTTTTCTCAAGCAATGGATATTTCTTGCCATTCGTTTATCCGTATGGCCCGTAAAGCAGAACCTTTAATGAAAAATGGCGGCTGCTTACTCACGGTTAGTTACTATGGCGCAGAAAAAGTGGTCGAACATTACAATATTATGGGGCCAGTAAAAGCAGCGTTGGAATCGTCGGTACGTTATTTAGCCGCCGAACTTGGCCCAGCAGGCATTCGAGTTAATGCGCTTTCTCCGGGCCCATTACAAACACGCGCAGCCTCTGGTATCGCTTTTTTTGATGAACTTATCAATGACGCAAGAGCACGAGCACCTATGCGCCAACTAGTCACTATCGAAGACGTAGGCAACATAGCCACCAGCCTTGTTAGTGACGCGGCTAAAAGTGTTACCGGCAATATTACCTTTGTTGATGCCGGTTATCACTTATTGGCTTAAACGAGGAAATGTCATGGAATATATTGAAAACCAGACCTTTGATGAAATAGCTGTCGGCGACATAGCTGAATTAACTCGTGTACTTAAACCGCAAGATATTGAATTATTTGCCGTCATGTCAGGCGATGTTAACCCTGCCCATGTTGACCTAGAATATGCAAAAGCGGATATTTTTCATAAAGTAATCGCCCATGGTATGTGGGGTGGTGCGCTTATTTCAGCCGTATTGGGGACACAATTACCGGGTCCAGGCACCATTTATTTAAATCAATCTTTAAGTTTTAGGCGTCCGGTTAGTATTGGTGACAAAGTATTAGTACGGGTGACAGTGATAGAAAAAATCGCGGACAAAAAACAGGTCTTGCTTAAATGTGAATGCCTAAATCAGGACGGCGAATGCGTTATCATAGGCGAAGCTAGGGTTATAGCGCCGAGCGAGAAAGTACGCCGACCCAGAGTGATATTACCTGAGGTGCATTTACATGAGCACGGGGCGCATTATCAGAAGTTACTTGAATCAACCAAAGACATTGCCCCCATTAGAGTGGCAGTAGTGCACCCTTGCGATGAAATATCCTTGCTTGGAGCCATTGAGGCAAAACGCCAAGGGGTTATTGAGCCCATTTTGATCGGCCCTAAAGATAAAATTATTGCGGTGGCAAGCCAAGCCGGTTGCAGCTTGGCTGGCATAAAATTGATTGATGCACCACACAGTCATGGTGCAGCGGAAATTGCCGTTGAAGAAGTGCGAAAAAATAATGTTGACGCCATCATGAAAGGTAAATTGCATACTGATGAATTAATGCAAGCTATATTACATAAAACCAAGGGCTTACGTACTGAACGCAGAATGAGTCATATATTTGCATTAGACGTGCCCACTTACCATAAACCACTATTTATTACCGATGCCGCCATCAATATCGCTCCCGATCTAAACGCCAAGCGTGACATTGTACAAAACGCTATCGATTTACTGCATACTTTAGGCATAACCCTTCCTAAAGTAGCGATTTTATCTGCGGTTGAAACGGTTAATTCAAAAATACTTTCAACCCTAGACGCCGCTGGATTATGCAAAATGGCTGATCGCAAGCAAATAACGGGCGGTATAATCGATGGACCCTTGGCATTTGACAACGCTATTTCAAAATCTGCGGCGGCGGCTAAAGAGCTAGTATCAGAGGTTGCCGGTGACGCCGACATTTTAGTCGCACCCGACTTAGAAGCCGGCAACATGATCGCTAAACAGCTGATATATTTAGCGGGTGCAGAATCTGCCGGTATTGTACTTGGCGCGACAGTACCCATAATTTTAACCAGTCGGGCCGACGGAACACTTTCACGACTTGCCTCTTGTGTGTTAGCTCAGCGCTATGTTGATTATACTAAGAAGACTATTTTATGAACGATGCGGTACTGGTTATTAACGCAGGATCGTCGAGCATCAAGTTTGCGCTTTATAGCTTTGCCACCTCTAATTCGCAGGCTTTACTCAGTGGTAAAGTCGTCAATATTGGTCAAAGTCCGAAACTTTATGCCATAGACGCTAAAGGCAGTGACTTAACCGACAACGACCTTGCTGCATTTAATGATCAAACGACACATGAAGCGCTAATAAAGTGGCTGATTGAGTGGCTTAATCACCATAACCAAGGTTATAAAATTAAAGCTGTTGGTCATCGTGTGGTACATGGCGGTCGCGACTTTTTAACGCCAACAATACTTACAGTTAGCGTAGTTAAACACTTAAAGACACTGATCCCACTGGCGCCACTGCATCAAGGGCATAACCTTGCCGCTATTGAAGCCTTTTTTAACTGGGCTCCTGAATTACCCCAAGTCGCTTGTTTTGATACCAGTTTTCATTCCACACAACCCGCGCTTGCACAACTGTTTGCTCTACCGCGCGAATATAGCGATAAAGGCATTATTCGTTATGGATTTCATGGTCTTTCTTATCAGTATATTGCCAGCTGTTTGCCACAATATTTGGACACACTTGCCAATGGACGCGTTATTGTCGCTCATCTAGGCAACGGCGCGAGTATGTGCGCCTTAAAGCAAAGACAAAGCGTAGCAACAACTATGGGCTTTACAGCGCTTGATGGTTTGATGATGGGCCAACGTTGCGGCAGCCTTGATGCCGGTGTTGTTATCCACCTTTTACGCCATTATAAAATGAGTGTAGAAGAGGTAGAACACATGCTCTATAAAGAGTCTGGACTACTGGGGGTTTCGGGTATTAGCAGCAACATGCAAGTACTAGAACAAAGTAACGACCCACAGGCAAAACAAGCCATTGACTTGTTTTGTTATCGCGCTGCTCGCGAACTTGCTGCTCTGGTTAGCACCTTATGTGGCATTGATGCCATTGTTTTTACTGCCGGTATTGGCGAAAATTCCGCGGCCATACGCGGACAAATTTGTCAGCACTTAACTTGGTTTGGGGTTAGTTTAGATGCAAGTAAAAACCGTCAGCATAAAAGCGTTATTAGCCAAGGTGACTCAAGCGTTAAGGTGCTGGTAATACCCACAAACGAAGAGATTATTATCGCCCAAGCGACCCAAAAATTACTTATGGGTCGCTAAACGCCTTACTTCAACAGCAATGAATACAGGATCAAAGTCGCGTCTTCTGGATGAACTTTAGCGGACATACCCAGATGTTCAGCTAATTTTTTTATGCGGTAATTACTGCTGAGTTCAATTGAAAAAAGACGTTTTATATTATTGGCCTTTGCATGCTCAAATAACGAATGCAGTAACACAGTCGCAACCTCCTCATAGGGGTAATCATCTGCAACGGTTATTGCCATTTCACTTTCGCCCGGCACTTTGTCCGCCGCGTAGCGACACATACCAACTTCTTTTTCGCCTTCTTCAGTTTTAATCGTCGCGATATAAGCCATGGTATCAACATAGTCGATATTACTCAGCACATTCAACATGGAAGGCGATAATTCTTTTAAACCTTCAAAAAAGCGTTCATATTTTGTTTGCATTGATAGCTTTTTTACAAAGGCTGCTTCTAAGTGCTTGTCTTCAGGAGTGATGGGCCGGATGGTGATCTCAAGATCGCCAATAGTCACGTTTTTATGATCGCTGGTCAGTTTTTCAGTCATGCTAAATCCTCTTGATGCAAACTTAATTGTTTATGGTGATTGTAAGTAATGATAGAAGAATTTTGTGACTTAACCATTGGGGATTCCCTCTAAAGCACTGTGGTTTGTACTTATAGCAATGGGGATTACCTATACTAATGATTTTTATTTTTTTTCTTATGTTATGTGGGCATTATTTCTTATTTAAGACAATGTTCTTGCATCTACAGTGAGCACTTAGCTGTCCAGTGAAATCTGGTGAAAAGTCACTAAGGGGAAGCCACATTCAAATGTCGGACATCCCTAATATTGGTAAAACAAATACCAAGGTACAGTTTGTTCGATCGCAACACTTAAAGCGTGCATTACAAGCCAAATGTTGCAGATCAAAAAATCCCCCAATATATGCTAGTTGCCACCGATTCAATATAACAAGCATAAACACAACCTTTTATGGAAATTAATGATGAAAAAACCTGTCATTAGGTTAATGGCGTTTAGCCTTATTGTTATTATGATCGCAGCTTTTTCTTGGCAATGGTGGCAAAGCCAACAAACATTATTGCCTGCAGATATTGCAACAGGTAACGGCAGAATAGAAGCCGATCAGATTGATATAACGACTAAGTACGCCGGCCGCGTTAAACATATTTTAGTTCAGGAGGGTGACCTGGTTACCCTTGATCAAGTGCTAGCTAACATGGATACCACAGAACTTGATGCACAATTAGCACAAACACAAGCACAAGTTCTGCAAACACGGGCTGCTGTAGTCGAAAGTTCCGTATTAATAGCGCAACGAGAAAGTGAATTAACCTTGGCAGAGCTTGAATTCAAGCGTGTTGCTGCGTTAGTTAAAACCGGCGCAATATCACAAAGTTTGGCTGACCAAAAGCAAACCATTAAAGCGACTGCCATTGCGGTTTATAATGCGGCTAAAGCCCATGTAAACACACTTGAACAATCAGTATTGGTTGCTCAAGCAGAAGTAAAACGTGTGCAAACACAAATTGACGAAGCCGTGCTTAAATCTCCTGCAATGGGACGAGTACTCTATCGATTAGCGCAACCCAACGAAGTATTAGGCAGCGGCGGGAAAGTATTAACCATTATTAATCTTGCCGATATATATATGGAGGTTTTTCTCCCCTCTGCACAAGCCTATTTAACCCCCATAGGCGCTCAAGCTAGGGTGAAACTAGACATACTCGATATCGCTATTCCAGCACAAGTGAGCTTTGTTTCTCCTGAATCACAATTCACCCCCAAACAAGTTGAAACACAAAGCGAACGCGATAAATTAATGTTTCGAGTCAAATTACGCATACCTCAAGCTTTGGTATTAAACCATATTGAGCAAGTTAAAACGGGCGTGCGCGGGGTTGCGTATATTCGCTTGTCAGCAACTAAAGGGAAACAAGCCTCTGCTTGGCCGGTATTTTTACAAAAATTGCCCGATGATATTAATCCTGCCGAACAAAGTAGTCAGTAGAGGACACCTTAAGTGAGTAAAATAACGCAAACGGTAACGCGTATCCAAAAAGTTACTCATCATTATCATAATACCCTAGCGCTTGACGATATTACGTTAACTATTTCTGCTGGCATGATGGTCGGATTACTAGGCCCTGATGGTGTAGGTAAGTCAACGCTGATGGGCTTAATTTCTGGCGCACGAAAACTGCAACAAGGTCAATTAACCGTCTTAGATGGCGATATGGCCTTAGCGAAACATCGAGAATTAATTGGTCCTCGCATTGCTTATATGCCACAAGGTCTGGGTAAAAATTTATATGCAGAACTGAGTGTAGAAGAGAATTTAGACTTCTTTGCAAAATTATTTAACCAGCCTGCTCATGAGCGCAAGGCGCGAATTGACAAGTTAACAAAAGCCACCGAATTACACGCTTTTTTATCACGTCCGGTTAAAAAACTCTCAGGTGGCATGAAACAAAAGCTTGGCCTGTGTTGCGCGCTTATTCATGATCCTGACTTACTGATATTAGATGAACCAACTACGGGTGTCGACCCCCTTTCAAGACGACAATTTTGGCAACTTATTGCGTCTATCAGGGCACAACGCCCGACCATGAGTATATTAGTCTCTACCGCCTACATGGATGAAGCTGAAGGTTTTGACTATTTAATTGCCATGGATGCCGGACGTGTTCTTGATACCGGTACGCCACAGGAAATAAAAGCTAAAACCCATACCATGGATCTAGAAAGCGCGTTTGTGCGTTTATTACCGCAAGAAAAACGGGCTAACCATAGTAAATTGATCATCCCACCCTTTAAAAAAAGTAACGCGTCACCTGCAATTATAGCTAAAAATTTAACCCGACGTTTTGGCGATTTCACCGCAGTAAATGATGTCAGCTTTGAGATACAAGCAGGAGAGATTTTTGGTTTTTTAGGCTCAAATGGTTGCGGTAAAACCACAACCATGAAAATGCTCACAGGCTTGCTGTCGGTTAGCAGTGGTGAGGCCTACTTATTTGGTAAAGCGGTCAATGCAAACGATATACAAACACGTCAACGCGTTGGCTTTATGTCACAGGCTTTTTCATTGTATGGCGAATTAACCGTAGCTCAAAATCTGACCTTACATGCGCGTTTTTTTCACCTCGCCCCAGCTCAAACAGCACAGAGAATTAACACACTCACTAAACGCTTTGGTTTGCATACTTACATGGATGAAGCTGCCGCGTCTTTACCACTGGGAATGCGCCAACGTCTTTCGCTTGCAGTAGCCGTTATTCATCAACCAGAAATGCTCATTTTAGATGAGCCTACTTCAGGTGTTGATCCCCTTGCCCGAGACCAATTTTGGGCATTATTAGTTGAGCTGTCACGCACCGACAAGGTGACTATTTTCATCTCTACCCATTTTATGAACGAAGCCTTACGCTGCGATCGCATTTCATTGATGCATGCCGGTGAAGTGCTTATCTATGGTACCCCTGAGCAATTGATTGAGAAAAAAGGCGCAGAGACTTTAGAGCAGGCATTTATTGCCTATTTAGAAGCAGCGATTAAACAAAAAAAATCAATTGAAAATATACCTTCATTGCCTATCCCAGCCTCACCTCCAGAGTTACAGCCTAGCGCCTTAGAGCTAGAGTTGCCGCCATCAAATAAAGAACGTGCCAAACATAATCGATTTAGCTTTCATCGGCTATTGGCTTACAGTTACCTTGAAACTATGCAAGTATTGCGCGATCCGATACGCCTTGCCTTTGCCTTTGTCGGCAGTGCCATATTATTGATAGTCATCGCTTATGGTATTTCACTCGATGTAGAAGATTTAAATTACGCCGCATTTGACAATGACCGTAGCCCAGAAAGTCGTCAGTATTTAAGCAATTTTCAGGGCTCACGTTATTTTGTTAGTCGCCCTGATGTTCATAGTAATGATGAATTAGAGCAACGCTTAACATCAAATGACATTACGCTGGCACTTGAGATCCCTGCCGGATTTGGCCGAGCGCTTAAAAATGGCGAGTCGCCTAGCGTATCTGCTTGGATTGACGGCTCTAACACTATTCGCGCTGGCACTATTGCAGGTTATGTAACCGGCGTGCACTTGCATTATATTACCGAGCTAGCCAACAATGCAGGTATTGACGCCAGTGCCTTGGCAAAGGTTAACTTAGCATCGCGTTATAGATACAATCCTACTTTTAAGACCGTTTTTTCGATAGGGCCTAAAACACCTGCAATGTTGTTGCTATTGTTTCCCGCTATTCTAATGGCCGTTAGCATATCTCGAGAGAAAGAAATGGGCACCATTACTAACTTTTATGTAACACCCACCAACAAACTAGAGTTCTTACTAGGTAAACAACTGCCTTATATAGTTATAGGAATGCTTAATTTTTTCATTTTAACCTTTATGGTGGTGTTTTTACTGCAAGTGCCATTACAAGGCAGCTTTTTTGGTCTTATGCTCGGCGCCTTGTTTTATGTGTTTGCAGCCACAGGTTTTGGCTTGCTGGTGGCTTCAATCACCCAAACCCAAGTGGCTTCAATTTTTGCTACCGCGATCTTATGTATGCTACCCACCTTACAATTTTCAGGCATTGTGCAACCCACTTCAACACTTGAGGGTGCGGGACATATTATTGGCACAATTTGGCCTGCTACTTATTACATGCATTTAAGTGTTGCCGCTTTCACTAAAGGCCTGGTGTTTGGTGATTTAGCGAAAGACATTATTTTACTGGCCCTTTTTGGTCCTGTTTTTATCGCTATAGCCGCTACCTCACTTAAAAAGCAGGAGCGCTAACTGATGAATACCTGGCTCAATATCTATTGGTTAGGCACGAAAGAATTACGTAGCCTAGTAAGCGACTTCATCATGTTGATGCTCATTGTTTACTCGTTTAGTTTGGCCATATATGCCGAGGCGACAGCCATTAGTGAATCGGTACATAATGCGTCAATTGCGATTGTCGATGAAGACCAGTCGGCCTTGTCTGGCACCATTGCTAACGCGCTCTATCCACCCTATTTTAAAACGCCAATATTTATTTCGGCCGCTCAAACAGACCGAGCAATGGATCAAGACAAATTTATGTTTGTGGTTACCATTCCGCCTAAGTTTGAGCAAAATGTGCGTCAGGGTCGTCAACCTACAGTGCAAATAGATATTGACGCTACGGCAGTCACACAAGCCAGTATAGGTAATGGCTATATACAGAGTATTATTAGCCAAGAAGTGAATTATTTTTTTAAGCGCTCAGACCAAAGCACCGCCTATCCAGTAGAACTTATTATGCGCCAAGCCTTCAATCCAAACGGCAACGGCATGTGGTTTAGTGCTATTAATGCACTGCTTAATCAAATCACTATGTTAACCATTATTTTGACCGGCGCAGCACTGTTGCGTGAACGCGAGCATGGCACAATTGAACACTTATTGGTGATGCCTTTGAATGCATTTCAGATAGTGATGGCTAAAATTTGGGCCAATGGCTTAATTATTTTGATCGCTTTTACTTTGTCGATGTTTCTGGTGGTAGAAAATATACTCGACATCCCCGTTGCCGGTTCAAAATTCTTGTTATTATTAGGCACTTCTGCCTACCTTTTTGCCGCTGCTGCTATTGGTATATTTTTAGGGACTATTGCGCAAACCATGGCGCAATTTGCACTTTTGGTGCTTATGGTTATTATTCCTATGGTGATGCTCTCGGGCGGCTTAACACCGATTGAAAGCCAACCTGACATCATTCAACCCTTAACTTGGTTATTACCTTCAAGACACTATATGGAGTTCTCTCAAGCCGTTGTTTTTCGTGGTGCAGGCATTAATTTAGTCTGGCCACAATTAACTATTATTATTGCGCTTGGTGCGGCATTTTTTATCGCCAGCCTTACCATGTTTAGACGTTCTTTAAAAAGCATGACATAGCTAGGTCAAGCACATACCTATTGTCGCTTACCTTAAATGTTTTGTATTCGTTTTGTATTATTACCCTTTTTTAGCAAAATAAAGCCTAACGGTTATAAACTTGATCGCTATCAAAGTTTACAAGCTTACTTATATGATAAAAAAGACCATAACTAGGCTTAACCAAAGAGAAGATTATGCGATTTGAAAGCGCCAGAGATGCACTTAAACATGCGAAAGAATTCCATCAGAAATTAGTGGTTTTTTATCAAAAATTAGCCAAAGATGAAAATATGCCAAGAACACAGTTATTATTGGAATATATGATCAGTGAGGAAAAAAAATTAGCTGAATCATTAACCCATTATGAAAAAAACACGCCATCGGGTGTTTTAGATACTTGGTTACAATATGCCAATGATCAAGAAATTTTAAAACTGCCAATAGTCAAAAATCATCCATCAACACAATCGATGGATAATATTTTAGAATTATCCATGAAAATGAGTGATGAACTCATAGCAGTATACCAAGTAGTAGCAGAGCAAGTTGACGAGTACAAGGTCAAAGATATTTTCAATAACTTAGCTGACATGCAATGGCAAAAACAAAAACGCATATCAATGAATTTTGATAGGTTTATGGATATCTAGCCTACCTGAGCAGGCCACAAATTTTCTCTCTAAAGAGGCAATAGCACAATAACTTTGCCTTAGCATGAGAAATAGCGATATCTGCTACTGACAACTACTCGTTATCTTGATTTGTATCAAAATATCGCCTTCAAAAAAGCGTAAAGTAGTGCTTCTAGCCATATAAAGTCATCAAAATTTGGGGCACGGTCAATCAATGAAATTTAAAGATTACTACAAGATCCTAGGCTTGGCTGAAAATGCTGATCTAAAGGAAATCAAAACAGTCTATCGTAAGTTGGCCGTTAAATATCATCCTGATAAGAACCCTGAACCCGGGGCAGAAGAAAAGTTTAAAGAAGTAGCAGAAGCCTACGAAGTATTAAAAGATGAGGGAAGAAGAGCCGAGTACGATAAAATGAGACGCTATGGCTCAGGTTCATCCGAGGGTTTTAATGTACCACCCGACTGGCAATCTTCGAGCGGTAACAAGCAATATCAGTCAAACGAAAATGATGATTTTTCTGACTTTTTTAATTCCTTTTTTGCTGACCGAGCCAAGTCTAGAAGACACTCACAAGCGCATAGCGAGGATCTATTTAAAGGCCAAGATTTTGAAATGGAATTACCGGTTTTTTTAGAAGAAAGTGTCTCAGGTGTCACTAAACCCATTGAATATCATGTCCCTGCACCCATCAATGGTCAACTCACTAAAATCAAGAAATCACTTAATGTGAAAGTGCCTAAAGGGGTCAAAGATAGTGAGCGCATAAGGTTAAAAGGCCAAGGCGCACCTGGCAGCAACCATAAGTTAAACGGGGATTTATATCTGATTATTAGATTGGTGCCGCATCCATTATTTGATGTACAAGGCTCAAACTTATTATTAAACGTGCCCCTGACGCCTTGGGAAGCTGCACTAGGTATTAAACTTGAAATACCGACACTTGATGGCAAAGTTAAGCTCAACATTCCCGCTAACTGCCAGAGTGGTCAAAAACTACGAGTAAAAGGCAAAGGGCTCAATAGTAAGTCCGGTCAGGGGGACCTGATCACCGTCATCAAAATTGTAATTCCGCCATCAACTACCGATGAAACAAAACAGTTATGGCAACAACTTGCTGAAGTAGAAAAGTATAACCCCAGAACAGAGTGGAGTTAGCCAAAATGACAGACATAAGCTTACATATTTCAGTCAATGAATTGTGTGAAATAGCCGGAATTGAAAAATGCATCATAATAGAAATGGTTGAATACGGCATTGCTGCACCTATATCAGACAGTCAAGATTCAGAATGGATTTTCGATTTGGAGAGTGCTCATTGGATCAAAAAAGCCATTAAATTGAACCAACAACTTTTAATTGACTGGGTCGCCATTAGCTTAGTCATAGATTTAATGAAAGAGAAGAAAAAGCTCGAACAGGAAAATAAACTTTTAAAAGCTAGACTGAATAGAATTGATTAGTTTAATTGAAATCACTCTATAAAATTAGTCAACAACTGAGTGTTAATGGAGTTTATAACTATGAATAAATCAAGCGTTTTTTGGTCTGTGGGCATTGTCGTTGTCGTGAGTTTAACCATAGCGGGTTGCAGCAGTAAATTTGCAGAGTCTATGCGTAAGATAACCTACCCTCCGGGTTTTAAATACACTGAACCCGCTGAGCTTAGATCTGACATGGCTAGATTATCGCAGCAAATGCTATTACTCGATAAAGCACTCATTAAGGGTTATGAACCCACTCAAGATGGTGCGAAGGACCAGCGCCAGCAAGTACTGCAAGCATTACAAAACATGGGAAGGACTGCCGCTAAATTAATTACAGGAGAAGCAGGAGGAAATCACCCGTTTATGCAAGATCACATGCAAGACTTTGTCGCGGCTATTGACCAAGCAAAGGCCGCTGCCGCTCTTCAAGAGCCAAATTATTATTTTGCAGGCAAAGTTTCTGGTGGCTGTACCAATTGCCACAAAGTAAATCGATAATTTTTGCCGATATCAGCCAAAGATAATAAGGGGATCAAACGAGAAAGTAACCCTTGGCTCTCGCATGATAATTATAACCAAACGTTATTTGCACTTTATTAATCTGTTATACCGACAGTCGGCTGTAATTGTTGTACTTCAAACTTGATACTAAGGTTTATATATCAGCTCTCCCCTTTGTTTGTAGACTGCCGGAAACTAAACAAGTGATAGCCCTTTGGCTAAGTCTATTAATCACGTTAAGTAGTTTCCACAATTCATTAAGTATAATACCGAATAGTATATGACGTGGGTTTGAGTAATTATCATATTAATTTATAGTCAATTTTTAAAGGTAACTCACCATGAAAAAAAATGAGCAAAAAACAGAATTACAAGTCAGTTATAAAGCAATGGTTGATGCCATCGAAGACTTTGTGATAACAGAAGGTAAAACTTTACAGCAGGCTTTTCATGCCGCAGAAGAGAAGCTCAAAGATGCCAAGGAAATTAGCAAAGATAAAATTGAGGAAGCTAGCAAAGACTTAAAAGATAACTTTCGAATGTTAGGTGAAGCATTCGAAGGCGCAGGTGAAGCCTATAAAGAACAAATAAAGTTGGAACTGGCTTTTGTAAATAGTTCAATTTGGGACAAGTTACAAAGTATCGCTAATTCAAATACAGTAGAATTAGTAGCGTTTACCAAGAGCCTTAGAGAACAGGCACAAACTATCATAACAGAGCAGCACCTTGCGGCCCACCAAGAGCACAGTCAATGGAACTCTGAACATGCTTTATGGCTAGATGAGATAAAGTATTGGACAAAAGAGCACCAAAAAGCGCTGACTAAACTAGTCGCCATAGAAGAAACCATGCAGCAACAAACATCAATATTGATCGAGCATAGTCAGGCTATTCAAGCTCAAGCTAAAGTTGCTCATGAACACGAAAAAATCATGAGAAATACTGAAGATAATTTCAGTAGCGAGAGTAAAACCGTGGAGAAAAAATCAGCCCCAATGCATAAAAACGAGCGGAAGATACACATACAGCAAAAAGAATTACATCATAAATTAAAAACCCATCATTTTAAAATAATGGCGATGGTCAATATGCTTTATAAAGAAATACATAAAGCAGACTAAAGATGAAATTACCATGAACTAGGCGGGTAAATATTTACCTAATAAACAAAGATATTATAGCGCTGAAGCAGTACGTTGTTTTTTAGTAATGTCGGTTCAGCATGCACCATTTTATTGACCCTCAAGACACAGTCATATCAATGGCGCATTACTACATAGACTTTTTTGCCAACATAATAATCTGTGCCATAGACTTTTAGGCTAGTTATTAATTTACTCAACAGCTAGCTTTAAAACGCTAGCCTTTGTCTTTTGCCTGTTTGGCAACTTTCTGTAGTCTTTAGCTGTTTTTAATCTGGCAATGGTAGAGGCTTTCAGCTGAAAAATTGATGGATGATATTTTGAGATTATCTATAAAAATATAGTAAATAACTCGTCATGGCAGACTACTGGATTTAATTTTAATTTTAAGCTGATGATAAAATGAAGTTAATTTTTAAAACACAATCTGTCTACAAACCGAATATCAATAATTTTTGATAGCTTTATGGATATCTAATCTAGCTTAAAAGTTGGTGAACGTTGAACATTAAAAAAGTATTAATTATTGAAGGGGTTATTAACTTCTTATTGATGATGATCAAATTAGCTGTTGGCTTTTCTACCTACTCAACAGCAATATTAGCTGATGCACTCCACTCATTAACCGATATAGCAAACAATATTGTTGCCTGGTTTGCGATCAATCAATCTGAACAACCGCCTGATGAAGATCATCAATATGGTCATAAAAAATTTGTGCCTTTAGCGATATTTTTTCTAGCAACTTTGCTCAGTGTTGTTGCCATTGAAGTTATTGTTCAAGCCGCTAGCCGCTTTGGTGAGCCCGTGTTAAATAGCTCGATTGGCTTAGGGGTAATGTTTATTGTTTTAGGGCTTAATACTGGCCTTACTTTGTGGGAGTCTTTTTGGGCAAAAAAATTAAATTCGACTTTATTACAGGCAGATGCGAGTCACACATTTAGTGATGTACTGACTTCTATTACCGTTATCATTGGCTGGCAATTAGCAGCACGCGGATACTATTGGCTTGATACAGTTTTTGCTATTGCCGTTGCTTTTATTATTATGTTTTTGGCTTACAAGCTATTTGTACAATCCATTCCAATACTGGTTGATAAAAGCCTGTTAAACCAAGCTAAAATTGCGCGCACAGTAACAGAGCTCCCCGAAGTAAAATCAGTTAAATTGGTACGTACCCGTAATGATGGCGAGGCTAACTTTGCTGATATCACCATTAAAGTTGACTTGAACCTTTCTTTAGCTACCTCACACGAACTTGCAGATAAAATCGAAGGCCTTTTAGCAACGCAGTTTAACATTGTCGATACCACTGTTCATATTGAGCCAGCTCTTGATGAGGATAAACAAACTCAAGATTGAAAATAACTTGCATTGGTCAGCGAACTATCCTCAATTAAGTAGTCATTCTCAACAAGGGGTAGCATAAAGTAAAATACTGAGCCGACAGGAATATTTTTAGTATAATGAATGGTGCCGCCGTGCTCTTCAATAATACTTTTTGAAATAGAAAGCCCGATACCCATGCCATTCTTTTTTGTTGAAGAAAATGCTGAAAACAACTTATCTAGCATACTGCTAGACAAACCACATCCGCTGTCAACAACTGATATTTTAATGCTCTCAATAGCGGTTAACTGAGTCCTTACTTCAATAACACTGCCATTTTTAAAATCGATAGACTGCATAGCTTCCATGCCATTGCGCAATAAATTTAACAAGACTTGCTGTATTTGTACGAGATCAACCAATACAATTAATTTTTCACTACTGTGGCTTATCTTAATATTGATATCACGCATACGAGCATCGTGTTCGGCTAATTTTGCTACTTCGTCAATTAACGTATTGCAATCAAGTAATTCTTTTTGCCTTGCCCCCTGTTTTGTCATGATTTGCATGCGCTCAAGCACGGCACCGGCTCGGTGTGAATGTTGATTCAGCTTTTCGAATATTTCCGGTAATTTTTCGAACTTACCGCTATTACACAGACTTTTACCCGATTGAGAAAATAATGAAATAGCGGTTAATGGCTGATTGACCTCGTGCGCAATACCAGCCGCTATTTCCCCCAATGAATTCAATCTATCGGCATGAGCCATTTGTTCAATGTGCATGCGTCTTTGATCTTCAATGACCCGTTGCTGAGTAATATCTCTGATTAAACCAACAAACATTCTATCTTCATGGCATTGAATATCATTTATTGAAAGATGAATGGGAAATATACTGCCATCCTTACGCTTGGCGTCTAACTCTCGTCCAAGGCCAATAATACTACTTTGGTTGTTACGTATGTAGTCGGTTAAATATTGATCATGGTGATTTGCATAAGCGCTTGGCATCAAGAGTTTTACATTGATATTTTTCACTTCATCAAAGGTATAACCAAACATGCGTTGCGCAGCGTTATTAAAGCTTTTTATAGCGCCTTTATGATCTATGGTAATCACAGCTTCAACCACTGAATTTACAATAGCATCAGAAAATTTATGACTGCGTATAAGGGCTTTATTAGTGTTTTTAATATCGGTAATATCTGTGATATAACCCTCGAGAATAGTTTCATTGTTTAACAGTGAGGTAACCGCTTCGCCTTTTTCCCATACGATACGAACCGACTTGTTTTTGCATATTATACGATATTCAAATTCGTAAAATTTTTTCTCACTGACCGCTTGCCTAATAATTTCATATACCCGCTGGTAATCGTCTGGGTGTACAACCCTGCGCCATAAAACACGATGAGACTCAAAGTCGTGCTTAGCGTAACCCGTTAACACCTCACAACCTTCACTGACTAGCATCATGGGTCCGTTAGGTTTGTCATAAGCTTGGTATGCCATGCCAGGTAGGTTTTTCAATAAATGTCCTACTTTGTTGCGTTCATCTATGATGATTTTAGTTTTATTTCTTGCCGTTAACGCTGTGTATACCGCCAAGGTAACAAAGACACTCAGCAAAAAACCCAGCAAAAATAAAGTGCCTATCATCCAATAATGTGAGCGATTTAAAAATTCAGATGTGGGTACTATGTCAATTTGCCAAATTTGCTGCTGAAATTTAAAATTTGCTTGGCTGTGCCAATGGCTAGTATTTATTGTGGGGGTTGTTTGGTCTGAATATATTTCTTGGCCGTCAATATAGAGTGAAAAATCATGTTCCATCAGTAAATACGAAGGCAGGATTGCAGCTATATAAACGTCGAAAAAAAGTAAGCTACTAATAAAGCCTGCCAATGGTTCATTTAGTGACTTATTATCAAATATTGGCGTGTATATTCCGATCGCCCCGCCACGAATTGAACTCAATGGCATAGTAATAACAGACTCACCTTTTGGTTGTGCTTTAAATGCGGCAGATAAAGTCTTAGGGTTAAGCGCCAAGTTGAGGTTTTGGTTGGTTTTGTTACCCTCAAATGATTTGACTCTGCCAATATGGTAGTCGTTACCAATCCAAGCAATGACTTGATAACCACCACGCGTATCATACAAATTTTTGCTAATGGTGTGCCAGTCGTCATCTGTTAGAGTTGAAGTAAGTCGAGATGACTTGGCAAATTCTGTCAGGGTTATTATACGGTTTTTCAAGTCGTCTTTAAGTAACGAAGCTATGCCATTAGCCGTACTCTGCGACAAACGATTAATGTGTGCACGGCCTTGAGATTCTATAGAAACAACTATGAAGGCAATTAAACAAGCGGCCAAAACACCCGTAATGATCGAATAAAAAAGAATGCTTTGTTGTGATGACAAGGATATTCTCCCAGTCTTATTATTTTGTTCATAATCCATATAAACTCAATCTTCCTTAATTTTGACGACGCATTGCCATGATGCCCTCGTTACCCAGAAAATAATAACCCGAAACATTCACTTTGCCATGTAAGCATTAAATGAATAATAGCTTGCTTTATACCTATTGAAATTAATAATCCTTCACGCTAATTCATTATTTTAATCACTATCACTCAAGGCTTCAAAGCCAGAGACCACATCAAATAACTCTTCATCTATATCGCTTTGGCGTAGGCGATGAAAGCTTAGATTCAAATCATTCTGTTGTTCCTCGATATTTTTTTCTGCTCGTTGCATCGCCGCAAGACGACTAGCATTTTCGCTTGCCAATGACTCTGCGCACGCTCTGAACAAGCTAACAAAAAGGTATTCACGTACCAATGCTCTTAGGGTTTTATCTCGTTCAGGTAGCACTTCAGGTAGATTATTCGTCGGCCACTTAATATCAGTGAAATTTTTTTGTAAGCTTTCACTCAAGGGCAATAACTGTTGACTCACTGGCTTATAAATAGAATCTACTTGAGGACGATGATGAAAAAGATAAACTTGATCTATTGTGCCTAGTTCACGCTGTGCTTCAATTTCAGTCAATATGTCAGCCACCAATGCCGTTATAGCATTAATTGAATTGGGTAGTATAAAGTCGTCTTTAAGTGTGACTTCATTTTCAGCCCAATGGGTATCAACTAAACGCGACTTTATACGTTCGCCTACAGCCCAAACAACTTTATGCCCTGTTTTATGCGCTGATAGTGTTGCCAAAGTGCTAGTAACAAATTCTGCCATCACTTCATTAAATTGCCCCACTAGCCCCTGATCTGAGCCAAACACGATCACGCCCACACCAAGCCTTTCTTGTTGATTGCTGATTTTTATAACATTAGGCGAGTTGTGTCGTTGAAAACAAGCAATTAGCCCAAGTTGCACGGTACGATAGTAATCATCAAGTGAGCTCACAGCATGCTCATATTGGCTAATACTTGAAGATGCCATAGCCTTCATGGTACTTACCACAGACTTAAGTTCTTCTGTACTGGAGATTTTTCGCCGTAGACTAGCAACACTGTCGGTCATGTTTTATTACTCATAAATAATTACTTATCTTTCGCTCTGCATCGTTGATCCTTTATAGTTATTAACTTATAAAGGATCATTAATTAAAACTACGCTAAGCAATTTTACTTTATTGCTTTAGCTTTTCATCCTTGGGTATGTCATTAACTGAATTATCAGGCAAGTCACTCGCCGAATCACTGCTTGAGTTACTGGGCCTATCACTCGGAAAAAGTGTGATCAATGCATCGCGCGCAAGCTCAATAATACTCGCTCTATCTTCCTTACTTAATGTTTTAACACTTTGTAATCGCTCTGTTATCTCAACAGGAATTTCAGCTGCTGAAACGCGGACTAGATGTTCGGCAGACGTCATATCTGCTAGTGGGATGTCATCAAATAGCTTAGCGGTCAAAGCGAGAAGAACAGAAATTTGTTCAACCATAGAAACAGGACTGAATTCCGACTGTTTCAGGCAGGCACGAATGCGCCGACCATGTTCGATAATTTTTAGTGTGCTGTCATCGAGTTTAGCGCCAAAGCGGGCAAAGGCTTCAAGCTCTTCAAATTGTGCATAAGCCAGTTTTAGGTTAGCTGTTACCGCACGGTAGGCAGCGTTTTGTGCCTTACCACCAACACGTGATACAGATTTTCCTACATCAACCGCCGGCAAAACACCCAGTTCAAACAATGATGGTGAGAGATAAATTTGGCCATCGGTAATAGAAATAAGATTAGTTGGAATGTAGGCGGAGATATCCTGCGCTTCGGTTTCAATAATAGGCAATGCCGTCAAGGAGCCACCGCCAAGCTCTGCACGCAAATGCGTTGCGCGTTCCAGTAAGCGAGAGTGAATATAAAAAATATCACCCGGGAATGCCTCGCGACCAGGCGGGCGCCGCAACAATAAAGACAGTTCGCGATAGGCACGCGCGTGATGAGTCAAATCGTCATAAACAATCAAAACATCGCGGCCCTTTTGCATAAAATACTCGGCGATGCTTGTTGCCGAATAAGGGGCAATATAGGCAAGTCCCGGCGGCTCATTACCTTCAGTAACCACCACTATAGTGTAAGCTAACGCACCTTTTTCGCGTAGCGTTGCAATAACTTTAGCCACACCTGAAGCACGCTGGCCAATGGCACAATACACGCAGAGTACGTTCTGATCTTTCTGGTTTAAAATAGTATCAAGGGCAATCGCTGTTTTACCCGTCTGGCGGTCACCCAAAATTAATTCTCGCTGACCACGCCCAACAGGCACAAGGGCATCAATAACTTTGATACCCGTTTGCAAGGGTACACTGACCGGTGCACGATCCATAATAGGCGCAGATGGTCGTTCAACAGGAAGGCGTGTGCTAGTCAGTAACTTTCCCTTAGCGTCTAGCGGTTCACCAATCGGATTAATGATACGCCCGATCAGTGCATCGCCCACAGGTACATCAACCACATTACCTCTGCGCTCAACTTCATCACCCACCTGCAAATGCCAATAATCACCAAGCAGCACAACACCGATTTCATTTTCATCAACATTAAAGGCAATACCAGAGATACCACCTGGAAAGCTAAGTAACTCTTCAAAACCTACGTTAGGCAAACCTGAAACTATGGCAATGCCCGTTGTGATGCGGATAATATTACCGACTTCTTTGGCCTGAAATGGTGGCGTAAAAGCTGCCCTTGCTTTTGCCATGCTTGAAAAAACATCATCAAAGGTTGTTTGTAACAAGCTTGCTTTGATAAAATCAGCCTCAGGTTTCATTACGGCCCTTTTCAGTTTTATTGGTGGGTATTGCATCATTAGCATCAGTAATAACAGCAGTTTCGCTTTGATTCTTTGCTTTATCATTGATTTGGCTATTATCTAAGCTGTTATCTAAGTTATTGCCTTCACTATTACTTTGCGCTTTGCTTTCAACATGAACTAAACTTTGTAATATTTGATCCACCCCCTTAGCCAAGGAGGAAAGGTAATCACTGATACTCCAGGCTACTTTTTGGCCATTCGCACTGATTTCAATACCACTAACGACAGTTGAATCGATGACAAATGCAAAGGCTATTACATCGTTATCGTCATAGCCAAGGGTATGTTTAATCGTGCTTTCAATCAGCGCACGCTGTTCCACAGTTAAAGTAAAGCCTGTACGCACGACCAATGGGGTTTTATTGGTTGGCATCAATGATTGAAATGCCAATTTAAAGGCTGCCTTTTCTTCAACGCTGATTGTTTTAAAACGTTGAAGAAACACTAAAACTATTTGTTCTTCTAAACTTACTTGTGCTAAATCATTAAGTACCTTGCGAACAATGTTAAACACCTCTTCACGTGCGCGCTGGCTAAGTGCATCTTGCAAACTTAGTTGCTCATTTTTAACTGCAAGCTGAAGTTTTACACGTAAGTCGTCTGATTCTTGTCTAACCTCGTCGAATAAACGCGCACGCTCAGTTTTTACCTCAGCGCTAAGCTGATTGGTGCGCGTTGTCTGTTGGGCATCAAACACAGCATTTTTATGCACAAACTCATTACGCTGCTGCTCGGCTTCAACACTTTTTTTATCCGCATCAGCAAGCGCACTAGCAATGCGCTTTTCACGAGCGTCAATCGCATTGAGAATAGGTCGATATAAAAAGCGCTTTAGTAACCACGCGAGTATCAGAAAATTGATTACTTGCGCAATCACGGTAAACCAATCAATAAGCATAATTTATGGCCCTACCACCTGAGCAGCAAGCACATAATTCCAAAATGGATTGGCGAACAACAAAATCATCGAAACGACAAAACAATAGATGGCAGTAGATTCGATCATTGCCAAACCAACGAATAATGTCCGGGTGATGGTTGCCGATGCGTCGGGCTGCTGAGCCAGAGAAGACAGCGCAACCGCCACTGCCTTACCTTCAGCAAGCGACGGGCCGACAACACCAATAGCAATAGTAATCCCAGCAGTGATAATAGATACCACCGCAATTATAGTCATGCTGTCCATAAGTTCTCCAAAGTTAATCCTAGTTGTTTATGCATTGTCTAACTGCCATTGGCTTTAGGTTTTATTGTGCTAGTAGCCGCAGCGATATAGACAGTGGCTAAAATAAAAAAAATATAAGCTTGCACAATACCCGTCAGCAAGCCAAGTACGGTCATCACTATGGGAAACAAAAAAGGCGTAATACTGACAAGAATACCGATGATCATGGCACCGCTCATCATGTTGCCAAAAAGACGTACGGCCAGAGCGAGCGTACGAGATATTTCACTGATAATGTTAAAAGGTAGCATGATAAAAGTGGGCTTAGTATAAGAAGCAAGGTAGCTAGCTAGGCCTTGTTCTTGAATACCGTATAGTGGCACCGCGATAAAAACACATAGCGCCAGCGCCGCTGTGGTCGAGAGTGAACCTGTCGCGGGTTCAAAACCTGGAAAGACAGTACCCAAGGCAGAAATAGCAATAAATAAGAACAGTGAACCGAGAAAAGCTAAGTAATGGTGAGGGTGCTTTAAGCCAACGTCTTCGATTTGTTTACTGATATTAATCACTACGACTTCAAGCAGATTTTGCCAGCGAGAACGATGTAAATGGGTGCTTAGCTTATGGGTAATCAGCATCGAGCTCAGTACCAACACCAAGATCACCGCCCAAGTGGAAACTATAGTAGCGTTGAGTTTTATAAACCCCAGTTGCCAGAAAATGATTTGATCAGGGCTAAGGTTCATAAATTACTGCCATAGGCTGTTTGCTTTTGTACTGGCTCTGACGGCTTGTTTTCTCTTAGGTTTTTTTGAGGTTTTTTGTGAATACTTTTTTCAGTACTGTTGTCAGAGTATCGCGTTGCCAAAAAGCGCACCACCATAAAACCGACTAAGCCAGCCACCAAACGTAACCAGTTGTCACCAAGGATTAAATAAAAACCAACAATGACCGTACTGGTTCGAAAAAACAGGCTAAAGACAAATAACAGCGCAACATATTGACTTGAGCCAAGCTGACGCACAGTCCACCAAAGCCCTGCAAAATAGAATACGCCAAGCATTGCCCCAACTAGCAAGGCAAATAATCCCTCTAGGTTATCAATCATCATTATTTTCGTCCTCATCTCGGTGAATCTCTTTATATTCCTTATCGACCCAGCGCCAAGCGGTAAAACAGCCAAGGCATAAACCGATAATGAGTAAGGTTAATGTCCAAGAGTTTTCGCTTGGATAATGCTTATCTAACCAAATGCCTAATGCGGCGCTAAGTAGTGTTGGTATTGCCACCGACCAGCCCACTAGCCCCATCATACCTAGGCCAGACCACACGGTTTGATTAACATGTCGCTGCGCTTTAAGTTTTCGTGTGGCCATATCACCAACCTGTTGACTAAACTTAGTGTCGCGGTGCTTAGCTTGAGATATTTTAGTGTTAGCTAACTTAACATCAGCCAATTGCGCTGCATTTAACTCAGCTTTAAGTTTAGGTTTGGGTTTATCAGGCATCACAATTACCTTTCCTGCTTAAAGGTCACTAGGCGACGTATAAAACCACTTTCAATTTTTACCAGTACCGAGCGCAATTTTTGCTCTTGTTCGTCAAGTTTTATAAATTTTTGTTCTATGGCCTCACGTAAATCAGCCAGTGCTGTGCCAGCAATTGCATTACGCACTGAAATCAGTACCTCAAAACCTGTCTTAACCAATATACCTTCGTCAACGGCAATGTAGACTTCATCAGCTCCTTGGGTTTCAAAGACTAATATTCCTGCAGATAGTGCGATAACACAGTCAAGTCGGTGCGGAAAAATGCCAAATGCACCCTCGTTTGTCACCGCAATAATACGCATGACTTGGGCTTGCTCAATAAACACCTTATAGGGTAATAAAACCTTAAGCTTCATCTGGGCTGCTTGCATCTGCCGCCTCCTTTGCCATCTTGTTTTTATTCTCTGCAGTTTGCTCCACGGGTAGTTGTTTAACCTTTTCACTAGCCTCACTAATCGCCCCAATCATATACAGCGCATTTTCTGGTGTATCTTTAAACTCATCTTGGAGTATGCGTTCGCAACCATCTAAGGCATCACTTAAACTCACCAACTTACCCGGCATACTAGTGAACTGCTCTGTAGTAAAAAAAGGCTGAGTAAGAAAACGTTCCAGTCGACGAGCACGCCCCACCACGTTATGATCCTCGGGTGACAGCTGTTCCATGCCAAGCATGGCAATAATATCTTTAAGATCTGCGTATTGCGCCAAAGTACTGCGTATTTTTTGTGCTAAGTCATAGTGTCGCTGACCAATAATGCCAGGAGTAGCCATTTTTGAATTAGATTGTAACGGATCGATAGCTGGATATAGCCCTTCACTGGCACGTTTACGCGATAACACAATTGAGGCAGATAAGTGCGAAAAGGTATGCACTGCAGCAGGGTCAGTAAAATCATCTGCGGGAACATATACCGCTTGAATTGAGGTGATCGCTCCACTGCCAGTATTGGCAATACGCTCTTCTAGTTGTGACAACTCGGTACCCATGGTCGGCTGATAACCGAGTCGAGCGGGCATATGCCCCATCAAACCAGACACTTCCATACCTGCCTGAATAAAGCGAAATATATTATCAATCAGTAACAGAACATCACGGTGTTCATCATCACGAAAGTATTCCGCCATGGTTAACGCCGCATGACCCACCCGAAAACGCGCTCCTGGCGGCTCATTCATCTGGCCGAACACCATTACCATGTTGTCTAAAACGCCGGCCGCTTTCATCTCTCGGTAGAGTTCTTCACCTTCTCTACAGCGTTCACCAATACCGCAAAAGATACTGACCCCCGCATGTTGTCCAACCATGTTGTGAATCATTTCTGTCAGCAATACCGTTTTGCCAACACCCGCACCACCAAACAAGCCAGCTTTACCACCGCGCTCAAGGGGCATTAAAACATCGATTACCTTGATACCGGTCTCAAACACTTCGCTTTTAGTCGCGCGTTTGTCTAGGCTTGGTGGCACATTGTGAACTGAACGCCACTGCACGTCGTTCGGTGGTGCTTCGCGATCAATCACGTTACCAAAAACATCAAACATACGAGACAAAATACCTTTACCTACTAAGGCCTGTAACGGCGCTCCCGTGTCTTGTACTAACATGCCACGAGCTAAACCTTGGGTAGGTGTTAGGGCAATCCCCCGCACACGACGGGTATCAAGTTGTGAAAAAACTTCGATTGAAATTTGATTATTCTCGCCCGCATGCAATAAGGAACGTATGGGGGGAAGCTGATCCGAAAATGCTATATCTACTACACTGCCTCGCACAGCTATCACACGGCCCGTATTTTTAATTGCTGTGGCTGGCTTTTTGGGCTCGCATTTTTGATCATAGCTCTGGTCAGTGTTTTGGTCATTTTTTTTCTCTGACTTTTGCTCAGACCTTTGCTCAGACAAGGTTATATCAGTACTTTGTGAGGTTTTATTTTTACTGTTCATAAAACGCTGCAGCATTTTTATTAGGCTGGTTAACATCCAAAGGGGGTATGTTATCGCTATGCTCAGGTGAGTTAAACTTGTGATTAAAACAACCATAGAGCCGCTGATAAGGCAAACCAAAATACCCGCGCTTGTAATATAGTTGAATCATATTGATCTCCTGATAACAAATTTCCATACAGACAACGGCTTACTGACAGCTGTCTGTTAATACTAAGTACTTAGTAAAATAATTATAGGGTAGTATTTGCGATAGTTCTTTGCGTTAGCTCAATAAAAGCTGCACTAAGTTAATTGGGAAGGTTAGCTCACTGTTTTACAAGTTTATTGTTTTATACTCATCAAACTAAGTAAGCTGTTGAAATGTTTTGCATACGTCATAAAATGGCTAATAACCTTGGCAATGCCTTAGTAATACCTTAGTAATAACAACATCATTAAAATTGCCGATAGGCCACTACCGCGCAAGCAAGTTCGCCGTTGTTAAACATTTATCCTGATGGCTTATGTTGAAATACAGTTGAACCTTTAATGAATTTATTGGCGTTTACTAAAAAATAAAAGGCTTTTTATTGGCTTTCATTCGAATCCAATTTAAGGAATACCTCACCGACTTACGTGCAATAATGGTTTGTTCAAGCTTGTTTTTACCTGGAAACGGCATCAAGCTCAGACCCATCAACATGGTGAGTAGACCTTGACCCGGTAAAACTAACATCACCAGCCCACAGATTAACAAGAATAGCCCAACCATAATCTTCACTATGTTGATCATCAAGCTTACGCTGCGATTTATGGGTGTTAAGCGCGAAGTTTCATTCGTATCAACAGCAGAGCTATTTTTTCCAAGTTTATTTTTATGAGCTATATTTTTATCAGCTAGGTTTTCATGGCTTAAGTTGTTTCGGACAAAGTATCGTGAATCCATTTGTGTAATGACATAACTTATTATGATGAAATAAACAATGGCAGCGGCTGTCGTTAAAAACATGGTTAAGAGCATAAAATTAGCATCAAAATTTGCCATTAAATAGCTTGCCACTTGGTTATAATAGTCTTTAAGCACTTTGGTTTTCCACGATTAATTAAACAGCTGATTTAGCAGCGTATTATTTGGGTTGGTCTTTATGCAAATATTTGAAGAATTGGTTCAATGGCTCAGCACCCACTGGGTAACCATCATAGTTATTTTTCATATTAGCTTATCTTTTATAACATCGATACATGTACTTCTGTTCAAAGAAAACGAACGCACATCACTGGCTTGGATTGGTCTTGTCATACTTTCGCCGGTTATTGGCAGCCTATTTTATTGGTTGTTTGGCATAAATCGTATCCAGCGTTTAGCACAAAAAAAACACCCTCCAACACTTAAGCAAGACTTCTGCTCAACAGAAAAAACCATTAAATTTCACCAGTTACCTAAAAATTGGCATTCAGCCATTATCGCGGCTCATACTATTCACCCCGTTAATTACCTGGCTAATAACAGCGTTGAGCCACTGATTAATGGCGATACAGCTTACCCAACCATGATCCAGTCTATTGATGACGCTAAGAATTATATTGTTTTATCGAGTTATATATTTGCTTACGATTCACTGGGTCGCCAATTTGTTAACGCTTTAGCTCAAGCGCACCAAAGAGGTGTAACGGTAAATGTTTTACTGGACGGAATTGGTATTGGCTATAGTTGGCAGAAAGTCGACCGTGCCTTAAAAAAAATGGGGGTAAAAACGGCTCGTTTCTTACCCGCTATTTCCCTTACCAGCTTTCGCTTTATTAACTTAAGAAATCACCGAAAAACACTGTGTATAGATGGTGAAGTAGCCTACATGGGGGGCATAAACATCAGTAAAAATAATATCATTAAAGCGGCAATACACCCCATTGATGATATTCACTTTAAAGTTACCGGTCCAGTGATTGACCAAATTAGTCAAGTATTCATCGAAGATTGGTTTTTTGCCACCGGCGAGCACATTAATTTTCCCTACTGGCAGCCAAACACTGCTGAGCAAAAAAATAGTCATTCTGTTATTGCTCGAGTCATACAAGATGGGCCCGATGAACACCATAACAGAGTCAGGTGGACATTAATTAATGCCTTAGTTTGCGCAAATAAGAGTGTAAAAATAATGACACCTTATTTTATCCCTGACCAAACATTAATGACTTCTCTTCACGCCGCCGCATTGCGTGGCGTGTCAATCGAAATTATTGTGCCTGAGCACAGCGACATTACTTTTGTAGACTGGGTAATGGCAGCAAATTTCTCAAGAATAATAAAACACGGTATAAAGATATACCAAAACCAAAGGCCTTTTGACCACAGTAAAATTGTGATCATTGATGACATTTGGTCGTTTATAGGATCCAGCAACTGGGACGCCAGAAGTCTCGAGCTCAACTTTGAAATCAACCTAGAATGCTATGATGTGAATCTCAATGCAAAACTGACCGCCTTTTTTGCCTTAAAAAAGCAAAATACTACACCCGTTATTGCAAGCGAATTTAATAACTTGCCAATCTACAAAAAAATTCGCAACAACTTATTTCGTTTGTTTTCACCTTATTTGTAACTAGAACCAAAACCTCACGGTCATAAATTTTATTAAAGAGGGTTTTTTCATGATTAAAGGTCGATATAGCAAAGTGGAATCGCTGAAAATTATGGGCCGCGCCTCTAAGCAGGTATTGGGACCAAACATAGAGATATTGATGTGGAATGTTTTTAAATGCCAAAAAAAAGGCTGGCAAGACGATTTTATAACACTAATGCGCGAAAAAGATTTAATTCTCTTGCAGGAGGCTATTATCAACTCGCCCTTCGACAGCCATTTTAAAGCCTCGTTGCAACATCAGTGGATTATGGCCCGTAGTTTTAAAAACATAAAAACCAACATAGAAACGGGTGTTAAAACCGGATCGACAGTTGCGGCAAAAAGACATTATTATTCAGTGTCTGAGCACAGTGAACCTATTTCTAAAACAAAAAAAATGTTATTGGCAAGCGTATATCCATTACATACCCTTGGGCAGTCGTTATTGGTGGTCAATGCCCATATTATCAATTTTGTTTCTTTAGAAAAATTCAAATCACATTTAGATCAAGTGTTTAGCACGCTTGAACATCATGACGGGCCGATATTAATGGCCGGAGATTTTAATACCTGGAATAGTAAAAGATTGAAATATTTTAATCAGCTCACCAGGTTATTTTCGTTAAATGAAGTAAAAATGAAGCGTCAGCCAAGACTAAAGCATTTATTTCAGCACCTTGACCATATCTACTGTCGCGGATTAACGGTTGTCGATGCGCACGTACATACACATATTCACTCTTCTGATCACTACCCTATTAGCTTGTCGTTACTGAGCTAAAATCCAACAACAATAATATAACCTCTCTTGTAGAGGTTATATTATAAACCATGTTTGGCTGCTCAAATATCACGACTTAGCATGGTACTTCTCCTATTTATTACCTTACTCAATTACCTTACTCAAAGTAGTCACAATAGTCACCATCCAAGATAATCAATGATGATAAATCACAGCACAAAAATAACCGTAAGTAAGTATTACTGTTCATCGTATTCTTTGCTTTCGGTTCAACCAAATGCACAATACCCAAAGCTTTTAATAGGTATTTTTCGTCAACAGGCGATGTAGAGCCGTGACGTATTTTATAAAGAAAGTACTTCTCAAAGGCAATTTTAGCAAAATGCACCCACTTGCCTTTTGAATACCAAGTTCTGTTTCTTGGCGGAATTTGTGGCAAAGCAACAAAAGCGGCTGCGGTATCACCCATTAATGTTAACCTTGAGAGTCTAACTCCTCCCCCTACCTTTGCCTTTACTCATGCTGATATGTTAAATTCAAACCTGTTTTATGACTTATCCACTATATTTTTAGTCTAGTATTGTTACTGTAGATTTACTAATCTAATGTGATGCGTTATACCAATCGAACTAATGCTTTTAAATGGAGATAACTACTAATGACCAAGTCGATACAATGTTTAAAGCAACTTGAAATTAACGGTGAAGTTTGCAACTACCACAGTTTTGATGGTTTGGCAGATAAGTATGATCTTTCACGTTTACCTTTTGCCGCTAAAATTCTCTTGGAAAATTTATTGCGTCATGCCGATAGTGACTTTGTCCAACAAGCGGATATTGAAACCTTAGCCAAATGGGATGTAGACAACTGGCAGGATACCGAAATTGCCTTTGTACCTTCCCGTGTTATTTTGCAAGACTTTACTGGCGTACCAGCTGTGGTTGATTTGGCGGCTATGCGTGATGCTATCGTAAAAATGGGTGGCAAAGCAGAAAGAATTAATCCGTTAAATCCGGTAGAACTGGTGATTGACCATTCGGTGATGGTAGACGTATTCGGCCAAGCCGATGCGATGCAACAAAATACCGCCATTGAATTTCAACGTAATCGTGAACGTTATCAGTTTTTACGCTGGGGCCAGCAAAGTTTTGATAACTTTAAAGTCGTCCCCCCAGGGCGCGGTATTGTCCATCAGGTTAATCTGGAATATTTAGCCAGAGTGGTATTCAAAAAACCAGATGAAGATAATTTACTTTATCCAGATACCTTAGTTGGTACCGATTCACATACCACCATGATTAATGGTTTAGGTGTATTGGGTTGGGGAGTTGGCGGCATAGAAGCTGAAGCGGCTATGTTAGGACAACCCGTCACCATGTTATTGCCAAAAATAGTCGGTTTTGAATTAACGGGCAAGTTACCTGCAGGTACTACAGCCACTGATTTAGTGTTAACTGTGACCGAACAGTTACGTGCTGCCGGTGTGGTAGGTAAGTTTGTCGAATTTTTTGGTGCTGGCGTGAACGAACTGACCTTGGCCGACAGAGCCACTATTGCCAATATGGCGCCCGAGTATGGCGCGACTTGTGGTATTTTTCCTATTGATCATCAAACAACAGACTATTTGCAATTAACCGGGCGTGACAGCGAGCATATTGACCGCATTAAAACTTATTTAAAAGTGATGGATATGTGGGGTACTGAATCGCAACAGCATGCGGTTTATCACAGCAAATTATCGTTAAAACTAGATGAAGTGGTGCCTTCTATTGCGGGTCCCAAACGCCCACAGGACAGAATTTCATTAGACCAAGCCGGCCTTGCTTATCGTGACTGGTTGGCTTTACAAAATGGCATCAAACAAGTTGATTCCAACCAAAGTGAAAGTGGTTTTGAAAGCGAAGGCGGACAACCGTCAGTAATGCTACCTGCCAGTGATGAAGATTCAGGCGTGCCTTGTCAGTATGGTGATGAAAATTTTTCATTAAAACATGGATCAGTGGTAATTGCGGCAATTACCAGCTGTACTAACACCTCGAATCCATCGGTATTAATTGCCGCAGGTTTGTTAGCTAGAAATGCCAGACAAAAGGGATTAGATGTTAAACCTTGGGTGAAAACCAGTTTTGCACCCGGTTCACAAGTGGTCACCGACTATTTGTTAAAATCAGGCTTAAATGAAGACTTAGATGCCCTTGGTTTTCAGCTAGTGGGATATGGCTGTACTACGTGTATTGGTAATTCAGGTCCCCTACCCAGAGAAATTAGCGAAGCCATTCATCAAGGTGACTTGTCTGTTACCTCTGTTTTATCAGGCAATCGCAACTTTGAAGGACGCATTCACCCCGAAGTACAGGCCAATTATTTAGCCTCGCCGCCGCTTGTGGTTGCTTATGCATTGGCCGGTAATATGAAGATAGACATTACGACTGAATCTTTGGGTAATGATACTTCAGGTAAGCCGGTTTATTTGCATGACATCTGGCCAGATAGTCAGGAAATTAAACAAGTGATAGAAAAAGTGATTGACAGTTCAATGTTTATCTCACGTTATGCGGATGTTTATAGCGGTAATAAAGACTGGCAAGCACTAGATATAGTAGAAAGCCAAAAGTATGATTGGCCAGATTCTACTTACGTCAAACTACCCCCATTTTTTGACAATATTACCGCTAAAATACCGGATATTAACCCGATTGAAAATGCCCGATGCTTGTTAAAGTTGGGCGATAGTGTCACCACAGATCATATATCACCTGCCGGTTCAATTGCGTTAGATAGTCCAGCGGCCGCATATTTACAAAGTGCTGGAGTAGCGCCTAAAGATTTTAATTCTTATGGTTCTAGACGTGGCAATCATGAAGTGATGATGCGCGGTACTTTTGCCAATGTGCGTTTACGTAATTTATTAGCGCCAGGCACCGAAGGCTGTTGGACTCGACTCATGCCATCGGGTGAAAAAATGAGTGTTTTTGATGCTGCCATGCAATACCAGCAACAAAAAGTTGCTTCGATTGTAATCGCCGGCAAAGAATATGGTACGGGCAGTTCTCGTGATTGGGCCGCTAAAGGGCCAGCTTTATTGGGTGTTAAAGCGGTTATCGCACAAAGTTATGAACGTATTCATCGCTCTAACTTAGTCGGCATGGGCATTTTACCATTGCAGTTTATGCCTGGTGATAGTTCCGAGTCATTAAAGCTCACGGGGGAAGAGCAATTCAATATTCCAGCCGTGAGTGCAGGACAAAAAACAGTGAAAGTGTCGCTCACAGCTCAAGATGGCAGTAAACACTCTTTTGATGCGAATATTCGCATTGATACACCAAACGAATTTAGTTATTACCAACATGGGGGCATATTACATTATGTGCTACGTAATTTAGCCGCCTCTGACTAGCCTTATGACTATTTCGCGATAGATAAAAGACAGGCCATATTTTATTGGCCTGTCTTATGATTGGCGCAGGTGTCGTTGTTTAACCCTCTGTGATGATTTTTAGCTATTTAAGCCCAAATAATGTTACGGATTAACCACTACTAAATTTATCTGCTCGCTTTTTCTGGTGAATCTACTTACATCTGATATTTTTATGCAAGAAACGAGATTTTAATTTTTTATATAGCTTAAGCTTTATTAATAAATGGTATTGACGTTAACCTAATACCAACCTCACTAATTATCTGATCATTTTTACTGGTTAAAATAACCCACTACTGCGTTATTTATTTAATAATTAGAACGACTAGTTATTAAAATAAATGCCTTATATTTGGCCATTTTTCCTGCGTATAAAGTAGACCACCTAATTAATGAAATTGGTATAAGCTAATTTTTGCCAATCCAGCCTTTGTGCCAAAAATAAAATAGCATCGCGATGGTAAGCAAGATAAAAACACACCATATTGCTGGATAAGCCCAGCGCCAAGTTAATTCCGGCATATACTCAAAATTCATCCCGTAAACACCCACGATAAAGGTTAATGGAATAAACACTGAGGCCATAATAGTTAACACCTTCATGATTTCATTCATACGATTTGACACGGCAGACATGTATAAATCGGTCAGGCCACTCGCCATCTCACGATAGGACTCTATAACCTCGACAATTTGAATTGTGTGCTCATAGACATCACGCAAATAAGGTTTGGTGGCATCAGTGATGCGTCCATCCTCCTCACGATAGAGTTGATCAACAACTTCTCGCATCGGCCAAACAATACGTCGTAAAAGGGCAAGTTGCTGTTTAACACTATGGATGCTGTGCAAGACTTCCACTGAGGGGTTATTCAGCGTGACCTGTTCAAGCGCTTCAAGCACATCACCATATTGTTCGAGCACCGGAAAGCAATGATCAACAATGGCATCAAGTAGTGCATAGAGCAGATAATCTGTGCCATTTTTACGAATGCGCACGTTATCTTTTTGCAGTCGGTCACGTATAGGTTGCCAGACATCACCCTTTTTTTCCTGAAAGGTGATCAAGACATTATCATAAAGAAAAAGACTGACTTGCTCAGAATCTAGTTCATTACTCGTTGCAATGTTATTGATGTGGCTAGGTGCGGCTTGAATCAGTTGCATTATACGCAATACCACAAATAGATGATCGTCGAAGAGCTCTACTCTAGGACGTTGAGGAATATGCATAACGTCTTCTGCCGCTAGTGTGTGAAACTCAAAATGTTGCCGAAATTGATTAATAACATAAGGGTGCGGTGGACTGATGTTAATCCATCTGACAGTTACCCAGTCGGGCATTGGCTTAGCAAGAAATTCGTCAAGATCAGTAACACTTCCAGTTTCTAGTTGATTAGCACAATAATCGATATAACTAATACAAATGCTGTCAGGTGCAGGGGCAGTAGAAGCATCGGCAATATGTTCAATACCAGGTAAGGCTCCTGGTTTAACTCGGTGCTGGCGATTTTTCGTCCTGACACCAGACAGACCCAAGGAAGAAGCAAGTAAATTAATGCCTTTATTGGGCTTACCGATAACAACCTTAGCCGTGCTACTTTTACTATTACGTGCTTTTTTAGCCATATTCATCCCTTATATCTATTGAAATAATCAATCCGGACCAAAAAAGCGCTAGCACGGACTTTGCCAAATGCATTCAAGGCCTACAGACTTTACACGCACCAACCTATAACTATAATTTATACGAATAGACTTGCAGCGATAAATAACTATAAAGCCAATTTAATTTCCTTATCTGTCTGAGGTATTTTCGGCAATATTTTATGCCTCATTCAATAGTTGATACAAACTTTCTGCACTGAAAAAATATTCTGTATAAATGTTTACAAACCGCTAAGTACTAACAGGTTTAGTAATATTAGCCAACATCTACGCTGATGCTAATTTAGCCACTAAAAAACTGGCCAGAGCTTTGACTCATTCGGTTATTCTGCTAAACAACAGTATTTACTCATTGCTGTTGTTTATTAGTGCAAAAATATTGCCTGTGGCATTACTTCTGTTCACTGTAAAGCATAGATTAATATATTTAGTGTTACGCGTTACCAAAATAAAGCAATAAGCCTTTGTTTTTATGTAATATTAAAAGAAGACATTCATTACTGTTATTCTGAGGTAAAAATAAACACCTAGTACATTTAATGTTTAGTCTCACGACAGTAGCTATATTATGGCGATAACTCTGACTTGTTTTTTGCTGAAATATGACTGATTTTTTTGTTTTACTGTCTTTGATTATCTTTAATCATCAAATTAAATTAACCCTGAAACTTGACTCGACATCGAGCATCTCTGTCATAGCACATGGAAATACTATCACTAAAATTAGTGTTATAAGCTAACAAAATCTATCGAAAAAAACCAAATAAGGCATGGGTGAACACCAAAATTAACACTCTTATTTTTCATCTATTTATCTACATTATTTGCACTCGCTCTTGCCAGTACCTCCTGAACATTAGGGTTAACTACCTACCAATTAAGCCAATATTGATCTTAATCAATATTGGGCCTTATAAACTAGTGCTACCTGAGGAACTAACTGCCAAGCTAAATACAATTAGATTATTAAGTGTTCTGTAGCCTATGTTTCTGCAGACAATATTAATCGGAAAAACTGTGAGTAAAACTTTCACAATACGCTAGTTTACATTGTGCGGTAATCGCAGCATATATTTACTGCTTGAGCAGCCTCCCTAAGAAATTAGGCTTAATACTTTGCAATAGAAAAAGTCAGTTCAAAAGTGTATCCCTTATTTTCCCATTACTTATTAAATAAGGGATTAAATAAGGGATGGTATTAATGAGTGGTTTAGTTAAATCGGCCAAAAAATTAAGGAATAATAATGAAATATACCCTGCTTACTTTACTTGTCATTATGTCATTAACACTACTGAGTTGTAGTGAAGGCGTTGATTCACCACGAGGCTTTAGTCTGCCTAAAGGCAATATTGACTCAGGAAAAAAAGTATTTTTAAAGTTTAACTGTTCAGCTTGCCACACACTTAACAATGTTAATGATATTGAAATTGCAGAGGAAAATGTTGAAAAAAATCCAACAATTGCTATTACTATTGGTGGTAATAAAACCCAAATCGTCACTTACGCAGAGTTAGTAACTTCGGTTATCAACCCTTCGCATAAATTTTCTAGCCCATATTTACCAGCAGCTAAAGCTGCAGATGGTCAATCAAATATGAAGATCTTTAATGATGTGATGACCGTCACTGAACTTATTGATTTAGTATCTTTTTTACAGCCCAATTATCAACTAGTGCCTTATAAACACACCAAGTATCAATACTATCCACATTAATTATTACGGGAGTTTTCAATGAATATTAAATTTTTTGGTGCTACCAGAGAAGTTACTGGTTCGTGCTATTTGATACAAGTTAATCATAAAAACATATTACTCGAATGTGGCATGTTGCAAGGCTCTAAAAGTCATGAACGACACAACCATGACCCCTTCCCGTTTGATGTTGCCCAACTTGATGCCGTGATTGTTAGCCACGCTCATCTTGATCACACAGGGCGTTTACCCATGCTAATAAAAGAAGGTTATCATGGCAATATATACACCCATAGTGCGACCGCAGATCTAGCTGAAATTATGCTGGTTGATTCTGGTTATATCCATGAAAAAGAAGCACGCTGGGAAAACAAAAAACGTGAACGTAAAGGCTTAGCATTAATAGAGCCACTTTACACCACTGAAGAAGCGACCAGAACACTACAATATTTTCAAGGCCTTAGTTATGACAAAGAATTAGAAATTTGTTCTGGCGTTAAACTCACCCTCAGAGATGCAGGCCACATTATTGGTTCAGCTATTGTTGAATTAACCCTTACTGAAAATGGCGAAAGTAAAAAAGTTGTTTTTAGTGGTGATTTAGGCCATAAAAACGCCCCTATTTTGCGCGATCCTTTTCAAGTTAAATATGCTGATCTCGTGATAATGGAAAGCACTTATGGAGACCGACTCCATCGCAGTTGGGCGGATACTTGGCAAGAAATGGGCGATATTATTGCCCATGCTAAAAGCAGCAAAGGCAATATATTAATTCCAGCTTTTACTGTGGGTAGAACGCAAGAGTTACTCTATGAATTTAAACAACACTTTGACGCGTGGCAACTGGATGACTGGCAAATTTTTCTCGATAGCCCTATGGGAATAAAAGCGACCAAGGTCTATGCCAAACACAGGGAAGTTTATGATAAAAAAGCGACAGATGTTGAAGAAAATCATCAGGGTATATTTGATTTACCTAACCTGCACATGTCAGAAACAACTGAATACTCAATGATGATCAATCAAATAAAATCAGGAGCAATTATTATTGCCGGTAGTGGTATGTGCACAGGAGGCCGAATTAAACACCATTTTAAACATAACATTTGGCGGAAAAATGCCCACGTGATTATTGTTGGCTTTCAAGCCAGAGGCACCTTAGGCCGGTCACTTGTTGATGGTACTGAAAATATTAATTTATGGGGTGAAAAGGTACAAGTTAATGCCCAAATTCACACTATTGGAGGTTTTTCAGCTCATGCCGACCAACAAGGATTATTAGACTGGTATCAAGGATTTGAAAATACACCGCCAGTAGTACTTGTGCATGGCGAGGAAGAAGCCATGAGCGTATTAGCACAAAAATTAAAACATCAATACCAAGCTAATGTCGTGCAAGCCAGCTATAAGCAAAATATTATTATCTAAACAAGGGAGACATTTATGTATAAGCACATTTTATTTGCGACAGAGCTAAATGAAACTAAAAGTTATATTGAAGATAAGGTCGAAAAATGGCAGCAGCTGACTCAAGCTAAACTGAGTATTGTTCACGTGGTAGAGCCAATAGCTAACATTTATTATGGTGGTGTGTATGGCGTTGTGCCTAACCTTGACGCTTCAGACAGTGTTAGCACAACAAAAATATTTCAAGACCGCGCCAAAGAGGCCCTACAGCCTTTGGTTAAAAGGCTTAATATTTCTGAGAAAAATTTGCATATACCCGTAGGACAAACGAGTGAGGAAATATTAGCCTTTGCTGAGCAGCATAAAGTTGATTTAATTATAACCGGCAGCCATGGCGTGCATGGTTTACGATTATTATTAGGCTCCACCGCAAATGCCCTTTTACACGGCGCAAAATGTGATGTACTCGCCGTACGTTTTGATGAATAACTTTTTCAAAACAGTGCGTTCGGGGCCCTAAAATGAGTATAGCTTTTACTTATTCTAAACATTAATTAAATACTGGGTTTATAAAGCTGCAAAATAATATTTGCAGCTTTATCACTGGCTTATTTCACTGCCCAGTTGCCAAAAAATATAAACAGCCAAACAATTTTTAATTCACTATATTTTAACCTGAGCCAAACAGCTGATAACCAAGGTTTTTATAAGTCGGAGTTTATGCCTTCAGGTTAAGTTTTGACAGCCCAAATTAAATATTTAATCAAAATGATGAGGTAAGACCCAACCCACAAAAAGCTGTTAAAAACAATAATAAATAAAGTATGAAGAAGGTTACGTGCGCAGTAAAGCTCGGCCCTAACCATTATCTTAGTGAGAAGGATTTTTCACCTTATGTTAAAACTAAAAGCTGTTGCCATTGACACCTTTAAAGAAAATGTTGCCTACTTGCATCGCGATTGCCCGCTCTATCGCACCGAGGGTTTTCAGGCGTTAATGAAGATAGAAATTTACATAACGGGCAATGGTGGTCCGGTGCTTGCGGTATTAAACATTGTTGATGACTGCACTATTGTTGATATTAATGAGCTGGGTTTAAGTATCCAAGCTTTTAAACAATTAGGCAAAGAACAGGGAGTTGACGTAAGAATCGCGCCAGCTAAACCCCCAATATCACTTAAAGCCGTACATCGTAAAATTGCCGGTGAATCGTTAAAAAAAGATGAGTTTCACCTTATTTGCCAAGATATTTTAGAAAACCGTTACTCCAAAATGGAAATTGCCGCATTTTTAGTCGCCTGTAGCCATAACGGCTTAGAACGACAAGAAGTCTTGTTTTTAACAAAAGCCATGGTTGATACCGGCGAAGTTTTAAACTGGGGTGAAAATATAGTTGTTGATAAACATTGTATAGGCGGTATTCCTGGTAATCGTACAACTATGATAGTGATGCCAATTGTAGCGGCACACGGTATGTTAATGCCTAAAACGTCTAGCCGAGCCATTACCTCACCTGCGGGTACCGCCGACACCATGGAAGTGTTAGCTAACGTAGAGCTTTCTATTGAAGAAATGAAAAAGGTAGTACACCAACATCGTGCCATGTTGACCTGGGGTGGCACAGCAAGGCTAGCACCTGTTGATGATATTTTAATTTCGGTTGAACGCCCTTTATCAATGGACTCAACCGGACAACTGGTTGCCTCTATTTTATCTAAAAAAATAGCCGCGGGTTCAACACATCTACTCATTGATATACCGGTAGGCCCATCCGCTAAAATTCACAATAACCAAGCGGCGTTAGCCTTAAGGAAATTATTTGAATATATTGGCGATCTCTTTGGTTTACATATCGATGTGGTGATCAGTGATGGCTCTCAACCGATCGGCAATGGTGTAGGCCCTGCATTAGAGGCAAGAGATGTCCAACAAGTGTTAAGTAATCATAAAAATGCACCCAGTGATTTACGTGAAAAATCGCTACGTTTAGCCGGTAGGATTTTAGAGTTTGACCCCGATGTAAGAGGTGGACAAGGTTACAATATTGCCCGAGACATTTTGGAATCGGGCCGAGCCTTTGAAAAAATGCAAGCCATTATCCTTGCACAAGGAGCACAACCCAAAAAACAAAGTAAAGCCCCATTAGAGTATGCCATGCTCGCAAGTAAAAGTGGCTATGTTAGCGCTATAAATAACTTAAATATTGCCCATATTGCGAGTTTGGCGGGTGCCCCTATAGAGAAAAATGCCGGTGTTGACCTGATTAAAAAAGTAGCCGATAAAGTTAAAAAAGGTGACACACTTTTTATTATCTATGCCAGTTTTAAAAGTGATTTTGAATTTTCGACACAATTTGCCCATGAGAACAATGCTTATGTGATAGCGAAAAATCCCCCCTCAACAGACGACAACTATTTTATTTAATATCAGTCCTTAGGAGCAACAATGACCTTAATACTAGGCTTTGATGATTATTTGTTACCTGCTCAGCAGCTAGCTAAAAGTTTATCGGCGGCGTTTAAGCAGGTAGAGTTACACCAATTTCCTGATGGTGAAACCAAGGTAACTTTGCCAACAACCCTGCCAAAGCATATTATTATTTGCCGAACATTAAATAACCCCAATGCAAAGATTACTGAACTGATCATCACGGCAGCAGCCGCCAGAAACCAAGGCGTTAAGCACATCACCTTAGTAGCACCCTACTTATGCTATATGCGGCAAGATATTGCTTTTAATCCCGGAGAAGCTGTTAGTCAAAAAATTATGGGTAACTTGCTTGCCGCTTATTTTGATAGCATAATCACTATCGACCCACACTTACACCGTATCAATAACCTAAGTGAAGCGATTCCCATTACTCAAGCCTGCGCTTTGCATGCTACGGGTGCTATGTCACAGTTTTTACAACAACATTTTAGTCAACCTGTCCTTATTGGCCCTGATGAAGAGTCTGAGCAGTGGGTAAAAGCTATCGCTCAACCGCACCAATGGCCTTATGTGATTGCGAAAAAAGCGCGTTTTGGTGATAAAAACGTTGCGGTCAGCTTGAACACACAGGATAAAAATAACATTAAAGCCGTAAGCTTAAGCAACCGAGACGTGATCATTGTCGATGACATTGCCAGCACAGGAAAAACCCTAGAACAAGCCGTTAAACAAATACAACAACAATCCCCTATGAGTATTTCAATCATAGTCACTCATGCCTTTTTTGTTGATAACGCCTTAACAAGGCTTAAGGATATGGGTGTGACAAATATTTGGAGTTCAGACAGCGTATTACATAGCACTAATGCCTTTAGTATTATCGATACCCTAGCAAGGCAGTTAAAAAAGATAAATATAACAGACTAAAACCAACCGACATTAAACCTACATAGTACATACGAGAATAACATCACGTTGGGCAATACCTTGTAGGTCGGAATTTATTCCGACAACTGTTAAGCAAAAGCCAAACAGACCAGAAAACAAAACTGTCAGCTATTGTTTTCTGTTAACTGATAGCTGATAGCTGAAAGCTGAAAGCTATTTTACTGACAGCTATCGATTAAAACCTAAGGCACTCAAGTCCAACCTAGAAAAGACTGACAAGCGAGCCCTATCAAACCTTATGATCTTAACGTTAATGTCACTAACACAATACCATGATCGGTACTTTCGCCATCGCGTTCAAAAATCGGATTAATTAAATGTCGGTCATATGTGTGATAGTCACTGACTTGATAAAGACTGTCGTGATAACCGGCATCAAATTCACAGGAAAATAAAAGGTAATCGAGTACCGAGCTACCAGCACCAAAGTAATGAGTCGGGGTACGCGTTACCTTTTCTGCTTGACTAGCGGGCTTAGTTTCATGGCTGTCATTAGTTTGTGCTACTTGGAATAAATCCCAAGCGTCGTTTAAACAATATTTGGCCAGATAAGCATCACGATCAATCGCAGAAACAAAGCGTAAGGTGTTCGTGAGTAAATGACTTAACACGCCATCAGCTAAGCTATTATTAAAGTCGCCCATTAATATCATAGGATGAGCAGTGGCCTCTCGTCGTTCAATCATATCAATCATTAATAAGGTTGCTTCACTACCACGTTGTATAGTGGAACCCCAACCGCCCGCTACTTGTGCTTTTAAGCTCTCAATAATGGTTTTTTCTGCTGAGCGTTTTTTATCTTGCTCATCAACTTCAAGCATTGAACGTTTAGATTTAAAGTGCACCACATAACAGTCACAATGACCCATATGAGGTACTTCAATCGTTGCTCTGATAACTTTACGACTAAAAGAAAAATCATTAGCTAAACCTAAACCTTCGGCAAGTTCAGTGTTTGGTTTTACCGCATTGACTTCAACAATAGGATAACGTGAAGCTATGGCGACAACAGGACGTTGGTAAATAAAATCATCAATGACCAGGGGTTCATCAACCACGGCGAAATAAGTATAGCCCTGCCCAGTGACTAATGCTTTTAGCGACTCTGTACTAAAAACCTCCTGAAAACCAATAATATCTGGCTGATGTTCAGCCAAATAATCAGCCACCCATTTTTGCTTTTTTTGCCATTGCTCTGCGCTATAAATTCGCTCAAAATCATAAAAAGCATTAGGGGGTTCAAGGTAATTGAACAAATTAAAAGTAGCCACTTTAAGTTCGGTATTTGTTTCTGATATAGATACAGCTTCAGAGGAGAATTGCTGATTTATTACTTTTTTATCTGCTTGGTGGATAATATTAACTCTAAGAGAAAGATGATAAATAATTATACCCTATCGTTTCTTAAAATTATTAACTTAAAAACCAGCAAAATAAAATTATCCCAACTTTTATCCTACTGGTTTATCAAACTACTAGGGTAAAAATCCCTAGAGCTTTATTTTCTGTAAGGTGAATGCGCCGCGAATATCACCCAACTTGAAACCTGTGGCTTGATCGTTTGGATATAACGCGTTCACTTTATTACTTACGTCATCAGCTAACTTGCTGCCATGGCATGCTAGGCATAAGCCACCCGTAGGTATTGCCTTCATATAACGCAAAACAGTTTTCTCACCCACTTGCACTACTTCAGAATGTTCCATGGTATTTATATCTTCTCCTGCCGCTTTGCGTATTTCAAACTGGCGTAAAATAGTTGCTTCCCAAACATCAGGTGCATTGCTGGTATTACGCACTTTCAGTGAAGTTCGAGCGATATTCCATGCTGACAAGGCAGAATTTTTTTCAGCAATAGCTCCGGCTTGTGTATTACACACCTCTAGTGCTTTGATAGGGCCGGCTGTTTTCATCGTCGTGATTAAGACAGATTTTAAATCGCTGCCAAAAGCCTTTACTAAAGAGCGCGCTTGCTGAATATCTTGCATAGGAAGGGTTTCATCGGCATTAACAAGTAATGGTGACATGACTAAAACACTGGTTAATAACAGATTAATACTGATTAATTTCATATACTTCTCCATTGTTATGGTGTGTTACTGTTTATAAAGAAAATGTAGATTAATTTCCTGTACTTTTTTCATAAATCATCTTATTTTCTGCACCTGGAATTAAAGCAAGTATTAAAAAAAGTCACTGATTGAGTGAATTAATATCGACACACTCATGATTAATAAAAATATAGCAAAAAATTTCTTTAGTTTTTCTTGAGGTGCATTGGTTGCTAGTTTTTGACCTAATAAACTACTAACTGAACCAATAAGAGCCAAAATAACAATAACTTGCCAGTTTAAGTTTAAATCGATCTGTGTTGACATAGAAAAGTATTTAATAAAACCTGTTAAAGACTGCAGCGTTATTATGGCTAGACTCGTTGCCACGGCATAGACCATATTCATTCGAGTAAATGCAAGTAATGCTGGAACAATAAGAAAGCCGCCCCCTACGCCAACCAATCCGGTAATACTGCCAACAATAGCGCCAATAAAAACCAATTTAAGCACAACATTATCGCTAAGCGTTTTGTCAGGAGCGTTAACCTTACCTTTTAGCATTGAAAATGCTGCTAGCAGCATAATCACCGCGAACAGACTTAGCTGTTCACTACCTGAAAAGTAAATAGAAAGCCCGGCTGCAAGATAGCTAAATAACATACTTGGCAAACCAAACTGCAACACAACCGGCCAATGGATCATTTTATTTTGTTGGTACTTTAATGCCCCCGAAAACGCAATGAGCCCCACAATGGCGAGTGAGCTTGCAATAGCGGTTTTTTCATCTTGGCCAACAATATAAGTCAACGCAGGCACAGTTAATATCGAGCCACCTGAGCCTAGCAAGCCCAAGCTCAGGCCAATAAGTATCGCAACAAAAATAATAAGCATAAATTCGATCATGATTAATTACTTAAAAGCATTTATAGGTAGCGTTAAATACTGCAAACCATTATCTGCGGCTTTTGGAAAGTGCCCTGCTCGAATATTGATTTGCACCGAGGGTAAAATCAGTTTTGGCATAGCCAAGGTCATATCTCTTTTATTTCTAAAAGCGACATATTCTTGCGCTGAAACATGGCTATTAATATGAATATTTTTCAATTTTTGCTCGGCGACACTGCTTTGCCAAACATATTGTTCTCTGCCCTCAGCTTTATAATCATGTCCGATGAAAATACAGGTATTGTCAGGCAGCGAAAATATTTTTTGAATGGAGTGATATAAGGTTTCAGCATCACCACCGGGGAAATCACACCGAGCGGTACCATAGTCAGGCATAAATAAAGTATCGCCAACAAAAACGTTGTTATCAATAAGGTAACTTACACAAGCTGGTGTGTGTCCAGGGGTATGTAATACCTTAATGGTGAAACGGCCTAATTCAAGTACATCACCTTCATGAAGAAGTTGATCAAACTGTTGTCCGTCAGTGCAAAATTCAGCTTCAAAATTAAAAATAGGCTTGAATATTTTTTGCACATCAACAATATGTTTACCAATGGCGATTTTACCGGCTAATTTTTTTTGCAGGTATGGCGCCGCTGTTAAGTGGTCTGCATGGGCGTGTGTTTCTAAAATCCATAAGCACTGCCATTTTTTTGCTGTGACAAAATCAATAATTTCATCCGCTAACGCCGTTGATGTCGCGCCTGATGACATATCAAAACCTAATACCGAATCAATAATGACACATTGCTTTGCGACACTGTCTGCTACTAAGTAAGTTGCGGTATTGGTTATTTCATCAAAAAAACACTTTATGGCTAAATCAGTCATTTTAATCTCTATTGAATGGGTATTTAGGTTTTAGACGTTCAAATAAAGGTTAGAACGAAATCAACAAGACAGCTACTATCTAGATTTAATACTGTCAATTTTGTTAGCGGTGATATCAGTTACCTAACCACTACATTAGCATATACTACATTAGATATCACTAATATAAAGTAGTTAATTGTAGCAATGGTTAATCACACTACATTAGTGATAAAGTACTTATCTGCATTGGTGGAACTAACCATATTTTATCTACCAGTAATATGGCATTACTTTCTGAAAAGGTATTTTCTTGAATACAAACCCTGTAAAAATGATTGTTAGTACCGTTTTCGCGCTTTTAGCCTTTGCTGCTAACTCAGTGCTATGTCGGTTAGCCTTGGGCGATAACACCATTGATGCCGCAAGCTTTACTGTTGTAAGACTGGTGTCAGGTATTATTATATTGTTAGCGTTAATCAAGGTAACCAGTAAAACTAAACCAGAAAAGCCAGCAAAAATAGAGAGTAAGTCGAAGGGAAGTTGGCTAGCCGCTAGTATGTTATTTATTTACGCGGTAAGTTTTTCCTATGGTTATATTTCATTAGATACCGGCACCGGAGCACTTATTTTATTTGGTGCGGTACAAATAACCATGATTATTACCAGCGTAATTTCAGGTAATAAGTTGCATATATCAGAATGGTTAGGCTTAAGTATTGCCTTTGGCGGCTTTGCCTATTTAGTTATTCCTAGTTTGACCACGCCGTCATTGATGGGCTTCATGCTGATGAGCATGTCAGGTATCGCTTGGGCCTTCTATACCTTGATAGGACGAAAATCTAAAAATGCGCTTAGCGATACCGCTCATAACTTCCTTAGAACTTTACCTTTTGTGTTGGCCTTGATAATTTTTGGCTTTAATAACGCATACATCACCTCGACAGGATTTTTGCTCGCGGTATTGTCTGGCGCTATTGCCTCTGGCATCGGATATTTTGTCTGGTATATCGCACTGACAACACTGTCAGTCACTCAAGCCGCGGTTGTTCAGTTGTTGGTGCCAATAATTGCAGCTATGGGTGGTGTTATATTTACCAGTGAGTTGATCTCCCTGCGCTTAATTGAGTCATCAATATTGGTACTTGGTGGTATTTTAACGGTAATACTTGGTAGGTACTATTTTGTGCAGTTGCCTGCAAAAAAAGCAGCAAAACTATAATATAAACGTGAAGGGTTTTACCCTATTTCCGAGCAAATCATTAATATTTTGGTAAAGTTAGAAGTCAATATGCAATACCGAGGTGTTAGCTAACAAGCATTGTCAACGCGAGGAATATGTAAAAATGATTTTTTATTGAGGATAATAGCGTAAATAAAGCAAAAAATTAGACCATAACCTAAAGCCAAATTTATACCTGAACTTAAACCAAACAAGCACTGACATATATAGTGTAAATTTAATAAGCTATTAATATAAAAATTTATCAATAGCTAAAAACCTAGATTAGTGACACCTATCTAGGTTTTTCTGTCTTAATTAAAACGCTTCATCTTCACTATAAACACGAACGCTAAGATCACCGTCCATACTGCTAGTCACCAAAAAGTTTATTGGCTTACAACATACTTGGCAATCTTCAATGTATTGCTGTTCCATGTCGGATGAGTCAATCAGCACTTTAATTGTTTCACCACAATAAGGACACCCTATTGACTGCTTAGTTAATTCATTCAATTTTACGTTCTCCAATATTTTTCTAACGACATTCTAAAGATATAACGAGCAAGCATAATTACTCGTTTTTACTCATATTAATGATTTCATAATACGCTAACTAAACTGATTATTTTATTTTTTTAATCTTAGCAATGGATAAATAACAGCTTTGGTGATTTTACCATGCTGATACTTAACCAAGGGTTGGTTGACATAGCCATTAAATTTATCTGACTGCCAGGGATTTAATAAGGCTGACTCTGCCGGGACATTAGCAATTAATCCTGTGGATTTTTTCTGTTTTACTTTTTTTTTGTTTGAACTGCTACCCTTAGCTGTATCAAGGTTCTTACCAGAAGCATCAGCAGAAGAATCGACAGGAGCAGCTTCGGCAAAGCTTTTCTCACGACTGGCCGCAACGATGCAAATTTTATGTTCAGCGGCGTAAGATAACAAGCTAAATTCAACCTCACTTGCTTCTTGAATATCGAACGGGACAAGTAATACCTGAATATTGTTTAAAGCCGCCAGCTTAATCATTTCAGGTATATTCGCGTCGTCTCCGGTTAGCATAGCAAGCTTGATCACGCCTTGCTCTAACGGTAGCTCTATAATTTCCAACTCACTCCCTAATGCAGTCCATTGATATCTTTGACAAAAATGTAGCTGTTGTTGTGTTGCAAATACCCCCCGTTCGCTTATTAGCACAGCATGATGCGCTCCATCAATAACCAAACTCGTGCACACATATTGAAAAGGTCTTAACACCGCACTGATTTGTTTAATGAGCGCAGTACACAAACAGGCCACCTGATCGAGTTGCTCAGTGTTATGAGTGATTGCTTTATCTGCGATAAAAAATAATTCGGGTAGTTGAATAATGTCACTAAGGTTGTTTTCAATGTAATGACAAACATCTTCAATAGCTTGCTCGTCAGACTTATAGGTGGCAAATATCGCGACATTAGCCGTTTCTGGCACAGTATCATTGAGTGTGGCTTCAGTTGCAGTTGCTTGTTGCAGGGCTATTTTTTGCTGTTGATAAAGCTCAGGACGTCGTTGTTTTATAACCTTGGTACCATCAGGACGCAATTTGTTGCTCAACCCTACCCCAGCTAAGTCGATATCAGCAAAAACAAACCCTTCTTCATTGTGATCTAGCTTTGCTAACACCTTGCCATTAGGAGAGACTATTTGGCTATGGCCAACGCCCATCAGGTGCTTTTCAGCCCTTGAACTTTGACTTGAAAAATCGTCACTTTCTGCTGCAGCATATGCTTGTTCTTGCCCTTGTAAGTGCCCATGTAAGTGTTCTTGTAAACATTGTTGTGATGGCTCTGGCTGCCACAGCGAACCAATTTTATTTGCTGTGGCGACAAAGAGATTATTTTCAACTGCTCGAGCAAAGTCATGTAACTGGCTTTGATCTAATGCAAATGAACTCTGCGAATTACATAATAATTGCCCGCCGCCTAAGGCAAGCGCGCGCGATGGTTCAAAGCTAATACCATCGCTACCGGCTAACAGCCCAAGCTGTCCAAAAGGGCTTGTTACAACGCCAGAAACTTTATTGGTGCTAATAAAAAAATCACTTTCTTGGCCTGTCAGTACCTGTTTATCGGCTTGATGAATAAGCTCTCCAAGCGGTGAAAACAAACAGGAGGTAACACTAATATTTGATTTAATCGCCGGATTTTGGTGATCGCGTGTTAGGTCTTGGCGAAGTGTTACGTTGAGCATAATATAACAATGATGCTTTTTCGCTTGCTGTGCTATCTGTTGTAAAAAATTACCATTAAGTGCTAACGCTTGATGCCAAGCTTGGTTATGGTCGACGTATGAAGGCTGAGTATTACAAAATTCAGGCAAAACAATTATCGATGGCTCACAAACCGCCGCCTGATTTATCATACGAACACAGCTTGCTAGGTTTTCTTGAACATTTAAAGCGGTGGCAAACTGAGATACGGTGACGCGCATGATTTATATTTTCCAGATAACTAGGGGGATTTTTTAATTGAGTAATGTCATAACATGACACTTTATCCGCGAGATTATATCATTTACATTAAGTTTGTGACCTTGTTGTTCGCAGGAAAAACAGCTCAAGTGAGTAATAACTTTATAAAAGTGGACTAAATATAAGCAATACACTCAAATTTATAGTCATTTAGCCACCAATAACCTATTGGGGTAAAAGAGAGACTAAAGCTAACAACTACCCTTAGTACCCTTTAACAGGGTTATGAATAGGCAAAAAAAAGCTCATTGATATCAATGAGCTTTTATTACCCGCTCAAAGTAATAAAACACGGCGCTAAAAGTATAGTGCTCTATGTTAGGGCTAGTTCAGCTTGCTTAACTTTGCTTTTAGCTAGATATTTTTTCAATAATACCGGTAGTATTGTTATGTCAGTCACCAAGGCAATAACCATCGCAATACTGGTTAATAAACCGAACAACATACTGGGTACAAAATCAGAAAACACCAAGGTACCAAAACCAAGAACAATCACTGTTGTGGTATATATTAAGGCATAACCCACTGATAAATTAGTACGCTTAACCCAAGCTTCACTACTGGCTTGTCCGAGTTTTATTTCGGCTAAATATCGATGGATATAATGAATGGTATCGTCCATTGAAATACCCATAGCAACGGCAGCAATGGTAATAGTCATTAAATCTAATGGAATCGAAAAAATGCCTAATATGCCCATAATCACTGAGGTGGTAATTAAATTAGGTATAATCGCAATCACCGCCACTTTAAACGATGAAAAAATAATCATCAGTGTTATTGCCATAGCCCCGTAAACAATCAGTATGGTCAGTATTTGCGAATCAAGTAAACGCGACAATATATCTTGATAAAGAATAAACAAACCCGTCAGCGTATACTGCTGTTTGTCGATGCCCAAGGCTAATAATTCCTGATGAATATCTGCCAATAAGTCAGCTCTATTTAAGCCTGCAGTGCTGTCTTGCACTCGCATTGAAATACGTATTTGATTGTCTTTTTCTGAAAAATAAGCACCAAATAACGCTTGTTGTAACTTAGGGTCTAAACTTTTATAAAGCGCGGTAAGTTCATATTCTGTTAGCGGCTTACCGTTTACCACTTGGGCGATTTTAGTAAAATCTGCAATCGAGGTTATTGCACCAATGGCTTGCTGTTTTGCTAGCATATTTTGAATAGCAGTGACCGTTTGCACCGTACTGGCTGAAATAACTAAACCTGATTTAATTTGATCATCAGGAATATCAAATAACACGTCAAACGGTGTTGAACCGCCAAATTGTTGATCGATAAACGTTAACTCTTTTCGAACGTCGGTTGATTCACTAAAGTAATTTAAAAAACTATTTTCAGCAGTTAATTTTAAGCAACCCCAAAGCCCAATAGCAGTGACTAGCAGCGAGATAAAAACAATTTTTTTAGGTTGGTTGTTAACAAAATTGGCACTTGCTGTCATGCCACGCTCAATTTGGTGGTGCTGTTTTACAAAGTCTTGTTTATTAAATAGTGCCAATAATAATGCGGGGAAAAAAACTAAACTCACAATAAAGCTGACTAACATAGCAACAACCATCATCCAACCGAAACTAATCACCGGCTGAACACCACTAAATATCAACGAGCCAAAACCAATAGCTGTGGTTAATCCGGCATAGAAACAAGGTTTAATTTTTTGTTTAATAGTTGAAAATACTAGTTTTTTATGTGACCAGTCACTATTTTCAGTCACGAGTTCTTGATAATGAACAATCAGATGAATGATCATGGCTAATGACAAAATTATTTGCAGAGCAAAGACGTTAGCGGAAATAACCGTGACTTTAAAATCAAGTGCGGCTAATAAACCTATAGTCATCACCACACTGGCTGTACAACAAACAATGGGTAATATTACCCAACTTAATTGTCTAAACAAAAACCACAACAGCACAATAACCACCAAGATGATCAATGAACCGAAAAGTACTAAGTCATTCTCAATAATTTGAATTAGCTCATAAGACAGTAAGTTATTACCACCGAGGTAAAAGTCGCCATCTTTTTTGTAAGGTAATAAAATAGCACGAATTTTTTCAATTTCATCACTACGGGTTTGTTCAAATTTTTTATTGAAGGCTTGTTGTTGCTGTTTTAATGTTTCAAGAGTATTAAGCTCTTGTTTTGTTAGGTCTCTGGTTAATAAATGACGTTTTATAGCAATAATATCATGATTAACTTGCGCTATTTTTTGCTCTGACTTAAAAACCACCTGTAACGACAGCGCGGTTTGGTCTTCGTTAACCAGTAAGCCTTCATATAATGGGTGTTTTTTTAGACTTAGCGATAAGGTGTTTTCATCAAACTTTTGATTTTCCCACGTTAAATTCTCAACTTCAGCAGAAAATGTTTTCGCCGAAGAAAAAATAGGCACATTAACAATACTTTTTACTTGTTTAACGCGAGGAATTGCTTCTATTTCATTACCAATAGTAGCAATGGAATTAAGAATAGCTGCTGAAAATAACGGTTCCTTACGTGGTTTAAAGGCAATTAATATAAACTCTTCAGAGCCATAACGTTGTTCAGAAAGCTGGGTTAGAATGTAATGCTTATTATTGTCAACCAACAGAGTATCAGCCGATGCATCTATTTCAAAATGCTTTGCCTCCCAAGCTAATGCGGCGGTCAATAACGTAAAAGCAAGACAAACAACATAAGCCCACATAGTCGAATTTAGTTTAAACATCATTCTTCTACCACTGGGTTAATAGTATTCACCGGCATGGTTGTTGACTGTTTTTGCTGTTCAGTTTTAAAAATTTCGTTTCGACGTTCTTGACCGTCACGTTGTAAGTTTTGCATATATAAATTACGCACAAACTCATAAGGATTTTCAACCTTGGCCAAAACATCAGGATATTTAGCTAAAATAGCGGTTTGCGCTTGTATGCCATCAACAAACAATAACTGCTGGGCCAGTGTGTCGTCATTAATATAATTAAGAGGATGTGCAAAGTAGTTAAAAGTTAATGACGCTGTGTCACGAAAATCAGACGGACCGAGCAAAGGTAAAACAAGATAAGCGCCATGCCCAACGCCATAAGTGGCAAGGGTATCACCAAAAGTGGTTTTATTGCGCTCAAATTCCATCAAACTATTAGCGGGATCAAATAAGCCAAGCAAGCCTAAGGTGGTATTTATCAGCACGCGAGTAATACTTTTCCCCGACGTTGAAAATTCACCTTGTAATAAGTGATTAACTGCATAAAGTGGCTCACGTAAATTATAAAAAAAGTTCTGTATACTGGTGTCAACAGGCTTAGGCACAAGGTTTTCATAGCCCTTCGCTAATGGACTTAATACGTGACGATAAATCGTATCGTTAAATTTAAAAATAGGCTCGTTGATAAAACGCAATGAGTCTTCAGGTGCCTGATAGCTGACTACACTGGGTAAATTTTGCTCAGCGGCTATTTCATAAGGACCTTTGATCGGTTGTTCACTATTGACTAATTTTTTACTAATAACTGCTTTTTCAGCTAAGTTATCGCTTGAAGACGAACACCCTACTGCTATTGATAACGTTAATATTATTAATAGATAGTGCCGTATGCTTTTATGAATTTTGTTGCTCTGGGCTAAAGTAGGACTTACGCTTTTTTTTATTATTATCATTATTAATTCTCTTCAACGTTTTAATGCATTGCTCATTAAACAGAAATGGCACCCAACAAATTTACTCTTATTTTTGCACAATTGCTTTAATTAAAAATTGCGATCTAACCATAACTAAAATTTTTGCCAGCCCTTGCATAAAATCGCTTTGATTAATTATGTTAACCATGACAGCGTTAACATGACTTAAATAGTTTAGAAAAGAGATAGGAACAGCAACAACAACTGCTAGGCTAAATATCGCTAAACTTGGCGAGTTACTTAGTTATTTAGTTATTTAGTTATTTAGTTATTATTAAATAATCATTTTATTATCGATAACCGCTACCTAACTTAAAACATTTCAGCTATTAAGCAGGTTAAACGCTACTAGACACTATAGCTCGACCCACCTTAAGGCTGTATTTTACAAATCATAGGCAAAAAAACCGCGACTCGTTAAAGTAGCGGTTTATTCGCCTATAGCGATGAGAAGGTGACGAGAAGTAATAACGCTGTCAGGTCTTTGTTTCTATAACTTATCTGTGTAGATATGTAGACTGGCTAGATGAGAAAGTTAATTGGGATGATTACTTAAAAGTGCATACTTAAAAATGCATACTCACAGCCAATTGAAATTCATTCTTTTTTGCTAAAGAAGATTTATATATTTTATGGGCTAAGTGGAATGTCCAATTTTTTATGCCAAACCAGGCATATTTTGTCGATAACGCTTGGGTAATGTGTTTTGTGTCATATTGACCGGCACTTAACTGGTATTCCACTACAATTTTTCCATCGGCAATAACATTGATTATTGCACCCACTGATGGCTTGGCATAAAAAAAACCATCAGAAGTGTTCACTGCTAATCCAACTTCTAGGTTACTAAAAAGCAATATATCTTTGTGAACTTTGGTACTTTTCCCCATGCCACCCGATAGATCAAAAAAGCCATTTTCATTAAGCTTTCGATCGAGTATTTGTCGATATCCCATATAAAAACTGCCTGAATATTTAGGCACAATTTTAGAGCTAGGAGTCAAAGTTCTAAAAGAGTAAAACGTGAGAGATTGTACCTTTAGATGGTTACTTTTTTCTGTTAAGCGGACTGTAAACTCACCAATGACCAGCTCTGATTCGGAGAAATATTGCCTATTGTCACCATACAAATAATGTGACGCTGGCAGGAATGACAAGTCTATCGCTGTATTTTCAGAGTCGAAGACAAGAGAGGATGTTAATATAGAGTCTTGCTTTGTATTAATTGGATTTTTGAATTGTGACAAGTCAAAATCAAGCGATTTATCTATATTAAAATCAACAATGTCTGATAGCTTTGAAAGTCGCTTAGCGGTTAGATTTGATTTTATCACTTTATTTTTTATCAGGTAAGATAGATATTCTACTGCAATACGCTTTGATTTTGGTTCAAGTTTTTCAAATGAAAATTCTTGGTCTTCAAATACGAGAGACTCAATTTTACCACCTAATTCAGGTTGAATCTCTTGCTCTAACATTTTTAACGCCCAGTCATCAGACAATTCAACGCCGATGTTTTTTATCATGCCATATTTTTCTGCTGCTTTAACTACATCTAATGGGCTGACAAAAAGAATATCTTCGTTTATCAGATTTGGATTGGCCAGTGACAAAATATAAAGCGTTAACGTTGCACAATTATAGGACTGAAATAAATATTCAATTTCAATATTCTTAAGCTCCCATATGTGTAATTTAATTAATGTTCGATCGAAGTCGTTAATATCAAGTGTATAAGACCAAACGTTTCGACCTTCAACTTTTGAGTAATGATTCAAGTCTTTTTCAAAAGGTCTGACGATGAAAAATCCATCCATACCTGATACGAGGCCGTCATAAATCAAAGCAGCTGGATTAAAACTGTCTAGTTCGGTAAAAAACGATATGGAATGGGAAACAGACGTTTGGTTTAGGTTCTTTCCCTTGGCATTCAAAAATGAGTGCCCCATCATACTTGAAGCGGAAGAAACCACTTCCGAAGCATAAATTAAATTAATGTCATCAAAAGGAACATAGTTTTTATATTTCTGTAATTCCTCGCATTCTGCTTGGTTTTTATGTCCGACAGTATCGAATTTAATATAATAATTTAAAAAAAAATATCGAGCTGGAAATCTACATTTTGCGTCAGAATAATCATCAAAAAAAAGCGATAATGTTTCATCAAGTTCATTTTTTGGTGAAAACCTCCCAGCACTCAAAATAAAATCAGAGTCTTTAATTTGAGGGGAATCGTTTTTTATGTGAAGAAGGGATAACCACTTTGGATTTTCATAAAGTCTAAGTTCTGCTGCTTTACTTACTGCAGCTTGAAAGTTCATTCCATTAGCACTAGCGCTAAGGAAAATATATAAAGCTGGCAATAGCCAGCTTATTCTTTTTAAGATCAATTTAACTATTCAGCACAGCTTATTTCTACTGATTCTTCATAGTCCCACATTTTACCGGTTGCACCGTCAGTGGTTGAACCAAGCAAACCACCAATTACAATGTTACCCCAAAACATAGGTGTAATACTTTTCTTTACAAGCGTTGTATTGTCACAACCTTCTGCTGTAGTTTTAACAGCTTTATCTTTACCGTCACGCAAGACTACAACCATACCTGGAGCGGTAATAGTTTTGTCATCAACAGTTACTTCAGCAGGTTTATTATTGCTTGTTGTAACATTGATGGATTGTTCTTCAGAACTAGTGATGCTTGCACAACCAGTCACTAAAAAAATTGACGCGGTTAATACGGCTAAAGCTTTATTCTTCATTTTTTCTTCCTTGTTATTCATTAGGGCTTACAAAAAAAGCAACGAGATGATACAGACTAAAACTATTTTTTGAAAGAAAAATAGTTTATTTAATCTAATATTATTAGACTATAAAACAATCACTTGTGGTTTTATAACAGTAGGCAGGTTTGATTTTACCAAAGAGTGGTGGGGTCTGGTCTTATATTAATTATGCTCAAATTAGCTAACTTGTTGCAAAATATATCAGCTAACACTTTAAATTTTAGGGTTGAATTTATACCATAAACTAGGTGTTAAAAAGAATAAGGCAACAAGTTGCCTTATTCTCGCTATGATATTCAAATACAATTAATTTTAGAGCTATCTTAAAACGATCTAAATAGTAAAGGCCCTTGTTTAACTTTTTGTTAACTGTACATTGCACGTTGCTCTGCGTCTCGAGTTTTATCCGGGTCTTCTAAACAGACAATAGACTCAATTGCAGCAAGGTAGTCAGCCGGCAGTTTAGTTTCCTTTGCTCCGATAATGACGTGATTGAGGTACCAAGAATAAGGTTTTAATGCGTCGTCTATATTAATTGCACAGTATATTAAGGCATCAAAGACTTCACCTAAGTCATTTTGTACAAAAACTATTTTTTCATCGTATCCATACCCTAAGCTTTCAGCGCGATCTAAAATTGTTTTTTCAGCTCTGTTTATCTCAAACAGAGCGCCAATGACTGTGTCTTCGGTATTATTTGTTTGAAAAGAATCACACTTTCCAGAGCCATCAGTGCCACTCATGTTAAAGCGTAATTGGTGGTTTTTAAGCGTTACTGTTTCAAGTCTTTTGGCACTTGGTACCCGCTCTTGAAGTCTTAAAATCGACATGTTTGAACCGTATGCAAAATACTTCATCAATTCTCCTGTGCAGTTAATAACACATTTAGTTGTTGTGCATGTGGGGATAAATTTTCTGTGCTGTTAAAGTACAGCGTTTTGTTATACCCGTTTCATTAATTATCTGGCCTACTTTATACACAGAAAAACATCCAAATAAATGTAAGGCATTTATTTTAATAACGCGTTGCTCAGGACAATAGGCTCTTGAATTGTCTAATAAATTGCATCAATGCAGCGTTACTTATTAAATAAATAACGCCATAGTTGTTTGTTTTAATCTGGTAAAATAGCAATAAAATCAATAAGGTTGATGTTAATTGTTTTAACTTGCCTTTCCAGCTTCTGTGGCTTCAACAACCTCATTAAGATTGCCCGTTTTACAGTCATAAATATAACCATAAATTGGAATGTCGCTGGGCACCATTGAATTACTTCTGATCCTTTGAACGTCTTCCAAAACACTTTTGTCTTGATCACTAATGGTGAGCCAATTAATGTACTTGCCATCAGTTGTACCGCCACCGGCTTTACTGTCATGCCAACCAGAAGCATCAACACTTGAGGTTTTAAGGCTACTCGAGAGTAAATCTGCCATTATTTCAGTTGAAAATGTTTCCATGCCACAATCAGTATGATGGATAACAAACCATTCTTTTGTGCCTAGTAATTTATAAGAAATCACTAATGAACGAATAGCATCATCGCTTGCTCTGCCGCCTGCGTTACGAATGACATGTGCATCACCTTCAGCAAGACCTGCATATTTAGCTGGATCCAAGCGTGCATCCATACAGGTCAAAATGGCAAATTGCCTACCAGGAGGCATTGCCAAATCACCTTTACCTCCAAATGCAGCGACATAATCAGCATTGGCGGATTTTACTTCATCTACAATTTTACTCATCTTATTCTCCTTTGGTAGGCCGTTTATACTAAGCTTGTTTCCACTTCGGCAATAAGGGAAACAATTGTTGGTCACAAAAATTTCATCGCTTGAAATCTACGTAGCTATATTTCTGATAACCTCCACCTAATATACTCTTAGTGCGGTTAAAAGGTTTACACCAGCAATGACGTTTAAAGGTGCTTTACTGCAGCTAAGTGCGTATAGCTCTGTTCGTATTTACTTATATCTATAAAAAACATTAGGTTAACTTAAGTGGATAGAAAACATTGCCTAAAACTGCATAGTAAAGTGAGGGTTAACTAATTATTTTTAAAGTAATTATTAGCCCATAATTACTTTGTGCTAAAGACAATATCACCATAATAAGACTCTGCTTTTTTGCCACTATTATCGGTGTCTGTCATAATAGCTATAATGTCTATGTAGTTATAAGCTTTTAGGTTTGCTTCTTCACTACCTTGATCACCAAATGTATCAATTAAATCTTGGTATACATTACGCTTTTCTTCGTACCATTTACCTGTTTGAGATTGCTTCCCTTGGACAGACATCATTTTGACACTTGAACCCGCAAAGGGATTATCCCAAACCAAGCCTTTATCTTGATTACTCGACCACACATAGTTTAAGGATTTGGTCTTCCAAACCATAAAGCCACCATCGATTACCACGTAAATTCTAGCGACGAAGTCATCCCCACTTTTACTACGTTCGTTTAACCCATGTAAGGTTTTTTCTACTAACCAACTCCAGTTTATGTAAGGCGTTATAGTAAGATCAATTTTATTTTCCAACACCAATCCAGACGCAGAACTCTGACTGAGTGCTTGCAGTGCCAAGCGTCCTTGATGCTGGTTGATAGTGTAAATAGATTTGCCAGAGAATACTTTAGCTTCCCACAGTGCAATACCGTTATTATTTAATGAGGTTAAATTGGTAGAAGATTTAGCATTAAAACAAGTGATTAGGCTAAACAGTAAAATAATCCATCCAAGCATATAATTTTCCTATAACACCACTGAGTTGTATAACTAGCGTGTAGAACAACCCCTTGGTATTTTTATTTATTCAGAGTAAGACTTTAGCGGCATTGAATTTTTAACAATCAATACTATTTACGTTTTGACCATTTTAATTGTTCTATCATTGGGGTTCAATCATAGCTGGCTGCTTTACTTATTTTATACAACAAAAGTGCCCTTAAAATAATATCTAGGTAACTTAACGTCATCATTCTAAAATTTCTTATAAGAATATGATAATAAGCTGATAAAAAATGTATATTTAACAGGTTGCTTAATATTGTGTACCCCTTTACTGAACTCAACAAAGGTCAATTTATGTTAAAAACCATCATACTCTTTATTTGTACTAGCTTAACGGCCACTCTACTTGTTTGTATTGTGTCGACACAAATAGTATTAGCCGACGTGCAATCCTTTGGGCTTAGCATAGCTTGGGCGGTTCGTTTAGATGCCACGATTAAAGACATACTCGGACTAGCTCCAGTGCTGTATTTATTGATTTCAATTGGCTTTTTGATTGGTTTTATTTTGGCTAAATATGCCCACCAATTTATCGGTGGTAATAGAATGGCTTGGTATATTGCCTCTGGATGTACTACCTTTCCTCTGACGATGTATCTTATTCAATATATTATGGGCTTAACAATAATTGCTTCTACACGCACTCCATTAGGGCTATTTTTAACCACTTGCTGTTGTATATTTTCTGCATGGCTTTTCGCCTTCCTAACATCACGCACTAAAATTAAGCTAATAACTCAAGGTAATCAAAATGATAAATAATCATCATATCTTTAAAAAACTTAGCATCAGTTTATGTTTACTTCTTGCTAGCACTATTATTTATGCAGAAACCCAAGCTCAAGCATATAAAGTATCAACTGTCGTTGAAAACTTGAAGTTTCCTTGGTCAATTGCCTTCTTACCTAACAATGATATGTTAGTGACAGAGCGCGGAGGAAGCCTAAGAGTTATCAGAGATGGTAAATTACTTGAGCAAAAAATCTCTGGCTTGCCTGATATTTATGTCGAGGGCCCAGCGGGACTATTCGATATTGTTTTAGACCCTAACTTTGCAACAAACAAAAAACTTTATATATCTTACAGTGGTGGCACAGCAAGCAACAACTTTGTTCAAGTGATCAGCGCCACATTACAAAACATGTCACTGCAACAATCTAAAGTGATATTTACCGGCTCTAGTAGAAATACTCCCCATCATCATGGCGCTAGAATGGCCTTTCTTCCTGATGGCACACTACTGATAACCGCGGGTGATGGTTTTAATTTTCGTGAAGAAGCACAATCCCTTAATAGCATGTTAGGAAAAGTGCTAAGAATTAACACCGATGGAACTATTCCTAAAGACAATCCATTTGTCGGTCAAAAAAATGCAAGACCTGAAATATACAGCTATGGCCATCGTAACCCGCAAGCAATATTAGTCAGCAAAACTAAAAAAGTTTGGCTGCATGAACATGGGCCTAAAGGGGGTGATGAATTAAATTTAATTAAATCAGGTCTTAATTATGGCTGGCCAGCCATTACTTATGGCGTAGATTATTCAGGTGCCATAATATCTCCTTTTACTGAAGCAAAAGGAATGGAGCAACCCATTACCTATTGGGTGCCTTCTATAGCACCGGCTGGCATGACAGAATATCAAGGTAATATTTTCCCCCAATGGCAAGGTGATTTATTTGTTGCTGCTCTAGCGGGAAAAAGTGTCAGACGCTTAAAGTTAGAAGACAATAAAGTGGTAGAGCAAGAAACCATGTTAGCTGAGCGAAAACAAAGGATCCGCGATATTAGGACCGGCCCTGACGGCTATATTTATATTCTAACTGATAGCCCTCAAGGAGAGTTATTAAAGTTATCCCCCAATTTATAAACATAATGAAAATATCACCCCACTTTGATTAACAAAGAAACGATTTTTTATAATTTGGCGGGCAGAATGGGGCGAGTATGCGCACTGGTTTTATTCAATAAAATTACCACTAGCGTAAAATCATGGTCACTATAGATAACAAATCAAACAGATAAATAGCCTGTTTGATTTTTATGAAAAACTTCCTAATTATTGAGAGTAAACTGTAAAAAATATTGTGTAACTGCCTATCACTACTACTTTGTATTATTTTTTTGTATGACTTTTTTGTAGATAAATCTTATTAAGGCTCAATTACTTCAGTGATATGCCCAGTTATGCGCAGCATATTATTCTATTTTTAAACCCTACTCTCTAGATTAGCCTGCGCAAAATAATAAAGGCTTAAAGTTGGCTTTAAATTTTAGAATTATCTACTCTTTTGCTATTATAGCGGCTATCCGTTCCCTATAAGGCAGTAGCACTGCGTGGCAGTTTTTCAACTTAGAGATTATCAACAAGAAGCCGTTTCTGCGGTGCTCAAACACTTTCGAAAAACCAACGAATCTGCGGTGATTGTTTTACCTACAGGCTCAGGTAAAAGTCTGGTCATTGCCGAGCTTGCTCGCTTGGCAAAGCGAAAAATACTGGTGCTAACTCACGTTAAAGAGTTGGTCGAGCAAAATCATCAAAAATATGAAAGCTATGGTGTTACTGCTGGTATATATTCTGCGGGATTAAAACTAAAAGAAACTCAGCACCAAGTCACGTTCGCCAGCATACAATCGGCAGCCCGCAATCTAGATGACTTTAGTGAGCCCTACTCCTTAATTATTATTGACGAATGTCATAGAGTTAATTTGGCCAGCGCTGAGCTGGCTAAAGACGAAGCTAAAAGCGAATCCAAAAACGAAGTAAAAGAGCAATCACAAGAAACAGCAAGCAAGCTATCCAATAGTAATCAGTATCAACAAATCATTGAAAAATTGATGCAAGTTAATCCCGAGGTAAAATTATTGGGCTTAACCGCAACCCCTTATCGTTTAGGCATGGGCTGGATTTATAAAAAGCATTATCGTGGTTTTATGCGAAGTGAAGAAAAGCGACCTTTTGAGCACTGTATTTATGAACTACCACTTAGTTACTTAATTAAACGCCAGTATTTAACCGAACCCAATTTAGTCGATGCCACCATAGAACACTATGATTTTAGTAGCCTGCGAGCAAACGCCTCTGGTGAATATAGTCCTACAGATATTAATCATCTACTAAACAAAAATCCCCGGGTGACTCAAGGCATTATTGAACAGGTCATCGAGTTAGGCCATAAACGTCAAGGTATTATGATATTTGCCGCTACCGTTGAACATGCAAAGGAAGTCTTTAGTTATTTACCCGCCAAATTGAGTGCGTTAATTACCGGGGCTACCGACAACACTGAGCGCGATAAGTTAATTAAGGCATTCAAACGTAAAGAAATTAAATACTTGGTTAATGTTTCAGTATTAACCACTGGCTTTGATGCGCCCCATGTCGATATGATTGCAATATTACGTCCAACACAATCGGTTAGTCTCTATCAGCAAATCATCGGTCGTGGTCTGCGTTTGAGTGATAACAAAAAAGATTGCTTGGTGATTGACTATACGGGCAATGATTTTGACCTCTATCATCCCGAAGTCGGTGAGAAAAAGCCGAATAGTAAAAGTCAGCCGGTTCAAGTTGTTTGCCCAAGTTGTGAATTTCCCAATATATTTTGGGGCATTTGTGATGATGACGGTTATTTAGTGGAACACTACGGCCGACGATGCAAAGGTCTCGTCGATGCTCCCAATGAAGAACAAGCATACCTAGTAGAAAGCCAGAGCCAATGTAACTATCGCTTTGTATTTAAAGAATGCCCTCACTGCGGTGGTGAAAATGACATAGCTGCTCGTAACTGTTTACAGTGCCTTGAGGTCTTAGTCGACCCCGATGATATGTTAAAAAAGGCACTGCAACTTAAAGATTCAAAAATTATTCGCTGCGCAGGTCTTAATTTAACCAGAGTTAGTGGCAAGCTCAGTGATAAGAGAACTGATAAGCTCGGTGATGCGGGCGCTGATAAGTTAAAAATCACTTACCATGATGAGGAAGGCACAGAACTCAATGAATCTTTTGACTTCGCTAAGCCGCATCAAGTTAAAGCGTTCAATGATATCTTTTCTAAACGCCTTAGCGCTAAAATCAGTGTTCAACTGGGTTCAACTGAGTCCTTTGAAGTGACTACTCTTGAACAAGCCTTAAAGCTAGCTAACATATTACCGTGTCCTGACTTTGTCATTGCCAGAAAACAAAAATTCTACTGGCGTATTAAAAACAGACTTTTTGACTATCAAGGTAAATACCGAAAAGCCAATGAGCTCAAATAAAATCAATGACTAAATAAAAAACCGCTATCTTGCAATTAGCGGTTTCTTAGAATTTGGCGGGACGAATATGGGCACTGGTTTTATTCAGTAAAATTGCCACTTGAGTAGTTATTACTGGAAATGAAGTTCTCAACTTAAATGTAGTAGCTTATATCTGATCTGACAATTTAGAAAATAGGCCCTGACATAATAGTACAATCGATAAGGTCGGTAGTTGCCACTTTGCGGACATTAGCTACTACAGCTAATTGGACTGGTTATATTAGATTTTGTATCGATAACGCCTTAATAAGGGCTAAATAATAGTCGGCTAATATGTGCGAGGAACGAACCAAAACTAACTGTTGGCTAGTGATTTAGGTGGAATTTAATTTTATATATCAATCACTTGTGTGTGTTAAAATTGTTAATACTCCTTATAACTGAATTGTAACAGCCTAATAAATTAGACTACCTCAATATCTTGGTTTTCCAGACTCGGGAATAACTGTAGCAACTATGTAACTGATATTAGGAGCCATCAGTTGCTATTCCTCTATGTACAGCTGAGATGCAGTTAGATTAGCTTCATATACAGCTTCAGCTACATCTCCAAAGGTATCTTCGAAGAAGCCTAGTACATGCTCTCGATAACTTTCTTTAATCTCTATTTTAACTGAAAGGGGGGTTTTAGAAAAATTACCATAGAACAAAGGGCTGTTTTTTAGTAGATGAAAAGAATCAAAATTATACTTTGACTCCTTGTTCGGGTTAACAAATATATTTAAAAGCTCCTCTGCCTTCGGACTTAAATTGCTTTTAAAGTCGTAGACATCTTTAACAATCTTGTTTTCATACTCTTTTTCAATATATGCCTTCAGTACAGGTGAAAGCATATACAGGCTCTTGCGCTGATTAACAAAAGCTTTTAATACTATGGCATCATGGTCAAGCAATTCCTTATAGTTATTAAAGTCATCACCATAAGGCTGTAATAGGTAATCTTGATTAAACCCTTTCCATAATAAGGATTTGCTGGTGGATGATAAATATGGAAAAGCATGTTTAAAGGCATCAACTCTAACCTGCTGTAGGTCTTGCTCTTTTTGAGTATTTAATGCTTTAGCTTCTTCGGCTAGTTTATTTTTCTCTGTCAGTTCATTTGACTTTTCATATTTAGAAATATAATAACTACCTAGTTCCACAAACAAAACACTAACTCCAACGCTTACTAAGGGTATTACTGAGTTGATAGCCTCACTTGGTATGCCTAGTGAAATCAATGGAGCGTATACAAAAATATAGAGAAGCACTAGGAGTAAAGCTATAAAGATAAACTTAAAAGCTGCCTTAGTTGATGCTATAGCAGAAACTATTTTCAGAATTGATGCAGTGATATCACCAGTAGCCATTTATTAACCTTAGTTTTATTATTGTAAGTTTTAAGGTGAAAGGTGAAAGGTCACCTAAGAATAAGTAATAAAAAGAAACTCCTTCAAGAGTCCCTCTTAGTAGCTAAAGTCTATTATTTTTCTATATTATCAGTAGCGTTACTATTAGGATTTGCTCTTACATACTTAACGCCATTACGCTGATAAGTATGAACCCCTTGGTGCTGACCTTTATCAACCTCTTTTGCTAACTTAGCCCGAGATACATCACCTCTGCCAATGATAGTATAAGTTTGATTTTCAGCATTTTTTCCGTCTTCATTACCTGTAATACTTTTTGATGTGGCCATTTTGTTTCACCTTTTTTTATTAATAGTCGTAACCTATGACAGTATTGCAGTGCAACCTACAATGACACCTCCATCACAATACCGATTATATCATCTAAGGGTTAAATAACGAACACCTCACTAAGTGTTTATACAGTGTTTATTCCCAGCGCTTAAGTTTGTGGATTTGGTCGCTACCCTTCAGCAAATAACATTACCCTTGTGAGCCTAAAGCCTAATAAAAATTATGTGTATATTTGAGATAGAGCTAAGAACTTTGATGATTAAACTGCATACCAACACAGCAATGAGGGCTAAGTGATAATTGGCTAAAATAGGGGAGGAATTCTACAAAGTTAATGGATTTAGGTAGAAGTCCAAAGAACGTAAGCCCTCTGAACTCAACCCTGTTGTCAACCCAGTTGCTACAACACTTGAACAAACCGCACTCGCTCCATTTACTACCGAAGCTGTGATACTTTTTACGTTTTGTTTTAATCTTTCCATAAAACCTCCTCTTTTAATTGTTGTACGTGAAACCAACGAATTGCTTATGTAATTTAAAGTTATAACTACAAATGCGAGTACAGTTATTATGTCCAGAATGCTAAGCTGGAGAATCGAACTCCAGACTTCTGCCTAAATCCACTAACCCCTTGATTCTACCTAAAAATCACTAACAGTCAATGATGCTAAATAAAGCTAATAGTATATTATAAAAAACTTCTCGGTAATCCCCCTGCCTTAAACGTGCATTAGCAGACTTATTCTCAACAATTTAACTTGATACATGGACTGGCAGATGTATGTTACTAAGTCTCCTCAGTAACATCATATAAAACCATTAGAAAATATAGGGCAAAAATTTTGAGGCTAAGGTCTCCTAAGCGCACAATCAAGTCACTATAAACCTTTTACGAAAATTTCCTTACCTAGAAGAAATTCACTAATTCGCGATAATAATTCTACACCTAGGAAACGCACTGCATCCCCAAAACTCATTACCTGCATCTTTACCTTTATTAGCTTTACGTAATACCATCTCAGCACCACACTTCGAACAAGATTTAACATCTGATTTTTCTTTTACTATTTCTTTGACATGTTTAACGTGTTGACGGTTTGTTTTAAAACTTCGCTCTAAGCTGCCACTTTCTATCTTTTCAACAATGCTAGCCACATCTTCATTATTAAAAACGATATCAGTTTTACTTTTTATATAGTTAATGCCACCACGTGCAAATCTTACATTCTCCGGCATTTTGGTTTTAAACGTGCTGTCACCAATAAAGATAATGACTGAAAATAGGGTATCACTCTTTATTCTCAAACAAGATTCTAACGTTTTGACATGCTTATAATTTTGGTGAAGTGGATTTTGAAATTTTGATTTGTGCTTAAAGATTTGTTGGGTCCATTGCTTTTGGTTTTCACTACCAAAGATCCAACCCTTCATGTTCTTGGATTCAACGACGAAGATGCCATATTTTGATACGATGATGTGATCGATTTGAGTGGTTCCCTGCTCTTTACCATCCATAAAAGTAGGCAGGGTTACGTTTTTAATAAGGTGATATTGATTTTTATCTAAGAAAAACTTAATGAGTAAGTTAACTTGCCACTCACCCAAAACGCCTTTGAACCATGCTGATTTTATGAGGATAGCAAATATGAAGATCGGGATTAAATACCAAGCGGCACTGATCATCATGTTGAGGTAAATTGATAAATCCATTTAATACTTACTTCCATATTGGTAACTAATAGCTAGTTTTGTCCTTTAATAGCCCGTTAATTCTATAATAAACGCTATCAGTAACTATCTAAACACACTTGTTATAAAATACATACTAATATCATTAACTTAAAGTAAATCAATATCTAGCTATTCCTAGATATGCACTAACAGACTGCTCCAAAATATCGATTAACGCTTCATCCATATACTGATATTCATCAGGGATATCTAACACTTGAATATATTTAAGTTCAAGTAATCTGGTGAATTGCGGTAAAACCAACTGAAGCAACGATAATGGCAAGTAATATTCAAATGATAAATGTCATTTCAACAAAATGACTTAACTCGTTCAAGAGCAAACGATTATACAATTATATCTCTTGTACAATCGTTAGCAAAGCTAGGTCAAGGCACATGTCGTAAGGTGAAATCTTATCGGTGGGTGCTTTGTAATCCAGCTAAAGCCTTACCACAGTAATAAAATAATACCGGCTTTTGCTGACATAAAGTATCAATCCAAATCTCTAAGAAATTAGTGGCGCAGGAATTCGTTTAATGCCCAAAGCAGCATAAATTCCATTAATACCAACCGGAAAGTTAACTGCTGTATTGCCCAAGATTCAATGCCCCCAGTGGTAACGCCTATATGGCGTTCACTGATAGAAAAATGATCTCGTTACGCGCTGTTGCATTCAGAGATGTTATTTTTATAAAATGGCAGCAGGAACTAAGAACTTATGGGAAGAGATGTTAAGTTCATGAGATATTTAACCAAAAGCATTGGCATTTTAGGCGTTTGGTGCAGTTTTACTCTTGAAAAAGAGTGAACCGCACCACCTGTAATAAACATACTATGCAGTGTTGCTGTTTTCTTCTTGATCTAATAGCTCTTGTAAGACTTGCTTAAATGTTTCTTGAGGTTGAGCACCCGTGAGAGCACTTGTACGATTAAAAATAACCGTTGGCACACCGCTCACGCCCATTTTTTTCCATTGCGCTTCAAGTGTCTTGACTCGACTTATAAGTTCATCATTAGAGAGTGCCATTTGCGACTGTTCGGCAGTAATACCCACGGCTTCTGCTTCTTTAATTAGCACATCTCGCTTCGACACATCTTTATTTTCAGTAAAAAATGCAGAAAACAGACGCATTTTAAGCTCTGTTTGCACGCCGATTTGGTGTGCATAATCAAGTAGCACATGCGCATCTAATGTGTTGACGATTTTCATGTCATCAAAATAATTAAACTTGAAGCCGTATTCAGCGCCCGCTTGTGCGATATTGTCTCTTGCCTTATCACTATCGGCTTTTGATGAACCATATTTTCTTGCCACATGTGCTCGCAGTTCTTCTCCTTCAGCAGGCATGTCTGGGTTAAGCTCAAAGGGTTGCCACTCAATTTCAACTTGCTCTTGCAGGTTTAATTCAACGATTGCTGCTTCTAAATGCTTATAGCCAATAATACACCACGGACAAACCACGTCAGAAATGATGTCTAGTTTAATTTTTTTAGTCATTATTTAACCTCTAAATTGTCATTCTCGTTAGGATTTAATGCCAATACCTTATCAATATCTTCTGCACTATGACGATTTTCAAGCTGCTCCCACTCATGACCCCAATTCTTATTAACGATACGACCACGCTGAAATGATGGACGAGCTAACATAGATTTTGCCCAACGGTTGAGGTGTTGGTACTCTTCTACGTTAAGAAACTCTTTTGCGTCGTAAAGGTTGCCTAGAACTAAGTTGCCATACCAAGGCCAAATCGCAATATCAGCAATACTTAACTCATCACCCGCAATAAATTCATTATTTTCCAGTTGGTTGTTTAATACAGACAATTGGCGCTTGGTTTCCATGGTAAAGCGATTAATGGGGTACTCAAATTTTTCTGGGGCATAACTATAAAAATGACCAAAACCACCCCCTAAATATGGCGCCGAACCATGTAACCAAAATAGCCAATTCATGACTTGTGTACGCTTAGTTCCAGTTTTAGGGAGTAATACGCCAAATTTTTCAGCAAGATAAAATAATATAGATGCGGACTCAAAAATAGGCGCGTTATCTTCGTTTGCCATATCAATGAGTGCAGGTATTTTAGAGTTAGGGTTTATATCGACAAAGCCAGATGAAAATTGATCACCCTCACCAATTCGAATCATGTGAGCATCATATTGTGCATCTTTGCCTAGCATTAATAACTCTTCTAACATAATCGTTATTTTTTGACCATTAGGCGTACCCATTGAATATAGTTGTAGCGCATGATTGCCAACGGGTAGTGCTTTTTTATGTGTTGCTCCAGAAACAGGACGGTTGATACTCGCCCATTTACCACCACTTTCTGCGTCATGGGTCCATACTTTAGGTGGTTGATATTGGTTGTTCATATTGTTTCCTTAATACTTTTAACTTAGGTGACATTAGGTTGTTTATAAAATAACTATACAGCTTATTGAACGACTGTTCAATAAGCTGTATTGAACAATCGTTCAAATTGGGTGATCTAGCACTTAAATCATTATTTTTAAATTTTAATTAAACAATCAGTAAATAAATATCGTGCTTTACTCAAGGGGAGATTACACGCATAATTGAACTATCGTTCAGTTATGTTTTTATGGGCTTATGCATGAGTAAAACAGCTAAGTTTGATCGCCAAAAGGTGATTGATAAAGCAACCAATCTTTATTGGAAAAAAGGTTTTCACGCAACTTCCATGCGTAGTTTACAAGACGAAATAGATATGCGCCCGGGCAGTATCTATGCCGCTTTTGGCAGTAAAGATGGTTTATTTACAGAGGCCTTAAGACACTATACCGATATGGCACTTGCTCATCTAACACTATGCCGTAGTAAACATTCCTCACCTATTGAGGCGTTAAAAGCCTTTGTTAAAATTCAGGTAATTGACACCAAAAATGATGCTCCAAATGCAATGTGTATGTTAGCGAAAACCATTGGCGAGCTGACAGAAGATAACCAAAACCTTATTGATACAACCAAGGCCTATTTGGGCGAAATAGCGAATCAATTCGTCAATCTCATTGAAGAGTCTCAGGCAATGGGGGAAATAGATAAAGACAAAAATTCAAGCGATCTCTCAAACCGTGTACAAATTCAAATAGCAGGCCTGCGTACCTTTGCTAAAATCGATGATGATAAAAATAAACTTGAGGCTATGATTGAAGATTTTTTTAGCCATTATCCATTTAAAAAGGACTAGCACATGCATGAGCAAACAATACTTTTTGATATTAATGAAACGGTACTAAATTTAGCTAGCTTAAAGCCTAAATTTAACGCTGTATTTGGCGATGAGAGTTATACCGCCACCTGGTTTTCGATGCTATTGCACTCATCAACCGTTTGTTTAGTCACTGGGGTAAAAACAGATTTTGCTAGTCTGGCTAAGATAGCGCTCGATGCTTTAGCCGCAAAACAAAAAATTCTTTTATCTGAAAAAGAAGGCAATGACATACTCGCTACTTTCGCAAACCTGGCACCACATGAAGATATACAAGCTGCATTAACTAAATTACGTAAAGCTGGATTTCGCCTTGTTGCTTTATCTAATTCATCTCAAGCCCTACTCACCACTCAAATACTTAATGCTGGCTTAACAAGCTATTTTGACGAGTTAATCTCCGTAGGAGCGGCAGGTACCTTTAAACCTTCAGTAAACGCTTATGCATTTGCAAGCAAACAATTAGATACAACAGCTGATAAATTACGTTTAGTGGCAGCTCATGACTGGGATACGCATGGAGCATTAAGTGCAGGTTTAAAAGCGGCTTATATAGACAGGACGGGGGCACCTTATAATCCCTTATTTCTAAAACCAGATGTCATTGGCTCTACGATGAATGAAATAGCCGAACAGATTATTTCAATGCACAATATTTAATAACTAAGGTCTAAAATACACTCCTTTGGCTAATTCACTAACTTACTTACAGTGAACGACGACTTTAAACTGAAAGGCCAATTTTATATCTGAAAATTAGTTACCTTCGCTCTGCGCACTTTTAAGTCATCTCAATTAAACACTGGCTGTAGGCTTTGACGACAGTCAGTATTAAATATAATGCACTAGCCATGGACTAACCTACTTTATAACTGGAGATTGGGAGTTGAACACTACTCGAGATTAGGGCTATAAACCTTACCTTGTCGTAGTTCACTAAATTTTAGACGAAAAAAAACCGCCAATCTTTCGATTAGCGGTTTTTTATAGTGTGGCGGAGAGATAGGGATTTGAACCCTAGAAGGGCTATAAACCCTTGCTGGTTTTCAAGACCAGTGCTTTCGACCACTCAGCCATCTCTCCAGTGTTCAAAAGCATTACTGCTTGAGAACGAAACGCATAGTAAAGGCTCGAAATTGTCTTGTAAAGCATTTATTCTATAAAACAGTTTGTTTGCTAAAAAAATCAACGATTTGTCATTTATTTAAGCAAATTCAGTAAATTTTCATGTTGAAGGAAAACTTATGAGTGAAGAAAACCTTTGTCGATGTCCGTGGTTAGATACAACAAAACCCGATTATGTTGCTTATCATGATAATGAATGGGGTGTTCCTGTTTTTGATGATCAACAATTATTTGAATATTTAATGCTTGAATCAGCACAGGCAGGTTTAAGTTGGTATACGATTTTAAAGCGTCGCGATGGTTACCGTGCCGCCTTCGCTAACTTTGACGTTAACCTTGTTGCCCTATTTACTGATGCTAAAGTTGAAGAGCTAGTAGTTAACCGCGCTATTATTCGCCACAGAGGTAAAATTAATGCGGTGATTAATAATGCTAAAATATTTATCGATATTCAAAAAGAGTTTGGCAGCTTTAGCCACTATATGTGGGGCTTTGTTGGCCATAAAACTATTGTCAATCATTGGGCTGCATTAAACGATTACCCTGCTACCTCTAAAGAGTCTGATGCTTGGAGCAAAGATTTGAAAAAGCGGGGCTTTAAGTTTGTTGGTTCAACCATTTGTTATGCGCATATGCAGGCTTGTGGCATGGTTAACGATCATAGCGATGACTGTTACAAACGCTCACAAATTATTGCAAAATTTCAACAAGGTTAAAGATAGTATTTCAAAATACACCGTGCCATAATATGTCAATGTGGTTTATAATTGATTATCACCCAAGTGATGATGTGAAGGTTAAATATTTGATTTACCCTTGAACTATTTAACAATAGCCCATATCTAAAAAATAGAATTGGCATACTTAGAGGAAATATTATGCAATCAAATACTAGTGTAAATGCTAGTCGAAGTTCAGCGGTTGAAATTAACAAGGTATTAAGAAACACCTATATGTTGCTTTCGATGACTTTGGCGTTTAGTGCCGTAACTGCTGCTATTTCTATGGCAATGGGCTTGTCTCATATGGCAGCCCTAATAATGACCTTAGTTTCGTTTGGTTTATTATTTGTTGTTAATAAAAACGCTGATAAAGCGAGTGGTATTTTTTGGATTTTTGCTTTCACCGGCTTAATGGGTGCCTCATTAGGCCCAATGCTTAACTATTATGCGGCAATGCCTAACGGCGCTTCATTAATTATGCAAGCATTAGGTGGTACAGCATTAATTTTCTTTGCACTTTCTGGCTATGCGTTAACCAGCAAAAAAGACTTCTCATTTATGGGTGGCTTTTTAATGGTTGGTTTAATCGTTGCGGTTATTGCCATGGTAGCAAATATATTTTTCCAAATTCCTGCGCTGTCGTTAGCTATTAGTGCTGCAATTATTATGATCATGTCTGGTTTGATCTTATATGATACAAGCCGCATTATTCACGGTGGTGAAACAAACTACATTCGTGCAACTGTTTCGCTATACTTGAATATTTATAATATCTTCGTGCACTTATTAAGCCTATTAGGGGTTTTAGGTAACGATGACTAATTAGCAGTTAAAAATCATTAACTATGATTAATAATTGTTTATACTCTATGTATAAATTATAAAGCCTCTATATTGAGGCTTTTTTATTAGCTGTGTTTAAATAACGTTAATTAAGGCGAAAAGCAGAATATGCAAAATAGATTGGCTTTAGTGGTGACTACCCCGCCCAACAGTAATTTAACAACAACGGCAATTAATCTTGTCAGAGCAGCGCTTGATAGTGGTGTAAGCATCATAGGGGTATTTTTCTATCAAGACGGCGTATTAAATGCCGCTAAATATTTATCAATACCCAGTGATGAATTTCAAACACTAGCACAATGGCAACAACTTAATAGCGAATACAATGTGCCGTTATATTTATGTATTACTGCCGCAGAAAAACGTGGTTTAAGTGACGAGCTAAATAACCACGAAAGCTCAAATATAGACTCAGCATTTACAGTGTCGGGTTTAGGTGAGTTAGTGGAGTTAACCAGTAAAGCCGAACGTGTGGTGCAATTATAATGTCAGAAAATCAACCACGTGATAAAACTATCGCCATTATAAATACCCAGCCGCCTTTTTCGAATGCCGCCGGTAAAGAAGCACTAGACGCCGCATTGATATTTGGCTCGTACGAGCAAGCCACGTCGCTGTTCTTTTTAGGTGATGGGGTATTTCAGGTGATCGGGGATCAAAATGCCTCAGCTATTGATATTAAAGACTACCTAAAAACATTTTCAGCACTTGAATTTTACGATATTGAAAATATTTATGTTTGCCAGCAGTCATTAACCGAGCGCAACTTAAGCGCACATTTTCATATTAACAATATACAAGTATTATCAAACGAAGTGTTTAGTCAACGCTTACACCAGCACAACGTGATTTACAGGTTTTAACATGGCGATGCTACACCTTATTAGAAACTCAGGCTTTAATAGCAGTGCATTAACACAATGCCTTGACATGATTTTGCCACAAGACAGTATATTATTAATCGATGACGGTTGTTATAATTTCAGTCATGCCCTATTGCTTAGTAAGCTAACCGAGCAGCAAGACATAACGCTTTATTTTATAAGCCAACACGCCAACGCTCGCGCACAATGCCCTAATAATAAATTATTTATACCCATCACCTTAGCCGAAGTAGTAGCGCTACTTTTTAAACACGACAATTCAATTACCTGGTCATGACAATAATATATAACAACAAAAGCTTAGCCACCGATAAACAAGGCTATTTACTCGATTTTACGCAGTGGAACGAAGATGTTGCCATGTTACTCGCAAAAAATGATGATATTGAGCTGCTAGAAGCCCATTGGGAAGTTATTCGCTTTGTTAGGCAGTTTTACCTAACTTACAATACGTCACCTGCTATTCGAGCTCTAACCAAAGCGATGAAAGCAGAGTTTGGCGAAGAAAAGGCCAGCAGTCGTTATTTATATCGCTTGTTTAAAGAAGGGCCTGCTAAACAAGCCACTAAGTATGCAGGTTTGCCCAAACCGGCTAGGTGTATTTAACTGGTCTTATCTCGCCAATGAGCTTAAATCGCTGAGATAATTAATTATCTGCTTGGTTTTAATGTTTAAAATTAAAAACTACAAGGTTATAAAATTTATAGCCGCGTAACTCTTTATCAAATTTTATGCCTTGTATTTAGTCACTCTTCCTTATTAAAAAGTAAAATACTTAATTAAACGGGTATTAAACCGGTATTAAACCGAAGAGATTTTTCATATTGATTGGCAAAAAAAAGCGCTTACCTACAAGGTAAACGCATATTCGAATAAGCTAATTTTACATTTTATTCGCTATTGATTTTATTAACTATCGCTAGTTATGTAAAGGGTAATGTGGGTACATCAATACCTGACATTGCTAACATCACACGCACTACCTGACAGCTATAACCAAACTCATTGTCATACCATACGTAGAGTACAGCGCGATCACCATCAACAATCGTTGCTTGTGAATCAACAACACCAGCGTAACGTGAACCGACTAAGTCAGTGGATACAATTTCAGTAGAAGCGGTGTAATCAACTTGATTTTGTAATTTAGAGTTTAAAGAGATTTTACGTAAATAATCGTTTAATTCTGCTTTACTGGTCTCTTTTTTCAAGTTCAAGTTCATAATAGCCATTGAAACGTTTGGCGTAGGAACGCGAATCGCATTACCCGTTAACAAACCTTTTAATTCAGGTAATGCTTTTGCTACCGCTTTAGCGGCACCCGTAGTACTGATCACCATATTTAATGGTGCACTACGGCCACGACGCGGCGCAGGATGGTAATTATCAATTAAGTTTTGATCATTAGTATATGAATGTACCGTCTCAACGTGGCCATTGCGAATACCAAACTCATCATTGAGTGCTTTAAGTACCGGCGTGATCGCGTTGGTAGTACAACTTGCTGCAGAAATCATGGTGTCTTCTGCTAAAATCATATCTTCGTTTACGCCGTATACGATGTTTTTAATATCGCCTTTAGCCGGTGCGGTGAGTAAAACTTTAGCAACACCTTTTGATTGTAAATGCTGTCCTAAGCCCTCTTCATCACTCCAAATCCCGGTATTATCAACCACTAAAGCGTTGTTGATACCATAAGCGGTGTAATCAATTTCTGAGGGTGATTTAGCATAAATAATTTGAATAAAAGCACCGTTCGCTTTAATAACGTTATTTTCTTTATCAATGGTAATACTACCGTTAAAGGCACCGTGCACTGAATCACGACGCAGTAAGCTCGCACGTTTTTCTAAATCATCTTCTTTACCAGGGCGAATAACAATGGCGCGTAACTTAAGCTTAGCGTTGGGTCCGGCACGTTCAATTAATAAACGCGCTAACAAACGACCAATACGACCAAAACCGTAAAGTACCACGTCTTTAGATTCTTGTACGTCGGTATCTTTAGTGATGGTGGCTAATTCTTTTTCTAAAAATTGTTCAATTGACAAACCATTCGCTTCACCTTTAAATAAATAACGGTAAGCTAACTTACCTACGTCGATACGCGCAGGTGCTAATGACATACTAGCTAAAACTTGAATAAAGGGAGAGCTTTCACGTAAACGCAATTTATTTTCTTCGTGTAAAGCCACTGATTTATGTGCTTTAATGATGTCGATGGCAGAAGCATTGACTAGTGTGCGACCGTAAATTGAAATTTCGATACCGTCATTTCTAAATAATTGTCCGATAATCGGCTGCATGTTTTCAGCGAATGTTTGACGTTCCTGCCAACTAGCTAGATATTGTTCTTCAAGAAGAGAAGTCATTGCGTAAACCTTTTTATGTCAGTCAATTGAGTGATGGGTTATTATTAATGTAAAGAGGTAATTAGCAATAACTAATTACTGAATGCGGCGCATATTGTAATCCAACATGAATTATTTCGCCACCAGTTACAAATATTTTTCTGGGATAAATAGAGAAAAAGATGAAATTTAATAAATTAGTGCTGATTTTGCTTTTTTGCACATTTTTTTTCACATTAATGGCCTGTGAAAACAGACCTAATTTTGCTGAGTTATGTGAAGAACATACAAAAATTTGTCAAGAATTTCAAGAAGACACTTGGTGTAAACGAGAGCGTGTCGAGGTGGGCTTTGCTAATTTGGCAGACAAAAATGATGCTAACGATAGCAACAAATATCAGCAGTTAATTGCCTACGAAGGCTATGAAAAATGCATGCTGCATGCGTCTAAAATTGAGCATATTAAGCTAAAAGTTAAGAAAACCATACGCATTGATAATGTGGTTAAGGCGCGGGCTAAAATTAAAGCGCTAGCACTTGCTACGCAAAATTCTGAACACCCTGACCTGTTATTCTTTCATTGGTCGCGCTACTTAAATGAGCACTCACTAAATAAATTTATTGCCTTAGAAGGAAATGAATTATTAGAAAAGCCCAACCGACAAATCAACTTAGCGAGCTATTACGCGAAACATGATATCACCAAAACCTTAAACTTGCTCTATCATGCACTAGAACTTTACCCAAGCGATGCAGCTATAGATACCGAGATATTTCAGTCTCTTGCCAGTATTTTTGCCCATAAAAAAGAGCATAAGCAAGCTTATATCTGGTCAAAAATATTATATTTATATAGTCCAAAAGATAGCAATATCAGCCATGAAACTTTCGTCAGTTACTTTAAAGGCAATAACTTAAACACTGAATTTTTAGACCGAGTAGCGAAAAAAACCTTAAACAACATTATTGAAGGTGAGTTTAAGGCGCCACGTACCTAATTTGGCGATTACTGGCAAGCCCGTTTTTTGAATAAAGCGCTAGCCAAATTAACGATTACCCAAGTAGAGCCAGAGCCTACTCGGGTTGATATACAGCTATACTTAATTAATTTCCTGCATATTACGTGATTCACTTGACCAATTAACGTGATACTTTTTACCTGTGGCTTTATCGATACGCTCAAAAGTATGAGCGCCAAAGAAGTCACGCTGTGCTTGTAATAAATTGGCCGGCAGCACAGCACAACGTATAGAGTCATAATATGACAATGCAGATGAAATTGCCCCGGTTGGGATCCCCATCAAAGCAGAATTAGACACCGACTTTCGCCAGTTCAATTGATGTAGACTTAATTGCTCAGCAAAGAAATCATCTAAAAGTAGATTATCTAGGTCAGGATTTCGCTCAAATGCTTGCGTGATTGACTGTAAAAATGCCGCACGAATAATACAGCCCGCACGCCAAATCTTGGCAATACTAGCAAAGTTAAGCTGCCAATTATGCTCTTGCTCAGCGAGTTTCATTAATTGAAAACCTTGTGCATAAGCACATATTTTTGCGCTATATATAGCATCATGTAACTGTTCAATAAACGCCTGTTTTTCTTCACCTGCAAGTATCACGACTTCTGGACCTGATAATATGCCTGAAGCTTTCACACGTAAATCTTTAAAAGATGAAATAGAGCGAGCAAAAACCGCTTGAGCAATAGTGGGCGCAGGTGTACCTAATTCTAAACTACTTACCGCAGTCCAAAGTCCGGTACCTTTTTGACCCGCTTTGTCTAAGATCAAGTCAACTAACGGTGTTTTTTCTTCACCCACTCGATGACGTAAAACCTCGACCGATATTTCCATTAAATAACTTTCTAATCGGCCGCCATTCCACATTTCAAAAATATCAGCAATTTCATCACTACTTAATGCTAAACCGTCACGCAGCATTTGATATGCTTCACATATAATTTGCATATCAGCGTACTCAATGCCGTTATGCACCATTTTCACATAATGCCCAGCACCCGCTGGACCAATGTAGGCAGCACAGGGTTCACCTTCAGTAACAACTTCACCTGGTTTAGTGCGTTCAATGGGTTTACCCGTTTTTGCATCAACCTTTGCAGCAATAGCTTGCCAAATAGGTTTTATTCTTGCCCATGCGTAGGGTGAACCACTAGGCATTAGTGCCGGACCAAAACGCGCCCCCACTTCACCACCTGAAACAGCTGAAGAAAATAAAATAAAGTTATTTTTATATTTTTTCTCGCGTGCAACGGTATCAACCCATAAGCTATTACCTGTATCAATAACAATATCATCCGGTTGAATACCGGCACCAATCAAGCTTTCACACACTTGATCAACCGGTGCGCCTGCTGGCACTGATAGTACGATAAGGTGTGGTGGTTTTAAGCGAGAAAGTAATTCAGTATAAGACGAACAACCAATAACACGTGCTGTTGATAAACCACTTTCAGCCTTGTCTTGAGTAATGGCATCTTCAACTTTACTGATATCAAGATCGAAGGCGGCGATACTAAAGCCGTTATCAGCTAAATTAAGCACTAAATTCTTGCCCATAACACCTAAACCAATAAAGCCGATATCGCATGCACTGTTGTTCTGTATCATAAAAAGTCCAAAAAAATTATAGATAGAGGCATTATGCCATCATCATCATAGAAAAATAATAACCTTATGGAAAAGCCAATAAATAAATATTTTTAGCTAGGCTATGTTTAATAGCCGACATTTTAGTAACAATACGCAATAAAACAAGGTTTAAATCAATATTTATTGCTTTATGTCGAGTTATAACTTGTAATTTTTATAAAATGGTGTAATTTTACTACATTAATTTTTAAAGTTTGATTTTAGGGTTTTATTATGACAATTAGAGTAGGGATCAACGGCTTTGGTCGTATCGGTCGATTCGTGTTTAGAGAAGCATTTGCCAGAGCAGATGTTGAAGTAGTCGCTATTAATGATTTAATTGACGTTGATTACATCGCTTATATGCTTAAGTATGACTCTACTCATGGCCGGTTTAACGGCACTGTTGATGTTGTTGATGGCCACTTAGTCGTTAATGGCAAAAATGTTCGTGTTACCGCAGAACGCGACCCACTAAACCTAAAATGGAATGAAGCTGAGGTTGACGTTGTTGTTGAATCAACTGGCTTGTTTTTAACGGATGAATCAGCGCGTAAGCACATTGTAGCCGGCGCTAAAAAAGTGGTACTTTCTGCACCGTCAAAAGACGATACACCAATGTTTGTTATGGGTGTTAACCATCTTGAATATGCCGGACAAGACATTGTTTCTAATGCGTCTTGTACCACAAACTGTTTAGCGCCTATCGCAAAAGTGTTGAATGATAACTGGGGTATCAAAGATGGTTTAATGACCACAGTGCATGCCACCACAGCAACACAAAAAACAGTTGATAGCCCGTCAGCTAAAGACTGGCGCGGTGGTCGTGGTGCTGGACAAAACATTATTCCATCATCAACAGGTGCCGCTAAAGCCGTTGGCAAGGTTATCCCTGCATTAAATGGTAAATTAACGGGTATGGCATTTCGCGTACCAACGCCTAATGTTTCTGTGGTTGATTTAACTGTCAACTTAGAAAAGCCAGCCAGTTATCAAGAAATTTGTAGCGCAATGAAAGCAGCATCACAAGGTGAGCTAAAAGGCATTTTAGGCTACACCGAAGATGCGGTAGTATCTAACGACTTTATTGGCGAAAGATGTACCTCAGTATTTGATGCTACTGCCGGCATAGCGTTAACAGATACTTTTGTGAAAGTAGTTTCTTGGTATGATAATGAAATTGGTTATTCCAACAAAATTTTAGATTTAGCGACCTATGTTTCAACACAATAAGCCTTTGTTTGTCCGCTAATAAACGACTAAAAAAGCCAGATGAATTCTGGCTTTTTTATTGGCTGTCTCCCCTCCTAAGATCCTGACTTAAAAGTTACAAAAACTCACTTCATTGCAAAGACAATACTTCTTGGTTAACCTCATTTACTTGCAATAATCATCACTATTCATCACTGGGCACTAGCGAGTGTAATGTTAAGTAGTGCGATTATTGTCTTTAAATATGTAATAAAACAACAAAAAAGATCTGTAGTTTTATCAGTTACAAATAAACTACCGCAGTGAAACCTGATATTGTTATTATTTTTGTTTTATATTTTAAGCAAAAAAAACCAGGCAATGCCTGGTTTTTACTGATAAATTAATTTTTATCCGTTCTTAGTTAGCCCAATGGCTATTATTTTACATGCGCTAGTGCTTGCTTTGCTAAACGCGTAATTTCTTGCCAATTACCTTGTTTAATAATTTCATCTGACACTAACCAAGAACCACCACAACATGAAACATTGGGTAAGGCTAAGTAGTCTCGAACATTATTTAAGTTAATACCACCGGTTGGACAAAATTTAATATCAGGAAATGGTCCGCCAATTGACTGCAACGCCTTGACACCACCCGATGCTTCCGCAGGGAAGAACTTAAGATGATCATAACCACAATCAATGCCATCCATTAATTCAGAAATAGAAGAAATACCCGGAATTAAGGCGATATTACCTTCTTTACCTGCTTTTAATAAATCTTTTGTTAGTCCTGGGCTAATGGCAAACTTTGCGCCAGCTTCGTAAGACTTTTGTAATAAATCTCGATTAGTTACAGTGCCCGCACCAACAATGGCCTCGGGTAAATTTTTAGCTATGATGCTGATCACTTCTAATGCCGCAGGTGTGCGCAAGGTAACTTCTAGCACTTTTATGCCCGCTGCTAACAATGCTTCTGCAATAGGTAATGCATTTTTAACATCTTTTATCACTAAAACCGGAACTATCGGACCCATAGCAAATAGATCTTTTGGCTGTATTTGCCAATTATTTGATAATGTCATAATTATTCTTAATGCCTTTTCGTGTTATTTTTTTTGGATGATGTCATTAGCTTTTTCTGACATAAATTGGTTAAGATATGCTGATGCACCAAGCAAACCAGGTTGTTCTTCAGTGACAACAAATGTTGGAATAGGTTGATTAAAACTCGATAAACGCCCTTTCTGTTCAAATCTTTGCCTAAATTCACTGCTAGCAAAAAATTCGATAAAGCGAGGAACAACACCACCTGCAATATAAACACCGCCATAACTACCAAGCGTTAACGCTAGGTTACCGGCGAAACTTCCTAAAATTCGACAAAATTGCGCTAAGGTTTCCACGGCCAATGAACAACTGCCTGCCAGCGCTTTTTCAGTGATTTCTTTTGCTAATAATTTTGTTATCTCGCCATTTTTTTCGAAACTCAAAGCTTGGTATATTTGTTCAATACCTAGTCCTGACAATACTTGCTCGTAGGAAACACGGGCATATTTTTTTGAAAGAAATTGTAAAATGGCAACTTCTTGTTGATCCACGGGGGCAAAGTCTACATGACCACCCTCACCGCTTAAACTATGCCAACCAGAATCGATGGCGATTAAATTAGCTACGCCTAAACCCGTACCAGCACCACAAATAGAAATGGGCTTGTTTGCTACAACATCACCAGCACCTATTTGCACCTTTTGCGCAGCACCTAAATGCGGAATAGCATGAGCTATCGCAGTAAAGTCGTTAATTAGCACCAATTCGTTAAACTGTAACTCTGCTTTGAGTTGTGTTTGTGAAAACTGCCAAGGTAGATTAGTCATCACAATAAGATCTTTATCTACTGGGCAAGCGATAGCTAAACAAGCATTAACGTTCTTACCCACTAATTGCTGCTGTGTAATATAGTTGGTTAATACCTCGGCTAAACTCGTGTAATCGGCACAAGCATAAATGGTGATGTTAGCAATATTACCTTGCGCGTCGACTAACGCCACGCGCATATTGGTGCCACCAATATCAGCAATAATATTTATCTCACTATCGGACATGGTTATCGCTCGCCTTGAAAATCATCATCAAACAGTGAACATGCACCGGTTTCAGCTGAGCTTAAGTTACGACGCATAAAGCCAAATAATTCACGCCCCATACCTTGATGATGACCATTAACTTCAAAAATAGCATTTTTACGTTTTGCTAGTTCAGCATCATCAACTAACAAAGTTAACTCGCCACTTTCGCCATCGAGTAAGATCATATCACCGGTTTTAATTTTTGAAATTAAGCCACCATCTAACGCCTCTGGACATAAATGAATAGCGGCCGGCACTTTACCTGAAGCGCCAGACATTCTACCGTCGGTAACTAAAGCAACTTTAAAGCCTTTATCTTGTAAAACCCCTAATGGTGGCGTTAATTTATGTAGTTCAGGCATACCACGGGCTTTTGGCCCCTGAAAGCGAACAACAGCAATAAAGTCTTTTTCTAACTCGCCAGCATCAAAGGCAATATCAAGTTCGTGTTGATCTTCAAAAACAACTGCAGGTGCTTTAATCACAAAGCTACCTTCGCGCAGTGATGACGTTTTCAACACTGAAATACCTAAATTACCTTTCATAACCTTTAAGCCACCATGGCTACTAAAAGGTTTTGCAGCGGTAGCAATAATTTCGTCATCGCCTGAGCTAGTTGCGCCGTCGATCCAAACTAATTTGCCATCTTCCAATACAGGTCTTTGGGTATAACGAGTCAAGCCGCGACCGCAGATGGTCTCAACGTCTTCATGTACCAAACCAGCATCAATAAGCTCTTTGAATAACAATGCCATGCCACCCGCTTCTTGAAATTGATTAATGTCAGCATGACCATTGGGATAAATACGCGTTAATAGTGGTACAGCGTCAGATAAATCATTAAAGTCTTGGAAATTAATAATAATACCGGCCGCTTTGGCAAAGGCGATGATATGCATAGTTAAGTTCGTTGAACCACCGGTGGCTAACAAGGCAACAATAGCATTAACAATTGAACGCTCATCAACCATTTTACCTATCGGCATATAATTGCCAGATTGCTGAGTTAAACGCGTAACTTGGCGTGCTGCAGCTTTGGTCAATTCTTCACGTAATTGTGTATTGGGGGCAATAAAAGAAGCGCCTGGTAGATGTAAACCCATCACTTCAACCACTAATTGGTTAGAGTTTGCCGTACCAAAAAATGTACAAGTACCGGCGGTGTGATAAGACGCAGATTCTGCCTCTAATAACTCTTCTTTACCCACTTCACCTTGAGCATATTGCTGACGAACACGGGCTTTATCTTTATTAGGCAAACCAGAAGGCATTGGGCCAGCGGGTACAAAAACGGTAGGTAAATGACCAAAAGTCATACTGGCAATCATTAATCCAGGTACTATTTTATCGCAAATACCCATCATCAGTGCGCCATCAAACATATTATGCGACAGTGCAACAGCAGTCGACATAGCAATAACGTCTCGGCTCATCAAGCTTAAATCCATACCTGGCTGACCTTGTGTAACACCGTCACACATCGCAGGTACACCACCGGCAAATTGGGCTACGCCACCGGTTTCTTTAACAGCAGCTTTAATAATGGCTGGGTAGTTTTCGTACGGTTGATGCGCTGAAAGCATATCGTTGTAAGCAGATATAATAGCAACGTCTGAATGATTAACACCACGTAATGTCGTTTTGTCATCGCTACCACAAGCAGCAAAACCATGAGCTAAGTTACCACAAGATAAACTAGCGCGATGTACAGTAGTTGATTTTTCACCCGCTATCTTTTCAAGGTAAGCCGCACGGCTTGCTTTACTTCGATCAATAATACGTTGTGTGATCTGTACAATATTTTTATTCATAACTGTTTTATTCATAATTACTTGGCCCAATAAACTTGTGTATTAATGTTTGGTGCTTGTAAAAAAGCCCTGATCGGCATTTCTTTACATACTTGTCCGGCAATAGCTTTAGCCAATACTTGTTTTTTACTGATACCGCTAATGTGTAAAAAAGTATTTTTGCTTTGTGCTAAGGCAGCAAAACTAAAACTAATTCGCTGATGTGGCGCCGTTTTTGGTGTTACTTTCAATAATGCTTGGCTATCCTTGGCCAAGCATTGCGTTATTTCATCACTACAAGGAAATAACGAGGCAGTATGACCATCTTCACCCATACCTAAAATAAGTACATCTAATGGCAATAACTGCTGGTTTGCTGCTAGGTTTAAATCAGTTAAGGTTTCATCGCTAAGGATTTCACCTTGTTTTAAATAGAAAAACTTAGCTTTTACCGCTTCATTTTGCATGAGGTATTCATGCACTAATTTAGTATTACTATCACTTGAGTCAATATCAACCCAGCGTTCATCCGCTAAGGTAATAGTTATAGCTTCCCACGCTAGCTTTTTCTTTGATAAGGCTTGAAAAAAACCTTTTGGTGTTGAGCCACCCGAGACCGCGATACTCGCTTTGCCTTTACTGTCCACCGCCGCCGTTAATAACGCGGCAACTTTATCTGCTAGTGCTTCGTCTAATAATTCACGTTGTTCGAATTCATTAATTTGATACATTATTCCACCCACTGGCGATCATCGCGTGCGATTAAAGAAATTGATGAAACGGGTCCCCATGAACCAGCTGCATAAGGTTTAGGTGCTTCATTGGTTGCTTGCCATGCTTCGATAATACTATCAGCCCATTGCCACGCTGCTTCAACTTCATCACGACGAACAAATAAAGATTGATCACCTTTAATAACTTCAAGCAATAAGCGTTCATAAGCATCAACAACACGTTGGTTGTCGTAAGCTTTAGAAAAACTTAAATCAAGTTTGTTTTCGTGAATTTGCATTTGCGAAGCGATACCCGGAATTTTATTCATCATTTCAAGTTCAACACCTTCGTCCGGTTGCAAACGAATGGTCAATTTATTTGACGGTAAATCGGCATAACTCTCACTGAAAATATTATGAGCTTGTTGTTTAAAATGGACTACAATTTCACTGTGTTTTTGCGGCATACGTTTACCTGTTCGCAAGTAAAAAGGTACGCCAGCCCAACGCCAGTTGTCTATCTCTGCTTTAATGGCAACAAAAGTTTCTGTTTTACTATTGGCTTTTGCACCCTCTTCGTTCAAATACCCAGGGACAGCAACACCATTTAAATAACCATCCGCATATTGTCCACGCACGGTTTTATCTTTAACATTTTGTCGAGTAATAGGTTTAAGCGCTTTGATCACTTTTAGCTTTTCATCACGGACACAGTCAGCACTTAATTCAGCGGGTGGCTCCATGGCAACTAACGACAGTACTTGCAACAAATGGTTTTGCACCATATCTCGCATTTGCCCTGCTTCATCATAAAAACCCCAACGCCCTTCGATACCAACACTCTCTGCAACGGTAATTTGCACATGGTCAATACTGTTTCTATCCCAATTATTGGTAAAAAGGCTATTGGCAAAACGCAGCACTAATAAATTTAATACCGTTTCTTTACCTAAATAGTGGTCAATACGGTAAATTTGATTTTCATTAAAGTAACGAGAAACCTGATCATTAATCACTTTAGACGATTCTAAACAATGACCAATAGGTTTTTCCATCACGACTCTGTCTGCATCGTTGATTAACTTAGCCGTTTTTAAACCTTGACTAATATCACCATAAATAGCGGGTGGTGTAGAATAATAATAAACTCTCGCACCCGATGCGGGTGATAAGCTTTCGGCTAATTGCTTGTATGATTTAAGGTCTTTAAAATCAAGCTGTTGATAAACAAGCCTAGCTAAAAACTTGGTCAAGGCTGCAACATCTAATGCTTCAGGTATAAACTCATTTAAGCTTTCATCTATTTGTTTAGTAAATTGCTCAAGTGTTAGTTCATTTCGAGCAACAGCAATAATGCGGGTGTTATCACTCAACAGGCCGGCAAGTTCTAACTGATATAAAGAAGGTAAAAGTTTGCGACGAGATAAGTCTCCCAACGCACCAAAAATAACAATCTCGCTTGCTAAAGGGCAATCTATGTTTTTCATAGTGTGTATTCTCAATTATTTATTTTACTGTAACTAAACTACATATGAGGCTAATTTATCTGCTATAGCCTCGTCAGTAAAGCTCTTTTTTGTAATATTATTACATTCTTTCCATTTCATTTAAAAATAACCACTTCAAGACGACTTTAGTATGAAAATGGATTAAATGTTTGCAAAATTCAGTACTTTTGTTTTATATTAGTCGAAAATATGAAATAAATTTTCATATTTTCTGTTGTTAAGGCAGAAAATAAATTACAGTTACCCTTTATTTGCTCGGTAATTAACCAGTTAAGTAACACGCGAAGGCTTAAACGTAATGAATATATTAGAAAAAATCGCCAACGAGTTAGAGACTTTCAGTAAATCTGAACGTAAAGTGGCAGACGTTATATTATCATCACCTGAAACGGTTATACATGCCAGTATTGCTGCCTTGGCGAAACAAGCTAATATAAGTGAGCCCACGGTAAATCGCTTTTGTCGACGACTCGACACTAAAGGCTATCCTGACTTTAAACTGCATTTAGCACAAAGTTTGGCTAATGGCACACCTTACGTCAATCGCCATGTTGATGAAAATGATACCGCTGAAGAATATACTTCAAAAATTTTTGAATCAACCATGGCGAACCTAGAGTTAGCGCGTAAAAGTTTAGACAGTTCCACCATAAATCGCTCTGTTGACCTATTAACTCAAGCCAATAAAATTTCTTTTTTTGGCTTAGGTGCTTCTGCGGTTGTCGCACACGACGCACAAAATAAGTTTTTTCGCTTTAATGTGCCTGTCGTCTATTTTGATGACATATTAATGCAACGTATGAGTGCTATAAATAGTTGCCAAGGTGATGTTGTCGTCGTGATATCACATACCGGCAGAACTAAGTCTTTGGTTGATGTGGCAAGTTTAGCACGTGAAAATGATGCCACTGTCATAGGAATAACAACAGCAGGCTCACCATTAGCCAAAGAATGTAATATTGTACTATCAGTTGAGGTTGCTGAAGATACCGACTTATATATGCCAATGGCATCACGTATTGCCCAGCTAACCTTAATTGATTGTTTGGCGACCGGTTTTACCCTGCGTCGCGGGACAAAATTTAGAGACAACTTGAAGAAAGTTAAAGACAGTTTACGTAGCTCACGCTTTGAACGTAAAGACTAATTAGTGGCTATTGATGCATAGCCAACCCTTGATAAATACACAAAATATTATATAAATTTAAGGATTACCATGCCTAGAAGAACCAAAATTGTCGCGACCTTAGGTCCAGCAACTGATGATAGAGCCGTATTAAAAGAAGTACTTGCTGCAGGTGTAAACGTTGTTAGATTGAATTTCTCTCACGGTGTTGCACAAGATCATATCGACCGCGCAAATACAGTACGTGAATTATCGAAAGAGCTAGGCATTTATGTCGGTATATTAGGCGACTTACAGGGACCTAAAATTCGAGTTTCAACATTTAAAAATGGCCCTATACAATTAGTTATTGGTGAAAAATTCGAATTAGACGCCTCATTAGCCAAAGGCGAAGGTTGCCAAGAGAAAGTGGGTATTGATTACAAAAAACTTCCTCAAGATGTAGTGCCAGGTGATATTTTGTTACTCGACGATGGCCGTGTGCAATTACGCGTGCTTGAAACCAAAGGAGATTCAGTTTTCACTGAAGTTACTGTTGGTGGTCCATTATCAAACAACAAAGGTATTAATCGTCAAGGCGGTGGTCTTACTGCTCCTGCTCTTACTGATAAAGACAAAGAAGATATTAAGCTAGCAGCTAAAATTAACGTTGATTTTCTTGCGGTATCTTTTCCACGTGACGCCGCTGATATGCGCGAAGCGCGTTTATTGGCACAAGAAGCCGGTTGTGACGCTCGTTTAGTGTCAAAAATTGAACGTGCTGAAGCGGTAAATGATGACAAAGTGTTAGACGGAATCATTCTAGCGTCTGATGTTGTTATGGTTGCCCGTGGTGATTTAGGTGTTGAAATTGGTGATGCGGCCTTAGTGGGTAAACAAAAACATATTATTCTCCGTAGCCGCCAGTTAAACCGCGTAGTTATCACGGCAACGCAAATGATGGAAACCATGATTGAGCAACCTATGCCTACACGTGCTGAAGTGATGGATGTTGCTAATGCCGTGCTTGATGGCACAGATGCAGTGATGCTTTCTGCTGAAACCGCTGCAGGTAAATACCCGATTGAAACGGTAAAAGCAATGGCGAGTGTTTGTATCGGCGCAGAGAAAGAAAGATCGGTAACTACCTCAAAGCATCGCGTGGAAACAGCCTTTACTGAAGTGTCTGAAACCATTGCTATGTCAGCTATGTACGCGGCTAATCATTTAGTCGGTGTTAAAGCCATCATCGCATTAACTGAATCGGGTCATACCACAAAAATCATGTCACGAATTTCTTCTGGTTTACCGATTTATTCGTTATCTCGTCATGCTAAAACCTTAACTAAAACAGCGATTTACCGTGGTGTTTATCCAGTTGCGTTTGACTCTACAGATGCTGACAATGCTGAAAAAATGGCAGAAGATGTATTGTCTACTGTGGTTAAAGGTTCTGAACTGGTTGTTGGCGATAAAGTGATCTTAACGCACGGCGATGTGATGGAAACTGTTGGGGCAACTAACACCTTAAAAGTGCTAACCTTAACTAAAAGTCACTTTGCTTAATATTGTTTTATAACGGTTAACCTGACTTACCGTGGTGCACGGTAGTTAACCAAAAATAATTAACTAAAAATAGGTAGCTAAAAGCTACCTATTTTTTTGTTTTTTTGTCGCGCTATTTGTATTCAGTGTTTAAGTACCGAATACATTAATCATCATTAATTAGATACGCTAAATCGCCAAGTACTTTATCAATTTTTTTGTTGATGCGTTTACGCTGCTTATTAGTTGCCGTTGTCACCATATAAAGAAAAATGTTAGTGAACACCTGATTGTTATTGCTGGTCATGGCATTAAATTTTTCATCTCGTAAACGACGACCGTCAACAAATAAACGATAAAACTCCAATTTAAATTCATGGTCTGGTAAGTTGCCATTTAATAAGTCAGCAAACTGCTGGGTCCAACGTTGTCGGTAAAGCATACGCGGTTCAAATGAGCGCTGATAGCCTTTGCCTAGCAATGTTACTTGCGATTTTTGCTCAGGGCTTAACTTACCAAACCAGTCTTTAAGTTGCTCCTTTTGCTGGTCCGTGCGTTCTTCTAGCCAGTCCTGCTCAGACAAAGCCTCATCATCATCAAGCCTCTCTTGATGAGCCTCTTGTAGTGCTTGTAACAATTGCTGTGTTTGTTCGGTTGACAAACTAACAACCAAAGGCTGTAACTTAGGCTCTGTAGCAATTAAAAAGTTTTGCCAATGCTCAGTAAATTGTACAAAGTTAGCCGCGATGTCCTGCTCATTTATTTGATCGTTAATCGCCATTTTAAGGGCTTTAAGCTGCTGCACATAAGCGGGTAATTGTGTGGTGCGATGCCATAAATGCAGTTGTTCAAACTCATCATCAAAGCGTTGCTGTTGTTGCTCAGTTAGCGTGACATAGTCATCAAGATACCAATGAGTCCACCAATCTAAATGGTTATAGACAAAACGGAAACTACAGCCGGATAAAAACACAGCCATTGATAGCCAAATTAGTATTAGTTTTATTTTCTTCATTTAATATTTCTCGTACAACTTATAGCAATTGAATTAAGCCCAGTTATTGACCTACAGTAAACTATGCGCGCCTTAATGAAAAACTATTTTACCTTAAGGTAAATCACTGCTAATTTGAAATGCATTCCTCGGACATTTAAAACGAGAAGAAAGCTATGCCGACTGGTAACACAAATAAGATCAAAACGGTTAAGAGAATCGCTATTTTAACCAGCGGTGGTGACGCACCAGGTATGAATGCTGCTATTAGAGCTATTGTGATTGCCGCACAGCATTACCAAATAGCAGTGATGGGTTTTTATGCCGGCTTTAACGGCTTGATTGACGATATGTCAGTGCCACTTAGCGTTAAAGACGTCGCAAATATTATTCAAAAAGGCGGTACTATTTTAAAAAGCGCGCGCTGCCCCGCGATGAAAACCCCCTTAGGTATAACGCAAGCAGCAAGCACTCTGTTAAAAGAAAAAATTGACGCCTTAATCGTTATTGGTGGTGATGGCTCATTTGCTGGCTCAATCGCCTTGCAGCAAGAGTGGTCTGGTCAAGTTATTGGTATTCCTGCCACCATTGATAACGATATTGACGGTAGCGATTTTACTATAGGTTTTTCAACCGCTATCAATACCGCTATAGAAGCAATAGATAAAATTCGCGATACGGCAGAAGCATTTGAGCGTATTTTTATTGTTGAATTAATGGGCCGTCATAGTGGTCATATTACTTTTAATGTTGGTATTGCTTGTGCCGCTGAACAAGTTATTTCATTTGAAAATTTTGCCAATAATAATCAAACAAAGGGGGAGCAAGAAAAACTACTCACAATAGCGCAAGAAATAAAACTAGCTCAAGCCAATAGACATGCCAGCTATATTATTGTCATTGCTGAAAATGTATGGCGAGGGGGTGCCTCTGTGTTAGCTCAACAGCTACAAGCCATAGCACATATCGATTGCACTGCCTGTATTCTTGGCCATATTCAACGGGGTGGCTCACCGGTTGCCAAAGATCGAATTTTAGCAACCAAATTAGGCGTGGGTGCTGTACAAGCCATCATAGCTGGAAAATCAAATGTCATGATTGCAGAGCAAAATAACACTGTGGCTACGGTGGCCTTACAAACAGCCATTATGCACCAACAAGGGGTGAGTGAAAGTTTAATACAAGCACAGGAAAATATTTTAGCTTTAACCGCGCAACGTCTTTGTTAAGCTATCGTTTTGTTTGTATTTATCTGATCTTGTTAAGTCATTAAAATTTGGCTTAGTTTGCATTATTTAAGCGTATTTTCTGAAGCTATTTACTGGAGCTATTTACTGAACAAAAGTTTTTTGAGTAAACTTTCAGATTTTTCTTAACGGTTTTTGATGAGCAATCTTGCTTGTTGTTGATCAAAAAACTGTTCGAGAAAATCAATTAAAAGCCGCAATTTTTTTGACGTGGCAGCCCCAGGCGGAAACACGCCATAAACGTCAATGGCTTTAAGCTGGTAATCGTCTAATACCGTTTGCAAACGCCCTGCTTTAATTTTTGGCCAAGCATCATAGGTTGGGATCCGCCCTAAACCATGGCCACCCTCAACAAAAGCCGTTCTTGCCGTAGCATTATTGGTGGTTATTGTGCCTTTTATATCAACGGTATATGACCGACCTGACTTTTCTAGTGTTAACTTATTACTGGCCAGTTTATAAACAACCCAATTATGTTGGCTTAATTCACTTGGCTTTTCGGGGCGACCATATTGCTCAAAGTAGTCTGGTGAGCCACAGAGGCAGGTTGCTAACACAGCAAGCTTTCGTGCTTGCAAGCCAGAATCGGCTAAAGGCGCTCCTCTAATAGCCAAATCAATCCCTTCTTTGACAATATTAACCACTTCATCGGTCAGCATGATGTCGAGTTCAATTTTCGGGTAAATATGACGAAATTTATCTAATGCCGGCACAATAGTATGCAGGCCAACACTGACCGGGCAGGTGATCTTAAGTCGGCCCTCAGGTTCATTTTTAACATTTTCAATTTGTTGATTAGCAGCGCTAGCCTGCTGAGCAATAATATGACATCGTTGATAATAATCGTTACCTGCTTGTGTTAAGGCAATAGAACGCGTTGAGCGATTCAAAAGCGTAATACCAAGCTGAGTCTCAAGTTTTTTAATATGGTAGCTCACTACCGCCCTAGAAAGCCCAATATGTTTTGCTGCCGCGCTAAAACTGCCTTGCTCGACCACATGCGAAAAAACCACCATACTTTTTAATTGCTCAAAAGAAATATCCACTTAGTCCCCTTATTAGTAGTCACTCTTATTTAAAAATTTTACTCAACAAATATTTTTACTGTAGCCAATGGATAAAATAATTGACCAATAGTTAATAAAGATAACGGGGCAAATCAAGCTACCCTATTGATACTTATATGGATATAAGCCAATAGCACAATGCAGGATAATATTATCAAGTAATACTTACCTATGTCATTGCGCACCAGCATAAAGTTGACTATGTTGAGGTTTGAAGTTGAGATTTGAAGCTGATCACTTAATTAATCGGCTTGCTACAACTTACACTTAATACATTGTATCAATAATTAAAACAATGTTGTCAACTTTATCTGCATTGTATTAAAAGCAGTAAAGCATATACTTGACGCATGAATGAGATGCATCAATAGGCACTCACAGAAAGTTTACTTTGAAATTAACTACTTTCAACAATAAACACCTTATTAACTAGCATAGGAAAATTTAAATGACTGTAACAAATACAACTAACGTATTAATGGTAATAACTTCACATGACAAGCTAGGTAACACAGGTGAAAAAACTGGTTTCTGGTTAGAAGAGTTTGCTTCACCTTATTATCAATTAATTGACGCAGGCTTCAGTGTCACATTAGCCTCACCCTTAGGTGGACAGCCGCCGTTAGACCCAAAAAGTGCCGAAGCTGACTTTCAAACTGATGCCACTCGTCGTTTTGAGCAAGACAAAGAAAACCAAGCAGTATTGGCAACAACAACCAAGTTAGAGCTGATTGATGCGAACGATTACGCCGCTGTTTTTTATCCAGGTGGTCATGGTCCAATGTGGGATTTAACCACCAACCAAAAATCAATTGCCTTGATCTCAGCATTTATCGAGCAAAATAAGCCAGTAGCTGTAGTTTGCCATTCAACGTCAGTATTGCTTAATGTTAAAGATAAAAATGGCGCTGCAATCGTACAAGGTAAAAAAATAACAGGTTTTACTAATAGTGAAGAAGACGCAGTACAATTAACCGACATTGTACCTTTTTTACTAGAAGACGAGCTAGTTAAGCAAGGCGCCAACTACCAAAAAGGCGACGACTGGGCATCATTCGTTGTTGAAGATAGCGGTATTATCAGTGGTCAAAACCCAGCAAGTTCAAGCGAAGTAGCCACACGTTTAATCAAGCAATTAAGCTAACAGCTTAACGCTACAGAAAGTAAAGCAGCATAATTTAAAGACACGGGTGTAAAGCTCGTGTCTTTTTATTAGTTTCAGGATGGTTAGCTTGCAAGTCGTCCTTACCCTTGTGTAAAAGTTTAAAAATCACCCTTATTTCCATCAATAATGCTTAGGAAATAGGGACAAATAGGCTGATGAAATTATTGGAGAAATGAGTTTCCTTACAGTTTATTGAATTCTCCTACCCATTCACTGAAGCTAGGTGATACTTTTGTCACGGTATGAAATTGGTGGTCAAAAAACCAAACAGGTATATCTATCTGCTGGCGTTCACAATCACTTAGTTTGAAACAAAACATGTTGCCCTTACAGTCAGAGGCAAACAAAATATGGCCTTTGGGCATGCCACTCATTTCATATAATTTGGATAATGAATAGACATCTTCAAGACTTAAAAAATCTTGTACCTCAGATATATCGACACCTAAATCACATATTCGGCTTAACACATTCGGTGTGTGCACCAAGCCATAATTCGATAGTAAGTATTTATAGCTGTTAGGGAGAATAGCCGCTAATCGTTGTTCAAGTTCTGCTATATCAGCGCTATCGATTGGGGTCATCGATTGTTTACTGCCCCAATTTTTTACAAAAAGATCAATACTGTGCATTTAAAAAATTCCAGAAGTAACGACTATTATACAGCTGTAGATTTTGGTTTATAATTAGCATCGCCGCTGAAAAAGCCAACTGTTACTTGTTATATCTTAAATAAAACATTCACAGCGGCTTATATTATTTAGCTTGGTGCTTGTCCCGTTAAAGCGCTTAACAAATCGCTGTTAACATAGATTGTCCTAACTCGATATAAGCACTAGCATCTTCACTAATAGCTTTCGATTTAAGATGATCAGCAAAACCTAGTCTGGCAGTCATGGCCAACCAAAATACGGCACTAATGAAACCCACAACACGCCATAAAGTAGACTTTGCCCATTTAAGCGCCAAAGTGATAGAAAGTACATAAATGACAAAACCAGCTAATTTTGATGATGCCCAACCATTAACAAAGGGATACAAATTAAGTGGATTAACGGCAACGAGGTACATAAAGGTGCAAACAAAAAGCGTATATAAAATATGTGGCCCAATCTTCAGCAGCTTATTATTGACCTTATCAGAGCCTTTCATTGTTAAGACAAAATTAATCATGAAAAAGATAAAAGTAAGCATTATTATAGTCAGATGGGTGTGCTTAACTATCATGTACATATGGTTGATCCCTAAAGTGCTTTTATTTATTACTAAGACCTGCAGTATATCTTTTGTTTGAGTCAGGCAACACCATAACGCTTATATTAATTCTCTCAATTCTCTCAATTAGCTCAAACGCGTTAGCCTTGACTTATTAATAAACGTAGGCTCACTAGGCAACCACGGCTTTTTTAACCTTTTCTTTATAACTGCGGCTAACTTTTAACTCTTTGCCGTTTGTCATCACTAAATAGTATTCACCATTGAGCTGGCTGCAAAACTTATCAATATAACTTTTGTTCACTATGGTAGAGCGGTGGCTGCGTAGAAATCGTCGAGGGTCTAACACTGCTTCAAGTTGTTTCATGGTTTTACGAAGAATATGAGTATTATCGTCAGTATGAACACACATATAATCGCCGGCAGCGTCAATCCATAAAATATCTTTTACCGGCACTCGGCTAACTTCACCGGCATCTTTTATCGCTAATACATCAGAATAACTCGACACACTGACCGGTTCGTTATTTTCTAGCTCTTGTAAAATTGTTTCACAATCGTTACCGGTAACGTCACTCACTAAACGTACTAATTTTGACTTATGAAGGGCATTAACTTCACTACTGATACTTTGGCGTATTTTATCTAAGGTTTGAGCAAGACGTTGTTCGTCAGCGGGTTTAAGTAGATAATCCTGTGCATGTACTTCAAAAGCCTGCATAGCGTATTGGTCAAAAGCGGTGACAAATACCACCATAGGTAAATGCAAACCCTGTGCAATAATAGCTTCAACGACTTCAAAACCATTTAAGCCCGGCATTTGAATATCAAGAAATATTAAGTCAGGTTGATAGGTTCTAACGGCTTCTAATGCTTCTCTGCCGTTAGTACATTGGGCAATAATGTTGATGTCTTTGTGCTCTTGCAGACGAACCGCTAAGCCTTTTCTAGCGAGGGGTTCATCATCAACAATTATGGTGTTGAGCTGTTTGCTCATATTCGACCGCCAACTTCATAAGGAATTCGTATACTGATTTTAACACCAGTGGGTATATTGTTGGCAACAACTAACGAAAAATCATTCTGATATAAAGCTTGCAATCGTTCTCGGGTATTGACCAAACCAACACCATTTTCACGAAATAAGTTACCATTGTGAATTTCTGCCCCTGGGCCATTATCAGCCAACTCAATCAGTAAATCGTTACCAAAACGATGCACAGACACATTAATTGCGCCGCCTTGCTCTTGTACTGCTACCGCATGTTTTATTGAGTTTTCAGCTAAAGGTTGTAATATCATGCTTGGTACTAAGGCCAAGTTACAGTCGCTAGCCACATTAAATGTGACTTGTAAGCGCTCTTCAAAACGTACTTTTTCAATGTCTAAATAAAGTCTTAGGGCTTGCAACTCACTGTCGAGTGTTACTCGCTTCATCGGGTCTTTGTCCAGCGAGTAACGTAAAAACTCACTTAACTTAGTGACCATACCATTGGCGGTTTTGTTTTCTTGTACCAAAATTAGCGTTGATATCGCGTTTAGGGTATTAAACAAAAAGTGAGGGTTAAGCTGATAACGCAGCATTTTTAACTGTGCTTGATGGGCAACGGCATTGGCACGTAATACATTCTGTTTTTCTTTTTGCAGCATTTGATAATATTTAGTACCAAAATATAAAGCACTCCAACTTAAAATAATGAAGAAGGATAATAGACTGTTTTTTGTGTAATAAAGCCAAAAATCAGGGCGATAGCCGTGCTTGTATATTTCCCAATAATTAATATTTTTTACCACTTGCCATAATACGCCGGTACAATAAGAGGTTAATATCACCACGATGGCGATTTTTAACGGTGTGAAATTCCAAACACGACGATAAATATACCTTAACGGCACCGTAAATAACCAACCGGCATAGGCATTCAATAAGATAATAATCAGAAAAATATCGCGTAAATCGTGCAGTAATGAACCTAAATAATGTACTAAGGCAAAACCACACCAGCCAGCTGTATGAACCAACCAAAATAAGCGATTTCTATTTTCTACAAATTCTTTCCAATTCACACAAGACACCAATAAGTGGGGTTAGTGCAATTATGCGCTAAGCACACGACGCTAGCACTACCACTAATCTTAAGATTTGTACGTCTTATCTCATTTCATCTAAGAGCCTATTTACCTGTGGATGCCTAGTTGCCAGTAAGATTAATTGCTTTATTGACAATATTTTGTACTTTATTAACTGACGGCCCTGATATTGAGATAAATACCATAAACTATTGATTAAAATTGAAAAATCAAAATAACACGTAACTAGTAGTGGCGAAATGTTACTGTTTTTCTGTGTACTCTCTGTTAAATTGTCGATATTTTTTGTTAATTTTTGTTGCTGATTTAAGCGCGTTAATGCTTGCTGATAGCGCGAAGTAATCATTTCAACCTTGCTGCTATCAATGCTATTAACGGCCATTAGCATGCCAAGGTCATACGCTATTGGTGCGATACATGCACATTCAAAATCAATTATTTTATATAAATTTTCTGGGTTTTTAGCCTCATTTTTCAGCGCTATAATATTGCTGTAATTAGCGTCACCATGGCAAAAAACTTGCCTAGTGTGCTGCACTATTTTATGAGTTTCGGCCAAGTTTTGTTGAAAGACATTGACTAAGGATTTTAGCGCCTGATGTTGAGTAGAGCTAAGTACTATATTTTGTAATAATTGCTCAATAGTGGCGGATATATCCAGACTCGGTAAGTAAGACTGTTTTGATAGCTGATCATCGGTTAGTGATATTTTTTGTGTTAAGTTTTGAGGATTGCTGTGACTACTTTCGCTCTTACTACTAGTACCTGACAGAGCAATGTTATGACAGCGCGCCAATAGCGCTATTGTGACGGCTAACTTTTCTTCTTCACTCTGCTTGCCATTATCTAGCCCCTGACCTGCTATAAACTCAGTAATTAACCAGTTTTGTCCAACATATATTAGCTTAGGAGAAATGCCAGCTCTGGCCGCGAATTGGCTCGCTAAAGGCTCTATACTATCCGTGATTAAATACTTGGCAAAATAGGTTTTATTGTCATAGTTAACTTGAAAACAAGGCTGGCTTAATCCCGTATTAATAACACTGATATTATCTACCTTGAGATTAAAACAAGGTAGATGGCTTAATTTTAGTGCTAGCGATTGTTGCTGCGGGTCTATTATTGCTTGATCAAATGTCAAAATGCTTCCTACAAGTTACCACGACTCTAGGTTTTATCAGACACTCTTTTAGCCCTGTGTCCGACTTTTTATCTAACAAGTTATCCTGCAACAGAATTATTGGTGCACAGGTTATTGTGCTCTTGGGTAAATTGCAGTTTATATTGTTTGCGCCATTGCCAGTAACCATAAGCCGCTAAGATCACGAAGCTGCCAAATAGTGCTGCTGTTGGGATTAAGCCCTTTTCAACATAGAGATAAATCGATACTAGATCAATCACAATAAAATATAACCAATTCTCTAGTACCTTTTGGGTAATTAAATAAGTAGCAAACACCGCAAAAACCGTGGTGGCACTATCAAGATATGGAAAATGTGCTGGGGTATAAGTCGCCATTATCCAACCTAAAACTAACGACACAAGCGTTAAAAGCACAATAATACGGCTATGGCGCTGTAAGGTCCATTGGCTGTACAAAAGCCTATTCGAATCAGTATGGGTCTTGGAGGGCTTATTTTTATGCCAGCAAAACCAACCATACACAGCCATCAATAAATAATACAACTGTAGCGCACTGTCCATCCAAAGATAAACATCATAAAAAATAACCGTATATAACACAGTACTTAATATGGCGGCAGGCCAGCACCAAATACTACCTTTTGCCGCTAACACCACATACAGTAATGATGCTACAACCGCGATCAACTCTAATAAGGGCAAGGTGGTGAAGTAAGTAACAATTTCACTGGATGCACTGATTGCATTCGCCATTATGTTTCGGCTTCTACAACAGAGCGATCGCCACCTATAAACTTGCAAATAAATACCGCAGCATTTAGCGTTTGATGTACATGTTTAATTTCTGCCATCACATGCGCCGTGGCTAAGTCATAATCGCCAAATACTTGTGTACTCATACCGTTGGTCACTACCTTGAGCCCTGGAACTAAGCGTAAACGTTTAATAAACGCCCATATTTCTGTTTTAAATTTTTCTTCCGCTAATGGGTATAAACTAATTTCAATTGATATTTTCATAAATAACTTTCTTCTTATTTGACCAGTACCACGTTGTAGCCTATTAAACACTTTATCTAATATGCTACAACATTCATTGATATGTAAACTATTTGCCAAGACCTAACGGATAGAGGCAAGTTGCTAAGCACAAATATTGACCTATATTTCCTTAGAAATTATAATCAAATGTTGCACCAAATACCGCCGGCTCAGCTAATTGATAATAGGCTTTTGCGCTATATCCGTCTCTTGGGTCATTGCCAAAATAGAAACCACGCGTAGCATAACTTTCATCAAACAAATTACGCGCCCATAACTTCAATTGCCAGTCATCTTTTGCATAACTCATTGACATATTAACCACTTCAATGGCTGCAGATTTCTCGTTATGACTATCAGAGAATAAAAACTCATCTTTACCGTCAACAGAAATATTCACCCGTAAGTGATCTGATAATTGATAATTCAAACCAAGATTAAATTGGTAGCTAGGGGCATGTGCTTGTTCGTCACCTGATTTATCATTGCCGTCAGCATCAATGAATCCATTGTATTGGGTATCTAACAATCCAACAGCGCTATAAATTTCAAGTTCAGGGCTGATCTGCCACCCTGCCTCTAGTTCAAGGCCTAAATTGGTGCCGGTTGCCGCATTACCTAAATATGAAACAAAGTCGGTACTGCCATCTTCACGTTCTTGTAAAAATGACGTGCGCACCTGCATATCATCCCTGTCCATGTAAAATACGGCGCTACGAACATAGGCTTGATTATTCAATAAATTGACTTTATAGCCTAATTCGTAATTCCACAAATACTCAGCCGTGAACTCACGAAGTTCAGTGGGTAAACTGCCCTCAGTGTTGGCGCCTCCGGCCTTATAACCACGATTCACTGAGCCATAGAATAAATTATTTTCATCCGCTTGATACGACAACACCACTTTACCACCTACCATGGTATCGCTTGGATCAAAACTAAGTTGCTCTGAATCGGTATAATCTGCGTTTCTGCGCTCTAACCTTAAACCGGTTGTTAGACTTAACTGTTGAGTCAGTTGGCTATCAAATTGTATGAATGCCGCCATATTATCGCTATCAAAAGACGAGCTAAAATCACTAGACAAATAGGTATATTGACGTAATAAATCTTCTTTTTCTTGCTTGAAGTATATGCCTGTTACCCAAGCGGTACTGCCATTAAAAATTTCACTTCCTTGCTCTGAAAGCGCTCTGAGCTCAAATGTTGCTGATGTTTTATCACGAAAATAATGATCTTCTGAGCTATATTCCCAAGCCGGACGAATACCCACATAGGCCCAGTCTTCATCATAGCCGTAGTCTAATGCTGAGTCAGCATAGCTGATGATAGTCTCGAGCGTAAAATCGCTAAGGCCTTGATAGGTAAATTTAGTCGCTAACGCTTTGGTATCTTGGCGATCAAAACCGGGTTGGTCTGATAAGGTATGACGTGTATTGTCCAGTGAAAAGGCATCATAGCCATTGTCAAAATCAGCAATAAATGTAGTTATATCAAGAGTTAAATCTTTGCTTATCGCAATAGCTAACTTACCACGCATGGTTAATTCATCACGGTTGTTAGTATCATCACGATTTAAAAAGTCATTATCGATAAAACCATCACTACGGTACTGTTCAACCGCTAAACGATAATTCACCTTTTCAGTGGCTGGACCGGATAAAACCAAACCGGCGCTATAACTGTCATAATTTCCAGCAGAGAGTCTTACTTTACCTTCAAAGACATCGGTAGGCGCACTTGAAGTGATATTGATCATGCCGGCCATAGCATTAGCACCAAAGCGCGTACCTTGAGGACCACGATAAACTTCAACTTGTTCAACATCGAAAGTTGACGCTATGCTGCCAATACTGGAAAAGTCTATACCGTCGATCACTAAACCCACAGAGGGGTTAATCGGTTCTTTGAATTGGCTACGCTCACCAATACCACGAATTTGATAATACCTAGCGCGTTGTGTGCCACTAGAGAAATTAACATTGGGTGTACGAGCAATTATTTCTTCTAAGTTCTGTGCATTACGCGCGCTAATTTCATCGCTAGCGATAACAGATAAAGAACTGGCGGTTTTTTGTAGTGACATAGAGCGGAAGTCACCGTCTATGGTAATCACTTCTATTGTTTGCTCTGCAGTGTTAATAGGAGTGTCAGCGGCAAAAGTTGTAGAAGCAACAATGCTGGTTAAAATAGCTAAAGTAATGGGTGATTTTATAAATGTCATTATGATCTCATAAATTCGATTAGGAATACGTTATGGGATCCGGCATGGGGAAGTGAGGTAGCTACTCGGTATTAATCTGTAGCATTATAGTTAGCAAGCGAGTAATGCCTAAAAAATATAAAGTTACATAACGGTAATGCGATTAGCTTAACCATTCCTACGCCGGTACTATCCGGTTCAGGTTCTAAGGGTTCGCTTCGCATCTCAGCCATTAAAATTGTAAACAATCTTCAGGCACCCCTTGGTTCGATATGCATACTAACAATATTTGTTTAAAAGTACAGCGTAAAACCTAAATAAAAAAACTTTATATTGCCTTATCTTAACTTGAGCTATGGGCAATAAGTAATCAACCTTATCTAATAACATACTTATTTAAGCAATTAGTTTACTTAGGGTTTAGCATTCTACCTAGCGGTTCTCCGCCCACTAAATGTAGATGAATGTGATAAACCTCTTGGCCAGCGTGTTGATTACAATTCATGATCAAACGATAACCGTCTTCTGCTATGCCCTCTGCTTGTGCCAGTTTCTTCGCAACAGTAAACATACGACCAATAGTTAGCTCGTCTTCCGCTTCAATATCATTAACTGTTGGAATGAGCTTATTAGGCACAATTAAAATATGACTTTTAGCTTGCGGAGTAATATCACGAAACGCCGAAACAAGATCATCTTGAAAAAGTAACGGTGCTGGAATTTCTTGGCGAATAATTTTTGAAAATATAGTTTCTTCTGCTGTGTTGTTATCAGCCATGGTTTACCCTCTTTATACTTATGAATTTTTAGATCTTGAACATTTATAGTTTAACGATAAACATGCTGATGACAAGGCTATATGTCACCAGCATGTTAAATTCTTTGGCTTTAATTAACTCAGTTAATTCACTATCACTGATGGGCAATCAACGTCATCAATTGGCTATAATGAAAAACGCCAGTCAGGAATTAACTGACTGGCGTGATTAATAGCCTATGTTTATATTTTTCTGTTATCTATTGCTGATTAACATGACTACAGTGCGCGGCGCTGAATAACGGCTTGATCAAGTTCGGCAAGCAAAGTTTCAGTATCTTGCCAACCGATACATGCATCTGTGATGCTTTGGCCATACGTGCCCGTTTCACCAAGCGCTAAGTCTTGACGACCTTCAACTAAGTGACTTTCTACCATCACACCAAAAATTTGTTTATTACCCGCACTCATTTGTTGGCAAACGTCACGACAAACTAACATTTGATTTTCAAACTTTTTACTGCTGTTAGCATGACTAAAATCAATCATGATATTGGTATTTAAACCTGACTTATCAAGTTGTTCAGTAACCGATTTAACACTATCGGCATCAAAGTTTGTGCTTCTACCACCGCGTAAAATGATATGACAATCTTCATTACCTGCCGTTTCAACAATGGCAGAATGGCCATATTTTGTTACCGAAAGGAAATGATGTGAAGCACTAGCAGCGCCAATAGCATCTATAGCAACTTTAATCGTACCATCGGTACCATTTTTAAAGCCAACTGGACATGATAAACCTGACGCTAATTCACGATGCACTTGGCTTTCTGTCGTGCGTGCGCCAATGGCACCCCAACACATAAAATCAGCCATATATTGTGGGGTGATCATATCTAAAAACTCACCGGCGGTAGGTAAGCCCAAGTTATTTAAATCAAGCAGTAACTTACGGCCAATACGTAAACCATCGTTAAGTTGGAAGCTATTGTCCATATAAGGGTCGTTAATAAGTCCTTTCCAGCCAACAGTAGTTCTTGGTTTTTCAAAGTAAACGCGCATAACAATTTCTAGCGTGTCTTGATATTTTTCACGCAATTTAACTAAGCGCTCACCATATTCCAAGGCCGCTTTGGGATCATGTATCGAACATGGTCCGATAACCACAAGTAAACGATCATCTTGGTTATTAAAAATGTCACTTATGGCTTTTCTGCCAGCAAAAACCGACTTTGTTGCTTGTTCTGATGAAGGAAATCGCTCAAGTAATGCGATAGGGGGTAAAAGTTCTTTGATATTTTTAATACGAACGTCGTCGGTTTGCTCAAACATATTTTTTCTCTTTATACTGCGAATAATTGCTACTCAATATTTACGTCTAGACACCTAGATGATTAGTCTCTTGGCTAATTTATCAGTGTTATCACGCTAATAGCAACATAAAATACGAAAAAGACGGTATAATAAAATCATCTTACATCAGAGCAAGATAAATACGCTTATTGTAGAAAACTCTGGTCGTATTTTTCATCAAACACATTCATCTAGGTTGCCAATAACTATGACGCATTCTCAGCTACCATTAATTGATTTACACCGACATTTAGACGGTAATATTCGCCCTAAAACTATTTGGGCATTAGCACAACAACATCACATCGTTTTGCCTGAAACTGACTTTGAAGCCTTTATTCCACATGTGCAAGTACAAGGCAGTGAAAACGATTTATTAGCTTTTCTCAGTAAACTTGATTGGGGCGTTGCTGTCCTTAAAACCTTAGATGACTGTAAGCGCATAGCGTTTGAAAACGTTGAAGATGCCTTTAACGCGGGTATTCATTATGCAGAATTGCGTTTTTCACCCTATTACATGGCCATGAATAATAATCTTGTGGTTGCTGATGTTGTTGCAGCGGTTATTGATGGCGTTAACGCAGCATGTAAGGTATACGACGTAAAAATTAACCTTATTGGCATTTTAAGTCGAACCTTTGGTGTAGAAAAGTGCCAAGCAGAGTTAGACGCCCTGCTTACTCATAAGCAACATTTAATTGCGGTTGATTTAGCCGGAGATGAATACAACTTTCCAGGTGAAATGTTTGTTGATCATTTTAATCAAGTACAAAAAGCACAATTAAATGCCACTATCCATGCGGGTGAAGCAGCCGGGCCTGAGAGTATTTGGCAAGCAATAAACCAATTGCATGCTAAGCGCATTGGTCATGGTGTTGCGTGTCATCGCGACGAAAAGCTTATGGATTATATGGTAAAACATGATATTGCCATTGAGTCTTGTTTAACGTCAAACTATCAAACCGGTACCATTAAAGATTTAAGTCAACATCCCATTAAAGACTTTCTAGCCCGTGGATTATTGGTTTGTTTAAATACTGACGACCCTGCGGTACAAGGTATTGAGCTAAAAAATGAATATGAACTTGCTCGTAATACCCTAGGTTTTGATGATAAAGATATCAAGCAGCTGCAAGAAAACTCGCTGAAAGCGAGCTTTTTATCAGATAGTGAGAAATCAGCGTTAAAGCAAAAAGTGTTGAATAATAACTCAAATTCATTGTTGTAATTGTTGTTCTTAAGTTAAAATAATTAATTAACAATCAACTAGGAGAACACGTGTACGAAGTTATTATCGCGACAATAACAGGTATTGTTGTGGGCTTGATATTTTCATTACTGAAATTACCCATACCTGCACCCCCTGTTTTATCGGGTATTGCCGGAATTTTCGGCATTTATTTAGGCGGCATCGGTTATCACTGGATCATCGAGCGCTTTTTCAGTTAGAATTCCACTTTAAATATTTAAAAGACATATCAGTAAAACATCCTTGATAGCGGCTGAATTGATACCATATATCAGCAATGGCTAAAAACTTACTGTGATTGAAACACCACTAACAAAGGTTAACTCTCATGGCAACAGCACATATAGAAGCAAACGCAGGTGATTTCGCTAAAACGGTACTTATGCCGGGCGACCCACTACGCGCAAAATATATAGCAGAAAATTTTCTTGATGATGCAAAATGTGTCACCCGTGTACGCAACATGTTTGGCTACACGGGTACTTATAAAGGCAAACCCGTTTCAGTGATGGGCTCAGGAATGGGTATACCATCTATTTCAATCTACGCGACAGAATTGTATAAAGACTATGGCGTTGAAAGTATTATTCGCATTGGCTCTTGTGGTGCAGTTCGTGATGATATAAAACTACGCGACATCATTGTTGGTATGGCCGCAAGCACAGACTCAAATGTTAATCGTTCACGTTTAAATGGTTGTGATTTCGCCGTTACCGCTGACTTTGAGTTATTACATAACGTGGTAAAAACAGCGGAAAAAACTGGTAAAAAAATTCGTGTAGGTAATATTTTTACCTCTGATTTATTTTACACACCGAACCCAGAAATGTTTGCCTTAATGGAAAAGTACGGTATTTTAGCTGTTGAGATGGAAGCTGCAGGTTTATACGGTGTTGCTGCTGAGTATGGTAAAAAAGCACTGACGGTATTAACCGTGAGCGATCATATTAAAACTGGTGAGCAAACCACAGCTGATGAACGTGAAACAACGTTCAAAGATATGATGGAATTGACCCTAGATAGCTTGTTGTAAAGATTAAGCTAGACAGTAAAAAGCCAGTCAATAGACTGGCTTTTTACTGTCACCTTTAGCACTATATTATCTAATCTTAATTATTCCACTGCTCGTGCATAATTATCAATCATTACAACTTAATCCTGCCTTTATTAAGCTCTAATGTGTGCTGACCTATACCTTTAACATGGCTTAAATCACCAAGAGATTTAAATTCACCCTTTAACTCTCGATAAGCGATGATTGCTTTTGCTCGTTTTTCTCCCACACCTTTTAATAACGCTAAAGTTTCAATATCCGCTTTATTAATATCAATAACTTGTATTTCTTGAGATGAAATAACGGCTGGCGTTTCGTTGAAGCCTTCCGCTTGAAGTGACAATGACATTACCGTAAATAAGATAACAAGAGAATAACAGATATGCTTTTTCATAAGACCTTCCTTCTAATAAAATGAATTTCCATATAAATGAATTATCATAAATAATAATTCACCTTATTAGGTTTAGAAGTCTTATCGTTATTTGTCAAATAGATAGGGTGATAAATACAAGTTAATAGTTAAAACTAACTAATTGATTGGTTAATTTCTTGTAATACAGCCTGTGGATTTTCAGCTTGAGTGATCGGACGACCAATCACTAAATAGTCTACGCCAACATCTATTGCTTGTTGAGGTGTCATAATACGTTTTTGATCATCGGCATTGCTCCCTGCTGGGCGTATACCTGGTGTGACTAGTTTAAAGTCTTTACCTAATAATTTCTTCAGTGATTCGGCTTCCATTGCTGAACAAACAACACCGTCTAAACCGGCTTTTTTAGTCAACGACGCTAGATCCAGTACATGTTCAGCCGGTGACTTAGTAATACCTATTCCTGCAAGATCTTCTGGCCCCATACTGGTTAAAACTGTAACCGCAATCAATAAAGGTGCCTTATCTCCATAGGGCAATAAAGCCGCTTTGGCTTTTTCCATCATTTTAAGACCACCAGAAGCGTGTACATTAACCATCCAAACCCCTAAATCAGCAGCGGCTACAACTGCTTTCGCAACAGTATTAGGGATATCATGAAATTTTAAATCAAGAAACACGTCAAAATCACGCTGAACAAGTTCTTTAACAAAATCAGGGCCAAAATGAGTAAACATTTCTTTGCCTACTTTTAATCGACAATCACTCGGCTGAATCTTATCTACAAAAGATAATGCCTCATCTTTGTTATCAAAATCTAACGCCACAACGACTTTTGCATCTCTCATGCTGTTTTCCTTACTAGGTAAATATTGTTATATAATTATGTTTTGGCATTTGCATCAGCAAGTCAAAAAATTTTAGGCTTGATCTGCTAACACTGTAAAATTGGAGCACTAGAGTGTGGCGTTACTCGCCATCTAAACCCCGTATAGGTTTAAGTTGCTCCCAATCATGGCATGAAGGACATGACCAATAATGGGTGCTAGAATTAAAACCACAACTTCTGCAACTATAGCGGTGCTTAACATTCAGATAGGCTGAAACAAGCTCACGGATCACTTCAAGATTTTCAGAGGTATTTTCAGACTCGCCGTCATTCATTTGCATTTTCACAAAATACTTAAAACCACGGATAGTAGGTCGGCGATTTAATGCTGTTAAGATAAATTTTTTCGCCTGATTAACACCCTTAACTTGCTCTATATGTGATAAATATTTGATAAGCGCTGATGTGGCACCCGTTTCTTCATAAACCTTTCTGATAAATTGGAAAAACTCTTCTTCAGCATCAAGTGCTTGATAACAAATAAACATTTTATCTATTACATCGGGAAAAAATTCTTTATCTTGCTCATAAATAGCCTTATAACATTGGCAGGCTTCATTATATTGCTGATGATTTTCATATATTTGTGCCATCAACCAATTTGCTCGAGATGAATTAGGATCATGACTTAATGCATTATCTAATAGCTCAATGACTTCAATAAATTCATCTTTTTCTAATGCCAAAGTAGCAAGTTCACAATAGAAATTAGCTAAGGTATGTAAGAGTTTTGTGTCACGAGTTTTTGCGATGGCTTTTTTAAGCGCAATACCTTGTTGCCAATCTTTTGTTGATTGATAAATCTTCATTAAGGAGCTTAGCGATTTCAAACCATAAATTTTTGATTTTAGTAACTTATGAAACATCGCTTCAGCGCGATCATATAATCCGGCGCTAAGAAAGTCTTTTGCTAATTCAAATACCGCTTGCTGTTTAGCACTATTAGGTAAGTGTTTTTGGCGCACTAAATGCTCATGCACTTTCAGTGCTCTATCAAGCTCACCGCGACGTCTAAATAAATTTGCCATGGCAAAGTGAGCTTCTACGGTATCATCTTCAACTTTTAACGCTTCAAGTAGATAATCAATCGCTTTATCTTGTTGATTCGAAAATAAATAATTTAATCCAGTAGAATATTTAATTGAAAGTTCTTGTGTAGCTGAATGGTCGTTTTGTTTAACGCTATTGCGTCCCATAAACCAACCATAGCCCATAGCAACCGGTAACAATAAGAATAATAATCCTAGCATACTAAGACTTCTTCTCCGTATTCAGTTGATTATTTTTGCTGGTCTTTATCATGCCAAGCAGCTTCCAAAACAAAGCAAATAATAATCCTAACACAAAACCTATTGAGGTAAATAAACTGACCGCTGCAGCAACTGAAAGATTAGTTTTTGCAATCAAATAATTTAAGGTCAGTACTTGATCATTTTGACTACCAAAAACAAATGCAATGGCAAGTAAGATAAGAAAAAGAATAACAGTAATATAAAGGCGCATAATAGTTCGTCCAAAACAACACAAAAAAAAGGCATGCTGATAGCATGCCGTTTAGTCATAAATTCTGCAATTACGCGATTGAAAGATTTACTCTTTCACGTAATTCTTTACCAGGTTTAAAATGTGGAACATATTTTCCGTCAAGCTCGACAGACTCGCCAGTTTTTGGGTTCCGTCCCACACGAGGAGCGCGATAATGCAACGAAAAGCTGCCAAAACCTCTAATTTCAATACGCTCACCTTTTGACAAAGTGTGCGCCATCATTTCAAGAATTTCTTTAATAGCTTGTTCTACATCTTTCGCAGCTAAATGATTTAATTTATCTGCTAATCTTTCAATGAGTTCTGACTTGGTCATGTGACCTCCAGTGTTCACTATAGCTTCGCGCCATCGGATTTAAACAATAAAGAAGAACTACTTTAATGTAGTTCTTCTTCTCTTGGTATAGCTAGGAATTATATCTTAGCGTTTTTAAACGCTTCAGCCATTGCACTAAGACCAGATTCTTCTTCTGGTGCTTGGTTCAATGTATCCATAGCTTCACGCTCGTCTGCTTGATCTTTAGCTTTGATTGATAAGCTGATAGTGCGGTTCTTACGATCAACACCAACAAACTTAGTTTCAACGCTGTCATCTACAGATAATTCAGTAGTCGCATCTTCGATACGTTCACGTGAAATATCAGCAACACGAAGGTAACCTTCAACGCCTTCGGCTAATTCAATTTTAGCGCCTTTAGCGTCTACTTCAATAACCTTACCTGTAACAATAGCACCTTTTTTGTTATCTGCAAGATATTGATTAAACGGGTCATCTTCAGTTTGTTTAACACCTAAAGAGATGCGTTCACGTTCTGGATCAACCTGTAATACTACCGCTGAAATCTCATCACCTTTCTTGTATTCACGAACAGCTTCTTCACCGCCAGCCCATGAAATATCAGATAAGTGAACAAGACCATCAATGCCGCCGTCAAGACCAATAAAGATACCAAAGTCAGTAATTGACTTGATCTTACCTGATACTTTGTCGCCTTTGTTGAAGTTCTTAGCAAACTCTTCCCAAGGGTTCGGGATACATTGTTTAAGGCCAAGAGAAATACGACGACGTTCTTCGTCAATTTCAAGCACCATAACTTCAACTGTATCACCTAAGTTAACAACTTTAGATGGGTGGATGTTTTTGTTAGTCCAATCCATTTCAGAAACGTGAACTAGACCTTCAACGCCTTCTTGAATCTCAACAAAACAACCGTAGTCAGTTAAGTTAGTTACGCGACCTGTAAGCTTAGCGCCTTCAGGGTAACGCTTAGCGATAGCAACCCATGGATCTTCGCCTAACTGCTTCATACCTAGAGATACACGAGTACGCTCACGATCGAATTTCAATACTTTAACTTGAATTTCATCACCAACATTTACGATTTCACTCGGGTGCTTAACACGTTTCCAAGCCATATCTGTGATGTGAAGTAGGCCGTCAATGCCGCCTAGGTCTACGAATGCACCGTAGTCAGTAAGATTCTTAACAATACCTTTAACTTCAATGCCTTCAGCAAGAGAAGCTAATAGTTCATCACGTTCAACACTGCTTTCTGATTCGATAACAGCACGACGAGATACAACTACGTTATTACGCTTTTGATCAAGCTTAATAACTTTAAATTCTAAATCTTTACCTTCAAGATGAGTAGTGTCACGAATAGGACGTACGTCTACTAGTGAACCAGGTAAGAAAGCACGGATATTGCTAACTTCAACTGTGAAACCACCTTTAACTTTACCGTTGATAACACCGATAATAGTTTCTTTTTCTTCATATGCTTTTTCAAGCACTTGCCATGCTTCATGACGTTTAGCGTCATCACGAGAAAGAATAGTCTCACCGAAACCATCATCTGTAGCTTTAAGCGATACATCAACTTCATCACCAACAGAGACTTCTACTTCGCCTGTAAGGCTTTTGAATTGGTCGATTGAAATAACAGATTCAGATTTTAAGCCAGCGTCAACTAAAACGTTGTCTTTTGTGATGGCGACTACAGTCCCTTTGATAATAGAACCAGGACGTGTTTCGATCGTTTTTAAGCTTTCTTCAAATAGTTGTGCAAAATTTTCAGTCATAACTTGTATATAAACTCAGTTATTAATCCAGTCAACGTCATTGTTTCATGGGGTAATTAAATAGTTGCCCAGTGCATCCTTACAGTAGGCGATAGGTTAATGTTCAGTTTGCATTAATCTTTCATTGCTAAATGAGAGGATTTTACTAACCACCTCTTCAATAGAAAGTTCAGTAGAATCAATAATTAACGCACCTTCTGCAGCAACAAGCGGCGCCACCTTGCGGTTTTGATCTCGCTCGTCTCTCAGACGTATGTCATCCAAAAGGCGCGTCATTTTAACATCAAAGCCCTTTTCTTTCAACTGATTAAATCTTCTTTGCGCCCTTTCTTCAGCGCTGGCAGTCAAAAAAACTTTAACTGGCGCATCAACAAACACTATAGTGCCCATGTCACGACCATCAGCAACTAAACCAGGTCCAACTTTAAAAGCACGCTGGCGTCGCAGTAAAGCTTCACGTACGCGAGGAAACGCAGCAACTTTCGATGCTAGAGCGCCTATTTCTTCGGTACGAATGGCGTTAGATACATCTTCGCCTTCCAAAATGACTTTACCTTCACCTTCATTACAGGTTTGAAACTGTACATCAAGATTCGCTGCTACAGGTAATAAGGACTGCTCGTCTTCTACGCTAATATTATGGTGCTGAGCTGCTACGGCCAATACACGATAAATGGCGCCACTATCTAATAAGTGCCAACCTAGTTGCTCAGCGAGAATACGCGCAACGGTACCTTTACCCGCACCACTTGGTCCATCAATTGTAATTACAGGGATTTGTTGGTTCATTCAATTCTTCCTAGCTGACTTTTTTCTAACACAATAAGGTGTTAGTTACTTGGGATTAACGTCAATCCTACTTGGTTTGCTAATGCAACAAAATTTGGAAACGAAGTCGCCACATTGTCACACTCTAAAATTGTTATTTCACCTGTAGCTCTTAGAGAGCTAATAGCAAATGACATAGCGATACGATGATCGTCATGACTTTCAACCGTACCTGAAGTTAGCTGACCACCAGTAATATCGATACCATCAGGGTAAACGGTACAATCAATACCTAGCTCAACTAAGCCATCTGCCATTGCTTGAATACGATCACTTTCTTTAACACGTAATTCTTCAGCACCTCTTAATCGTGTCATACCCGTTGCACATGCCGCAGCAATAAATATTGCTGGAAATTCATCTATAGCAAGTGGAACATCACGTTCATCAATATCGATACCTTTAAGCGGCGAAGATGATACCACAAGATCGGCAACAGGTTCACCTCCCGCTAACCGTTCATTTGTAACAAGTATTTCTCCATTCATTTGCTGTAAAATATTAATGGCACCTATGCGTGTGGGATTCATCCCAACATTACGAATAGTTATTTGTCCTTCTTTGGCAATTAAGCCCGCGACCATAAAGAAAGTAGCGGAAGATATGTCGCCCGGCACTTGAATATCACAGGCGGTTAACTTGTGACCACCTTCAATGGATATTTTCTTACCTTGTTCAGTTTCTATCGACTTAACCGGATAACCAAATGCCGTTAGCATGCGTTCTGTATGATCGCGCGTAATGCCAGGCTCAGTCACAGATGTTGTGCCATCTGCGTACATACCAGCCAATAACACACAAGATTTTACTTGTGCACTGGCCATGGGTAATAAATAGTCAATCGCATTAAGTTTTTCATCTGCGGCTAAACCACTACACACAACTGGCGGCGTGCCGTCACTAGCGGCGGTAATATTAGCCCCCATAAGTTGTAAGGGTGTGATCACTCGCCCCATTGGACGTTTGTTTAAAGAATTATCGCCAGCCATACGAGTTTCAAACCGTTGGCCTGCTAAAATACCTGAAAGTAGTCTAATGGATGTGCCTGAGTTACCAATATCTAATAGTCCATCTGGTTTGGTTAAACCATGTAAACCTTTACCCTGAACGGTAACATTGTGTTCGCTATCTGGGCCTTCAATTTCAATGCCCATAGCTTTAAATGTATTCATCGTTGCCAAGCAATCTTGACCCGGTAAAAAACCACTAATATGCGTGGTACCTTCAGCAAGCGCGCCAAACATTATAGAGCGATGAGAACATGACTTGTCGCCCGGTACTAAAATATCTCCGCTGACTTTATGGCCAGGTTTAGCCGTTATTGTTAAGGTACTATTTTTTTTAATTTCTAGGTTTGACATTATGATTCCAGTTAAATCTTTCCTTTACGGAAACTTCCCGCTTAACCTAGGCCATTGCTTCACTAGGCTGCTATATTCATTATATTATTGAATGTTGACACTTAATGCTGTTGAGCAAAGCTGTCCATAAAATTAATCAATGCTTGCACGCCTTCTATTGGCATAGCGTTATATATACTCGCTCGCATTCCACCAACCATGCGGTGGCCTTTCAGGGCAGTTAAACCCTGAGCTTCAGCTTGTTTTACAAATTCAGCAGATAAGCTGTCATCCGTTAACCAAAAAGGTATATTCATCAAACTTCTATTTTCTGGCACTATTGAGTTTTTGTAAAAAGTACTTTGATCAATATATTGATAAAGTAACTGCGCTTTATGGTGATTAATTTCAGCAATAGCACTAACGCCGCCTTTAGCTAATAACCAGTCAAAAACAAGACCCGCTAAATACCAAGCATAAGTGGGTGGTGTGTTATACATTGAGCCATTTTTAGCCTGTATTTCATAGTTCAAAATTGATGGGGTGTCTAAATGCGCCTTACCCAATAAATCTTCACGTACGATAACTATAGTTAAACCCGACGGGCCAATATTTTTTTGCGCACCGGCATAAATCAAGCCAAATTTGCTGACGTCAAATTCACGTGACAAAATAGTTGACGACATATCAGCAACCAAGGGGATATTACCGGTATTTGGCACCTCGAAAATCTCGATGCCGTCTACTGTTTCATTGGGGCAATAATGCACATAGGCCGCATCTGGGCTAATGGGCCATTCGCTACTGGGTTTAATACGTTGAACGCCATCAATATGTTCTATGGCATTGAACACATTAATATTACCGTAATGACTGGCTTCTTCTGCCGCTAATTTAGACCAAGAGCCACTGACGATATAATCTGCTTTTTTATTCTCACCCAACAAGTTTAAGGCAACAGCAGAAAACTGACCACGACCTCCACCATGACAAAAAAGCACTTTATAATTTTCAGGAATAGCCATCAGCTTACGTAAATTTGCTTCAGCTTGTCCTGCAACAACAAGAAACTCTTTACTTCTATGGCTCAGTTCCATCACAGAGCTACCGGTATCGGCAAAATTTAAAAATTCACTCTGCGCTTTGTTCATTACATCGACAGGTAACATCGCAGGACCTGCGCAAAAATTGTAAACACTAGACATTTAACACTACACCCTTATTTATTAAACTTATTAAATTATAATTGGCCTGACATTGGGTCATCAATAGCAAGTTATTCTATTATCTCACGATATTATACCAGTTCCATCAAATTTGTGATCTTGTTGTGCGCAGGAAAACAAATCAAGGTACAGGTTTATTGTTCCAAACTAAACCTAAGTACTCACCTTTATATGAACAACACAGCCTTGGGCTATTGTAACGAGCACAAGTGGTCAATAACTTAATGGCATGGGTATTTTATCCAATTAGTTATCTATTCATTTTTAATGATGAAAATGAATAGATAACTGGCTTAATTAATCAAATTGGTATGATAACCACTGTAAAAATTCACATGAAATTTAACCGCTACTAGCATACCTGTTTGGTACGTAGCATCAATTCAAAAATAGAATTTGATATAACCATTATCAAGCTAATTAAATGGCTAAATTTTACGCATAAAAAAAGGCGGTTATAACCGCCTTTTTATAAATTAACGACAGTTACTCTGGCGTATCGTCATTATTGAGTGTTGGCTCATCGCCTTCACTTTCGCTCTCTATATCAATATCAGTTTCAGGCGCGTTTACTTGCTCACCCTCTATGACTTGAATTGGCACTAGCTCGCCATCCTCGTTTTCTTCAAATACTTCAACTTCTGCTATTTCATCAATACGTTGTAAGGCAACAACATGTTCACCTTCCATGGTACGAATGATACGAACACCTTGAGTATTACGACCAATAACACTAACTTCACTAACACGAGTACGCACTAGGGTACCATTATCTGTGATCAGCATGATTTCGTCTTGTTCTTCAACTTGTACCGCGCCAACAACAGGGCCGTTGCGTTCGCTGACTTTAATTGAAACAACACCTTTAGTTGCACGACTCTTCGCAGGATACTCATCTAATGCCGTACGCTTACCGTAGCCATTTTCAGTAATGGTCATGATTGGACCATCATTGGTAGGTACAATTAAAGAAACGACTTTTTGTTCACCCTCTAACTTGATACCACGAACACCAGTACCTGTACGACCAATAGGTTTTAATGCCCATTGCTCTAGACCTGTTTCAGGATCAATTTTTATTTCGCCTGTTTCACTGTCACGTCTTTTTTCATTAAAACGAACCACTTTACCAGCGTCAGAGAACAACATAATGTCGTTAGTTCCGTCAGTAATAGCAACACCAATGAGAGTATCATCATCACGTAAATTCAGCGCAATAATACCATTAGCACGTTGATTTTTATAAGCGGTCAAAGCGGTTTTCTTCACCGTACCTGACGCTGTTGCCATAATGATGTATTTATCTTCTTCGTATTCGCGTACAGGTAAAATAGCCGTAATACGTTCACCTTTATCAAGCGGTAAAATATTAACGATTGGACGACCACGAGCGGTACGACTTGCTAATGGCAACTGGTATACTTTTAACCAATAAAGTTTACCGCGGTCAGAGAAACATAAAATGGTGTCATGTGTGTTGGCAATCAGTAAGCGTTCAATGAAGTCTTCTTCTTTCATTTTCGTCGCTGCTTTACCTTTACCGCCGCGACGTTGCGCTTGATAATCACTTAATATTTGATACTTAACATAACCTTCATGAGAAAGCGTTACCACCACATCTTCTTCGGTGATCAAATCTTCCATAGATAAGTCATGTGAGGCATTCGTAATTTCAGTGCGACGTTCATCACCAAATTCATCACGAATCGCTTCAAGCTCTTCACGAATAACTTCCATTAAGCGAGCAGGTGTTGCCAAGATATAAAGTAATTCAGCAATTACATCTAATAATACCTTATATTCACTTAAAATTTTCTCGTGTTCTAAGCCCGTTAACTTATGTAAACGTAAATCAAGAATCGCCTGTGCTTGTGGTGGCGTTAAAAAATATTGTCCATCACGAATACCAAACTCTTCTTCAACCCACTCAGGACGTGCAGCGTCATCACCGGCAGCAGCTAACATGTCAGCCACAAGACCTAAGTCCCAGCCACAAGCTAATAATTGCTCTTTTGCTTCGCCTGGTGTTGGTGATTTTTTAATTAATGCGATAATGGGGTCGATGTTAGAAAGTGCAATCGACAAACCTTCCAATAAATGTGCGCGTTCTCGTGCTTTGCGCAATTCAAAGATAGTTCGGCGTGTGACCACTTCACGACGGTGTAAAACAAAGGCATCAATCATTTCACGCAGGTTAAATAGTTTAGGTTGACCGTTGGTCAATGCCACCATATTTAAACCAAATGAAACTTGCATTTGAGTAAGCTTATATAGGTTATTTAAGATAACTTCGCCCACTTCACCACGTTTCACTTCTATTACCATACGCATGCCGTCTTTATCAGACTCATCACGTAAAGCAGAAATACCTTCTAAACGTTTTTCTTTCACCAAGTCGGCCATTTTTTCAATCAAACGGGCCTTGTTAACTTGGTACGGTAATTCGTAGACAACAATGGTTTCTTTACCCGACTTTTCATCAACTTCGATTCTAGCTCGAGCACGAATTTTAATTTTACCACGGCCGGTAAGATAAGCTTCTTGAATGCCCGCTCGACCACTGATAATACCCGCTGTTGGAAAGTCTGGACCGGGAATATATTCTAATAATTCTTCAAAGCTAATATCGTCATTTTCTATAACAGCTAAACAACCATTAATAACTTCAGTTAAGTTATGAGGAGGAATATTAGTTGCCATACCTACTGCGATACCTGAGGTACCATTGACCAGTAGGTTAGGAATGCGCGTTGGCATTACCGCTGGTATCATTTCTGTGCCATCGTAGTTGGCAACGTAATCAACAGTTTCCTTGTCTAAATCAGCCAAAATAGAATGAGCGATTTTCGACATTCTAATTTCGGTATAACGCATAGCCGCTGCTGAATCACCATCAACAGAACCAAAGTTACCTTGGCCATCAACAAGCATGTAGCGTAATGAAAATGACTGCGCCATTCGAACAATAGTGTCATAAACAGCAGTATCACCATGTGGATGATACTTACCGATAACATCACCAACAACACGTGCTGATTTTTTATACGGCTTGTTAAAGTCGTTACCCAACACGTTCATCGCAAAAAGTACGCGACGATGCACTGGCTTTAAGCCATCACGTACATCTGGTAATGCACGACCTACGATTACACTCATCGCGTAATCTAAATAGGAGCTTTTTAGCTCGTCCTCAATATTGACAGGAGCAATATTATTCGCCAAATCGGTCATAAATTGATGGTATCCCTTAACGTAAATCTAATTCAGAAAATTTCGAAATTATTATATTTATAATTAACACAGCATACTAGCATAAATATTTGTCATGCCCTACCGCTTTGTATGGCTTAATCTTGCCGTTAAAAAGGTAAAGTTTCAAGTAAATGCTCGATATTAACCACAACAATAATATGGATTTGATTTTAGAGGTATTTATCAGCTAAATTCAAGCGCCTATACCTAAAAATATTAGCGCTTATTAGGGTGTTAAACATATCTCATATTCAAGCACTTATTTTACCATCATTGTTATTGATATACCTACGACCTGATTGAGAAAAAACAAAGCAATGTGCTACTAGCAATTAGATTACAAATAAAAAAATCACCTTTTTTGCTGTCGATTTAAGGTCAATCAACTTTCACACTAGGCTTGCAGTAATTATTGCTTTAGAATCGATAATATTAAAAGACCAACAACGATGGTAGTTATGTCTAATCCTTTAAACGTTAATCCAGACGAAATCGCTAAATTTGAACAAGTTGCTAGCCAATGGTGGGAACTTGATGGTGATTTTAAGCCTCTACACCAAATTAATCCTTTGCGCCGACAGTTTATTTGCCAGCATGTCGGCGATATTTCTGCAAAAAAAATAATTGATGTCGGCTGTGGTGGTGGTATTTTAGCAGAAAGCCTTGCGCAACTTGGTGCAGATGTTACTGGCATTGATATGGGACAAGCGCCCTTAAATGTTGCCAAGCTGCATGCTTTAGAAGCCGGTGTTAGTGTCGACTATCAAAAAATAACCGCCGAAGAAAAAGCCCAACAACAGCCACAACACTACGATGTCGTTACTTGTATGGAGATGCTCGAACATGTGCCTGATCCCGAATCTATTATAAAGGCCTGTGCTCAAATGGTTAAACCCGGTGGCTTTGTTTTTTTCTCTACCCTGAATAAGTCATTAAAAGCCTATTTATTGGCGATAGTCGCAGCAGAGAAAATTTTGAAGCTTGTGCCTAATGGCACTCATGACCACAAGAGTTTTATTCGCCCATCAACATTAATAGCATGGGCTGAGTCGTATGAGCTGAAATGCATCGATGCCGCCGGTATTCACTATAATCCGTTGACTGAAAATCATAAGTTAAACTCATCACTTGATGTCAACTATATTCTTTGCTGTCAACGCGTTTAGCTGTGCTAGCTTAACGCTGAAACTGCCGTTTAAAATAGCATGGGTGCAAATTAACGCGTTAATAAAATCTTATTCTCGCCGCTACCCCGCCGATAAAAATAATTATAACGAAATAGAGCGATATTATGTCAACTCCCCATCATTCCACTGTGCAACTTGCCAGTGTACTTTTTGATTTAGACGGCACACTATTAGATACTGCTGATGATTTAGGCGCGGCATTAAATCATGTTTTAAGCCATTACAATAAGCCCACTGTCGCCGCAAAAGATTATCGCCCTATTGCTTCAGACGGGGCTTTAGGATTACTAAACCTAGGTTTTGGCTCAGCCATTAAACAATATGACTATGAAGTTTTACGTCAACAATTTCTCCATTACTATCAAGAAAATATTGCTGAGCATACCTGCCTGTATCCAGGCGTTGCTCAATTACTGAAAAACTTAGAAACCAACAATATACCTTGGGGTATTATCACCAATAAACCTGAGGGCTTAACAAAACTGCTTTTACCTTATTACCCTGAGTTGGCAAACTGTGCTGTTATGGTCGGGGGTGACACCTTAACTAAACGAAAGCCTGATCCTGAGCCAATATTACACGCTTGTCAGCAAATTAATGTTGATAATAAGCAGTGTTTTTATGTTGGCGATGCTCTACGTGATATCCAAGCCGGTAATAGCGCTGAAATGACTACGTTCGTGGCTAAATGGGGATATATTCTTAGCAACGAAAATTGTCAAACTTGGCAAGCAGATCATATCATCGCTACACCATTAGACCTACTCAGCTTTATTAACTGATACTGAGTTATTAACCGATACTGAATGATAAGCTGCACTACTTTGTTAGTTTCAGAGCAGCTTTACTTTGCTGATGACATTAAGCGATTAACTCGTTTTACTGACAGTAAATCTAGCCTAATACCAAATAAGTATAAATATTAAAAACAGCACGCTTTCGTGGCTAATCCCTCCTCCTTATTCACTAGCGTTTTAATTAATAGCATCAAAATATCATCTATTAGCGTTGATAAAACAATCATTCGTCAATTAATGCGCCCAAGAATCAACCAAAAATATAAGTCATTGAATATTAAAGTTTATATTTTTAATATTCTCTTTAGTCATATAAACTCTAAAAAATAACTTAAAATAATTTAGGGCTAAAAAAAAATTAAAATAACCGTTGCGTTTTAGAAAAATCAAAATTGAAAAGAGCTACTAAGTTAGTTGTTACTAACAGAACTTTCACTGTCAAAAAAGCAACCAATATTCGACAACTTTTATTCTTGCAATATCACACAAACCGCACTATCTTGTGATTAGTTTCTTAAAAACCCCAAGATATAGTGCATTTTTCATTCAAAGGTATTTTGAATGAAATACAATTTACCTTGTGTAAATATCATCTTGAGGCAATTAACATTATATCCATCTATTTTGGGTATTTATAACAACAAACAGATTTACAGGTACTGCATGACTAACAAACTTTTTGTCACAAAACGCAATGGTTCAAAAGAACTCATAGACTTAGAAAAAATCCATAAAGTAATTGCTTGGGCTGCTGAAGACCTAGACAATGTCTCGGTCTCTCAAGTTGAACTGAAGTCTCATATTCAGTTCTATGATGGTATTAAAACGTCTGACATTCATGAAACTATTATTAAAGCAGCGGCTGATTTGATCTCAGAAGAAACACCTGATTATCAATATTTATCAGCGCGCTTAGCTATATTCCATTTGCGCAAAAAAGCATACGGTCAGTTTGAGCCACCTCAGCTTTACCCACATGTCGTACAACTAGTAGAGGCAGGTAAATACGATCAGCATTTATTAATTGATTACACTGCTGACGAATTTGAACAGTTAGAAAGCTTTATGGACCACGGCCGTGATTTAAATTTCAGTTACGCAGCAGTAAAGCAGTTAGAAGGTAAATACCTAGTACAGAATCGTGTCACCGGTGAAATTTATGAAAGTGCACAATTTCTTTATATTTTAGTCGCAGCTTGTTTGTTCGCTAAATACCCGAAAGAAACGCGCTTAGATTATGTTAAAGGTTTTTATGATGCTATCTCTACCTTTAAAATTTCGTTGCCAACACCTATTATGGCCGGTGTACGTACACCAACTCGTCAATTCTCATCATGTGTATTGATTGAGTGTGGCGATAGTTTAGATTCAATCAATGCTACCTCAAGCTCCATTGTTAAGTATGTTTCTCAACGTGCTGGTATTGGTATCAATGCTGGTCGTATTCGCGCATTAGGCAGCACGATTCGCAATGGCGAAGCATTTCATACCGGTTGTATTCCATTTTATAAGCACTTTCAAACCGCTGTGAAAAGTTGTTCACAAGGTGGTGTTCGTGGTGGTGCAGCGACCCTGTTCTATCCACTTTGGCATTTAGAAGTTGAAAGTTTACTCGTACTTAAAAATAACCGTGGTGTTGAAGAAAACCGCGTTCGTCATTTAGATTACGGCGTACAATTTAATAAATTGATGTACCAACGTTTGATCAAAGGTCAATCTATTACTTTGTTTAGCCCAAGTGATGTACCGGGTTTATACGATGCATTCTTTGAGGATCAAGAAAAGTTTGAAGCGCTTTATGTTCAATACGAAGCTGATGATTCAATTCGTAAAAAATGTATTAAAGCGATAGAACTGTTCACTTTATTTGCTCAAGAACGCGCCAGTACAGGTCGTATTTATTTACAAAACGTTGATCACTGTAATACACATTCTCCATTTGACCCCACTGTGGCACCGATTCGTCAAAGTAATTTATGTCTAGAGATTGCCTTACCAACCAAGCCAATGGAAGATGTTAATGATCCCAATGGTGAAATTGCCCTATGTACATTATCAGCGTTTAACTTAGGTGCTATTAAAAGCCTTGACGAATTTGATGGTCTAGCTGACTTAGCCGTACGTGCTTTAGATAGCTTATTAGATTATCAAGATTACCCAGTTCCAGCAGCACATACCGCCACTATGGGGCGTCGTACATTAGGTATAGGTGTGATTAACTACGCTTATTACTTAGCAAAAAATGGGGTTTACTACTCAAACGGTAGTGCCAATAACTTAACTCATCGTACTTTTGAAGCGATTCAATACTACTTGCTCAAAGCGTCAAATCAGTTAGCTATTGAACGAGGTGCTTGCCCTAAATTTAATGAAACGCGTTTATCTCAAGGTATATTACCTATCGATACTTACAAAAAAGAAATCGATAATGTTACCGCTGAACCCTTACATTTAGACTGGGAGTCGTTGCGCGCTAGTATTAAAAAACATGGCGTTAGAAACTCAACCGTATCAGCATTAATGCCGTCAGAAACCTCATCACAAATCTCTAATGCAACTAATGGCATTGAACCGCCTCGTGGTTTAATCAGTATTAAGGCCAGTAAAGATGGTGTTTTAAAGCAAGTTGTACCTGAATATGAAAAATTAAAAGATAATTATGAACTTCTTTGGAACATTCCAAGTAATGAAGGGTATCTACAATTAGTTGGCATTATGCAAAAGTTTATCGATCAAACTATTTCAGCCAATACCAACTACGACCCTTCTCGTTTTGAAGGTGGCAAAGTGCCAATTAAACAAGTATTAAAAGATATTTTAACCGCCTACAAGCTTGGTATTAAGACGATGTATTATCACAACACACGTGATGGTGCTGACGACAACCTAATAGAAGCTGAAGACGATTGTGCCGGCGGCGCATGTAAAATATAAAGCACCACCAGAGGAGAACACCTAGTTTTCCTCTTTTTTGCCAATTTATATATCTGGCATAAAAACTAATAAAAATCAGCTTAATTACTATTAAAAGATGAAATATCGCGCCTCAAACGGCGCTATTTCTAGGAGATATAAATGTCGTACACTACGTTTAACCAAACAGCTAACAATGCCTTGTTAGAGCCAATGTTTTTGGGAAACAGTGTTAATATTGCACGATACGATCAACAACGTTTTATGGCGTTTGAAAAACTGATCGAAAAACAATTATCATTTTTTTGGCGTCCAGAAGAAATTGACGTATCAAAAGACCGTGCCGATTGGCAGAGTCTAACTGACTCTGAAAAACATATTTTTATATCTAATTTAAAATATCAAACGTTACTCGATTCAATAACGGCACGTTCAGTTAACACGATATTATTGCCACTAGTTTCATTGCCTGAAGTCGAAACATGGATTGAAACTTGGGCTTTTAGTGAAACTATTCATTCTCGCTCATACACTCACATTTTACGTAATTTATTTACTGACCCTAGTGAAGTGTTTGACGACATCATGGTGAATCCGTCAATTTTGAAGCGTGCTACCAGCATCGCAAAGTATTTTGACTCGGTTATTATCACCACACAATTATTACAGTCGCAAGGCCCAGGCAGCTACCAGGTTGAGGGTAAAACTATCGAGGTTAGCGAACGTAAATTAAAAGAGCGACTATATTTAGCCATTTGTTCGGTCAATGCCTTGGAAGCTATTCGTTTTTATATTAGTTTTGCTTGTTCTTTCGCCTTTGCAGAACGTGAGTTACTTGAAGGTAATGCAAAAATCATTAAACTTATTGCCCGAGACGAAGCACTGCATTTAACCGGTACACAACATATTCTTAATAACTGGATGTCAGGTCGAGACGACCCTGAAATGCAAGAAATATCTAAAACCTTGCGTGAAGAAGGTAAAGAAATTTTCATGGATGTGGTAGAGCAAGAAAAAGAATGGGCTGATTATCTATTTAAAGACGGCTCAATGATTGGTCTTAACGCTGCTATCTTAAAGCAATACATTGAATATATTAGTAATCAACGTTTAACTGCCATTGGCTTTGATGCACCATTTGATATAAAAAGTAACCCATTACCTTGGATGAATTCCTATTTAGTGAGTGACAATGTACAAGTAGCGCCACAAGAAACTGAAATTTCTAGCTACTTAGTTGGACAAGTTGACTCATCAGTATCAAGTGATGATTTTGACGACTTCGATTTATAATTTATAGTATTGATGGCTTTTAATATTACCGTCGAGGGACGGAAGATAATGTTCCTCGATGAAGACAAAAATATTCTCAATGCGTTAGAAAGAAAAAATATTGACTCACAGTTTCATTGCCGAGATGGCTTTTGTGGAACTTGTCGTTGTTTGTTAAAAAAAGGCACGGTTAAGTACGCTCAATTCCCCTTGGCTTTTATCGGCGACAATGAAATTCTCACTTGCTGTTCAACACCTACCAGCGATATAGAGATAGATATACACGGCTAAGTTTCGCCGCTGTAAGATTAAGATTTTATGATAGTCGAACTTGGCGTTGTGGTATAACAACACCAAGCTTGAAGTTGAACATTATAGTTAACCTTTTGAGTACAATATTTTTTATGGTTTTATTGAGGAGATATTCGCTATAATTGATGAATATCCTTAATATATTAGAAAGATAATATATTGAAAGCCATTTTCACTTTAGAGATAGCTACTGAGGAACTTGTCGATGCAAGCTTCTCAAGGGTAAAATGTAATATGCATTAGAAACACTTGCCCTTGTAAGTGATGGATAAATTTTAATATGCTGCTCTCAGCTTTTAAGGAATATTGAACTAGATTTGTATGGATAACATAGAACAGACCTTCTAACGTATTTTGTATAACTGTCAGGTTTAAATCACATTTTCAAACAGTCTTTGAAGTCAATCATAAATCGATTCAAGGTCGTTTATAATTTATTATCGACATTATCCATTTTTTCGACGCTTATTTAATCGTCAAGTAGATAAATTTTCAGCCGAAAATCCCTTAAACGACTTGCTCAATAACGGCGTTTGTCACTCAAAATAGGAGCTTCTCTTTAAAGTAGGATCAATGATAATTTTCAAGCACTCGTTTCTGCATCTTTAGGGAGAATAGCTATACATTAATTCTGATTAACTTTTATTATTTAGACAAAAATAATTATAGATCCGATTTATCGCAATAGATAAAACATAAGATCCAAATGAGGCAATTGACAAAAACAACAGTAATACCGTTATCCTTCCTGAATTAATTCCAAACAAAACAAATGCCAAGCAAAAGGTTACCGATGAAATAATCAAAAAAGTTTTTAAATATTTTTCAATATCTACAATACTTTTTTTAGCTTTCTGTTTACGCCTTACATACAATTCTTGAAACAGGCTTAACATACAGAATATAATTGCGGCAAATATACCTTCAAAATTGATAAAAGGATTTTCCTCAGTAGAGGTCACTGAAGAAATGTAATAGCAAAGAATGAAATAAATAGTAGCAAATAATTCATTTTTTCTTTTGTAAATATAAGCTGAGAATAAAAGACAACAATATGCCATTATAGTGACAATAAAAATATTCAAAATTACCCCTGTTTATATAATAGCCACTCGTTGTTAACTGAGTGGTTATTATAATTGAAAGAACACCTCGCAGAATATAACTATTTCAAATTTATTAGTAACATACTGTTTGTGCAGCCCATCCACCTCCTGAATTGGTGTATGCAACTACGCATATGTGGTAGCCGCTATCGGTTTCCCATCGACCATAATCTCGATCTCCATAATTTTCACTACTACTACCCGTATTACCAGAATTAGAACGTATTACAGTTGTATTACTTGAACCTCCACGTCTAACAATTGTATCTCCCACTTCAAGATCAACTTGATACCACGTTGTATTGGTTAGCATTTCGTTTAACAAAGTTGCAGCTATTGACTCTGTTAGGCCTGCACTAATATAGACACTTAACTTTGCAGCAATTTTTCTAGCTATAGCTCCAACATGGAGGCTTGTAGCGGCTGTAATAATTAAACGACGAGCCGTATTTTGAGCATCAATATACTCTTGGGTTACAGTAAATTCAATACTCATATTATTTAGATGATCAATAATATCTCCACTGTTCACCCACTGCTGACAGGAGTAATCGGGGTCATATTCACATTCAAGTGGCGCATCAAATGTAGAATAAGAGTCTTTTACTTTTTTTATTTTGCCTTCAGGATTCAACATATCAGCAATAACAGTTGGTAACTTGTTTGGTTCGAATGCTCCATCTTTACTAAAAGGCGTAGACGTAGGTTTGTATTCACGTATGAACCCTCTCAATGTAATGTAGTCTAAATTTTCTCCTTTATAAGTGATGCGAAATCGTTGTTTTTTGGATGGTAGAGAATTGTAGAACCCCAAATATTTCATTATTTCCTTTTTGGTGTTACAGACCTCTGGGCAAGAAATAGTAATGACATTATTTTCCAAAGAATATTCACTTGAGTTTGCAAGTACTGGTATTGCTAGAAGTGAGAAAAAGAGACCGAAGAAGGTATCTTTGAATTTATTTTTCATAATTAAGTCCTTTTATGTTTATTTTCCATTTGAATTTATTTCTCCTTAGATAGAAGAGAAATAAAACTCCACATTTGTTTCTATTATAGTCAAAACTTTGTTATTTATTTCCTAATTTGGTTTTTATTTTTATAATTTCGCTACTACCGATTATTTCGATATAAATATCTTCATGTCTTAGTTTACCTATACTTCAGAAGCTCTGGGTAAGAATAATGGTAATCAAAATGAATTGATACGACATCATTTGCTGTTTAAAAGACAATAAAAATAAAAAAATAGCTTGTATAGTAACTAAATAGTTAACCTTTTGAGCACAATATTTTTTATGGTTTTATTGAGTAGATATTCGCTATAATTGGTGAATATCCTTAATATATTATTGAACATGACATTGAACATATTGTTAAATAATATCTTCAATGTCATCAAAATTAAAATTGATCAAATCAGAAGTTAAATAAAAATTTGGCTTCTTTTCGCTAAACAAAGCCTTGTCTAAGCCAAAAATTGAAAAGCCTAATATACCTAACTACCCAGCTATTTTCTCTCACACCAACACTCTCATCTAAATCAGTCATAATACCCAGACTCCATTGGGCTATATTTACTTAACAACAATCGTGCCGTTATACATTTTCATTTGACAATGAAAGGCATATTCACCTTTTTTCATCGCTGGTAATTGTACTGAAAACGCTTTATTTAACGGTAAATCTGCACTAATTTCTAAATCAGGAAATAGCACAGTGGCCGCACAAGGACTCGCATCTTTGCGAATAAATGTAATGACCAGTGGTTTGTCTTCAAGCAATGAAATATGTGCCGGTTGATAAATTCCGTCTGCAACCACTAGCGTTATTTCACTTTTATATTGTTCATCACTGACTTGAGTTGATGGCGCTTTGTATAACCAAAACCACCAAATAATTAACACAATTAACCCTAAGCCCACTAAATTAATTATTAACATATTGCTCTCCTTAACTTAATGATCTTGTGGTTTAAAAAAGCGTAAACGGTTGGCATTGCTGACCACAGTTAATGATGAAAATGCCATGGCAGCGCCGGCAATAACTGGACTCAGTAACAAGCCAAAAAATGGGTATAAAATGCCTGCGGCAAAAGGTATACCCGCCGCGTTGTAGATAAAGGCACCTAAAAGATTTTGTTTGATATTGCGCAGTGTGGCTTTACTCACGGCTATCGCATCCGCAAGGCCATGTAATGAACCTCTCATCAAGGTGATATCTGCGCTTTCTATCGCAACATCGGTTCCGGTACCGATAGCAAATCCAACATTGGCCAATGCCAATGCGGGGGCGTCATTAATACCGTCACCTGTCATACCAACAATTTCACCTTGAGCTTGAAGCTCTGCCACTTTATCTGATTTTTCTTCTGGTAATACTTCAGCAAATACTTCGGTAATACCCACTTTTTTCGCCACTGCATTAGCTGTCGCTTTGTTGTCACCCGTTAGCATAACGACACGGATACCATTAGCCTGAAGCCTCTTTATCGCTTCAACAGAGTCTTGCTTGATGGGATCAGATACCGCGATAATGGCGGCGAGTTTGTTATCAATCGCTAAATACATAGGTGTTTTAGCTTCATCGGCAAGCTTTTGCGCTTTAGTAACAACCTCATTTAACACGACATTATTTTTCAACATCAACTTCTGATTGCCAAAAAGTAATTGCTGACCATGGTATATTGCTGTTACGCCATGACCTGCAATGGCTTGAAAATCAGTAGTACTTTCAAGTTCAATTTCTTGCTCAATGGCTGAGTCAACAATGGCTTGTGCCAGGGGATGTTCAGAGCCACGCTCTATACTCGCGGCTACGGTTAAAATATATTTTTCTGTGTAGCTTTCATCAGCAACAATAATATCAGTGACTTTTGGCGCACCCTCGGTGATTGTGCCGGTCTTATCGAAAATCATGGTGGTAATTTTTGAAGCGGCTTGCAAGGCTTCACCATTACGTATTAACACCCCTGCCTCAGCGGCTTTACCTACGCCAACCATTACCGACATAGGTGTGGCTAAGCCAAGAGCACAAGGGCAAGCAATGATCAAAACCGTTGTTGCTGAAACTACGGCAAAAGCTAATGTTGGCTCAGGACCAAAGTTAAGCCAGACTAACGCGCTGACGATGGCAATAATCATCACTACAGGTACAAAGTAAGCCGAAATAACGTCAGCTAAACGGCCAATGGGCGGTTTAGAGTTTTGTGCTCTTTTAACCATATTAATAATTTGTGCTAATGCCGTGTCTTTACCCACTCGCGTTGCTTTAAATAAAATTGAACCGGTTTTATTTAAAGTACCGGCAACGATGGCATCGCCTGCAACTTTTTCAACTGGCATGGGCTCACCTGTTAACATCGACTCGTCGATTGAGCTGTGTCCTTGCGTTACAATACCATCGACTGGAATTTTTTCTCCTGGCCTTACTCGTACAATGTCATTGAGCAAAACTAGCTCGATAGCTATATCTATTTCTTTCTCGTCACGCACAACACGCGCGGTTTTAGCTTGTAAACCAATTAAGCGTTTGATCGCTTCACTCGTTCTGCCTCTTGCTTTGACTTCAAGCGCTAACCCTAGGTTAATTAAGCCGATAATCATGGCTGTCGCTTCAAAATAAACATGTCGTGCCATCTCTGGTAATGCCATAGGAAAGAAAACAACGACCATGGAATAAATCCAGGCGGTGCCTGTTCCTAGCGCAATTAAGGTATCCATATTAGCGTTGTGATTTACCAATGATTTCCACGCGCCTATATAGAAATGTTTACCTGCAAAGTACATAATGCCAGCGCATAAAACACCAATAAATAACCAAATACCGCGCTCTAGTGATGTTTCAACGGTCATAGGACCACCAAAAATACTATAAATCATCAGCGGTACACCTAGGCCCAGAGCAATCCAAACCTGCCTTATTAAGCCGGTGTAGTATTTTTGATCGGCAAGCTCTTTTTCATCTAATAAGTCATTATCACTACGATCACTGGCACTTTTCGCGTTATAACCTATGGTTTCAATCGCTTTTATCAGCACGTTAGGGGCAACTTTCCCAACGACAGAGACTGTGCGCAAAGCAAAATTCATTTCTGCACTGTCTACGCCATTAATATTTTTTAACGCGGTTTCAATTTTACCCACGCAGCTTGCACAGCCTGCGCCTTCAATAATCAGCTCTTGGGTATTTTGATTGCCCGTACTGCCGGTTAATTTACTCATTATTACCTCCTTGGTCTGTGTTATCTTCACTTTCAATTAGGTGACAGATCATATCTCCAGTGGGTGTTTTATCAGGTTTGTCTTGCCAATCGTTAATGGCCTTGCTTAATTTTTCACGTAACAGCAACGCCGCCTGAAACTGCTTTTCAGTTTCAGTAAGATGATGTTCAATTATTTCTCTCACTAATGGGCAGGCGCTATGTCCCTTATCAGCTTCAGTTAAAATACTTTTGATCTCGGCCACTGAAAAATTTAATTGCCTAGCACTTAAAATAAATTTAAGTCTATTCTGGGCACTTTTACCATAAATTTTATAGCCATTATTAGGATTTTTTCGGGCAGTAATAAACGCCATTTTGGTGTAATAACGCACCGTATCAGGTGTTGTGTTTATCGCATTAGCTAATTCAGTTACTGTCATGACATGACTCCTCTTTTAAATAAGGCAAAAAATATGTTTTTAATAACATAAACTCACTTTACACCTATGTCTAAGACACAGGTCAAATAAAATATATCTTTGTCAGTTAGATAACCACAATGGTGCTTAATTAAGCGCAACCTTTATGCCGTTTTTAACGTAAGGTAATAGATTGATTACTATGGCTTTTATCACCTTGGTCAGTAGATTGAAAAATAATCATCCATTCTAGCAGTGCCAATAATATATATTTACTTGCTTGTTGTTAATTAGTTCACTTAGTGCGACCAATGGATATGAACGATTTTCCATTTTCCAGCTTCTTTTAAAAGCACCATGGTTTCCATACCTTCATTATTAATATCTTTCCCTTGAAACTGACCAGTCGATTTGCTTCTCGACATAGAGTAGGCAATATTACCGATAACTTTGATTTGATGATCTAAGACTTCGGTATTAATTTCTGCCAAATATTTCATATCCGCAAGCATATGATGTTCCGCATATTCATCTGCGGATTTTTCTACGCCGCCACCTTCAAAAATTGTCACCTTATTCGCTAATAAGGCTCTAGCTGTTACTCTGTCGCCTGATTTCAGTGCTTGATGAAATTGTGCAATCGTTTTTCCCGCTTCAGTGGCAACTATTGAATTTTTGGCCACAATTTTAGCTGTATTTTTGTCATTACTATGTGCAGGTAAGTTAAAACTCACTGTTGCTAACAAGAGTAAAGTGACCATTAATATACTGTGAATTACTTTCATATTTTTCTCTTTATAATTATTATGACTATCTTTTATTCTATAGCTGTAAGTATTTGATATTGTTCAGGTGTTAAGCTTGGTAGCCGTTTTATAAAAGCCACCATTGCCCAGATGCGCTGATCATCATGCGTTTTACCCCAAGCTGGCATTCCTGAGGCTTTAATACCGTGCTTAATAACCCAGAAATTATTACGATCGGCTTGCGTGTCATCACCATATTCATCACTATCATCGTTATAATCAGACACCGCTAAATTAGGGGGTGCAGGATATAAGCCTAAGCTCATGTCACTTTCACTTTGTCCGGGCTTTAAATGACAACTAGCGCACATGAACCCATAATCAACACCACCAGATAACAATAGTTCAGGGTCGGTTAAATCTGGCACTTTAATATCTTCAGCCGCTTTTGATATAGCGTTTTCTCTCGTTGTTTCCAAAAGCCAGTGGACTAAATCACTGTGAGGTTCATCGGCAGCTACATCGACATAACCTGAATAAATAATTGTCGCAGTCGTTCCAAGGCCTAAAACAATAAGAATCAAGAGCCATTTAAGCATTTTCATCAGCTTTCCTTCGTCAATAAAAATCACTTAGCAGCTGTCTTTGTACTAAGTGATTTTTAAAAGTTAATTAGTGATTATTGTTGTCAGCTTTTTTCTGCTTTTTTTCATCCATCGTTTTCATTTTGCTGTGGTCCATTTTACTATCCATTTTCATATCCATTTTACTATGGTCCATCTTGTTATTTGATTTGTCAGCTTGTTTCATGCACTTGTTCATCATGGCGATAGCGACAGGATCCTTCATATCCATCTTGCTATGATCCATTTTGCTACAATCAGCTTTTTTAGCCTTTTTTGCATGCAAACTGGGATCATGTGCTGTAGCTGTCATTGATAAAGAAATGCTGGGTATTAATACCAAAGCGATTTTACTGATTGTTTTAATTAAGCTTTTTTTCATATTTTACTCCTGGGTTAGTGATTTAATATTTAACGTTTTCTAGATAAATTCATTCAGTGCCGTATGATTGCCATCAGGTTCTGCATTTTTATCAATGTATATCTCTAGGCTTTTGACCCAGTAAGCTTTATTGATGATGAACGCCATAAATAAAACAATGCCGGCAATACCAGCAGGGTTAATAACACAGCACTCATCATGCCGCCAACCATTGGGGCTGCGATGCGGCTCATCACTTCAGACCCTGTACCTGTGCCATATAAAATTGGTAATAAGCCAACAATAATCGCTGCTGCAGTCATCATCACAGGACGAACACGCATACCGGCTCCGTGCAGCACGGCTTGTAATACATCTTCTTTTGTCGTCACCATGTTTTTTGAATGGTGTTCATCAAGCATGGTTTGGTACGCTTGATTTAAATACACCAGCATAATAACGCCAATTTCTACCGCTACCCCTGCTAGCGCAATAAAACCAACGCCAACCGCCACTGAGAAATTAAAACCTTCTAAATACATCAACCATATGCTGCCCACCATAGCTAAGGGTAAAGTGCCCATAATCATCGCCACCTCAATCACGTTACGAAAGTTAAGATAAAGTAAAATAACAATAATAAATAAGGTTAATGGCACCACATAAGCCAATTTCGCCTTGGCTCGCTGCATATATTCGTATTGCCCTGCCCAGGTCACTGAGTAGCCAGCAGGCAGTACTAGCTTATCTGTGACGACTTTCTTGGCCGCCTCAACATAAGTGCCAACATCAACACCATCAATATCAACAAAAGCCCAACCGTTTAAGCGAGCATTTTCAGACTTAATGCCCGGTGGGCCATCTTCGATATAAATATTGGCCACATCACCTAATGCTATATGTTGACCATTTGGCGTCACAATAGGTAGCAATGATAACTGTTCAGGGGAGTCACGATAGTCTTGTGGGTAACGCACATTGACCGGATAACGCTCTAAACGCTCAACGGTGTGAGTCACATTCATGCCACCGACAGCGGTGGCTACTACTTGTTGAATTTCAGCGATATTCAAACCATATCGTGCGGCTTTGGCGCGCTGAATATCAACTTTTATATATCGACCACCCGCAACACGTTCTGAATAAACCGATGTGGTACCAGGTACATCTTTTAATATCAGTTCTAATTGTTTGCCAATATCCTGAATCGTCAATAAATCAGGTCCCGCTATTTTTATCCCAACCGGGGTCTTAATGCCTGTTGCTAGCATATCAATGCGGGTTTTAATCGGCATAACCCAAGCATTAGTTACTCCGGGTAGTTGAATTAGCGCATCAAGTTCTTTTTTCAAACTTTCAGTTGTTACCCCTTCACGCCATTGATCATGCGGCTTAAACTGAATAAAGCTCTCTATCATGGTTAATGGCGCGGGATCGGTTGCGGTTTCAGCACGACCTACTTTACCGAATACGGTTTTTACTTCGGGTACCGTTTTAATTAGCTTGTCGGTCTGTTGCAAAAGTTGTCGAGCTTGACCTATCGAAATACCTGGATAAGTGGTGGGCATGTACATCAAATCACCTTCATCAAGCGGTGGTATAAACTCACTACCGATTTTATCCAGTGGATAGATACCAACCGCAAGCACAGCTAATGCAGCCACTAGGGTTATTTTTGGAAAACGTAAAACAGTTTTCAAGGCCGGCATATAGATAAAGGTCAGAAATTTATTCACTGGATTTTTATGCTCAGGTAGTACTTTACCTCGAATAAAATAGCCCATTAATACCGGTACTAATGTTATCGCCAAGGCCGCAGATGCCGCCATAGCATAGGTTTTGGTAAATGCTAGCGGGGCAAACATACGCCCTTCTTGTGCTTCTAGGGTAAACACTGGCACAAAACTCACGGTAATAATTAATAAACTAAAGAATAATGCTGGCCCTACTTCACTAGCTGATTCAGTCACTATTTGCCAGCGGTTTTCTTTCGTTAGTGGGGTTTTTTCCATGTGCTTATGCATGTTTTCTATCATGACGATAGCGCCATCAATCATGGCGCCAATGGCAATAGCAATACCACCTAATGACATAATATTTGCGTTAAGTCCTTGTAAATGCATGATGATAAAGGCGGTTAAAATACCCACAGGTAAACTAATAATCGCCACTAAAGAAGAGCGCACATGGAATAAGAAAATAACGCAAACTAAAGCAACTATGCCAAACTCTTCCAATAACTTAGAGGCTAAATTATCGACTGCTCGTTCTATCAATGCAGACCGGTCATAAACCGGTACTATTTCTACGCCATCAGGTAAGCCTTTTTTAAGCTGTTCAAGCTTTGCTTTTACACGGTTAATCACTTGCTGAGCATTTTCACCAAAGCGCATCACGACAATACCGCCAACCACTTCACCTTCACCATTAAGTTCAGCAACACCTCGGCGCATTTGTGGGCCAGTGCCAATATCTGCAACATCTTTTAACAGTAACGGCGTACCATTTTGGTTGACCCCTAGCGGGATATTTTCAAGATCTTCAACACTTTTTATATAGCCTGTGGTTCTGACCATATACTCGGCTTCAGCCATTTCTACCACTGAAGCCCCTATCTCCTGATTACCTTGTTTAATCGCGGTTTGAATAAGTGACAGCGGTATACCAAAGGCGCGTAATTTATCAGGACTCACCTGGACTTGATATTGCTTAACCATACCGCCAAGCGCAGAAACTTCTGATACCCCAGGCACGGTTTGTAATTCAAACTTTAAAAACCAATCTTGTATGCTGCGTAGTTGGCTTAAATCATGTTGTCCTGTTTTATCGGTAAGTGCATACAAGTATACCCAGCCAACGCCTGTTGCATCCGGACCCAATTGAGGCCGTGCATCGCTAGGTAGATCGGGAGCAACTTGACTTAAATACTCAAGTACCCGTGAACGTGCCCAATAAAGGTCGGTATCTTCATCGAAAATAACGTAAACATATGAATCACCAAAAAATGAGTAACCTCGCACGGTAACTGCACCCGGCACTGACAACATGGCGGTAGTCATGGGGTAGGTGACCTGATCTTCAACCACTTGTGGTGCTTGGCCAGGGTAGCTTGTTTTTATGATGACTTGCACATCAGATAGATCAGGCAGTGCATCAATCGGGGTTTTACTGACAGAATATAATCCAACGGCCACCAGTAATAATGTTGCTAGCAAGACTAAAAATCGATTACCAATAGACCAGCGAATAATAGCAGTAATCATTATTATGCTCCTTTGTCGTTAGCAGCATTTTTCATTACCGCATCAGGTTTAGGCATTTTCATCGCACTGACAATAATAAAATTACCCTCGCGTATTTCAAAGGTGAACATGACATAGGCATTATTTGAAAATAAGGCCATATCCACATTATCATCCACAATAAAATCAACTCGGTCTGCTGCACGGCCCCATTCTACAATGGCTTCACGGTCAATAGTGACCATTCTGTGATCAAGCATTAGGTTAACCACTGTACCGTTAACAGTCGCTGAGGAAACTGTGTCAGCAGCGCTGTCATTGTTATGACTCATATCCATTTCGCTTGGTTTGTCTTGGGCAGAATCTTCTTGGCCAGAACTTTCTTGGTCAGAGCCTGCTTGGTCAGATTCATGATGCATGCGTTTAAAATCAGATGATTTACTTGATTCTGAATCTAATAAAAATTGCGCTGAGCTCACCACTTTTTCACCGGCATCCAGTCCGCTAAGTATTTCAACATTGTTGGTGTCATATCGACCTACAGTGACGGCAATCGATTTAAAGCTACCTTCACCCAAAGCTAGCACCACTCTGTCTTGCATACCCGTTCTAATCAGAGCTTCTTGCGGAATTAACAAGGCTTGTTCATCACTGGTAGAATGGATAACAACCTGAGCAAACATATTAGGCTTAAGCTCAGCTTCTTCATTACTAAAACTTGAGCGTATTTTCACTGTGCGTGTTTTCGCATCGAGTGTTGGATAGATATAATCTACTTGCCCTTGCCATGTTCTACCCGGTAAATAATCTAATATCATAGTGACAGGTGCACCGGTTTTAACTTGGTTTGCTTGTCGTTCAAAAACTTCTGCTTCAAGCCACACTTGTGACAAATCAGCAATTGACAACAAAGTAGTACCCGGCTTAACAAAGAAACCTTCACGTATATTTAGCGTTTTAACCACCCCATTTTGTGGCGCGTAAAAAGTTATTTTTTGCTGAACTTGCTTGGTTTTTTTCAATTTTATAATCGCTGACTGAGGTAACTGCAATGCCATCAATCTATTTTCAGCCGCGGTAATTAAGCGACTGTTTTTCCGCTCTAATGCCAATAACAACTCCTCTTGAGCATTAACTAACTCAGGGGAGTAAATATCGTAAAGGGCTTGATGCTTCTTAACAGGATCACCTACCGCCTTAACATAGAGCTTTTCTATCCAGCCTTGAACACGCGGATGAATATGAACGATTTTGCTTTCATCAAAAGTAATATACCCCATGGTGTTTATTTCGCTGTGCAATGAGCTAAAGTTCGCTATAGTGGTTCTTACGCCTAAGTTATTCACCACATCAGCAGAAATACGAATGGTGCCAACACCGGCATCAGGTCCTTTGCCATCATCGTCATAAACTGGCACTAAATCCATGCCCATGGGTGATTTACCTGGCTTATCTTTCATATAATTTTCATCCATCGGAGCAACCCAATAAAGCGGTTTTTTCTCAACCGTTTTAGCGCTAATGGCTTGCTCATTTTTCGCAGGAGTTATAAAACTATAAACACTAAGCGTGAGTATTGAACCGATAACCATGCCAATAATGATGGTTTTACTATTATTGCTAACGATATTTTTGCTCATTATTTTTGTCCCGAATTAACAACAATTTGCTTGTTATTGGTTTTGTTATGGGTGTTTGCTGTATTAAGGCTGCCGATAAAAAGGTAATTAAGCTCTAAGCCTATTTTCTGTTCTTCTACGTTCAGTGTTAGCAGGTCTATTTCAGTATTTAGCACAGCAATGCGTGAGCGAACAACTTCAGAAAAGTCACCATCATCGTTGGTATAGGCAGATAAAGAGGCTGCGGCTTGATCATGTATTTGAGGTAGTAACTTAAATTTATAAAGCATTTGTCGCTCTTTTAAACGTAATAACCTGCCCTTGGCACTTGAGTAAGCGCCCAATAATTGTCTGAGTAATAAAATTTTGTCAGTTTTCACCGCTTCTGTTGCAGAGACCGCTGATTGCACTGCTTTATCTTGTCGATTATGAGTGAAAATTGGCAGATCGAACGTCACACCAACAGAAAATAAATCAGCTCGGCTGCTGCCCATAGCATCGTCTGCGCGATATCCATAGCTTGCGTTTACGCCCCATTCAGGTTGGTATTTTTGCTGCGCTAACTTAATGCCTGTTTTAGTCGCCTGAATGTTTTTTTCTAACGCCATAACCGCAGGATGATTTGAAAAATATCTAATTAACGCGCTAGGTTCAAGCCAGGTTTCTTTGGCGATTAACGCACGATTAATTAACTCTATTTCAGGCAGTTCTTGACTAAGCACTAACTGATATAAAGCAAAGTCAGAGGCTAATACCGGTTCACCGGTACTATCTTCGCTAGAAAATTGACTCAACCATTGAGTCAGCATACCGACAAAGCCGTTTTTCTGTTGTGCCAACTGCGCTAACCTATCTTCTAAACGTGTTAGCTCTAATTGTGCTCGCACAATATCTTGTTGACGAGTTTTACCTAACGCCGATGAATAGCTTGCTGTTGCTACATCAGCTAACTGTTCGAACAACGACCTATTCTTTTCTATTAACGCTATGGTTTGTTGAACTCGATAGGCGTCTAACCATAAACTTCCTACCGTAACCGCTACTTTTGATGCTCGGTCTTTTCTTTGATAGGGAAACGCTTCACTTTGCGTTTTTAGTTGCTGGCTTTTAATCGCTAACGTATCTCCACGAGGAAACATTTGAGCAATACCCACCTTAGCCTGTGTCATGCCTTCTTGAGTAAAATCGAAACCATTGGTCGGCAGGTTAGCGAAACCAATCGACACCTTGGGATCGGGTAATGTATTTGCCGCCGTACTCATTAATTCAAGGGCCTGTTGTTTGTGCTTATTGCCCGTTAACCAAGGGTCACTTTCTTGAGCCATTGTAATGGCTTTTTTAAAAGACAAAGCCTTACTATCAGCCAGCACGGGTAACTGGGCAGCACTGACAGTAACAACAGAAAAAGCTAAAATCGCTGCGCCAAACTTGAGACCAAACTTACTGCGCTGGTTGAGTTTATTCATTAGAATTGTTCCTTATACGATTGAACATGAGCATAAACTTCACTCGTACCATCTGACTTCAAAAGTAAAATTTGATATGGCTGAAACTTGTCATCAACTTCCATGCCTGGCGAACCTACAGGCATAGCAGGAACCGACAAGCCGATAACATCAACGGCCTGTGTCGCTTGCATAAATTGTTGGATAAATTTTGCTGGAACATGCCCTTCAAAAACATAACCATTGCTTGAAATAGCGGTATGACAAGAGCGATATCTGGGCGCTATGCCTTTTTCATTTTTAATAACTGAAAAATCATCATTACTGTAAACAGTTGATTCAAAGCCATTATCATTGATGTGACTAAGCCATTTTTTACAACAACCACAGTTTGGACTTTTATAAACATCTAAGGCAATAGATGGCGACTTAAGCTTTTGAGATTTAGCCACAGCACTTGTATCAGTTTTAGTCGCAAGAGCGGTTTTATCTGAACAGCTCGCCAGCGTACAGACTACAACCAAGGTAGTGATAAGGTTTAACGTAAATTTAGTTGAAAACATAACCGCCCCAATTGGGATATTAATTAATATTTTTAATTAATTAGGTTATTTTTGATGAGGTTAGAAATACTTATACCAACACGAAATCAAAAAGCCTAATACAGACATCGTTATAAATGCACCAAATTTTGGGCACATTTATGCTGTATCTAGCTTAATATTGGCGGACGATATAATGATCTAGCTGGTTGGCTTAACGCCAAAGTAGAATAGGAAAGTATTTTAGCTGGTACATCAGCGATCGGCGTATTGCCCGATACGCCCTTCATGAGAGCAGCAACACTTGAGCAGCCCCCCATATAGCAGTTGCATACTTGAGCACAACAATCTTCGGTTGATTCTGTTGTATTATCAACCGCATCACCGGACATATTATGGTTGCTGTGAGCTGTCATCGGCATATTATGTGACTGTGCTGCTACTTTTACTTGCTCACTCATGCCTGCCATAGCCATCATTTGATAAGGCATAATAGTAGACGCCATTGCCTGACCCACAAAGGTCAAACATACCAGCAATACCATTAATGTTTTAGAGCAGTGTAAAGTCACAAATAACTAGCCAAAGATTATACTAAATGAATGTTGGCATAACTTCTGTTTATATTCAATGCAATAAATAGTTTTTACCTAGATGAAAATCGAATGTTTTCCTTATGCCCCCTATCCTTTTATCATACTCTCTATAAACAAGTTCCGGCTATCAAGTGGCCGTTATTAAAAATTTATTGTAAACACCACAACAAATTAAGTGAAAATCAGCCAATCTTAAGTTTTTTCTGGTATCTTTTATTTAATAATATTTCTGTGTTGCGGATTACCCTTGAAAGTTTTAATTATAGAAGATTCAACGTCTCTAAGAAGAAGTTTAAAAATTGGCTTATCCAACCTAGGTTATACCGTTGATGACACCGGAGACGGCTCAGAAGGTTTAAGCATGGCTTTGTCGGGTGACTATTCTCTTTTGATACTTGATTTAATGCTGCCCACTGTTGATGGCACCGCCATATTAAAGGCTATTCGCAAAGCCAATAAAGAACTGAAAGTGTTAATATTATCTGCGCGAGACCTCACCGAAGACAAAGTTCAAGGCTTACTTAATGGTGCTGACGATTATCTCACTAAACCCTTTTCATTCGATGAACTGCATGTTCGTCTACTTTGCCTCATGCGCAGAGGCGCTTTAAAGGTCAATGACAGTAAAATTATTATCGGCTCATTTGCATTAGACCTGCATTTAAAACAATTATTTTGTGACTCAATAGATACCAATTTAACCCCTAATGAGTATAAATTGGTTGAATGTTTATTCACTAATCAAGGTAAAGTGATATCACCTGAAAAATTAAGTGAATATTTAGCCGGTCAATATGATGCTGTTGCTAAAAACTCAATCGAAGCACATCTATCAAGCGCCAGAAAAAAAGTAAAACTACTCGGACATGACCTGCCTATTAAAACTAAACGTGGCTTCGGTTATTTTTGTTGAGACCCGTGCATGATTTCGATTAAGAAAAAGTTAAGCCGTTATATATCCATTTCAATATCCATATTATTGGTCTCTATTTTAATGCTTACCGACCTTGCTGTTGATACCTGGATCAGTGGCGAGTTTGATCTAGCTATGATCAACAAAGCTGGCTTACTCACTACATTAGTCAGTGAAGACACCCACGAAATTGACTTTGATTTTGCTGATGAATTCATGCCTGAATTTTCCGGTATTAATGACCCCGAATATTTCCAATTATGGCTAGATAATAAGGTTTTTGAGCGTTCTAAAACCCTAGATCTCTTTGATATTAATCAGCTACCTAGAGTAGACCTTGCCGGTAATAGCTCATCAATAACTGACATTGTTTTACCCGACGGTCGCTCTGGAAGAATGTATTTTGCAAAATTTAAACCGCAAATTGATAGTGATGTCAGGGAAAGTCAAGGACTAACAAAAGCGCAGTTCTTAAAACAACAAAAGCCGATGGAGCTCGCTTATGCCATCAGCAACGAAGGCGTAAATCAAATTCTTTGGTTTGTAGATATAATTTTTATTTTCACTTCAATTAGCGCTATTATCGCCGTAAGGTTTATTGTTTTTAATGTGGTTGAACGCGGTTTAAGACCAATTGAACAATTGAATATTGAACTAAAACAAATCAATTTAAATTCTACCGTTAGCACGATAGACACCACTAATTTGCCAAAAGAACTCATGGCTATTGCCCATGGTATCAACCACTTTATAAGTGAAAATAAAGTGCTTTACTCCAGAGAAAAAAGAGTCACCTCAGATATTGCCCATGAGTTAAAAACTCCAATCGCAGAATTACTCAGCCTGAGTGAAGTCGCGATAAAGTTTCCGCATGAAAAACAATTAACAGAAAGTTTCAAGACTGATGTGCTTACTATTACAGAGCGTTTGCGCAACATTGTAAATGGCATACTTCTGCTACAAAAAAGTACCAATAATGCGACCTTAGAAAAGCAACAGGTTAATCTAGAAGTACTACTAAATTCAGTCATCATGAGAGAAAAAAAAGCCAATAGAGTCGTTAATGTTAACTTTGATCAGTCATGTGAAAATGTTTATACCAATGAGTTCGCTTTAACGACTATTATGAGCAACCTTATTAACAATGCCTTGTATTATAGCCCCGCCTCAAGCTCAGTAAACGTTACTGTTGAACCTTATTCACACAATAATCAGGTCATGATAAAAGTGTCTAATCTCAGTAAACATGATTACGCTGAAAAAGACCTAGCGCTGTTTTTTGAACCTTTATGGCAGAAAGATTCATCACGAACATCAGCAGAAAGATATGGCTTGGGTTTAGCGATTGTTAAATCTTATTGTGAGAGTATCTCTGCCCATTTAAATGTCGCTATGTCCGCAGATAAAGAGCTTACCTTTACTATTATATTATCAACAACAGCCGTGGTTTAATTATTATTTTTATCAGCTTTAATATAATGTTTAGTGCACAAAGCACAGATATTGTAATAGGCCACACTCTTCATAATAACAAGCAGTAACCTTTCACCATTTACACTTAACTTTTTATACAATATTCAGTTTAATCTAAGCTAATGTTCAGGTTAGCCTAAGGTTATCTTAAGTTTACTTTTATAATATAGCGACACTTGTTAATAGGTGTCTCACATGAATAAATTTATCGCGTACTTTAAAAACTTAACACTAACAACCAACCAGTTGTTATTCTTCACTTGCTGTTATATTGCACTGATATTGAACTTACCTTTTTTAGTAAAAACAGCGGGCGTAATTACGGCGTTAGATAACTATAACCTGTTGTTTTTAATGTCACTACCCATATTTTTACTCTCTTTAAGTATTGTGATTCAAGGGCTTTTTTCATTTCGATGGCTAACCAAACCGCTACTTATTACGACAGTGATGATTTCATCTTTGATATTTTATGGCACCATTACTTACGGTATCGTCTTTGATTACGGTATGGTGCAAAATACTGTTGAAACTGATTCAGCCGAAGCCTTATCTTACGTTAACCTTTACGCCACCTTATTTTTCTTGATTTTTGGTGTTATCCCCTCACTGATCATCTATACGATTAAATTAACTTATAAGCCTTTCTTTACAGAATTGTTAAGCCGAGTAAAAATGATCACGCTTAGCTTTGGCGCAGCATTTTTAATTGCCAGTGTATTTTACTCAAATTATGCTTCGGTTGGGCGAAATAATAAAGAACTGCTGGGTTATGTTACACCGTATAAACTGCTAGATGCGTCATACAAATTTGTTAGAAATCAGTACTTTTATCCACCTTTACAATTTAAGATCTTAGACACAGCGCCTGTAATCGTTCGCGATAATACTCGCCGGCATGTCACGGTAATGGTGTTAGGAGAGACCGCGCGTGCACAAAGCTTCTCACTGAACGGTTATGCAAAACCTACCAATCAATATACAGAAAAACAAGGGGTTATATCTTTCTCACAAATGAGTTCATGTGGAACAGCTACCGCAGTTTCGGTCCCTTGTATGTTCTCAAGATTAAACAAAAATAATTATGATAAGCGTATCGCAACTGCTCAACAAAATGCCATAGACCTGATACATTTAGCCGGTGCTGACGTTTTATGGATCAGTAATAATAATGGTAGTTGTAAAGGTGTTTGTACCCGAGTAAAAACTGAACAAATTAATACTGATAAATCTAACCCCTTGTGTGATGGTGAGTATTGCTATGATGAGGCGCTATTAGCCCCATTAAAAAATAAACTAAAGACATTAAGCAATGACAACACCCTCATTGTATTACATATGATCGGCTCTCATGGGCCAACCTATTTCAAAAGGTATCCAAAAGAAAAAGGTGTCTTTGCACCAGACTGTCAACGCAGTGACATTCAAAACTGTAGCCAAGAGCAACTGATTAATACTTATGACAATACCATTGTTTATACTGATCTAGTACTCTCAAAAATTATTAATGAATTAAGTGGCTTAGATAAAAAAGATGACATTGAAACATCTTTACTTTATATTTCAGATCATGGTGAATCACTGGGTGAAAATGGGGTATATTTACATGGTTTACCTTATGCGTTTGCACCTGAAGAACAAACCCACGTGCCCATGATCTACTGGACGGATAAAATACAAACTGACTTTAATCGCCAATGTTTAAATGCTTTGGCAAAATCGCCGATAAGTCATGATAATGTTTTCGATACCTTATTGAGTATCATGTCGGTTAAAACTACAGCTTATCGCATTGAAAGTGATCCCTTCATTGATTGTAAATCGCAACAGGCGATAGCCCGCACCACAGTATCAACCTCATTAGAAATGGAGCTAGCAGACTAGTGTTTGACAATAAAAATAAGCCTAAGGGCATCCAAAGAATAGTATTAGCCTCATTGAACTCGTTTAGAGCTTTCAAATGGTTATATCAAAATGAATCAGCATTTAGGCAAGAACTGTTACTGCTGTTTATTGCTATACCGGTATCTTTTATATTTGATATAAGTGCCAAAGAGCAAGTTACCTTAATACTCGCTGTACTCTTCATACTATTTACCGAGATCATCAATACCGCAATTGAAGCGGTGGTAGACCGTGTGGGCTTAGAGATTCATCCCTTATCGGGTCTTGCAAAAGATTTAGGCTCAGCGGCGGTATTTATTAGTCTTATTGTCGCCAGCAGTATTTGGCTAGTAGTATTACTTTAAAAGCTGATACGTTAATAAAAGGGTTGCAGTAGCAGCCTTTTATTAACGTAATTATCTGGCTGTGATGAACAGACTATTATTTAATAATTGCTTTCAGGCGACCAATAAACCTTATTTGAGTAAAGCAGTTCAGCGCTATTATTTAAATTTAATCGGGCTTTAATCATATTTAAACACTCTATTCAAATCTATATTTCAAGCCACCATTTTAAGCCACCAGTTGAAGCTATAATTTGAAACAATAATTACCTTATACTGATTTCATATGTTATGTTGTTTAGTGCAATATTTATCTAATGAGATTTGGTTTTATTGATGTTTAAACATAATGCTTGTTACAAGTTTACTTTAGTTATATTACTTACCTTGCTGATACCAAATCATTCATTTGCCGCAGTAAAAACATTAACTTGTGCTACAACTCATTATCCTCCTTACACCATTTTTGACCAATCTAACGACCGCTTTACTGGTTTAGATATGGCCATCATTGACCCTGTATTTAAACAACTTAATTATGACGTCAAGATAGTTAATATACCTTGGTCTAGACTTAAAAAAGAAATCAAAAAAAACACCTATGATTGTTATTTCTCCTTAGCAAAACTTAAAGACAGAGAGCAATTTCTAGAATATTCGAATAAACCAACGCATATCAGTAGGATATCGATATTTTACCCCGAAAATTTACAGACCACTGATTTATCAGGTAAAAAAGTTGGAGTTTATCGAGGTATAAATTTTCATCAAGATATTCTCTCGTTTAACGGTTTACGAACTTCTGATTTTCATGAACTACCATCAAACGAAGTGCTGTTTCAAATGCTGAGCCTTAAAAGACTTGATGCAGTCGTGACCAGTAAAGTTGTTGGGAAATATATTTTACAAAATCAATATGTCGATTTTAAAGTCGAGGTTTTAGACATAGCCGAATACAAGTTACCCGTATATTTAGCCTTTAAAAAAGGTGTGATCGATATAAATCGTGTCAATACAGTACTGTTAAAAGTAATAAACTCACTTAAGCCTGTCCCTAAATAATATAATTTTTTAAATATTATCAACCCTCATCTTCCAAAATTCTATGCTAAGTATTTATTGCAAAGTAAATACAAAATAAGTAGATTAAGCCTTAGTCAACCTGTTTTTCGTTAAAAAATGTAACAATTGTAACTAACATAGCGCGCTTTCAGTTTAAATTAAGCGTCTCTTAAGTTTCATCTTTTAAAGTAGCAGCGTCCTCTATTAGCGGTATTGAAACGATGTTTAAAACTACACTTAATTTATTACGACCTTTTGTCTTATTTTTCTTACTATTAATGTTGACACTTTTCATTTCTAGACTGGGCTTAGGTCTATGGCAAATGCAGCGATTCGATACGTTTAATAGCTTTCTAACCTTATTTTTAAATGGTTTTAGAATCGACTTAAGCGCATTAGGCTATTTATTAATTTTACCTGCCATAGTCCATCCATGGTTTATGATTTCCGGTTATCAAAAAATATGGCTAAAGGTATTGAAGGTACTATTTTTCTTCATTTTTATCAGTGTATTATTTTTTGAATTAGCCACGCCAGCATTTATCCATGAATATGGTTTCAGACCAAATAGACTATTCATTGAATATTTAGCTTATCCTAATGAAGTAATGAAAATGTTATTCAACGGTCACTTATTTACCTTAGTTATGGTTCTCACCTTAATACTCATTCCAGGTAAATTGTTTTGGCACCTATTAGCTAAACTGATCAATACAAACCAACCTCGACGTTCGGTATCGTTTAAGTCAGCGACTCTTTCATTTGTTACTTTATTTGTCGTACTTGTGCTGTGTGCCAGAGGCACTGTTGGACATCGGCCAATAAATCCGTCGTTAGTTTATTTTTCTACCGATCCCTTAATAAATTCGTTAACACTAAATTCTATCTATAGTGTTGCTCATGCCTATAAACAGTTAGGTAATGAAAAAAATGCCTCAAAGCTTTATGGTGAAATGGCCACTGAAAAAGTCATTGCCATTGTGCAACAAGAAACAGGTTTAGCACCACAAGCATTTACCCATCTCATTCAACCCTCTTTGGCTTCTCGCGCACCTACTTATCAAGGTAAAGCTAAAAACTTGGTTATTATCTTAGAAGAAAGTTTAGGTGCTCAGTTTGTCTCGTCGTTGGGCGGGCTTCCTCTTAGTCCTGAAATTAATAAATTAAATAATGAAGGCTGGGCCTTTAAAAATTTATATGCCACAGGTACACGTTCTGTTAGAGGCATTGAAGCCGTAATTACTGGTTTTACACCAACGCCTGCCAGAGCAGTAGTTAAACTTGATAAATCACAGCATGGCTTCTTCACTATTGCGAGTTTACTTGCCAAACATAATTACACCACACAATTTATTTATGGCGGCGAAAGTCATTTCGACAACATGAAGAGTTTTTTCTTGGGCAACGGCTTTAGTGATATTGTTGATTTTAACGATATTCAAAACCCTGAGTTTATTGGCTCGTGGGGAGCCAGTGATGAAGATTTATTCAAGCAAGCCAATATTGAATTGACCAAGTTAAACAATAGCGACAAGCCCTTTTTTAGTTTTATTTTTTCGTCTAGTAATCATGACCCTTTTGAAATTCCACCAGGCGTTATAACCCCTATTGAGTATACAGCAGAGCAACTAAGCCAATATGATGAGAAGGAGTTATTACGTCACAAAGCTATCCAATATGCCGACTATGCCTTAGGTAAATTTATCACTAAAGCAAAGCAACAGCCTTATTGGCAAGATACTATATTTTTGGTGGTTGCCGATCATGATGCAAGAGCATTTGGCAGTGATCTTGTGCCCATCAAAAACTTTCATATTCCAGGTGTTATTCTCAATTCATCAAAGCAGCAGTTTTCTGACGAAAGAGTTGTCAGTCAAATTGATTTAGCGCCAACACTTTTGTCGTTAATGGGCGTGACAAATCATTCGCCTATGCTGGGCCATGATTTAACCAAACCACAAAGTTCAGGGCGAGCTATGATGCAATATGCTGAAAATTTTGCTTATATGGAAGACAATGAAGTGACGATACTACAACCACAAAAAGATCCGATGAATTTCAGTTATGATTTTGATGAAAAAAAACTAACGCCAAAAACGCTTAATCAAACATTGTCTGAAGTCGCTTTAGCACATGCTTTATGGGGTAGTTTAGCTTATGAACATGAATGGTATGCCAGTGAATATGACTAATAGCTTGTCATATCTACTATCAGTAAAAATTCAGTCACTACTGCTTATGCGTTGCCAAAGCGGAAAAATGTTCTATAAGCGAGTGGCAAGTTTTAAATGTTTATACTTTAAACCTTTACGTTAATGCTTTAAATTTTGATGCTTTAAACCTTGATATTTTAAACATAGCGGCTTTAAGAGTGCGACAGACGCTAAGCCCAATATTTATGGCTTAGCGTAAAACCTGTTAGTTTAACAGTTCAGCAGCTTTACAGTTTAAAAGATCATAAAATTATCAAGCTAGTGCTTCGCCAATGACCTAATATCATTCCCGGTTGGTGACTCATGCACTCTCAGTGAAAAAGCGGGTAACACCGCAATAACATGATCGAAAATATCTGACTGAATATCCTCGTAAGCATTCCAGTTTGTTGTGTTGGTAAAAGCATAAATTTCAATGGGCAAACCATCACTTGTTGACTCTAGCTGCCTAACAATCAAGGTCATTCCTTGATGAATATCAGGATGGTTTTGCAAAAATGACACCAGATACTTTCTAAAAGTACCAACGTTGGTTAGTCGCCGGCCATTTTGCATTACTGTCATATCAGTTTTTTTATCCGTATTTTCTTTTTCAATTTCTGGCACCGTATGCGTTATATACTCGCTGAGTAAATGCGCCTTTTTCAATTCACCTAGTTGCTCTTTATCTAAGAAACAGACACTGCTCATTTCTAGATGAATACTTCGTTTTATTCTTCTACCACCCGCTTCAGACATGCCGCGCCAGTTTTTAAATGAGTCTGAAATAAGTGCATAGGTAGGAATAGTGGTAATCGTTTTGTCCCAATTTCTTACTTTTACTGTTGTTAAAGCAATGTCTATCACATCGCCGTCTGCACCATACTTTGGCATTTCAAGCCAATCTCCCACTGCCAGCATATTATTAGCTGAGAGCTGTATGCCGGCAACTAAGCCCAAGATAGGATCTTTAAATACTAACAACATTACGGCAGACAATGCGCCCAAGCCACTCAATAAAATAAGGGGTGATTTGTCCATCAGCAACGACACCGCTAAAATACACGTTAACATACTGGCAACAAGCTTAACGGTTTGCAAAAGACCTCTTAACGGAAAGTGCGCCTGACTTGTACGTCTATCTGAAAGCGCTTGCAAAATGTCTAAAAAGGTAAACAACGACAACAAAGAAAATAAGATTATCCACTGGTCGGTAACGACTTCAGCAAGATGTAATAAGCTGCTCCCTTTCGCTAATAAAAGCTTGGCTTGAACCACCACAATGGCGCCTTGCAGTGTCAACGAAAGTCGTTTCGCCAGGCGCTGAAATAAATCTAAGGTTAAATTTTTGGCCTGTGGCTGGTCGATAGTTTCAAACTTGCCCTTGATAAAATGCTTAGCTGAGACCTTAATAATATAATGTAATACTAAGGTAAATATGATTATCCATAAAATGACTAAAATGTCGTACCACACAAAGACATTACCCGGCATATTGTGCTCAAGCCAGGCCACCAAAAATTCTCGCAAATGTGTTCTTGTTTCGGTCATTATCATTTGTCCTTAAATGTTATTTGAGACATGTTGTTATATGTTGCGTAATGGCAGACACTGAAATAACCAAAAATATCAAAGTTTGTTGTGCGAAATGAGTAAAATTAAGAACTTATCGCCACTTTACTGCTAACTGTCAATTAGAGCCATTTATACAAAAACTGATTAAGCGAAAACAGAAGCAGAGTTTATAAAACCTAGAAGGAGTTGAGTAATGTGCACTAAATCCATTTAGGCGAAAACTGTGTAACAAAAAATACAAAATATCCTATGTCGATAAAGTCACCACAAAAACGAATAGAAACAAGCACAAACCTAAAAGTTAACTACCTAAAAGTTAACTACCTAAATCACAAAAAAATTAACTAAAGCAAGTGGCGATAGTCAACTGTTTTTTTTGTACTTGTTTAATTTCTTATTCGGTTTTTACTCACCTACATGAATTTTTAGCAAAACTTCACTGCCATCTAAATTTTTAACTAGCAATGATAATACTTCACCTGTTTCTTTATCCATTATTTTTTTGGCTTTATCCGCTGGGCAGCCTGGGATTTTGCAACCATCAAGTTCAAGAACTAATTGACCAACTTTAATTCCAGCTTTTTCTGCTGGAGATCCAGAATTAACTTTATCAATTTTAAACTCGGTTATTTCAGGACTAAAGAATCCATCAACTGACACGCCTGCGGCAATCCCAATTTTACCTTCTGCGAAAGCTGTAAATGGTAAAAACAAACTAATTAATATAATCTTTCTAATTGAATTCAAAAGACTTACTCCTTTAAAAACCTAACGAGCTTGTAGCATAACTCGTTTATTATGAATTCCCCCTAAAAATCGGGGTACCAAATGCATTACCTATATCGAATAAATCGTCTACAGCGCGATACAGGAACACAAAAATTTAGTGATTTCGGCTGAATTAGTTACTCTACAGTCTCAACACCTTGCTATGTGCTAAAACTGATAACCTAGCTGAAGAAAAGAACCATATCGTCCGTCATACTCAGCATTAGTGGCATGAAAAGATATTCCGAAAGTAGCACCTGATTTATTTATACCATTCATAAAGTAGGTATAGCTTACACCTGCCCCATAGTAGTTATTTTTATGGAATGAATATTGATTATTTTTGAAGGTAGCATACCTCTCCTCACCCAACATGCCGGCATAAATACCAAAGCCATGATTGTTTGTTTCAAAGTCAAATAAGTCTGCTGTAACCCAACCGACACCAAACCCGCATTCAGCACCACTAATGGAGCCATATGCGGTGCAACCAGCTGAAAAATATTTAAAATCGTTTTTTGAAACCAGTGCGATATTTGCACCTATACCACTATACATAGCACCCATACCAAGGCCGACAGAGTAATTTTTAGTTTGACTATTTTCTTCAGCAAAACAACCAAGAGACAGCATAGGTAAGAGTAAAATTAATTTGTTCAAAGTATATCCTTATTTTGAATGATAATTACGAATGCCAAAGTGACATTTGCACATAACAGCTTATTATGGGTAGTCTTACTAACCCCGCACCATAATTAACACTTTATTTACACTAATATCCCATACTTACAAGGTATTAGAAACAATTAACACAAAGAATATAATACTAATGAGGAGATTAATAAGACGTCCTACTACTCACCTCTCTTAGCAGAAGAAAAATAAAACACCTTATATTCATATAGTTAAATTATTTACTTTAATCATATGTGTAATTAATACTGCATTACTAAAAAGTTGTAGTAATACAACTTGAAGAGATATTTTATTTTTATTTAACCATTTACTTTAGCTGTACAAGTATATAGCTGAAGGTTTTTTATTATGTCTGCCTCTCTATTGTTAGAAAGTATTCGCCCTATTATTTGTACTATGCATGACAGCATTCAAACTGAAAAAACCTATTCGCATTGAATAAAAAGAGAATTAACGTTATTAATGAATAACAATAGAACAAATATTCAAGACCGTTTTTGGTTAAAACGCCTAACTCATGACACTAAAATAATGAATTTGTTAATAAAAAACTATAATGTATAGCCCAAATATTAGGAATATTACCCTCATGGTTAACCACGTTAGAGCATAAGTTGCGCCTGATTGGATAAATCTAAAAAGGCTGTTTTTCGAATGTTTTAGCTCCACTGGGGATCTGGCACCAACTGAGCTTTTCACTTACCCAAACATGAGCCGATGGTTTAAATATACTGGCGTCTGCTAAACTGATTGGTTTTAATTTTAATTTGATCGTGCTTAAGTCATCTGGGTTGTAATGATAAACTCTATTCCCGCAAGTTGAGCAGAACTTTGCGTTATTTCTGTTACCACTATCGGCGATTCTACTCCATTCATTTAACTCACCTTCAAACTCAATAGCATTTGACGCAATAATGGCTGTAACACTAAATGGGCTAGTAGAGAGCTTTTGGCATTCCGTGCAATAACAAGCCCAAACCCTACTAGGTTGTTCATACAGTTTGTATGTTACTTGCCCACATTGGCAGGAGCCTTTAATAGGATATTTCATACGCTAATTATTCCTCATTCATAGCAATGCCGCTAAGGGTTTAATGCTTGTTCGACACATTTCTCGACACTTTATCGACAGTAAGTGCACTTGTAATAATACTGACATGCATTCGTAGGTCTAATTTTTTTATTTAAAGTACATGGAGGACAAGTAATAACTGATCTAGTATTCTAGTGCTCATTAAACGTTCAAGATTATGGCGTTACTTTTTAAATATCATAGTGTTACTGCATGCTAATCTAGGTACAGCACCGCAGCACACGCCAATAATGTCATTATTAATATAAATATTTTCAATAATTTAGGTTCTATGTTTATTGATATCTTAACCGCTATCCAAGCGCCGATGATATTACCCAAGGCCAATGCTAGGCCCGGTAACCAAAGAATTAAGTCTTGATAAATAAAAATGCCTAAAGCGCTTAAAGTAAATGCTAGCGTACACACTAATTTTAAAGCATTGGCTCGCACTAAATCGTAATGAAGAGAGCCCGCAAGGGCAAACAGCAAAATAAAACCCACACCTGCTTGTATTAATCCGCCATAAAAGCCCGAAATAAACAGTATTAGCCAGGAACTGGGTGTTGAACGAACAAGTTTAGGGGCTGTTTCAACATTGGGTAATATTATACTAGGCACCAAAATCATCACCAACGACATAGCGATCATTGAGCCAAGTAGCACATATTTAAGGGTTTGCGCTGACATCACCAACGCAGCCAATGCGCCAAATATACCACCCAGTATAGTTAAACTTAAAATAGCAGGTAAATCGTGGCTTGCTAACTTGTTATATTTCTTAAAACCAGCAATCCCTGACACTGATTGTAACAGCACACCCACTCGGTTAGTCGCGTTAGCTATGTCAGCAGGCATACCCATTATCATTAATGCAGGGAGAGTTAAGTTAGAGCCTCCCCCTGCTAATGTGTTGATAATTCCCGCAATAAATCCTGTTATTGTCAGTAATAAATAAAACCAATATTCACTCACTCAGATAAGTCCTTTAGTTCTCTATAGTGAACTCGCTAACTGTTATGTAATGATCAGGTATCCAGGTAACAATAAAACTAGCGATAAAATAACTAATTGCATTAGGATAAATGGAATCACACCTTTGTATATGGTTAGCGTTTTTATTGATTTAGGGGCTACCCCCTTTAAGTAAAACAGACTAAAGCCAAACGGCGGGGTTAAAAATGATGTTTGCAAATTCATCGTAATAAGAATAGCAAACCAAATTAAGTCAATATCTAATGCCATGGCAATGGGTGTTAAAATTGGCACAACTAAAAAAGCAATTTCAATAAAATCAATGAAAAAACCCAGTATTAATATCGCCACCATTGCAGATAATATAAATGTCCATTGACCACCAGGAAGATCCATAAAAAAGTCTTCAACGATAAAGTCACTGCCTGAATAGGTAAAAACCATTGAAAAAGCCGTAGCGCCGAGCAGTACAGCAAAGATCATAGAACTCACTTTTACCGACTCTTTTGAAACGTCATTGATCATTTTAAAGGAAAATTTACCATAGCATGTCGCTAATATAACCGCGCCAACAGCCCCTATGGCCGATGACTCTGTTGGCGTAGCAATGCCACCAAATATTGACCCCAACACTGTTATGATTAATAGCATTGGCGGCACAATATCTTTCAGGGCTTGAATTAATAATTCCTGCTTACTTTCTGTCACCACCATAGGTGGACAAAATTCTGGTTTTATTTTTCCTAGCACAAGAATGTAAAGCGTATACATCAAAATCAACAAAAAGCCTGGCAATATCGCCGCTTTAAACAAATCTCCCACAGGCACGCCCATCACATCACCCAATATAATCAAAATAATTGAGGGGGGAATGATTTGTCCTAAGGTACCCGAGGCGCAAATAACGCCAGTAGCGGTTGGTTGATGATAATTGTTTTTTAACATTACCGGTAGAGATATCACTCCCATCGCCACAACGCTTGCACCAACAACACCTGTTGATGCCGCTAATAGTGCTCCAACGATAATGGTTGAAATAGCCAAACCACCCGCTACCTGACCAAATAATTTTGCCGAAGACTCTAATAATTTTTCAGCAAGGCCTGTTTTTTGTAAAACAATACCCATGAAAATAAACATAGGAATAGCCATTAGCGTGGTATTTTCCATAATGCTCATGATGCGGTATGGCATAAAGGCGAAAAGATCTGTCCCTAGGCTGAGAACGCCAACAATAAGGGAGATACCCGCAAACGTAAAAGCCACTGAATAACCAAAAAACAGGAACATTAACGCTACGGCAAATAAAACTATTCCAGTCATTTTTGCGCCTCTTTAAAGTTGGGTTTAGTCATTAATGCTTTCACTTGAGTTAACACAACATAAGTAATGCAAAGCACTAAAAATAGCGAAGAAAGGGGAATAACACTGCGTATTATCCAGCGATGTGGCAGGCCACCAGGGTCGCCACTACCTTCACCAATAGCATAAGCTTCATAACTATAATCCCAACCAAAATAGATTAATACACAAGCAAATGGCAGCGCCAAAAACAGCGATCCTACAAGATTAATGATGGCTTTTTTCTTGCTAGATAATTGATCATAGACTATGTCTACCCTGACATGTGCATCTTCTTTAAGGGTGTATCCGATACCAAACATAAACATTGCAGCAAAAAAATGCCATTCAAGTTCTTGCATACCAATACTGACGTCATTGAAAAAGTATCGTAATACCACGTCATAGAAAACATTTAAAATCATCAATACCATCAGCAGGCTACATAGGTTTCCTACCGTATCAATGATTTTTCTTAATAGGTTAATTAAAGTATTCATGTTGTCTCCACACATACCTAACAATGGCGGCTAGGTATGTATGTGATGGTTAGAAGTGAATTATTTCGAATCAAAGTTATCTAGGTAAGCGCGGTCTGAAAAGTTAGTCCAGGCACGTACTTGTTTCTGATAAGTGGCAATTGAATCTAAAATCTCTTTTGTTTTAGGATCTTTCTCCGCGGCTTCTAGCAAAAGTTCATCGTTTGCTTGCTTAATTGCTGCCATAACAGGTTTTGGAAACGATCTAATTTTTACATGAGGATAATCTTCTTGAATAGTCGCCAAGTTTTTACCACTTTCATGCATCGACTGAATGTACATATCGTAAGCAGCCAGTTTCATTGCTGCGGTTAGAATTTTTTGCAAGTCTTCAGGTAACGAATTATAAGCTTCTGGATTAACCATAAACTGCAGTTCTGTCGCAGGTTCATGCCAGCCAGTATAATAATAAGGCGCTATTTTATGAAAACCCATTCTAAGATCAAGCGATGGGCCAACCCATTCTAATGCGTCAATAGTATTTCTTTCTAGCGCAGTATAGAGTTCGGCAGAAGGAATATTAGTCGGTTTAGCCCCTAGCTTAGCAAGTACTTCACCAGCAAATCCAGGAATGCGCATTTTTAAGCCTTTAAGATCTTCAACAGTATTAATTTCTTTACGGAACCAACCTCCCATTTGATTACCGGTATTACCGCCCGGAAATGACATGATGCCGTGTTTGTCATATACCGACTTCATTAATTCCATGCCGCCGCCATGGTAGAACCAAGCATATTGCTCAGGTGCCGTCATACCAAAAGGAAGCGTAGTGAAAAACATCGTATTAAAGTCTTTCCCTTTCCAATAATAAGATGCCGAATGTCCCATTTGATATTGACCATTTTTAACAAAATCGAAAATACCAAAGGCTGACTTGTGTCTGTTTGAAGAATCAATGCGAATGGTTAATCGCCCATTTGACATTTCGTCAACCAAACGAGCCATATTTTTTGATGCGTCACCAAATATAGGAAAATTAGGCCCCCAAGTTTCCGCTAATTTCCATCGGTATTTTTTGTTATCGTCAGCATCAGCATTTGCAAATCCAGAGAATGCAACTGACGCAATGAATAATACTTTTAGTATTGAGGTTTTTAACATGTTCACCTTTCCACCTATTAGTCTATTTTAAGCAACCCATTGTTGCGTAAGTAGTCAATTTTTACATAATAGCCCGTAAGGAAGTATTAGACTTCTTTACTAGGTATTACTACCTAACTATTTATCTGTGATAGAAATTTAGTGCTAATTTTGCGATGATTAAATTTTTTATCTTGATATTAATAAAGGCTGTTGACATGAGAATTCCATCACGGATGTTTTATCTTGCCATAATTCAGGTTATTTTAACCTCTTTTATTATCTATTATTTCGTTTCTAGTCAATATCGTGAATTGTCTGATCTCAATGTTAAAACACTGGAAACTTTCCTTATTACCCAAAAAGAACAAGAATTAAAAAACTATATAGCCATTGCACTTTCATCGGTCGAACATATGACTGAGTTATCAGAAGATAAAAAAGACCTGGTTAAAGTTGCGGTGGCAAGCATCTTTAAAAATATGCTATACAACGGAGATGATGGCTATTTTTTTATTTATGATGATAAAGCCATCGCCATTGTTCACCCTAAACAGCCAGATAGAGTTGGGGAAAGTTGGTGGGATTTAGAAGGTGAAAATGGCGATAAAATTATTCAAGTTTTATTGGAAAATGCTCATGCTGGCGGAGGATTTTATCGCTATGACTGGCTGAAACCGTCAGGAAAAGTGAAAGCGCCCAAATTGGGCTATTCTGTTTACATTGATAAATGGCAATGGATGTTAGGCACTGGGGTCTATTTAGATGACGTTTACTCACAACTAAACAACTTACATCAAGAGATTGATTTACATATTAATTATACTAAAAAAATTATTTTGATTGTGGCGCTTTCTTCGATATTTTTTATATTTTTATTTGGCATTGCCGTTAATCTAAGTCATAAAAAAAGAGCTGAAGCAAAAATTAGTGAATTAGGCCAACGGATCATTGATGTGCAAGAAGAAGAAAACCGGCATATTTCAAGAGAGTTACATGATGGAATTATTCAAACCTTAATTTCAATTAAATATTCGCTCGAAGCCACTACTTTTTTTCTTCGAAAAAACAAACAAGAAAAGCCAGCATCACTTAAACAGGCGGAAGATAACTTAGGCTTTGCTATCCAAGAAGTGCGCAGAATATCTCATCATATGCATCCCCAAATATTAGACGAGCTAGGTTTGTCAGCCGCCATTGAAAACCTGAGTCGCGATTTCGCTAAACAAACAAATATTGAGATAAAAGTCAGCAAACCATCATTAAAAAAACTGTTACCCGATTTTATTAATACAACGCTTTACCGCGTGGTGCAAGAGTCACTCACCAATATTAAAAAACATGCTGGCGCTAAATTCGTATTAATTGATATTTCAATACAGCAAACTTGGCTAACCTTGAGTATAAAAGATGATGGTATAGGCTTTGACGTAAACGCGAAAACTAAACAAAAGCACTCAGGTATTGGCTTAAGAAACTTGGCTGAACGTGTTGAATATCAGTTGGGTCAATTTCATATTAGCTCATCCAAAACCGGCACTGAAATAACCGTTAAAATTCCAACGAAAAGTTTTGCAAATTATTTTAATAACTTAAATCGAGCAGTAAAACAAAATGATACATGATAATAAACCACAAGAAAAAATATCAGTTTTATTAGTCGATGATCACCCTATGGTTCAAGGGGGATTGTCTGCTTGTCTGGCTTATTACGATGATATCGAAGTCATAGGCGTAGCCCATGATGGTAAAGATGCACTAAATAAAGCTAAGGAGCTTAAACCCAATGTTATCTTGATGGATGTCAGTATGCCATTAATGAATGGTATTGATGCAACAGAGATTATTACCGAGCAGTTGCCCGATACTAAAGTGTTAATTTTTACTATGCATAATAGTTCTGAGTTTGTTCACAGCGCCATTCAAGCGGGCGCTTCAGGTTATGTATTAAAAGACACATCATCAGAGGAAGTTTATTTTGCTATAAAAGCGGTCACCAAAGGTAATACCCACTTTAGTAGTTCGATTGCAAAAATGTTACAAGAAAGTCCATTGAAAATGGAAAACGATAAGTTAACCACACGTGAGCAAGTTATTCTCTCATTTGTTGCACAAGGTTTTTCCAGTAAAGATATCGCTAAAAAGCTCGACATAAGCTTTCGTACTGTTGAAGCTCATCGTCGCAATATAAAGGCTAAACTCAATATAGAATCACTGGCTGATCTTGTTCGCTTTGCGATTAACCACGGCTTAATTAATAAAGAATGAGAATAGAATTCAGAAGATAGCGCATAATAGGTTGTAAAAGAGAAAATATAAGCTAAAAAAAACTGCGTTTTTAATGGTCATCAGTAAATTTAATGCGGATGTTCATTGGCTTTGCCCCGTAAGATACTAGGCTATGAAAAACTCAGGTTAATGCCAGAAAAACGGCCGTCAAATCGTGCAACGGCCGTGATGCTGCTATTGGGCAAAGTGCTCGGCATGAAAGCGCAGGTGCTCTTCAATAAATGATGAGATAAAGTAATAACTGTGATCATAACCTTCATGAATAGTTAACTCTAATGGATAACCATTATCTTTAGCTGCCGCTACTAATGTTTCAGGCTTTAACTGCTCAACTAGGAAGTTATCCGCACCGCCTTGAGCCACTTTAGCTGGAATAAACGCCGTGGCTTTGCGCATTAATTCACTGGCATCATGATTGCGCCAATCAGCTTTGTCTTTACCTAGATAAGTGGTAAAAGCTTTTTTGCCCCAAGGCGCTTGCACTGGATTACAAACGGGGCTAAATGCCGACATTGAGCTATAGCTTTCAGGATTTAACATCGCAATAGTTAATGCGCCGTGTCCACCCATCGAATGACCACTAATAGCGCGTTGATCTGACACTTCAAATGCTGCTTCAATTATCGCTGGCAACTCATTAACCACATAATCGTACATCTGATAATGACGATTCCAAGGTGCTTGGGTGGCATTGACATAAAAGCCTGCCCCTTGACCCAAATCATAACCTTCATCATCGGCAACACCCTCGCCGCGTGGACTAGTATCTGGAGCAACAATAGCCATACCTAATTCGGCAGCTATACGCTGTGCACCAGCTTTTTGCATAAAGTTTTCATCACTGCATGTTAAGCCTGAAAGCCAATACAACACCGGTACTTTTTCGCCGTTTGATACTTGCGGCGGCAGGTAAATAGCAAAGCGCATAGTACAATTCAAGATTTTGGATTGATGGCTATATTGTTTCTGCCAGCCACCAAAGCTTTTATTTACACTAACGTTTTCTATTAAATGCTCAATTGTCATGGTACACCTCACCATATTACCCCCTTTTGTGCTCACAGCTTATGCTGCAAAAAAGGGGGAATAAAAGTTATATTAAGATAGTTTGCAATTTATTTTTAAGATAAGTCACAGCGATTAAAATAAAGTTTACTTATCAAAGTGAATAACACTGCGAATACTTTCGCCTTTGTGCATCAACTCAAACGCATCATTAATATCTTCAAGTGCCATAGTATGAGTAATAAAATCACTTAATTTGAATTCACCTTGTAAGTAGCGTTCTACGTAATCAGGTAATTCAGTACGCCCCTTAACACCACCAAATGCCGATCCTCTCCATACTCGCCCAGTCACAAGTTGGAACGGACGGGTTTTTATCTCTTGCCCTGCACCGGCAACACCAATAACGACTGACTCACCCCAACCTTTATGACAACACTCTAAAGCAGAGCGCATTAAGTCGACGTTACCCACACATTCAAACGAGTAATCAACGCCGCCATCAGTTAATTCAACAATTACGTCTTGAATCGGCTTATCGTAATCTTTCGGATTAATACAATCAGTAGCACCGAGTTTTCTGGCTAACTCAAACTTACTTTCGTTAATATCAATTGCAATAATACGGCTCGCTTTCGCCATAGTTGAGCCAATAACTGCCGATAAACCAATACCGCCAAGACCAAAGATAGCAACGGTTGCGCCCTCTTCAACTTTCGCCGTATTCATCACAGCGCCCATACCCGTAGTAACGCCACAACCTAATAAGCAAACTTCTTCTAACGGTGCAGTTTTATTTACTTTCGCTAAAGAAATCTCAGGTAATACCGTGTATTCAGAGAACGTAGAGCAGCCCATATAATGAAAAATGGGTTGGCCGTCTTTATAAAAACGCGTAGTGCCATCAGGCATTAGCCCTTTACCTTGGGTTTCACGAATTTTTTGACAAAGGTTGGTTTTTCCCGATAAACAAAATTTACATTCGCCACATTCTGGTGTGTATAAAGGGATAACATGATCGCCCACTTGTACACTAGTAACACCTTCACCAATTTGTTCAACAATACCACCACCTTCGTGGCCTAAAATAACAGGAAAAATTCCTTCTGGATCTTCTCCTGAAAGCGTAAATGCATCGGTATGACATACGCCTGAGGCGATAACCTTTACTAGCACTTCGCCTTTGCGCGGTAACATCACATCGACTTCTTCGATAGATAATGGTTGCTTAGGTCCCCAAGCAATAGCCGCTTTTGATTTAATAAACTTGTCTGACATATTTATGCTCACCTTCAATTGATAGATATTTCTACTTTTACTATTGGCTGTAGTTTAATACATTCTTTTAGGCATGATAATACCACTAGAATACAATTCACTTTTACCAGCTGGTAACAATAATAGCCGTAATCTGCTATTACTGACGGCTATTATAATTGTTTCTTAAAAAGTGATAATATAGTAATTTATAAAAGTATTTGTACATATAGGTAACAATTATGCAATGGGAAGGGATTAGCGAATTTGTATATGTCGCCGAAAATGAGAGCTTCACACTGGCCTCAAAAAAAATGGCCATATCAACTGCGCAAGTAAGCCGTCAAATAAGTGCGTTAGAAAAGCGCCTAAATATAAAGTTATTTTACCGTACTACCCGCAAAGTTTCTTTAACAGAAGAAGGACGGGTTTTTTATCAGCACTGTCGCAGCGTACTTGATGGCTTAGACGCAGCAGAGCGGGCAATCACCAATCTGCAATCAAAACCTCAAGGTAAAATTAAACTCACCGCACCAGTAACCTATGGTGAAAAACAAATATTGCCGCTCGTGAATAATTTTGTAAAGCGCTATAGCGATGTTGAAGTATCGGCTTACTTGAGTAACCGACAAATTGATTTAGCCGAAGATGGTTATGATTTAGCCATTCGTCTGGGGAAATTAAGTGATTCGTCTATGATGGCAAAAAAATTAGGTAAACGAAGCAACTATGTTTGTGCCTCACCACGTTATCTCGACAGTCATGGCATACCCCACTCTATATCAGAGCTAAGTAAACACAACTGTTTATTGGGCACAGCTGATTATTGGCACTTTAGAGAATTAAACAAAGAAAAAAGTGTCCGCGTCAAAGGTCGATTACGCTATAACAGTGGTCATAGTTTAACCGATGCCGCACTCAAAGGCTTAGGCATAGTGCAATTACCCGATTATTATGTGCAGCAACACCTACGAAGTGGTGAACTGATCTCTTTATTAGATAATTATCGTGCTCTTGATGAAGGTATATGGGCAGTTTACCCGCAAAATCGTCATTTATCCCCTAGAATAAGGCTACTGGTGGACTACTTGGCTGAGCAGTTAGTGTAATCTGTTGGGTTTTTCACAGTGGTTTAATGATACTCATTTGCTATAAATAGCTAAACATACCTAAACATAAATGCTAGCGACTCAATAGCGCTGTGATTACAAAAAGCAACCGATGTAATAACCGCAGATTAAGCTGACTAACTTCGCTGATATTTAAGTGGTGACTTTCTTAGATTGCTTTCTTTGATGGCTACAATTTTTGCATTGCTATTAGAAAACCTGTTGCGTAAGCCCTATTTGCAATAAAACCATCCATATTGATATTTATTTGGATGGTTTAGCTTAATAATGAATGCCTTACAGATTGGGCTGGGTTACTTAGGCACTTTTTAAATTCAGTACTTATAGCTACTTTTTTATATGTTGCGCAATTGTATTTTAATCACAACACTAACATTTACTATTGCGGTACCAGAGTATAAAGTGAAACAGGTATTTATAATATATGCCTCTACACCTGTGTTTGAGAAATAAAATATACACTCTTTGATAGGTGTATTTTACTTAAATCTATGTTTTTAGTTTTTAAAGTCTTCATTTTACACTCAGCGCATACAGTTTGCCCGCATGCGAGATTAAGTGCGAAATAAGTATTTTAAATTAAAGTTTAAAATTCATACGTCAATCCTAAATAGGCGATATCAACATCATTAACATCAAGCGCATAACGCTTAATGCCAGCATTAACTCCCCACGCCTCATCTATTTTATAAGTGCCTTCAATGCCATAATACATATCTATACCATCGTTATCATGATCAATGCGTTGGTCTTCATAGGCACTAACAACATCACTGTCCCAAGTTAACAACCCAAATAGAACAGAGGCATTATATTGCTCACTTTGTAAAAAATGATAGTGACCATTAAGTCCGACCCCTTTAACTAAAACAGGTACAATTTTAGCAACACTTTGGTGATACTCACTAGCGATAAGCGTATCCCCCGTGATTGCTAAAGACCCTTCACCCATATCAACATAACTAAGTGTTACACTCCAATCTTTGGTGATATTAGTCCCTACACCTATAGACCAGCTTGTTGCTTTATTATCAATATGAGTAATAATCCCAACAGGAACTTGCTTAGAAATCCCTGAAGTTTTTGCTTTGCCTTGACCAAGTTCAGCTTTAATGAAAATGTCGAACTTTGCTGCTTGAGCAGCATAACTACTAAAAATTATGTTAAAGCTAAGCAGCCCCCATAAACTAAAGCATTGCACTAATGTTTTACCTGTTGCTGTTTTAGACATCACTAAAGTGCTTTTTCGTCGAATAAATAGCATTACACTTCCTAACAGTAAAATGATTGACCCCAAACTACCGCCACTCGATTTATTGGTAATAATAATGGTTTCATAAGCATTAACTGTGACCGCAACTTGCCCCTGACTTTCACCACCATTATTATCACTAATGTGATAGGTAACAGTATCAAAACCGTCAAAACTATCAAGCGGCGTATAAACCAGCATGTTATTGCTGATAATGATACCACCTTGCTCTGCACTGACACTTATCAAAGTTAATTCGTCGTTATCAACATCAGTGTCGTTCGCTAGTACATCAATAGTTATGGCTGTTCTATCATCCGTAGTGGCACTATCATCTACAGTAACAGGCGCTGTATTTTCAATAACGTTGACAGCTACATCACCAAAGCCTGTACCATTGTTGCCGTCACTCACACCATAAATGATGGTCGCTAAACCAAAGAAGTTAGCGTCAGGTTGATAGTGTAATTGTTGGTCTACAATCGTCACATTACCAAAATCAACAATTGCACTGGTAATACTCAAACTGTCTTCATCGCTATCTATATCATTAGCAAGCACATCAATTGTCACTGATTTATTTTGTGTTGTCACAACCTGCTCTGACATAATTTCTGGTAAGGTATTGTTGTTGTTAAAAACACCAACACCGCTAGGGTCCACGATACGACTATTGGCAACACCATCATCATCATTTAGGCCACCATCTTCTAGCGTTAACTGCACACACCAATGGCCAGCGGTCAACCCGAGGGACCAACTTTCATCATTTGGCGCAGGACAGTATCCAATTTCGCCAGCGGCTGATGAATAATAATTATTAGTATCTACTACAAATTCAACCCAAACCTTATCTGACGTTAATTTACGATAAATAGCATTTTCAGGAATAGGTAAGCGTTGTGGTAATACCAGACTGATACTTTGTCCTGCAACAGGTAATCCACTTAAGATAAAGTCAAAAATACCGCCAACATTTATCGCTTCATTATCATTGATAACTTCATTTACACTCAGTAATAATGCACCAGACTGGTTACTCGCCGTATTAATGCCTCGGCGTAAACAAGTACTTGGCTCAGTCTCAATAAGGTATAACTCATGCTGACTTATTTCTGAAGTTTGTATATTACAACGACTATTATTGTTATCTAAGTAATCAGCAATACCGTCATCATCTATATCACCATGGCCTTCAGCATTATCAGGAATTAAGTCACCGTCGCTATCAATATCAGTTAATGTCGGTAATGCCTCAACAATATCAAGGTAGACAAATACTACAGTGCTTAATGGCGACTCACCATTATCGGTGACGTTAAGTGATAATGTTTGCTGACCTGTTGCTACATTTGTTGGGTCAAAGGTAAAGCTTGTATCCTCTGCATCACTGTCAACTAATACACCGCTAACACTCGTCCAAGTGTAACTATGGTTATCGTCATTATTAGCATCAAATACTTCACTGGTAATAACCACTTCTCCTAAAGTTTTATCAATCAGTGTCCGTTGTTCATTATCTTGAGAAACCGTAATACTTGCTTGTGGCGCAAGATTACCTTCAGTAATGGTTAAGGTGAATACTGACTTCGCACCTAAATTAACATTATTATCAAGGGTGATAACAACGACTTCATCGGCTTCAACTACCCCATCACTAAAGGTATCAAATTCGATATAGCCCAATAAACCAGAATCAATGATAAGCTCACCTAATACTAAGTCATGGTCATTACTATCCGCATCACCACTTACAGAGTAAGGAACGATGACAGGATAAGTCGGTGACTCACCATTTAAGTGAACAGCGACTTTATAATGAGAACCCTCAGTACCTTGGCTGTCTACAGCAATATTAACTAATGGCTGAACGGTAACACGCTGCGTAACAACTCGCTTAAAGCCATCACTGTCTTGCGCTTGCCAATAGACCAAGTTATTACCTGGGACAAAGCGTGTAATGCCATCAACAAGAGAAACAGGCACTGAACCACCTTCACTGTTAATAGCGGTAGCAACACCTAAGTCAACCTTAGTAAATAAAGCCGTCGCATTAATATCAATATCCTGAGGTAGAGTAATAACAGGCAGTAAGGCATCAATATGGTTATCAAAAACAAGTGTTACGTTTGCTTTACTATCATCGTTATCCTTGACGGCATTGCCATCGCTAATAGCATACTGTAATTTAATCTCACCTTCGAAAACACCTTGTATTTGAAAAATCAATTCTCCTACTTCGATGCGCGTATTACCAATAGCGCTATTAGCATTAATAATGCTCAAAACATCGCCATCAACATCGCTGTCATTATTTAACACATCAAGGTTATAACGTCCGTTTTCACTATAAGTAAGAACAATTGTGTCATCTTGAGCGACAGGTGCATCATTAACAGGGTTGATCGTTAACTCAACAGTTACTGGCTCAGAATCAGTTTCTGCATCCATTGCTTTATAAGTAAAGTTATCCGTGCCGTTGAAGTTTGTATTCGCTGTATAAATCCATATATTATCAGTTGATTGAACTAAAGAACCATGCACTGGCTCAGTCAAAATGGCATAGGTTAATTCATCTTCATCAAAATCCTCGGCAGATAATATGATGGTTAACTCGCTATCTTCTTCAAGTGATAGAGTTTGTGCATCAGCCACAGGAGCTTCATTGGTATTAGTCACCGTAATGGTAAAGGCAAGCAAACTTCCTACGGTATTAGCACTATCAGTAACACTAATCACAATATCTGCATAATCTGCAGCATCTGTTCTCGAAGGAGTGCCGGTTAATGCGCCGGTTAACGCGTTAAACGTTGCCCAACTAGGTTTATTAGTAATACTAAAGGTTTGGGTATCACCAATATCATCAGTCACCGTTGGGGTAAAACTATAGGCGTCCTCTTCAGCCACCGTTGTTGCTGGAGTACCTGTTATTACCGGCGCATCATTGGTGTTTGTCACTGTGATAGTAAAGCCCGCTAAGCTTACCGATGCATTCGCAGCATCGGTAACACTAATGATAATACCACTAGTTATACCAACATCCGCATTAATGGGTGTGCCCGTTAAGGCGCCTGTTGAAGTGCTAAACGTTGCCCAGGTAGGTTTATTGCTAATGCTAAAAGTCTGGGTGTCACCTGCATCAACATCAGAAACTATTGGAGTAAAGCTGTAGGCAGTATCTTCAGCCGCCGTTGTTGCTGGCGTACCTGTTATTACCGGCGCATCATTGGTGTTTGACACTGTGATAGTAAAGGCCGCTAAGCTTACTGTTGCATTCGCAGCATCGGCAACACTAATGACAATACCTGAGGTGGTACCTATATCGGCTTGAACTGGTGTGCCGGTTAACGTACCAGTTGTCGCATTAAACGTTGCCCATGTGGGCTTATTGCTAATGCTAAAGGTTTGGGTATCCCCTGCATCAACATCAGAAACTGTTGGAGTAAAGCTGTAGGCAGCATCTTCCACCGCAGTTGTTGCTGGCGCACCTGTTATTACCGGCGCATCGTTGGTGTTTGACACGGTCAGATTAAAGGCCACTAAGCTGTCTGATGCATTCGCACTATCGGCAACACTGATGACAATACCTGAGGTGGTTCCAACATCCGCATTAGTCGGTGTGCCCGTTAAGCTACCAGTTATTGTGCTAAACGTTGCCCAGGTAGGTTTAATATTAATACTAAAAGTTTGGGTATCCCCTGCATCAACATCAGAAACTGTTGGGATAAAGCTATAACTACTGTCTTCAGCTACCGTTGTTGCTGGCGTACCTGTTATTACCGGCGCATCATTGGTGTTTGACACTGTGATAGTAAAGGCCGCTAAGCTTACTGTTGCATTCGCAGCATCGGCAACACTGATGATAATACCTGAGGTGGTACCTATATCGGCTTGAACTGGTGTGCCGGTTAACGTACCAGTTGTCGCATTAAACGTTGCCCAGCTAGGTTTAATGTTAATACTAAAGCTTTGGGTATCACCTGCATCAACATCAGAAACTGTTGGAGTAAAACTGTAGGCAGCATCTTCAACCGCAGTTGTTGCTGGCGCACCTGTTATTACCGGCGCATCGTTGGTGTTTGACACGGTCAGATTAAAGGCCACTAAGCTGTCTGATGCATTCGCACTATCGGCAACACTAATGATAATACCTGAGGTGGTTCCAACATCCGCATTAGTCGGCGTGCCCGTTAAGCCACCTGTTGAAGTACTAAACGTTGCCCAGCTAGGTTTAATATTAATACTAAAAGTTTGGGTATCCCCTGCATCAACATCAGAAACTGTTGGGATAAAGCTATAACTACTGTCTTCAGCTACCGTTGTGGCTGGTGTACCTATTATTACCGGCGCATCATTGGTGTTTGACACTGTGATAGTAAAGGCCGCTAAGCTTACTGTTGCATTCGCAGCATCGGCAACACTGATGACAATACCTGAGGTGGTACCAATATCATCATTAGTCGGTGTGCCCGTTAAGCTACCGGTTATTGTGCTAAACGTTGCCCAGCTAGGTTTAATGTTAATACTAAAGCTTTGGGTATCACCTGCATCAACATCAGAAACTATAGGAGTAAAGCTGTAGGCAATATCTTCAGCCACCGTTGTGGCTGGCGTACCTGTTATTACCGGCGCATCGTTGGTGTTTGTCACGGTCAGATTAAAGGCCGCTAAGCTGTCTGATGTATTCGCACTATCGGCAACACTGATGACAATACCTGAGGTGGTACCAACATCCGCATTAGTCGGTGTGCCCGTTAAGGCGCCTGTTGTCGTGCTAAACGTTGCCCAGCTAGGTTTAATGTTAATACTAAAGGTTTGGGTATCACTGCTATTTGTATCTGTGACCGTTGGCGTAAAAGTATACACTGAATCTTCTACTGCAACATTGCCCGGCGAACCACTGATAACTGGTGCAAAATTTGTTATCTCTGTAATCGTCGGTATATCGATAACTTCTATGGCCCGTGTTGTTTGATTGCCCACTAAAAAATTATTCGCATTGCCGAGCGTAACTGGAGCATCTAATGTCCAACTACCTCCATTAACAGATGTAGACGCTAACGCCGTATTATTATCAGCAACACCATCATTGTTATTGTCGCTGTAAAGGTAGATCACCATGCCCTCGGTCGGACTAGTCCCAGAGATATTGAAGCTGCTACCTTGCACTTGTATATTAGCTGCTGGAACTAACGCAGAAATAAAGGCATTGTTGTTATACACAAGCGATAACTGGTTAGACGAAGAGTTTGCAAGGCTATTATCTACCAGATCATCAACGCTATTAGCGGGTAAATCTACCGTCACCTCACCGTTACTTGAGGGGGTAAGATCGACCTGATAGCTATTACCTGAACCACTAAAGTTAGCTAAGGTACCATTATTAACAACTAAGTCATTAACTGTAAAGTTGACTACGTCGCGGCTAAAATTAATATTAACAAGTATAGGGCTACTGGCTGTTGGATTGCCTGCAGTGCTTGTAAGCAATGCGGTTAACGATTGAACTTCCAATGTAGCCGTTGCAGCAACACTAATTGTGTTACTGCCATTAACAGTACCATTAACATTGCTAGTTACACTGTTGTATACTCCATCTGCCGCACCAGCTGGTACTTGAAGATCAACAATAAAGGTACAGGATTCTCCCGATTTTAAATTTCCTCCTGCAAAAGTTAAAGACGTTATACCTCTAGACGTTGTAACTGTGATACTTGACCCGACACCACAAGGATCGGTAGGTAGAGTGATCGCCTGAAATGAGTTAATCACTGAACTCATTGGATCAGTAAAACTAATCAGTGTAGCATCTGCAGAGCTGTTGGTAAGCGTATAAGTCAGCGAAATAATATCACCTGCTAAAACAACGTCAGGACTAAAAGACTTAGTTAAATGCAAGGCACTGATCACAAGAGTATCAGAGGCTGCAGCGCTGTTAACTGCTTGCCCACCTGTACTTCCTGTTACTGCTGAGCTGGTTAACGTAATAGTGCTAGGAGTTGCATTATTAGGTACTAACAGTGTAACAGAAAAAGTACATTGGCTAGCACTCGATAAAGAGCCACTAGAAAATGTGAGTATTGAGCTGCCACTAATAGTTGAGCCAGCACCACAAACGTCACCGGAAGGTGTTGATACTGCAGTCAGGCCACTCAAAACAGTATTCAAATCAACCGTAAAGGCAAGGTTGGAAACATCTGCGATAGCACTTTCACTGTAATCAAGCGTAAACTCTAGGGTCACTTGCCCCCCTGGTGCTATTTGTTCTTCAACAATTGCCAAGGACAATTTAGCGGCACTAATAACCGATAAAGTGTCCTGACCTTGATTACCATAAACAGTTTCACCATTAACAGTGCCAGCAATAATTGAAGTAGTGAGAAGATAATTAGCCGAAGAATTGTCTGCAGGTAAAGTAAGCACAAGATCAAAAGTACAGTTGCCCCCAGCGCTTATTGTTCCACCAGCAAATTTGAAATCCCTATCAACAAAATTAGTAATAGATAGTAGGTCTGAGAAGGTGCTGCCAGCGCCACAGGTATTTGCATCGGGTAATGTATTCGACACCATACCAGAAACTATAGAATCTATAGGCATAGTAAACCCTAAATTAGTAACGCTATTCGTCGGATCGGTATTAGTAACCACATAACGCAAGGTCAGGTTTTCACCGCTATTAACAGTATTGTTAAGAAAAGACATGCTGACTTGCGGTGCCTTTTTAATTACCAGTGTATTAGTGGACGCGGCTTTAGTAGTGACCGAACCTAAAGTTAAGTCAATAATACTTGTGGTGTTAGTATAACTCCCCGCAGCAGCACTTGTAGGTATTAACACGCTGATCTTAAATGTACAGGAAGCTCCTGCCGACAAATTAGCACCCGCAACGGTAATCGGGCTTGGACCTGTGCTGCGGCCGTTAATGTCTAAAATTGGGCTTGGTATTGTTAGGCTAGAGCCAGCGCCACAAAAACCGTCAGACGGCAGTGCTGTCGCTGTTAATCCACTTAATGTCGCATTAAGATCATTGGTAAAGCCGATATCTAAAGCGGTATTAATTCTATCTAAATTATTAATAGTATAAGTAAGGTCGACAGTTGTACCTGGGGCACTGGCGTTTGGAAAGGTCATAAACATAAATGAACTACCCACTGTTAGTTCAGCGCTAGCCTGTCCACTGACACTTGAGCCTTGATATGATAAATCAATACTTTTAGTCTGATAAACGCCAGCAGAAGGCGCTGTTACATCTACTGAAACAGTACAGGTTGAACCGGCAACCACCCTTCCAGAATAGCTGATTAACGAGGTAGACCTAGGCTCTGCAACCACCGTTGCTGTGCAGCTATTAGTAATATTAGGCTTCTCATAAACAGTAAGTCCGGTTGGCAAGTTATTGGTAAAATATAGAGAGCTAGCAATTGAGCTATTAGCACTATTATCTATGGTATAAGTTAAGGTACTAACCGCGCCTGGGGCAATTATAGCCGGTGAAAAAGCCATACTAAAAACTGGACGATTATCATCGACTGTTAAGGTAGCTGAGCTCGTAACCACACTGCCAGCGCTAGTACTTAGTGCGCCTGTGATATTAGTATAAGCACCTGCAATGGTGCTAGTAACATCGACTTGAAAACTACAGCTTGCACCTGCGCCCAAACGGTAATCACTAAAGGAGGTCACGCTACTCCCTGGTGTTGAAACATAGCTACCGTTACGACAAGTATTGAGTGCAAAAGCCGGTGAAGCGATGGTCATACCGGCAGGGAGTGTGTTGGTAAAGGTAAGTCCACTAACACCGGTTGCCTGCGCCGAGTTGTCAATGGTATAGGTCATAGTTGAGACACTACCAGGACCTATCGTTGTTGGGGAAAAGCTAACACTAAATACTGGTGTGTTCAAGGGCACAGCATGGCTTAAAAAGTTCCACATTAGGCAAACCACAAGCGCCAAGGCTTTGAGGAAGCTAGGTATAAAAGACATTTTTTTATTCATTTAATGATACTCTTTTGGAATTTTAAGCGAAGCACAACAAAACAAGCCCTGCGTTTGACTTTTACTTGGCGCCTGCAGGTACAGGGCTAACATAATAAAAAGAGAATTAGCCATTTTTAACGAGAGATAAAAGTGCACTAATCACTTATATACTAATCACTTATATAGGTAATGAGTTAACTACAGGTTTAAAAAATAATTAACTCGTGCACTCAGCAGTTATTGCATGTTTTTACTTTGCTCTAATTGCTCGACACGGCGCTGCAAATTTTCTATTACTTTTTGTTGTTCTTGCACCAGTTTGGTCAGTACAGCAACAAAATCCATTGCCGCTAGACTTTTACGATCATTAGTGGCAACTATTTCAGGTACATCCTCGGCAATAAAACCCGCGTAACTTTCAGTAGGCTCAATTTTGTAGGTAAAAGTAACAGGTTTAAGCGCTTTAATCGTATTAAGTGCAACCTCGGCACTAATATCAGTGATATTATTTTTTAAGTTACGGCTTGATGCATTGGTCCATACCCCACCTGTTGTCAAGTGTGCAGTGTTGGCAAACTCAAGTACATTTGAGGCGTTAACACTTTGAACACCAACACCGATTGTGCCGTCAGTGTTAACCGTAAACAGAGAGGAACCGGCAGTTGTTTGAATATCAAATAAGCCATTAAGCACTTGTCCATCGTCAATATTAATACCAACATCGCCTGAAGGGCTGACTAAAAATGCATGGTTGTCGGCATTGCTAGGGTGTGCAATATCTAACAGACCATCTGGTGTGCTGGTTTGAACACCGACGTCACCGTTAGTGTTGACCATAAACTGAGATAAGCCACCAGTTGTTTGAATATCAAATAAGCCATTAGGCACAAATCCATTGTCAATATTAACACCCACAACGCCTGAAGGGCTGACTAAAAATGCATGGTTATTGAAATTGCTAGGGTGTGCAATATCTAACAGACCATCTGGTGTGCTGGTTTGAAAACCGATGTCACCATCAGCTGCGATATAAAGACTGTTAGAAGGTGCATTCGGCATGATTCTAAAGGGCATTCTCGAACCATTAGTTATGTCACGAATAAAAAAGCTTGTTTCATTACCGCCAAGATCCCAAGTTTGTGGACTCCAACCACTACTACTATCCTGCTCTAAGCGAATAGTTGGCGTGTCAGAACCGCGCACATGCAGATCAACGATTGGCGCTGCTGTGCCTAATCCTAAATTACCACTACTAGCGACATACATGCTGTTTGATGGTGCACTAGCTAAAATAGTAAATGGGGTTTTGCCGCTATCAATATCGTCAATACTGAATCTATTGACGCCGCCATTGATGGAGTCATTAACCGTTATTTGCCAATCAGTAGTTGGAAAAGCACCAGTTCCACTGGTATCTTGAAACCTTATCCGGAGATTATTTTCTTTGAGCCTTAGGGTATCAAAACCAAAACTTTCGTTATTGACGCAATCAAATCCAGTACAAATACTACCAGTAACAACTAAATCGTCTTGTATTTGTTGATCAGCTAGTGCTGAAAAGCTACTAAATCCGGCAACACTGATGAGTGCAATAATGGGCGCTTTCACTAATCTAATTTTTCTATTTTTCATATTATATCTCTTGATTAGCTAATTTATTATTCAACTGAATGGGTCTGAGTAGCAAAATTTTTAATTTCACCTGATTCAATATAAAAATGGCCACTTTGTTTAATCGCTTTATGTAACTGCTTACGTTCATTTTCACCTCGGCCATTATTCAAAGGTTGATGAGTTGCCACAACAAACTCATCGGAAAGTGCAGCGGTTAACTGATAGGTGTACAAACCATCGGTTAATACACCAAAAGCGGATAATTCAATAGCGGGAATCTCAATATCAACCGATTCACTGACAGAAAAGCCATTAGGGCCTACTATGGTTAACGTAGAGGCAAAGACATTTTTGGGGTTAGTAAAACCAATATAAGTACCACTAAAGTTTTCATTAGCGATTAGAGTAGTCGCATTCTCTGTGTTTGTTTTTTCAACCTGATTAGTTGCCATCACTAAAGGTGAGTTGAGCAGTAAACTTATTACTGACGATAGAAAAATGTGTTTGCTATTCATATTGGTGACCTTTCAGGTTATTTTATTATTTATACACAAACGTTCTCATTGCATGAAAACACTACTTTTGTGAATTGCATATATTGAACTAATAATATAGGATTACTCTACTTAAAAACACAGAAAAAGCAGAAATTGCAGAGATTGCAGAAACTACAGAAACTACAGAAATTAAATAATAAACATTTTTTTATTTTTTTCAACTATAACTTTTACTTCTTAACCACATGTTAATATAATTAACTATTTATTAACCAATTTAACCACTTAATAACAAGGTTTATCATGTTTTATAAATGTATGTTTTATTGCTCAATGTTGTTTATGCTTATTTCATGTGGAAATGACGATAAAGCGCTGTCCTTGCCCCCTGCTGTCGATTTAAATACTGAAACTATTGCTAATAACGTCGGTGATGCTGATATTGGCGGAGCTAACACTGATACTAATGAAAACGATGGATTAACTGACAATGATTTAGATGATTCTGACATCGGCAGAACTAACACTGATACCAGTGAAGATGCTGAATTACCTGACAATGATATAGATGACTCTGATCCGGTTGGTTAATTTGGTGTGATGTTCTAGGCAAAGCACTTAGCTAAGCTCTATGTTACAAGATGATCATTTATCAATATTGACTGATGTGCTATTCAAATGTTTAAGACGACACAGAAGATAGTCAAACTTAATTAATGCACTTGTCTTTAGTATTTATTTTATCGTGTGCAATATCAGACTAGCTCTTAAAAATGACTTTTATTTGAGAACAAATAATTTTTTGACTAAAGATAAACGTTTTTGCCATTCACTCTGCACGATTATTGTTGATATGAAGCTTGTTGTCTTAAGTATAACCGTTGGGTTTACACCATTAATTTTTGCAGTGTTGAATAGCTTTGCCTCAGGCTGCTTTGAAGGTATATAGACTTTATTAAGTGATGCCCCACTGATTTTAGTAGATTATTTGACCATTATTTCAAAGTAATTAGACCATAAAACAGACTCTATTTTATCCGAGTAAAATACTTTTAGCCTGTCTAGTTCCCTATTAAAAAAACAAACTTATTACCCGTTAAGGGTTAAAGTTGTATTGGTTATTCAACCCTTAACGACAAGCTATTAATCTATTTTATAAAGTCGATTGCGCTAAAAATGTATGTTGGGAAATAAACCTATCACTTGCTTAATAACCTCGGTTTTTTGACTTTTCGCTAGGTACACGGCAAATATTTCACGATGATAAACCGGCGCACTTTCAACAACAAACAACTTATTCGCTTCAACATGTTCAAAAGTCATTTGCCGAGGCAAGTGTGCACCTCCCCCCGCTTGTAAAATATAATTTAAGGCGATGCGAGGCTGACTCATAAAGTGTTTTGCCGGTGGAGCATGCTGAAATTCACGCATATGCTGAGTATTTACCGACTCACCATAATCTACCATAATATAATTGTCGACATGCGAGCCTTCAATGTGATCGGGATTTGTGGTTACTAAATGCAGTGGCACTGTGGCTACTTTCTCGGTGACTAAATCTTCGATAAATGGTGGTTCAAATAAAAACGCAAGATCTACCACGCGGCCAATAACATTTTTTCTTAACTCCATGGGCGAATAGGTACTGGTAAATAAACTAACACTGTCTAAATTACGGTGAATTTTCTGCAACCAACCTTGTAAGACAATATCCCAGATAGAGTTTAACGAACCGATGGCAAGTTGCTGCGCATCATGCTCGACTACACCAACATCGTGCTTGGTTTTTTGCCACATAAAAAGTATTTCATTGGCATGCTTTATTAGTCGAAGACCTTCAGTCGTCAACTTTAGATGTTTATTACTACGATCAAACAGCAAAACACCCAAGTCATCTTCTAAAAGCTTTATGCGGGCACTAACGGCTGACTGGGTAATAAAAAGATTTTCAGAGGCGATTCTAAAATGTAATGTTCGGCTTACTTCCAAAAATGTGGTTAATAATTCAAATTTCATAAAACCCTCTCTAATCAAATATTTTGATTGAACTGGTCAAAATATTGCGTTTTATTATTTTAGAAGCTGACTATACACTCTAGTTCAATATTTACATCACTTTAAATAATAAAAGTGAAATGAACAGGTAGCCATTATGAAAGTAGCAATATTATCAAGAAATAAAAATCTTTATTCTACAAGACGCTTAAAAGAAGCAGGCGAAGCAATGGGACATGAAGTTGATGTTATTGATACTCTACATTGCTATATGGATATAACCAGTAGCCATTCGGCTGTGCGTTATCACGGTAAAGAATTACCTAAGTATGATGCGATTATTCCTCGTATCGGTGCTTCTGTTACCTTTTACGGCACAGCGGTTGCGCGACAATTTGAAATGATGGGCACCTTTAATATTAATGAATCAGTTGCTATTAGTCGTTCTCGCGATAAATTGCGCTCATTACAATTGTTATCACGTAAAGGTATTGGCTTACCTCGTACCGGCTTTGCCAGTAAACCTGATAATGCCAAAGATTTAATTAAAAATGTTGGTGGCGCACCTGTTGTTATCAAGTTGTTAGAAGGCACGCAAGGTATCGGTGTTGTTTTAGCTGATACTGCAAAAGCCGCTGAGTCAATTATTGAAGCCTTTATGGGCTTAAAAGCTAACATCTTGGTACAAGAATTTGTCAAAGAAGCCGGTGGTGCTGACATTCGTTGTTTAGTTATCGGTGGCAAAGTCGTTGCTGCCATGAAACGACAAGGTGCAGAAGGTGAATTTCGTTCTAACTTACATCGCGGTGGTAGTGCTGAAGTGGTGAAGTTATCAAAAGAAGAACGAGACACAGCAATTAAAGCGGCAAAAGCCATGGGCTTAAATATGTGTGGCGTAGATTTACTGCGTTCCAAAAATGGTCCTATGGTGATGGAAGTAAACTCATCTCCAGGCTTAGAAGGTATAGAAACCGCAACAGGTAAAAACATTGCCGGTATGATTTTTGAATTTTTAGAAAAAAATGCCAAACCAAACAGCAATAAAACTCGTGGTAAAGGATAAGGGTAATGATGGGTCCATTAAAAATAGGTGAATTTGTGATATTACCTGGTGAACAACGCAAGATAGACTTGCCTGTAGCCAAGTTATATACAGATGCAGACGTTTCTTTACCTGTACATATTATTCGTTCAAAAAAACCTGGGCCTACTATTTTTGTTAGTGCTGCGGTGCATGGTGATGAGTTAAATGGCATTGAAATTATTCGGCGATTAATCAGCGAAAATAAATTTAAAATCACCAAAGGAACCGTAATAGCCGTTCCTATGGTGAACGTTTATGGCGTAGTGAACCAAAGTCGCTACATGCCTGACCGAAGAGATCTTAATCGCTGTTTTCCTGGCTCAGCAAAAGGATCGCTGGCTGGGCGAGTAGCCTATATTTTTCTCAATGAAATTGTTAAACATTGCGATTACGGCATTGATCTTCACACCGGCGCAATTCACCGCTCCAATTTACCACAAATTAGAGCCGATCTATCTTGTGCAGAAACCAAAGAGCTTGCGCAGGTATTTGGCGTTCCTGTGGTATTAAATTCAAATATTATTGATGGTTCATTAAGAGAGGCGGCGGTAAAACATAATACTAAAGTATTGCTTTATGAAGCTGGAGAAGCCTTACGTTTTGATGAGTTTTCAATTCGCGCCGGCATGAGAGGCATTACTAACGTATTAAAGCATTTAGGCATGCGTAAAGCTTCGTCGACGCGCAAAAAAATTATCGCACCCTTTGTTGCTAACAGCAGTCAATGGTTACGCGCTAATGCCAGTGGCATAGTTAATCATCGCGTTCGTTTAGGTGAACAAATAAAAAAAGGTGATGTACTGGCAGAAATTGGCAGTCCGTATGGCGAAATTATTGATGTGGTGAAAGCCAGTAGATCTGGCATATTAATTGGTCAACAAAATATTCCTTTAGTACAAGAAGGTGAAGCTATGTTTCATATTGCCTACTTTGAAGAAGATGACAAACATATATTTGAGCAAATAGAGAGTGCTCAAGACAACCTACTACCAGAGAACAACGTTTAAAATAAGGTAACGTGATATGACCACAAAACAAAAAATAATTATTGGTAGTTTGGAAACTATTACGCTACCTGATTTAGCGATAACAGATATACAGGTGCGCGTTGATACCGGCGCTAAAACCTCTTCTCTACATGTTGATAACATTACAAAATTTAAAAAAAATGGTAAGGTGATGGTGCGATTTGACCTACACCCTGATGTCTATAATGTTGAAAATATGATTTCTTGTGAAGCCCCTATTCATGACATTAGAAGAGTTAAATCTTCAAATGGTACCTCAGAGCAACGCTATGTAATATCAACACCGGTAAAATTAGGTAGTGAACTTTGGCCGATTGAAATAACTTTAACTGACCGCTCAGATATGAGTTACTTAATGTTATTTGGTCGCGAGGCAATTGGTGAAAGGTTTCTTATAGACCCATCAAAAGCCTTTGTAAATTCATAACATACCATTTATTAAGGTTTTAGTATGACTATTGAACAGACTATAGAACAAGCGAAAGTGATACTTTCTCATATCGTTATTACGATATCAGAGCAACCTATCACGATAGGCGATATTCTTTTTATACCCATAATAATTTTTATGGGTATATTGTTAACCAAGTGGCTAATTAAGTTAATCAGTAGTCGTTTAACAACAAAAAAAACTGACCCTAATATTATTCACTTAGTGGAACGCGTTTTATATGTTATCGCGATAACCATTATTATGATCAGCATATTAGACTTTATGAATGTGCCGATCGCGGCTTTTGCTTTTTTGTCTGGCGCCATTGCTATCGGTTTTGGTTTTGGTGCACAAAATATTATTAATAATTTTATCAGTGGCTGGATCTTAATGTGGGAGCGCCCTATTCGTATTGGCGATTTTTTAGAAATTGAAGACTCCAAAGGCCTAGTGGAAGAAATCAACACCCGGTCAACCCGTATAAAGCGAGTAGACGGTGTACATTTATTAATACCTAACAGCAAGTTACTTGAAAACACCGTGGTTAACTGGACCTTAGTAGACCAGTTTGTTAGATGTTCGGTTAAAGTGGGTGTCGCTTATGGCTCGCCAGCCAAAAAAGTTGCGGGCTTGATTATGCAAGCAACCACAGAACAAGCTGAAGCGCTAACAGAGCCTAAACCCTTAGTTACCTTTGACGACTTTGGCGATAATGCCTTAATGTTTGAAGTCACTTTTTGGGTCAACTCAAGAGTGGAAAGTGGTTTAAGAATTGCAAAAAGCAACGTAAGATTTCGTTTGGAAGAATTATTTGAACAAGAGAATATTGTCGTGGCATATCCGCAACGAGACATACACCTTGATGGCTCATTAAAGATAATTAACAGTTAATTAACAGTTAATTATCTTTAATGATAAGCACAGCAATACTACTTTGATTAATATTGTCGCTCAACAACCGACTATTGTAATTAATAACACGGTTACCTTAGTGTAGTTAACGAGCACAAGTGGACAATAACTTAATGAAATTAACGGGTTAATTAGATTACTTTAACACTTACATCAGCTTAATTGATCGGTCAATATTTATAAATGACACGTCAAGCAAGCTGATTTTTTCATATAAAATAAGCTTAAATTCATCATCTAAAAAATAATCACCTTAAAGTTAATCAGTCGCAGATTAACTCAGTTAAGATTAATTCAGTTAAGATTAATTCAGTTCAAATTAGACAGTCTAAATTAGATAAGCAGCACTAAACTTTTTTATTTTCAAACCACAGTTTCATAAAATCCGCAGTAAGCTTTTGCTCTATCCCAAGCGCCTTTTCTGTTGGGCAAAAAATAGAAAACACCACCTGTGTATCACCAAGTTCAGAAGTAGCTACTTGAATATGAGGTTTAGGACCAGAAATGCTGATATCTAAACGATTTTCTATTAGTTGATTATAACGCATAGCCACCTCTTTAAATTCAATGCAATATAAATTTGCCTTTTCATAAAGTGTATCAATAAAAATAAAGGGATTAACACTGTCATCACGCACAATGATGAAGTGGTGCATCGCATAACGTTTTAAAAAATTCAGGTTCTTAATAACTGAGGTAATTAACTGACTGTTAGGCACATACAAGGTTTTACCTGTATATTGATAATTGTGCTTATCAACTTCTAAAAGCGTTAAATTTGCCCAGTCGTTAGAGTGCACTTCACCATAATAATTTCCTACCTGTATCCAATCACCAATGCGAAAAGGTCGACTGGATAAGATATAAATAAAGCCAATAAAGCATTGAATGAACTCTCTTGTTGCAAATACTATGGCAACAATAAAGGCCGCAATTGAAAAAGCAAACCTTTGAATTTCACTCGACCAAATATTAAAAATAAAAATAATAACTAATAAAGTAAATATATTATTTACCATATTAATTTTTAATCTTTTACTTTTCTTAGACTTTCTTTTTATCAGCTTGATTATTAATGCTTTAGTGGCATAAAAAGCCATAATGAATAGTAGAGTTAATAAGAGTTTATGTTGCAATAAAAATTCAACCATAGTGTCTATATATAAAATAATAATGGCCTTGTAATTTTTAGTTACTGATAGTAATGCTTAGTTGATGCTTAGCGGTGCTTAATAGCTCGTAATCCTTGTTAACTTTTAGCGTTAATTAACCCTCAACGACTTTATGATTAATTTTCTGTAACTGTAGCAAAGTACCTTCTATGCCCAATTTATTAAAACTGGCATTTATTTCTGCTTGTTTTGTTTGCAATAAGCTTATTCCTTCAACCTCAATATCAAAGAAAAGCCAGGCTTGTGTACTTGACTGTAATAATTTAACCACGGCTTTATTGGTTTTAGTGCTGCCAACAATGGTGATATCAACCATCGCCATTTTACCACTTTTAGAGATGGTACTTTCGCCGATATTGATCACTTCATTATCATATTTATTTAATAAATTACTATAAGTATTGATAAGCTGTAACGATAACTCAGCGATAAAAGGCTCTCTGAGTTCTTCAGGAACCTTAGTGAAATTTTTATTCAAGATTTTATAAGTAAAGTATCGGGTATCGACTTCTGGCAATAAATACTTGTTTAACACGTCTTTAATATTCGTCTTGGTTAAGGTCTCAGTTTGCTTTAATTTAATTAGCGAAGCTTCAACCTGACTAAATATCTGCTTTACCTTAGCTTTAGCATCGTCAGGAGACGCAAAAACAGTCGCTGTGATTAAAAGCGCCATGGTGAAAATAACAACACTGATCAAATTAGTGTTGTAGGTACGTTTGCTTGTCATTTCATTACTCAATAAATAATATATAAACATAATTATAGTCATTCATATCAAGCTAGCAAGCGCATTAATTTATTCGAACTAATCAAATAAATTAATTAAACGCTTCGCGGTAACAAAAATATTAACCACTTGTTCTTGTTAAGGTTAAGATGAAGGTTAACAATTAAATAAACTAGGTTATATTTTCTGTAATACCCTAAAAAATATCATTTAAATCCACTATTGGTGAACTTTAAGTTTACTTTATCCGTATTAGAATCCTTATAATATTACCTGACTCAACAATTGTTTAAAAAAAACACAAGTTAGGTTGATAATCACTTTAGCGTCTTAGGTACAGTGGCAATGTACTGGTAATCCACTTATTTATATATTATCTTAAGGCACAGTTAACCTTATTATTGCTCTTATTTCACTGCCATTATTCAGTGTTATACCTTCAATGTTAACTAATTCACTTTAAGTGATCATCTTTAGCAAATATTGTTGAGGTATGTGTATTAATTTTTAGCACCAAGGATAGGTCTTAATATTTATCTTAGGTATTTAAAACAACATATCGAGACACCATTAATGAAAAATAGTGTGACAGCAGTAACGCATACTGATATTAAAAGACAAAAATTAATTGATGCAAGTCGATTTCACAGTATACATTGGTTAATATTAATCCTTTCAACCATATTAACTATTGGGGCATGGTACATTGCTTCAGCGCAGGTTAATACAAGAGTGGCTGAACGTTTTGAGCGTGAGTCTTTGCACGTTATAGAACTTGTTAAAGAAAGAATGCAGCTATATGAACACGCCTTATGGGGAGCTGTCGCTCATGTTGATGCTAGCGAAGGTGATATTACTAACCAGCAATGGGAAAACTACAGCAATAGCCTACGCATAGACCAAACCTACCCTGGCATCAATGGCCTAGGGTTAATTTATAATGTTAAGTCTGACCAACATAATAGCTTTATTCTACAGCAGCAAAAAAGCCGACCAAATTTTAGCATCCACCCCTTATATCCCGATGAAGAACTTTGGCCAATTACCTTTATTGAGCCGTACTTAACAAATAAACAGGCTGTGGGTTTAAATGTAGCCTTTGAAAAAAATAGATACTTGGGGGTCAAAAAAGCCAGAGATACAGGTTTAGCACAATTAACCGGACCCATTACCCTGGTACAAGACGAGAAACAAACGCCTGGATTTCTTTTCTATGCCCCTTTCTATAAAAAAGGTATGCCGCACAACTCAGTAAATACTCGCCAAGCGTCGATACAAGGCGTGGCTTATGCGCCTTTTATTATGTCTAAACTTATTTCCGGCACCTTAGCTGTTGAGCAACGCCATGTTTCATTACATATTAGCGACGATGGTAAATCATTATATAATGATATAAATAATGTCGACAGTATTGAAATAGACGCTAATCCACTCTTTATTAAGCATATCGATGTTAATTTCTATGGCCGAGAATGGAAGTTTATTGTTAGTTCAAATTTATTCTTTCGAGAGGCTTCAGGTTCTAATCAACCGTATTTCATATTAGCGGGTGGTATTATTATTGATCTTTTGATACTCGCCTTGTTTATTGTACTTTCAAGAGCAAACAAGCAAGCATTAATCTATGCTGACGATATGACTCAGGAACTCAAAATTGGCACTCAACGTCTGATTAGCTCAAACCAAGATCTTGAACAGTTTGCTTATGTAGCTTCACATGATTTGAAGTCACCTTTAAATGCCATAAAAAAATTAGCCAGTTGGATCACTGAGGATTGTGAAAGCATATTACCTGAGGGCTCCAAAAAACATTTAACATTGCTTAATAGCCGCACTGACAGAATGAATAGGTTACTAGACGATTTACTCGACTACTCTCGTATTGGCCGACATGAATATAAACCTCAAAAATTTGATTTAGCCATAATAGCTAACGAGATTTTTAGTCTAATAGATCACCCAACAGGCTTTAATTTGTCGGTAGAAAAGCAGATATTACTTTTGCCTAGAACGCCAATAGAAATTATACTACGCAATCTCCTGTCAAATGCCGTAAAACATCACGATAAACCCACGGGTCACATTAAAATATTGTATAAAACAATGAATAAAATGCACCATATTAGTGTACAAGATGACGGCCCGGGTATTCCACGCGAATTATTTGATAAAGCGTTAGAAATGTTTCAAACTTTACGACCTAGGGATAAAGTGGAAGGTAGTGGTATGGGCTTGTCATTATCAAAGAAAACCATCGAATATTATGGCGGCAGTTTAACGATTGACTCCGATGGTATTACAGGCACTACCATAGTGCTTTTATGGCCCATTACAACAAAAATATAGCAACTCAATACTGGCATTAAATAAGATAAACGGATAACTGGATAAATGACTGAACAAAAAGAAGTAACGCTGTTATTAATTGAAGATGACGATGTCGATGCTATGTCTATAACGCGTGCCTTTGACAAATTGTGCCTAGGTAACACCATTATCAGAGCAACTGATGGCCTACACGGCTTAGAGTTACTGCGCAGCGGTGCTGTACCCTCTCCTTATATTATATTGCTTGATTTACAAATGCCGCGTTTAAATGGTTTAGAGTTTTTAGAAAAGATTCGTCAAGATCCACAATTAGACAAGAGTATTATTTTTGTTTTAACGACATCAAAATCAGATAAAGATATTACCGCCAGCTACCAAAAAAATATCGCGGGTTACTTTATTAAAGATCAAGTAGGAGACGGTTTTTTAGACATCGTAAAGGTGCTCAAAGGCTATTGGAAAATAGTTCTTTTCCCAGAAAGTTAAACAAATCAGCCAGACTTTTACCGTGATGATCACGAAAGGATAAAATTTGAATATTTTAATTGTTGACGACGACGTTGTCGATCGCGAACACCTTATAAGAACATTAAATAAAGCTAATAGCGACTGTCATATTGTTGAAACTGAGTCAGTAGATGAAGGCTTAGCAGCCTTCAAAGCTGAAAAGTTTGATGTGGTGTTATTAGATTACCGCATGCCTAAACGTGACGGTATTGAATTATTACTAGAGTTACGCAGCGCTTTAGTAGATCAATCTGTTGCCATTATTATGCTGAGTAATTCTGAAGAGTCAGATTTAGCGTTAGAATGCATCAAAAATGGTGCGCAAGATTTTTTACTTAAATCAGAGGTCACTTCATCAAGGTTACAACGTGCAATACTACAATCTCAAACACGCTTTGAATTAGAGAAAAAACTTTATAAAAGTTACCAAGAAGCAAGAGAGCTAGCAGAACATGACTCATTAACTGGCTTAGCTAATCGTTACGTATTTGAAGAGGCTTTACGTTTAAACATTACACAACAACCTCGTGATGACGCTAAATTAGCCTTAATATTATTCGACCTTGATAATTTCAAATTCATTAACGATAGCCATGGTCATGATATTGGCGATCTATTGTTAAAACAAGTATCCAACAGAGTCTACAAGTGCCTGCGTGAAAATGAATTATTTGCGCGTGTAGGTGGAGACGAATTTGCTATTATATTAAGCCACTTAAAATCTGTAGACAATGCAACCAGAGTAACTCAACGGATATTAAATTGTTTTGATGAGGCATTTAATATTTTAGGTATAGAAATAAAAATGGGCGCAAGTATTGGTATTGCCATATTCCCTGACAATAGCATCAGCGCTACTGAATTACTTAAATATGCCGACATTGCCATGTATCGCGCAAAAAAATTGGGTCGAAATCAAATATGCTATTTTGAAAAAAAAATGCAAGAGCAATTTTTACAACAATACCAAATTGAAGCTAATTTAGTTGGTGCTTTAGAGCGCGATGAATTTATATTACATTACCAACCTATAGTTGACACAGTCACATTACAAGTTATCGGCTTTGAAGCATTAATACGCTGGAACTTTCAAAACACCTTGCACTTTCCAGATAGTTTTATACCTATCGCTGAGTCTTCTCGTGCCATTATTGATATTGGTCGCTGGGTGATAGCCCAAGCCATATATCAAATATCAACATGGAATTTACAAAGCGACAAAGCATTATCCATCGCCATTAATTTATCAAGCGTACAATTGGCTGATAGAACATTGATCAGTTTCATCAAAAGCATAATAGAAAAATATCAGGTACCACCAGCATTGATAGAATTTGAACTCACTGAAACGGCTTTACTTGACAACAGTAGTCAAGCGATTGCGGTTATCGAATCAATTAGCCAGTTAGGTTGCCATATTGCATTAGATGATTTTGGCACTGGGTTTTCGTCAGTATCACATTTACAAAATTTCCCCATTAATACCGTTAAAATTGACAAGTCGTTAATGCTTGCCTCCAATGAGCCAAAAACACGAGCCTTAGTAGATGGCCTTACCGCTATGCTGCATTCTTTAGGCTTAAATATTGTCGCAGAGGGTATTGAAGATGAAAATAATTTACGTTTATGCCAACAACTTAATATTCAGCGCATACAAGGCTACTTTTTTTCTAAACCGTTAAGTACTGCATGCATTGAGAAGAAATATCTCTAATGCATTTCACTGCCCTACTCACGGTACCGTTTTATTTAAGCGCTTTGGTTTTGATATTTAGTTTGCAATTACCTGACCAAAAACTTAATCTGATTTTAAGATATAGCTAGGTTAAGTCACTGATTTTATTTTGCAATAAGTCTGCTCAATCAGCGTTCTTATTGATACTTTACCTAAATAGTTTTAAAAGGAAATTATGATAAATCGTCTTTTAAATACCTCAAGCATTGTTATTACGCTTTTAGTACTTTGTACGCAAGCAAGCGCCGCGTCTTTTCTAGTGCAAGATCAACATGGCTTGCCACTTAAAAATGCAGTATTGGAGTTCTCTGTAACCAATCCTGCTGCTGAGGCTGTGTCACCACCAAATACTTTGATTATGGATCAGGTTGATAAACTTTTTAAACCCGAGGTGTTAGTTATCCATCAAGGTGACTATGTTAATTTCCCCAATAGTGACAACATCAGGCATCATGTTTACTCGTTTTCATCGGTAAAACCTTTTGAATTAAAACTTTACTCAGGAAAATCTAAAGCACCATTACAGTTTGATGTTGCCGGCGTGGCTGTATTAGGCTGCAACATACACGACTCCATGATTGGTTATATTTATATTGCTAGCTCAACGCAGGTATTAATGACTAACGAGCAAGGCATAGCAAGATTAGCAGATACGGTTGCATACGATAGCGTTAATGTTTGGCATGCAAGTTCGGTGACTCGCTTAACAAATATGAGTTATGAAGATTTGTCTAAAAGCAAAAATAATAATGGCGCATTGGTGATTAATTTAGTTGTTGAAGCGCCTGAGCCACGCAATACCTTTCAAAGTATCTTCAAAAAAAATGGCCAGTAAACTTACTCTACGTAAACAAATCACTTTTCTAGGTGTGTCACTGGTTGTTTTAACGGTGGCCAGTTTATTAGCCGTGTCTTTGTGGAAAACCATATCGTCACATAACCTACAAATAAATCAACGTATTACCAGTGCTGAAAACGTATTAATAGAGTATTTACAAGCCAAAGAAGAATTACTGCTGACGGCATCAAAAGTGCTGACGGCAGACTTCGGTTTTAAGCAAGCGGTTGCCTCACGTGATCAGGCCACTATTGCTAGCGTGTTACAAAACCATGGTTCTCGAATTAATGCGAGTTTAATGGTGCTAAGTGATTTAAATGGTGAAATTATTTCTTCAAGTAATAACCAACTTACCTTTGACTCGACCTTAAGCCAAAGCTTAATGGCCATAAAACAAAACTTGAATAAAACTCAGTTAATGCTGCTTGGTGGTAATTTATACCAACTCATTGTTTTGCCTGTTGAAGCACCCAGAACCATTGCCTACTCTGTCATAGGTTTCCAAATAGATCAGGCCTTCGTTAATGAGTTAAAAAGGCTAATGACGGTTGAAGTTAGCTTTATTTATAACGATGCACTGATTATATCGACTTTGCAAAATATCGATGCCAGCCATAAAGAACATTTTAAGAAAACCGATAACTCGTGGTTACTCTTTGAAAGAAAGCTTTATGAGAACAAGCTGATAACATTTACTGATTCGCAAAATCATGAATACATTGCACAATTGTCTGTAGATTTATCTCCAAGCTATATAGAGCTTGATAAATTAGTCGCTATTACACTGTTAATTTCGCTTTTGATCATTGGCATTACCGCCATTGTTTGTAGTTTTATTGCCAGAAGCCTCACTAAACCTCTGCAGCAACTTACGCAATTAAGCCATGACTTTGCTCGCGGTAAATATGAGCATAACAGTATGATGTCAGACGGTGGTGTAGAAGTGCTCCGGCTTTACAGCAGCTTTATTCAAATGGGTAAAAAAATTGAACAACGTGAAATTAAAATTAATTATCAGGCAAAACATGACGCGTTAACCGATGTTTATAATCGCACTACTTTTCTTGAACTGCTGGCAGAAAAAATCGCCTTACATGATCATAACACTGACGGTTCATTATTGCTGATGGCAATAAACGTACGCAATTTTAAACGCATAAACGATAGTTTAGGCTCAAGCACTGGTGATCTTACCCTTAGGTCTGTTGTCGAAAGGATTAAAGCCATTTATCCAGAACAAACATTAATGGTAGGACGATTTTCAGGTACTGAATTTTGGGTGGTTATTAACCTAAAAAACAATGAAAGTTATGAGGATATTATTGAACATTTTTTACCGCCTTTAAGAGCTCCGTTAAAAGTTAATAAACTCTGGTTGAATTTAAATTATTGTCTTGGCACTTGTCTTTTCCCCGAGCAAAGTAGCGATGTAAAAGCAGTAGTGCGAAGAACGACTATTGCTTTGGAAGCTGCAAAAACAGAAAATGCAACGCTAAGAGCTTACCAAAGTGGTGAAGATGAAGCCTATTTAGAAAGGTTAAATTTACTTGAAGAACTCAGAGAAACATTAACACGTGATGATGGCGAGTTGTTCATGGTTTATCAACCCAAGCTCAATTTAGAAAACGGAAAAATAGAAAAAGTAGAGTCATTAATTCGTTGGATAAAACCGAATGGACAATTTGTCTCTCCTGAGTTATTTATTGATTTAGCTGAGCAATCGGGGCTTATTATTAAATTAACCCATTGGGTCATAGATACGGTATTTAAGCAGCAACAAGAGTGGCAAGCTAAAAACCTTAAGCTTAAGGTTGCCATCAATATATCAGCGCAGGACATGATCCATACTGATTTTATTGACTTTATTTTTGAAAAAATTTCACAATACCATGTCGATCCTAAACTTGTTACCTTAGAAATAACTGAACGAGATATTATGACTAATGAAGATTTAGTGATTAGTCGACTCACACAGTTAAAGCAGACCGGTATACAAATCTCTGTTGATGACTACGGTATTGGTGAATCATCTTTAGGTAAATTAAAGCAATTACCCATTGATGAGTTAAAAATAGATAAAGCCTTTATACTTGAATTAGACACATCAGAAAAAGACCAATACATTGTTCAATCTACCATAGAGTTGAGCCACCAATTAGGTTTTAGTGTGGTTGCTGAAGGTGTAGAAAATAAAGCGTCTCTAGATATGCTCAAAGCGATGAAATGTAACCATGCACAAGGTTACTTTATTTCACGTCCCATTAAATCAGCTGAATTACTAATATGGTTAAATGCCTATGAATAAAATATCACCCTTACTTTATGGCTGTTTTCTTGCGCTTTGCTCTGCCAACTGCTCAGCTGAAGGTAAAATATTAGCCACGCCAGGGGTTTCTCAAATTGAAGGCTCTGGCGGCGGTGGCATTGTACCTTGGGCGCAGTTAGCCGGCTATGCGACTGAAGAAAGTATCTCGGTCAGTGCGGTATGTAGTCGAGTTACTGTTAAAGACTTTTCTTTAGATAGCTGTGCTGTACAGGCAAATTTATATGACACAATAGAATTGTCGTATGCTAAACAAAGCTTTGAAGTAACCCCGCTTAAACTGCATTTAAAGCAAAATATTATTGGCGCAAAAATTAATTTATTTGGCGATTTAGTCTACTCCACTATGCCGCAAGTGAGTTTAGGCATTCAATCAAAAAGATTAAAAACCAGTGATGTCGCATTTTCATTAGGTGCAAAAAAAGATACTGGCACTGATGTTTACATCGCCGCAAGTAAACTGCACCTAGGCTTTATTAATGGTTACAACTGGTTATGGAACGTTACCGCCAGACATACTAAAAGCAATCAACTAGGCTTGCTGGGTTTTGGTGGTGCTCATGAAAAGAAAAAAATTCAATTAGAAGTTTCAAGCGCTATTTTACTTAACCGACACTTAGCCCTTGGTGTCGAATTTAGGCAAAAACCTGATAACTTAAATTTGGGTGAAGACCACTGGAAAGATATTTTCATTGCCTGGTTTCCCAATAAACATCTTAGCGTGACATTGGCCTATGTTGACTTAGGTAGTATTGCCGCCATTGACAAACAAACCGGTTGGTATTTATCAACTATGTGGTATTTATAATGAAAAATGGAATAGTGAATATGACAAAATCAATAATATTACTGCTATTAATGAGTTGTTTAGCTTGCTCTTCGCCTAGCAGTAATATTGATAGTCATAGTGATAGCCACATTGATAGTAATAATCATGCACAGACCGAGCCCAGCCTTTATCAAGAAATGGGTGAAAAGCCAGCACTTGATAACATCATTGATAATTTAATTAATATTATTGGTCAAGATGATGTGGTGTTTGCTCATTTTGCTCAAAGTAATGTCACCCGTTTTAAAGACCAACTCACGGTGTTTTTATGCCATTTAGCTGACGGTCCTTGTCAATACAAAGGTGACAGTATGAAAGATATTCATCAAGGTATGTATATCAATAAAAACGAATTTAATCATTTTGTTGAGCTTTTTATTGAGGCTATGGATAATGCAGATATTAGCTACCCAATCCAAAACAAATTATTAGCGCGACTTGCGCCACTCAGAAAAACCATCATTAAAATATAACAACTTTCTGTCAGTACACTGTCAGTACACTGTCAGTAAACTTGGGGCTAAAGCTGCTGGCATACAAGCTAATTGAAAAACAGTGTCGGTTACATGCTCCAGTATAGCGTTTTAAACCAGTAACTTTAGTGCTTGTTAAAACTTTATATGCGCAGTTAAACTAGCGGCTAAATTACTTATCGCTTTTGTCACTGTCATTGTTAGTAGATGAAAGTGGAAAAGGGCTTGTCGCCGTACCCGCATATAAACTTACGTGTGGAAAAGGTATTTCAATTCCTTGCTGATCAAACGCGTTTTTAATCTCTATATACATGCTATTTCTCAAGGTTAGAAAATTCTCTCGTATCGCCCACACTGAAAACTGAATATCAATAGAAGAGCTACCAAAGCCAGTTATGATAAAAACTGGCGCCGGCTCTTCTAAACAAATTAAATTTTTCGCCGCAATATCCATCAATATATTACGTACTTTTTCAATGTCTTCTTTATAGGCAATACCAATGATTAAATCAGCACGCCTAATCGGATATTTGGTCAGTGTGGTGACCGCGCTTTTTATCATACTTTCATTGGGAATACGGACAAACAAGTTGTCAAACGTACGTAGTTTAACTGAGAGTAAATCAATCGATATAACTTCACCGGTAATGTCGTTGACACGAATAACATCGGTAATAGAAAAGGGCCGTTCAATCATCAAGAATAAACCACTAATTAAGTTTGATGCTGACGTTTGAGAAGCAAACCCTAAAGCAACAGTAAAAATGCCCGCTGCGCCAAGTAAAATACTGAGATCAATACCGATATTATCTAAGGCTGAAATGGTAACTAAAATTAAAATACCGTAAAAAATAGTTCTTTTAAGGAATAACTGCCCATGAGCCGTCATTTTATGCTGACATACTTTAACAATAGCACTGCTGATTAAGCGCGCGATGATAAAACCAATAATAAACAATAAAGTAGCCTGAATAAAAGCAAATAAATGTGAGGCTTTTAGTAGCTCGATAAACGCTATGATGTCTTTCACAAAATCTCTCTTTTTAAGCAAACAAGCTACTAATACTGCGTATGAGTATACTTTGTTCGGTTGCGATTCTTGGGCCACTAATTAACACCGGCGATAAGGCTTCAACTGGCGCTTGCTTATCAAGATGCAGTTCAACATTAGCACTATCACCATCTCGATGCACCGAAATGCCCGTGGTCCAAAGTTGATGTTCTTCATCAGCGTATAAATGCAACAAGGTCACCGGGACATTAATGCGCTCTATGGTTAACGCCTTGCTATGGTTATTAATCACAGTAATTGGGGTTATTGCGCGATGTGGCCGTTTGTCTATATTATTAAGCTGAATACGGGCCTCAGTATATTTTGCGTAACATATTTGCCCTTCTCTTGTCGATGGACCAAACCAAGAGTCAGACGGTCGCCAAAAGGGTAAATCAAGTAAGCATTCACCTTTAGGTAATAATTGAGCCGAGAACCAAATAGGCGTGCTAACGTATAACCGTGATTTCTCACCCGCAAGTAAAGTTAAGGGTGTATCTGGGCGCGCCACTACGGCTCGGTCTGCTAGTAAAGGTAATATCCGTACGTTTTGAGACGTGCTTTGTTGCAAATATCGGCCGAATTTTGCTTCACCAATAGCGTAATTTTCATCGCCATTGCCAACAACCATTAGCTCGTTGTTATCAGTATCTGTTTCTAGATTCCAACTGTTCCATTCATTGTCTAAGCGTTTAAGAATGATGGCTCTCTCACCCAGTCGCCAGCAGCGTTGTTGTTGAAGGTCAAAAGTAAACTCGCCCCACCATGCATTATTCAGCATTTTAATTTTCTCTGTTTTATTTGCCTGTTATCTAATTTCAAAGTAGCTAATTTTAAAGTACCTAACAGCTTGTGAAACTGTATAAATTTAGCTTACTTTTCAATTAATAATTTCTTTCTATATTGATAGATTATGCTATCTTAAGTCACTTGTGTATAGACAAAATTCCGCATATATATTGGCGTTTACTGCGGTTAATTATCAACCACTTCAAGGAGGGTATCATGACAACATTACACATTGTTTTGTCTGATTTGGAAATCACTCATACCATTTTTTCTAAGATAAGCCTACTGAAAAATAAATTTTCAGCGAATGTTGTTTGGTATTTACATCATCATCAGCGCTTTTTTGATCGCCGTTATTTTTCAAATGAACTCGCCGCAATGTCAGGTAACTTACAGGCAAATCATCAAAACAAAATTGACCAAATTGAATTAAAAATTAAGCAGCACTGCCCAAAGAGCAAGGTGCATATCTGTAAAGAAAAATACTGGTCAAAGCAAGTAAATAACGAGGCTAACACACTAGATCCTGTCGTTATTATTCGCTCAAAATCTGGCCTTACCTCGGCTGATAATCAATATATTAGTAATAATCAGCATACGGTATTTATATTAAACCAAGAAAAATGGTTATCTGATGGTAAAGCCATCGGGGCAATTGACCCATTTCATGAAGATGACAGCGACAACAAGTCTGATCGTAAAGTTTATCTCTTTATGCGCCAGTGGTGCACACCCGCAGAGCAAACAGAGGCCTTTTTATTACACGTTATTCACATTCCACCTTTGGCGATTGAATACGAAAAAAAAATTGAGGCCTTGCACAAAGAACAAATATATCGTTTCGCTGAACAAGTAAAATGCGCAAAAAACTTGTTAACCTTTGTTCGTGGTACACCAGAGCATGCTTTGCTCACTTACGTTGACGATAATAAAATAGACGTAATCGTACTCGGCTGTAGAAAGCACAGCTTATTTGACAAGTGGCTCAATGGCTCAACAATTTCAGCACTTATTAGCCATCAAAATAGTGATATGGTTTTAATCAATACTCCTTAACTAGTTTTGCTGTTTTTGACTGATGAATAAAAATTATCGTTATTTATCAGTCAAATATTTTATAACTTAACTTAACTTAACTACGCAATATAAAAAATAAATCCCCAAATCCCCACAATAACGTCCCTGTAATAAGTAATGAAACCTCAAGAATACCCAGTTGTAATCTAACGGCTTGTAATAATTTTCCGGTTTTTTCTTCAAAGTCATCTTCAATGCTTTGAATTTCGCTTGCTATATTTTCGCTTGATACCTTGGATTTATGTAATTTTCTTTTAGTGCGAGCCAGTACTATGCGATGATGAAAATTAAGTCGACTAAGTAATAATCGTTCTTGTATTATACCACCCAACCCGGACCAAACACCCAGTATCACAATTAAACAACCACTGCGAGAAAGCCATTCTAAACCAGCAAATTGTATTATCGATAAATACACTCCAAGCATGGCTGTTAATATCGCCAATGACCAACTGATGAATGGATGACGTTTAGGAATGCTTACAGGTGTGACTATTGCTGTTGATGTTAGCTGGGTGGAGCCTGTTGAATTTGTTGACATAAACACCTTCTTTTTAATTTAATTGCCAGTACTAATTTTTGTCTTTGTCTTTGTCTTTGTCTTTAGTGGATGAAAACTGCTTTTTATAGTTGATGTTAGCACTTATTTCATCGCCACTAATGGCTTCAAACGATATATTCGGTGATAGCTTGTATTCAATATTCCACCCCGCCTGAACGCTACTGTCAGAGTCAATACTGGTGCCGTACCCTACATTTAAACGGTCATTAATCTTCGCGGCAATATCAACACGCGTGCTATTTCCGTTATTAGCACTTTTACTGGTAAAAGCCACATCTTTGAGGCCCAGTTGCTCACCAATTTTTTGCACTAATTTGTTGGCACTCTCTACCCCTAAACTAATGGCGGCACTGGTCAGTGCATTGCCCTCTTGCTGTGATAAAGAATCTAATTTTCGGCCAGTGATCAGTAATGACAATACATTTTCATCTGCCATTGTTGGCTCTGAAAATAACGTTAAACGAGGGTTATGTATTGTTCCATCAGCAATAATCCCAACCTTGATATCATCAACTATACGAACCGCTCGAAACTGAATGCTTGGATTTTCTGCCGTACCCAGAAACAATAATTGCCCCTGTTCAATAGTTAATGTTTGCTTGTAGGCTTCAAATTTACCCTCTTTTAAATCTAAGCGACCATTAAGAGTCAAAGGTTGGCCGGTAATAAGTGATGAAGATAAATTACCCTGTATTTCGCTTGATAAACCAAAACCACTGATTTTAACATTGTCTCCTGCTGATAGCGTTAGCGAGATATTATAGTCAAGTGCTGGGTCTTTTTCGGCTAGGTTTTTTTCGTCAATAATAACTTGGTCTTCTGAAACACTAATGGCAGGTTTTGGCAAAGACGCTATTTTGATATCAGCTTGGTCAACAATTAAGTTACCGTCTACAGTTAAGTGCTTGTCTTGATAATTTGCCTTTAACATGGGCGAAACAATTAATTTATTATCATTATTATTGACCAAGGTAACTTGTTGACCTTCAATCGTTAGATTTGCTTTTATCGGCATTGATAGCTTTGCTTGCCCTGCTATTGTTAGTGATCCCTGCGGATTTTGTAATTCGCCTAATAATATAACACGGTCTTGTTGACTACTTAATTTTACTTTGCTGTTACGGATATCTAAGCCATATTCATCAATAACTAAATGTTCAATGCCAAGCGAACCTTCGCCGGTAAATATTGGCTCACGCCAAGTACCTGCTAAGGTAAAGTTTTGCACTAGACTACCTGCTATTTTATCGATACGTTTTTGCCACTGCTTAAGCCATTCAAATTGCTGTAAATTAACTGACAAGTCGCCATCAAGACGAGCTGAATCAATCAGCGGCCAGTCACTGTTAAACTGGGCCGTTATTTCATCTTCGCCAGATAACCGTATCTTCAAACCAGTAGATATTTTATCTTTTTGCCATTTACCCTGCAGTTTTAAAAGCGCTACCGTTAATAAATGCTTTGATAGCTGTGTGTCAGCTGGGCTGCTTTCATCTGGAACGCTCAAGGTAATATCAGTTTGTGCTAAGTCAAAATCGACGGTAAAGTCAGGCGTAATCGACAACAACATCTGACCTGTAGGCATCGAAATTTTAGCTGGCCACTCGGGTAAGTGTAACTGGGTATTTATTGTCTGCCATTGTGTGGTGATTGCGATAGAATTTTGCTGTTGCTGGCTAAGTATAGTCAGTTCTTGTCCGTGTATTTGAACGTCAGATGACTGCAATTTAAAGCTTGGTATCGTTACATTGACCGAAATTCCTGCCAATTGCTGACCTTTACCTGATAACGCTAACTGACCTGTCACCATACCTTCAACTTCCTGTGGATATTGTGATGACTGAGCGAGTAGCCTGGACTGCCAATGCTTAACCTGCTGGAAAATCGGTGACATTGACCATTGTTCGAAAGTTAAATTAGCTGTCCACTGCTCTACTTGCTTATCCGCATTGATACAAAGTTTGCCACTGCCGCTAAGACATAGATTTTTTATTCGTTGATTTTCAGCACTTAATTGTAATTGCTCTGTGGTTAAAACCAGTGCTTGTTGTTGGTTTTCAGCCTTAAAATCAAGCTTACTGATCTGCCATATAGCCTTTGATATATCACTATTGATGCTGAACGGTTTTGCATCTTGTTGCAGTAATTGACCATCAAAACTTAATTTAACAGCTGTATTTTCAGCTAATGTAGCGCTAATGAGCATTTTATGATCAGCGGGTAAACCAGAGATTTTCAATGAAGGTTGTTCAAGGCTAAACTCATTAATATTAAGTGCGTCGGCCTTAACATCGCCCTGCCAGCCTTCGCTAAAATCTAACGCCCAATGAATTTTTTTACCGTCAAACTTTGCCAGCGCAAGTTTATCTATCTTGCCTTGACTAGAAATAAACCATTGAGACTGTTGTTGTTCTAACTGCCAACTGGCATTGACATTAGCCAACTCAAAGACATTGTTTAATGCTAACGAGCGACCATTAAGCTGACCTTTTAGCGAAAAGTTTTCAGAGGTCGGATTATCAACATTAAACTCACCTTGTATTGTTGCCGTTAAATTACCCAAGGTTAACTTGTTACTTTTAACCGTAGCAATACCTTGTTTAATGGCCAAATCAAGGCTCGCTAGCACTGGCCATGATTGCTTTATCGCAGGGGTGCTTTGGTCAATCGCCTCGGGCAGTGCTTGGCGCAAGGTTGTGGCGATTTGCGCGGCATTAAGCTCATTTTTTAATAACAAAGAGACGGCTGAACTCGCACGCCAATCTAGTACATTAGCTAGCTCGGTATTAATGGTTAACTGTATGTCTTTAAAATCTTGCCATCTTGCCTGTATTTGTAATTTAGCGCTCAACTTTGGCCAATTAAGTTCAAAGTTTGCTTTGGTTTTTTCGAGATCAATAGCTTGACTGGCCAACTCAACTTGTTGTTTATCAGCTATTAATATGCCACGCTTTAAAAATAAGCCTTGGTTATAAAACCAATCGCTAGTCACTAACATTTGATTAGGCGATTGCAACTGTAAAGTTAATTGTGATGAGTCACTGATATTGCCTTTAGATTTCACACTGACCGAAAGTTTGGCCCCCTGCACCTCAACCGCTAACTGATGCGGCCACTTTTTTCGCATGTCAAGATAACCAGATACCGCTATCTTGTGTTCGTCAAATGTAAGCTTTAACTCACCGACGCTTGCTTTGCTACGCGCGAAGGCTAATTTTTTTAATACTAGGTCGCTAACATTGTACTCCGTACTAGTTGAAGGTGTATTAGCTGAAGCTGTGTTTGCTGAATGGGCTCTTTGTGAAGGTATGCTTGTTGCGGGGTCACTGTTTTTGGCTGGGGTTATTTTAGCGCTCATTGCCTGATAGCTAATGCTAGCCATAGTCACTTGCTTCACTTTGAGCGCAATAGGTAATGTCACTGTCACTAGCTTGGGTAATGCCTCTGGCGAAGAGGCGGTTTTTTCATCGTTAACACTCGATACCGCTAAGTTAGTTAAAGCAATGCTATCGCACGAGAGCAAACGGTCAATCAAGTGCAACCATTGGCAGTCAACCGATAACTCGGTCATCTGTACTTTGGTGCCCTCTTGTTGCCATTCAAGCTCGGCTAGCTTTATGCGCGTATTTAATGTGCCACTGATTTTACCTAAACGTAGTTCCTGTGGTTGCAGTTGGGCAATGCGCGCAGCTAACCACTGCAAACCTGATTCTGTCGTATACAGCCATGAGAGCATTAACAGCGTGATAACCATTAAGCCAGTAGTAATTAGGCTAAACCACTTTAACAGCGCTTTCTTTTTGAAGTAACTCATAAATCTGGCCCTATGGTGATATGAAAACGCCAGCCTTTATTACCATCAAGTGCTTTAGCAATATCGAGTCGAATAGCGCCAATCGGTGTTACCCACCTTAGACCAGTGCCGATTGATTTATATATTTTCCAATCCCGCCAATCATTAAAGGCATTGCCTTGATCGGTAAATACCGCCCAACGAAAGTCGTCATTAAATAAGTAATCGACCTCAAAACTTGACGATACAACATGCTTACCACCTAGTGAGACGTTGTTCTCCAGAGGCGACAAACTTTGATGTTTATAACCTCTGACTGAAACATCACCGCCGGCAAAAAATCGATAGTTTGATGGCATAGAGCGATTAAAATCATCGGTATCCATCCACGTAGTGCCCAAACGTGCACGTAACAATAATCGCCAGTTATTATTGAGTGACCAAATACGTTTTACTTTTTGATCAGTTTGTAAAAATTTTATATCGGGATCGCTAACTTGCTCACCACTAAAACGAAATATACTTTGCCAACGCCAACCTGCTATAGCGGAAAAGGGATCGGTAACACTGTAATAATTGAGTTGCCATGAAGGGACAATATATTGCAAACTACGATTCACGTTAGCATCTGATTCTAACAGCTCTTGTGCCATGGCAATTGACCATTGACTAAACCAATTTTCATTGATTTTATTGGCCAGCACAGACTCTAAGGTGAAAATTTTACTGCGACCTATTTCCTCATTTTTAATCTGATAACTGACTAAGTTTATCCATTGACTGTTGGCTTTATCTAACGGTATTTGGTATTGAAAGGTTGCGTGTATATCGGCAATATCGAGCTTTACTTTATTAAAATCTATGGCGGCAATATATTGATGAGCGCTACTATTTACTCGTCGATTTCTCCAACTTACCCCTAATTTCCCGCCACTGTCAGTGCCATAACCTAACAAAGTTTTAAGTTCATATTTGTCAGTATCCAATATTGAAAGGCTAACATCGACCGTTTTTGTCAGATGGTCAACTGACTGTTCAACCACCACTGATTTAAAAAAACCAGAGCGATTTAAGGCCTGCTGACTGGCAATAATGTCGAGTTGACTATAATTGTCACCAGAGCGAATGGTTGAATAACGATTGATTAAATCATGGGATAAAACTGTGCCCTCAATCGTCACTTTGTTAATGCTATAGCGAGCGCCACAGTTGAACACCCAATGCACATCGGCTTGAAACTGAGCCACATCAACATTTAACACACTAGATGAAAAAGTGGCGTTTAATAAACCTAACTCTTGTGCTTCGCGTTGCAACGAGGCTTTAAACTGGCTGTAATCGCCATGGTTAATAATTTTGCCTTGGGTAAATGGATGTTTAGCAATAAGTTGGGGGATTTCCTTAATTTCATTCTCGCAGTTGAGCACAATATTAGTGTTGTGCCATCGCACAGGAGTCTGTAAATCAATGGTGAGTATTTTGCCTTGTTTATCGTCAGCCAAGGTTAACACAGGCTGGTAATAGCCCAATGCCTGCAACGCGCTGCGGGCTTTAGTTAAAATATAATTGTCTGATTGTGGAAAACCCAGCAGTGACAATGGAATGGTATTTTCGTTACTGCTCAAATTACGTAAGATATTGGTTTTGAATGCGCTTTCAACACCCATAATATTGAGATGGGTACCAACATTTTCACCAAGCTCTGCTGATTGCACTGCAAAGGCACTTACTAACATTAAAAGAGTCATTAATGTATAGAGTAGTCGATTGCGGTAAGGGGAATTCACTTGTTTCAATATTCTTCCATGCTTGATTGACTGATAAAAATAAAACCTCAGCATAATAATTATGACGACTTTGTTGCAGGAGATCATTAAATAAATATTATTTACAATAAATCATCCAAATACATCGCGCTGGTAAATTAAATGCGTTTAAACTCATGCTTTACTTGAAACTTCAACTAATGGTTAAATTAAGGCTTAAACCAAGGCATTAACTAAGACATTGACTAAGATTTAATTGACTGGATTTTTAACCTTGTTTTTACCCTGCTTTATGCAATATTTATAATGCGTAGCTCTACTTGCAAGCTTATTAACTTACCATAAACCCGATGATTGAAAAGGATACTAGCTATGCATATGGACCCATTGTTACCGCACGCGGTTGGCGCCATTTTCTTTATATTATTGTTAGGGTTTATCTTGAGTTTTTTTCGACAGCCTCAATTAGTCTCAGTAGCATCGCCATTGTGATAAAGCTATGGCAAGACAACTCCATGCTATTGTCGAGCCTAGGACAAAGTGTTTTAGGCCTACTGCTATTGCTTATTATTATAGTCGCCATTGAAATGCCTCTCGGTAATTAAAAAATCATAATGTTGAAATTTAAGCTTGATTACTCGGTCTTTAACCTTGTTACCAACACTTTTATTTAATTTGAGGAATTTATATGTCGACAGCCGATCCCCTAGCCAACAAAAACTTACAAAGCAACTTGCAATGGTCATTACTATTCTTACGGGTAGGTGTGTTTATTGTGATGTTTATTTGGACGCTAGACAAGTTTGTTAATCCAGCACATAGTATTAAAATTTTTGAACATTTTTATAAAATCAGCGGCTTTAATGACATCATGGCTTATGTTTTAGGCGCGCTACAATTAATATTGGTTTTCGCATTTTTATTTGGCATTAAAAAACGCCTCAGTTACGGTTTAATTTTTCTGATGCATGCGGGTTCAACATTATCAGCTTACGCGCAGTATATGGATGCTTTTAATAATTTATTATTCTTCGCCGCATGGCCTATGTTAGCTGCTTGTGCAGCGCTATATTTACTTCGAGATGCTGATACTAAGTTTACTTTAGGCAAGTAGCCTATGGTTAATAAGCGCCTAATAAATACTTAATAACGTGTTCTAAGTAAAGGTTAAAACAAAAAGCCAAGGCAGAACGCCTTGGCTTTTTGTTGATTTTTATTGAAACAGTTAACAGATAAATGGGTTAACTGTTGTTTTTACACCTAGTTTAGTTATTTTTAGACTAGATTTTTCTTAGCTTAGATTGCCGTCTATACCAGGTTAAAATGCACAGTGTTAAAAGTTCTTGGCCGTTTGTGAGTTTTCTTGTTGAGTGGCATCATTGGCTAATGCGGTGTTTTTTAACTTGATAACCACACGACGATCATAAAAACTCACCTCTTTATTTACTGATGCCACCACAGATTGCTGTTCACCAAAAGCAAATAAGCTAATGCGGTCAGCCTTTACGCCCTGGTCAATCAGTGCATTTTTAACCGCATTAATACGTGCTAATGAAAGTGCTTGGTTTAGCGCATCACTACCTTGTTTATCGGTATAGCCAGAAAGATCTAAGGTTAAATTAGGTGATTGTTGCACAATGCGCGCTAAGCTTTCTATCTGCTCTTGATAATGTGACTTAATTTCACTTGAGCCGGTAGAGAACTGTAAGCTCATTAATAAGTTTTGTGCTTGTAGGTTACTCGCCGCTTGATAGTTTTGCTCTAGCGCTAACAACTCCATTTGATAGCTTTGCTCTGCTTGCTCAATTTGTCGTTGGTAGCGAACTAGCGATACTTCATTACTTTTTTTCTCTGCGCTGTAGGCGGTTGACAAGCTTTCAATTTCATCCGTGGCATTGATGTTTTTTGCAATCATATTACCGGCTACCCCAGTGATAAAGGCGCCAATAGGTCCGCCTAAAATAGCACCAATAACCATGCCTGTGCCGAAGCCAATTTCTTCCTTTAATTGTGCTGAACTCTCTTGCGCTATTTTGTCTTGCGCTGTTTCTTCATATGAAGTTGCAAAGACGGGGCTGACCGTTAAGGCTGATATTAAAGCAACATTAATCAATTTTTTGGCTCGAGAAGTTTTACTTACACTTGGGTTATTTGCTGTGGTTAATTGTCTTGTCATCATGGTGTCTCTCATTAATAGTGTCGGTGATAAATAGTCGATGGATACTTGCTAACTAAACACTTAATTAGCTTGCTTGTTTTTGATGGTGTTATTAAAGCGTAGAAAAACGACGACTAAAGGGCGCAAATATGGCAATTCAGTGAGCAAATGTGGCAACATTATGGCAATGTCAACAATTAGCAGCATCGATGGCGTTTATTCGATATTATTAAGCTAGGTTTTTATGCAGATATTTACGCACAACGAGATAAAGGATAAACAACAATCATGTCGAAACGGATTGCTATTGTTGAAGACGATGCCGCCATTAGAGAAAACTATGCTGATGTATTGCGCCTACAAGGTTACCAAGTACAAACCTACGCTAATAAGGCAAACGCTATGCAAGCGTTTAATCTACGCTTACCTAATTTAGCCATTTTGGATATTGGCCTTGAACATGAATATGATGCTGGCTTTGAGTTATGCCAATGGTTACGGTCAAAGTCGACAACCTTACCGATTGTTTTTTTAACCGCGCGTGATAGTGATGTTGATACCGTATCGGGCTTGCGTATTGGCGCTGATGATTATCTCACCAAAGATATTAGCTTACCGCACTTGTCTGCCCGAATTGCCGCGCTATTTCGTCGTCAAGACGCCTTAGGCAAACCACAACAAGCTGATTATATGCTCACTATCGGGCCATTAACCGTCGATAGTCAGCGCATGAGCATTCAATGGCAAGAGCACAATGTAGATTTAACCATTACCGAGTTTTGGATGTTATACGCATTAGCTAAGCATCCCGGCCATGTGAAAAACCGTAGCCAGTTAATGCAGGACTCAAACATCTATGTTGATGACTCAACCATTACTTCGCATATCAAGCGCATGCGTAAAAAATTCAGCCATATCGATAGCGACTTTAATTGTATTGAAACGGTTTATGGCATGGGTTATCGCTGGAACCAAAGCGCCAAAGAAAATTCAGGTAACTAAACTAAAATGACAATGAAATGGCGTTTTGGCTTAAGAAGTAAACTGCTCTTATTATCAAGCTTTCTATTTACCATTCCATGGTTTGGTTATCAATATGTTTGGGAAATGGAAAAATACCTCCGTTATGGTCAAGAGCAAACCATAATAGGCACAGCCAGAGCACTTGCTACCGCTATGCATGAGCGGGCAAACTTGTTTAATAATCAAGCGAGTTTTTTACCTAGCGTTGAAAAAGGCAAAGACCTATATAGTTACGGTTTATCCGCGCCCATTCAACTCGACGGTTTAAATCAAGACTGGCCTGACTTTGCCAACAAAGCGCATTTTTATCAGCAAAATAACCAACTTTATAGCCAACTAACGCCTGAGCAATTATCAATAAATTTTACCGCGGCGGTTGGCACTTATGGTCAGTATTTGTATTTATACTTTGGGGTGATTGACGACAAGGTCATATATCGTGACAGTAATGCCCGTAGCATCATTAATAATGACCACTTAGAGCTTGCTTTTATTAATCCACAAGGCGTTTTCAGTCGCTTTATTATCAGCAATAAAACCACTGGCTGGATAGATGCTTATCGTATTACCGATATTGAAGCCGATATCCCTGTACCTGCTAGACAAATTCAAGGGCATTGGCGAAATACCGCACAAGGTTATAACGTTGAAGTGCGCGTGCCATTAACTGAGTTTAACGACAATATTGCTTTTGCGGTGCACGATGTTGATAGCCCCTTAGGTAGCATTCAAGCGTCGCTGGGCTCAGCAGATCCCAGCTCTGCCGAGACATTAGGCACTATTTTAGTACCCTCACCCGAAATTGAGCGCATTGTTAAAGGCATGAGTTATACCAATTCTAGCATTTGGGTGGTTGACCAACATCATCGGGTATTAGCCACCACAGGTAATATAAAAAAAGCCAGCGGTGTCTGGAATAAGCGCGTTAACATTAACAATGAACGCCTTGATAATACTGATGATAATTTTATATTAGCGGCTTGGCATAGCGTTGAAAACAATATACTGAAACCCTTATATGAAAGAATACTGACGCAACCGCCCAGTAATTTTATTGACCAACTTTATGACTCAGAAAACCTGACAGGCAAACATATCGAAAGTGCCTTAACGGGTGAGCCTATGTCGCAGTGGCGTTTAAGTACAGATCAACAAGCGGTGGTATTGTCAGCCGCTTACCCAATATTTATTAATAAACAGGTAAAAGGTGCGGTGATTGTTGAAGAAACCACTAATGGCATTCGCACCTTAAGAAATCAGGCGCTTGAAAAGCTTTTTAGTTCTATTTTGGCCATTATGTTATTGGGCGCGTTGGCCTTCTTCTTGTTTGCTTCGCGGATATCAAACCGGATCAGAACCTTAAGTAATCAAGCAGAAATGGCGATTGACGAACATGGTCGTATTAGTGGCAATGTTGATACCTCAAATACCAATGACGAAATTGGTGATTTGTCGCGTAGTTTCTCAACTGCGGTTAATCGCCTGAGTCAATATAATCACTATTTAGAAAATATGTCGTCACGTTTATCACACGAATTGCGCACGCCTATTGCCGTGGTGCGAACCTCGTTAGAAACCTTAGCCATGCAGCAACAAAGTATCAGGGCAACAACACGAGATAATAATGATAAAAGGCAAGCACCCCTGGTGGAAAACCCCTATTTAGTGCGCGCTCAACATGGTATTGAGCGCTTAAGCTTAATTTTAACCAATATGAATGAAGCGACCCGAATAGAGCAAATGTTACAAAACACCGACAAAAGTGCCTTTGACTTAGCTCAGGTATTTAACGGTTGTATGCAAGGTTATCGCCTGATTTACCCTGATATTGATTTTTCATTCAATGATATAACACCAGGAAAGCATCCGCTTTTGGGTTCACCAGAACATATCGCGCAGTTATTAGATAAAGTGATTGCCAATGCCGTAGAGTTTTCTGACGATAATAAAATTACCGCCAGCGTCACACGTAATAATCAACAGGTGACGTTAACCATCAGCAATAACGGTGAGCTATTGCCTGAACAAATGAGTGAACAACTGTTTGACTCTATGGTGTCGATCAGGAAAAAACACAATAATGAACAGCCTCATTTAGGCTTAGGTTTGTATATTGCGCGCTTAATTTGTCAATTTCATCACGGCACAATAAAAGCCGTAAACCAGCAAAATCAGCTCGGCGTTGAGGTTATTATTACCTTACCATTAACAAAATAATGTTAATGTCTTAAGCTAGGCTGTGTTGACTATGAAAATTACACTTAACCTTGTATCTTGCATTGCTGCACCTCTAATGATTGCACTTCTAGCATTGCCCTTCCAGCATTGCAGTAAGTTTGGATCATGACAAGCTAGCGCATTACTGCATTTGCTATGACAACTATGACAAAATACTATTCAATACCAATGTATTTGTGTACTTGCACCGATAAGCGCCAGTTATTTTTAATACAAGCGGCAATAGCAAGCTCGGTGGCACGTTGTTTTTGGCTAATAGGTTGTAAATAAATCTGCTTTTTTTCTACTTGATGTGTGGCTAATAAGGCTTTTAGGTCATCAATATGTTGCTCAGTGGCCACCGGATGTTTAATTTCATTTGCTCTTTGCATCGCGCTGGCTAAAATTTTGTAACCGCCACGCATATTCACTTTGGGTGATACAGTAACCCAGCATTGCTCAGAGACTCTAATTTCAAAGGTGCCTGAGGTTTCTACCTGACAGCTATAACCTTGTGCTTCAAAATATAAACACAAGGCGGTTAAATCTTCCATGCAAGGTTCGCCACCGGTAATAACAATATGTTTAGCGTTAAAGCCCTGCTTGTTAAAGATTGCAGCAATATCATCTAAGGATAAATTTGACCATTGTTCAGTCTCTTCTACCTTACTTAACAGTTGCTTACTGGTTATTTCTAACTCAGGATGAATGTCCCAGGTATGTTTAGTATCACACCAAGAACAACCGACAGGACAACCCTGTAAACGAAGGAAAATTGACGGTTGGCCGGTAAATGAGCCTTCGCCTTGTAGAGTTTCAAACAATTCATTTATTTTATAACGTGTGGTCATTTCTTTAATGCTTAGATAATTTCTAGTAGAATGCGCAAGTTTATTATACCCCAAGAGATCTGTAAATATGAGTAGTAAAGTCGTAGTAATTTTTTCTGGTGGCATGGATTCATTCACCGTACTGCACCGCGCTTTAAAAGACGGTAAAGAAGTCTATGCCTTAACCTTTGATTATGGCCAGAAACACGTGAAAGAAATTGCCTGTGCCAGTAAAGTTTGTCAACAACTGGGGGTTGCTCATAAGGTTATTGATATTTCATCCATTAATCAGTTATTAGCGGGATCGTCTTTGACCGATGATATCGACATTCCTGAAGGTCATTACGAAGCCGAAAGTATGCAGTCAACGGTTGTACCTAATCGTAATATGATTTTACTGTCGTTAGCTGTGGGTTATGCCGTCTCAGTAGAAGCCGCGCAAGTATATTATGGTGCTCATTCGGGTGATCATGCTATTTATCCTGATTGTCGACCTGAATTTGTTATGAAAATGAATGAGGTTTGTCAAATCGCGAATTATCAAGCGGTTGAAATTTTCAGTCCTTACTTAACGAACAGTAAATCCGATATATTAACTGATGGTTTAAAGATGGGTTTGCGTTACGATGACACGTGGACTTGTTATAATGGCCGAGTACAAGCCTGCGGTAAATGCGGTGCATGTCAAGAGCGCCTAGAGGCCTTTGCTGACAATAATGTGACCGACCCTTTAACATACGAATAAGCTTATTTATAAAAGCCAGCCAAATTAAATGCAAAAAGGGACAGTACAATGTCCCTTTTTAAGCGCTATTTTTTGGTGCTTATTTTGATAATCATTACCTTTTAGTCATGACTATTTTATGGTTTAAACCATAATTTTGTCTACTGACATCAGCTTAGTCGGTAAACAAGGTACTATGTAAACGTTCAACCACTTGGTTAGCATCGGCTTCTGGCACGAGAAAACACAGATTATGATTGCTTGCGCCATGACAAATCATGCGAATATTAAAATCATTTATCTTATCAAAAATACTGCTGCCAACCCCTTTAGTGCCATGAATTTTATTACCGATCACCGCAATTAAACTCAAACCATGCTCAACACTGACTTCACAAAGTTGTTCTAACTCTTCTACCACGGCTTGAGTTAACAAGGCTTGTGTTGAACCATAAGGATTGTCAAAGGTTAGCGCGACACTAATTTCACTGGTGGTAATTAAATCTACACTTAATTGGTGTTTGGCTAATACGGTAAAAACTTTCGCTAGGAAACCACTGGCATGCAGCATTTGTGGACTTTTTACTGTCACTAAGGTTTGCTCGCGTCGCAGCGCAATCGAACGATAAGTAGGATTAGAGTCAACTTGGCGCTGTATTTTGGTGCCACCTGCGTTAGGTTCTTTACTTGAACCCACAAAAACAGGAATATCTTGCCGCATAGCTGGAATAAGTGTCGCCGGATGTAGAATTTTCGCGCCAAAGGTGGCCATTTCCGCCGCTTCGCCGAAACTAATTTCATTAATCGAACGTGCTTGATCTGTTATCCGTGGATCGGTAGTAAAAATACCCACCACGTCAGTCCAAATGCTTAAATTACTGGCTTGAACAGCTTCAGCTAACAACGCTGCGCTGTAATCAGAGCCACCGCGACCTAAGGTGGTCGTATTACCCTGCGGGTCACAGCCGATAAAACCTTGTGTAACAATAACTTGCTCATTAAGTAAGGGATAAAGTAGTGCTTTAGTATTAACCGCTAATTCGGTTAAATCAACTTGCGCTTTACCATATAAACTATCAGTTTTCATGACTTGGCGAACATCAAAATAATGACCATTCACATCGACGAGTTGTAACACTTGTGCAAAAATTCGTGAACTGAATTGTTCACCAAAACTCAGGATTTCATCACTGGTTTTTGTGCTGTATTGTTTTGCTTGTTGCTCAGCACAAGTACGTAACGCATTTAATAAGCCTGATATTTCTTGATCAATAGCTTGATGGTTATCAAAATGTTGGGTTATGGCAAATTGAATATCAGCAATATGGGTAATAATTTGTTGTTGTTCGCTTATCGCAACGTCTGCTTGGCTTAAACGTACTAAGTGATTAGTAACACCAGCACTAGCTGATACCACCACTAAACGGTTAGTGCTATTATTTTTAATAATATCCGCGCAGCGTAACATCGCATGAAAATCAGCAACACTGGTGCCGCCAAACTTTGCAACGGTAATATTTTCAGTATTGGTATGATCTATGATTACAGACATGCAGATTCTCCATGAGTTTGAGATTGAATGCTTGAACATTCGAGTCTATCGCGAGATGTATATTTAGATAACAATGTGCCAACACTAATGTGATTAAGGCTAGTAAGATGGGATATTAACATAAAAATTCTTCCTAAACGCCTGCATTGCTAAAGCTATTTCATTAAACATAGCAAATATAACAGGCAAATAACTAACAGGAAGAGCATGACTGAGCGTAGAGCGAATTAGGTTAAAAACCCGTTATTCAGGCGGTACTATTCAGCCAGAAGCTCTCCACCCTATGCTAAAAAAACTGCTGTTTTTCTAGCGGTGACAGCCCTAAGGATTCAGCCCTAGCGACCGAACATGATATGCCCCCATATCAATATTCTCGGCAATTGTCCCCCTCAGTAACAGTCAAAGGAATGGGTCCTCATGTTACCTACCTAGCAATTGCGCCTCTTCTGGTGCGAAAAATTTTTCTATTTCTGTACTACTTAATTAATAACATCATCATACTTGATAGATAAGGGCATTATAAAAGTGGAGTAAAAATTCTAATTTTCAGCGCAGTCATTAGACCCTATCTAAAAGTAAATATCAACAGACTTTTAGACGTCCAAATGAAATAGTTTGTCACAATTAGCCACTGCTTCAAGGTCTTATAATTGTTATGCTTTAGCATCTTGAAAACTTATTACCCTATTTTTATAGCCTATTTTGGACTGAGTAACATGGATCTATTTTTACTAAAAAAAATAATTAGCTTAATGATTATGCCACTGAGCATTATTATCTTACTGTTAATTATCGCTATTATTTTTTATCGTTTAAAACCAAAATTGAGTTTTTGGGCGCTATTTACCGCAACCACTTTATTATTTTTGAGTACCTTTCCACCTTTATCCGATAACATCATGGCGGCATTAGAAGATAATTATCCCGCATTTACCCGCAGCAATAAGCCGGTTGATTATATTATTATTTTGGGTGGTGTTCACACCAGCGTTCAGGGTTTGCCTGCGACCAGTGAGTTAAAGTCTAGTTCATTAGAAAGGTTAGTTGAGGCTGTTCGTATCTACCGCATGCACCCCGAAGCACAAATAATTACCTCAGGTTTTGCCGATGGCGATGTCAGTTCAAACGCAGAAAAAGTTAAGCAAGCAGCGATATTATTAGGTGTGCCAAAAAATAAAATATTGACTGAAAATTTCCCTCAAGATACCGAAGAAGAAGCGCAACTTATCGCACCACGCGTGTTAAATAAAAATGTCGTACTCGTCACTAGTGCCAATCATTTACCCAGAGCCATGGCCTATTTCCAACGCTACGGCGTCAATCCAATCCCTGCACCGGCAAGCCCATGGGTTAAAAGCAATGGCCTTACTCCATGGTCTTATTACGTACCTAATGCTAAAAAATTACAACAAACTACTACGGTTTGGTACGAAACCCTCGGGCGTATTGTGCAATGGTTTAAAGGCTAATAGCTGACAAACTAAAAGCAGCAGCAATTTGTACAACACGACTTAATGACCAAAAAGCCTTGTGCAGTAAAAATTTACATAAGGCTAGTTCATTACCAAGTACAATCGTGCATGAACAGCAGTCTTGTATTTGGTGCTATATTTTTCCGCTATATTGGTATTAATAATCTGCCGCTTAGGCTGGGTTATCAATATCAATAAACTTAGCCTCTAATGGCAAATGTTGATTAAAATGTTCGGCTAATGCTTTAGCGCCATAGCGCTCGGTGGCATGATGGCCAGCGCAATAAAAATGAATATCCATCTCGCGCGCAACATGAGTGGTTTGCTCAGATACTTCACCACTGATAAACGCGTCTATGCCGTGTTCAGCCGCTAACTCAATATAGCCTTGCCCACCACCGCTGCACCAAGCCACGGTTTTAATCGCTTTATTTGATGGCGGTGCTATGTGCAAGCAAGTTCGGTTGAGCTTTTCATTAATGCGTTGCTCAAGTGTTTGTGGGCTAAGTTCACGAGTAAAGTCTCCACGTACAGCAACACTCAAGGCGTTACCCTCTTCCAATGGCGCGACATTATTGATTGAAAATAATTTCGCTAATTGTGCGTTATTACCTAAGCTTGGATGAATATCTAAGGGTAAATGATAGGCAAATAAACTGATGTCATTTGCCAGTAACGCCTTAATGCGTTTATGTTTCATACCACGGATGACATAACTTTCATTCTTCCAAAAAAAACCATGGTGTACGACTAACGCATCGGCTTTTTCAGCAATCGCTTGTTCGATTAACGCTTGTGTAGCGGTAACGCCCGTGATGACCTTACTGATCTTATCTCGCCCCTGAATTTGTAGACCATTTGGACAAAAGTCTTTAATTTGTTCAGGCTTTAATAAGTTGTTTAAATAGCTTTCGAATTCATGAAGTTGCATTAATTAATTCTGACCTTAAATATTGAGTTATTATATTTAGTACTGCTTTACCATTACTGATTTGATTTTTTACTGGTTTTTCTTGATGAATTCATCGTTGGCACCTTCACGGGTTCAAAGTGTGGCCTGAGTTGCCATTTGGGTTTGATCGGCGTTAAAGGTAATACGCGCTTTTTCGCCACAATGACATAAACAGAGCCTAAACTTGGAAAATAACGTGCCGCTATATTATGCCAATAGTTACAAAAAAGTCCCTGAGTGAGTTGCCCAGATAATGACGAATGCAAAAACCGTTTATCTAGTTGGATCTCAAATCCCATTAAGTGCAGCCAATCTTTCACTCGCATAGGTGAAAATAACCTTTCATTCCAAGGCGTTTGCTTACGCCTATAAGGAATAAATTGATTAAGACCCACTAAACTAAAAGGATTAAATCCAGTGATCACTAAATAGCCATTAGGAATTAATACCCGGTTGGCTTCACGCACCACATGATGAGGGTCTAACGAAAACTCCAAAGCATGGGCCAATACGCAGACATCAACACTGTGCTTTTGTAAGGGTAAATCATCAATTTCAGCAATAACATCACTATTTTCCAGCTGGTTTGTTAAGGTTAATTGATGCTTAATCGGGCTATCTACACTCGATATTTCACCACTTAAAGCGCCAATTTTTAGCATATGATAGCCAAAAAACTTTGGCCACCAAGGCGCTAGCGCTTGATTAATATTGGCAACTATCAAGTCACCATTAGGTAAGTTTTGCCAAGATTTTGGATAATCAGGGTGCCTAAACGCGAGTGCTGGCTTCATTATATTAAACTGTCGAAAAAGTAAGTATAATCATATCTTCAGTATACTCAGGAGCCACACATGCAGCAAACCCAAAGCAGCACTAATATGAAAGTTTCCATGATAAAGGCCTTTTCAGATAATTATATCTGGGCTATTTCGTCGAACTTAGGTCACAACATGGCCTTAGTTGACCCAGGTGACGCCAATGTTTGTATCGAATTTATTGAACAACAAAAACTGCAACTGTCGAGTATATTAATCACTCACCATCACGCTGATCACGTGGGTGGTATTAAAAAACTTGTTGATTATTGTAAAAGTAAGCAATGGCCATTAACCATTTACGGCCCTGAAAGTGAAAACATTCCACACTGTGATGTCGCGCTTAACGAAAGCGCTAAGGTGGCGTTAACTGATTTAGACCTTGAATTTGATGTCATTGATCTTCCAGGTCATACCAGTGGCCATATAGCTTATTTATCACAAGACAATTTATTTTGTGGTGATACTTTGTTTTCAGGTGGCTGTGGTCGCCTTTTCGAAGGCACGCCGAGCCAAATGCTTGGCTCATTAGAAAAGCTAAGCGCTTTACCTGAGCACACTCAGGTCTATTGTGCTCATGAATATACTCAAGCTAACCTTAATTTTGCCCTAAGTGTTGAACCCGATAATACCGAGTTGGTAGATTATTATAATCAAGTAATACAAAAGCGCGAACAAGATATTGCCACTATCCCAACATCAATCATGCTTGAAAGGAAAATCAATCCATTTCTACGCTGTAACGAGTCTAGCTTGATGACAAGCGCGGCTGAGTTCAGTGGTGAAAAGGTTAATGATAAATTACAAACCTTTACCATTATCCGCGCATGGAAAGACAATTTTTAAGGCGTTTTTATTGCGCAAATCTTGAATAACCGCCCTAAATAAGTGACACTGGCGGCTAGTAAATTTAAATAGACCTTGCATGAAGAATATAACCCTATCTATCGCAACCGTACTGCTATTGTCCGGTTGCCAATCAGTTTTAAACCAAAATCAATCAAATAACCTTGAAACTAATAATGATATTCAAGTACTTATCGATGTTGCCTCTTCGGCAGAGATCAATCAAGCGCTGCTGGTTGATGAAGCTATTGACGTTATTCATCCCATTGCCGACGGTGATATAGATCTGGGCAATGACTTAAAAGAAAGCTATTTGTCAAATGATGTTTGGCAACGAATTCGCAGCAAGCTTGAATTTTCGATACCCGAAGATCCTCGTGTTGTTAGCCAACGAAATTGGTTTATAAAGCACCCTGACTATCTAAACCGCGTAGCTAAACGCGCTGAGCCATTTTTGTATTACATCGTTGAAGCATTAGAAGCGAACGATATACCCATTGAAATTGCCTTATTACCCATAGTTGAAAGCGCTTTTGACCCTTTTGCTTACTCACATGGTCGTGCATCAGGTATGTGGCAATTTATTCCCGGCACAGGCAAACGCTTCGGCATGAAACAAAATTGGTGGTTTGACGGACGACGTGACATAGTTGCCTCAACCCAAGGTGCTATTAACTATTTAAAATACTTAAACAAGTTTTTTGATGGTGATTGGATGTTAGCGCTTGCCGCTTACAACTCAGGTGAGGGACGAGTAAGACGTGCGGTTAGAAAAAATAAAAAGAAAAACCTACCTACAGATTTTTGGTCTTTAGATTTACCAAAAGAAACTCGTGCTTATGTCCCTAAATTATTAGCGTTAGCTGACATTGTAAAACGTAGCGAAGAATTTAAAATTAAACTGCACGTAATTGATAATAGCTCGGTGATCAGTCAAGTCGATATTGGTTCACAGCTTGATTTAGCCAAAGCAGCGCAATTAGCTGACTTGACATTAACAGAGTTGCAGCGACTCAACCCAGGTTTTAATCGTTGGGCAACCGACCCTGACGGCCCACATTATTTATTGTTACCCAACCACAAAATAGAAAACTTTAAGCAAGGCCTTGCCAAATTGAGCGCAAAAGAACGTCTAGCTTGGCAACGCTATAAAATTAAAAACGGTGACAACCTAGGTGAAATAGCACAAAAATTTAATACTGAAATAGCGTTAATAAAACAAGTTAATAACATTAAAGGCAATCAGATCAGAGCCGGAAAATTTTTATTAATTCCTGTTGCTACCGCCTCGTTAGACAGTTATTTACTCTCACAAAATCAACGTTTGGCAAAAACACAAAACAAAGTATTGGCCGGTGAAAAGCGCATTCATATAGTAAAATCTGGTGATACCTTGTGGGATATCAGCCGCGCCTATCGTGTTTCAACCCGCAGTATTGCAAAATGGAATGGTATGGCGCCAAGAGACACTATTAAACCTGGACAAAAACTGGTTATTTGGCAAAAAACAGCGGTTAAAACACTGGCTTTAGATGCTATGACACCAAACGAGAAAGCGATAATGCGTAACATTCATTATCGTGTACGCAAAGGTGACTCTTTTGCCCGTATCGCCGACAAGTTTAATGTCAAGATAAAAGATATTGAACGTTGGAATAGCCTTAATCGTGATAAATACTTACAACCGGGACAAATGTTAAAGCTGTCGGTAGATGTGACGAATAATATTTAACACCTTAATTATTGATAATATTATCACCAATAAATTTAGTCGTAGCAGATAGTTGCGAAGGGAGAAATTAAAAAACGCTAACTGAGTTAGCGTTTTTTTGTGCTGAAATAAAGCATCAGTCGTTGGTCATATTAATGCCTTTATAATATAAACGCGTTTATAACTAAACGATTATAAACCGGCGACACCTTGAGTAATAATGTTTTTCGTTTGCTTAACAATATCCATCAATGCTTGTTGATTGAAGGCTTTAATTTTCGGGGTATGGATATGACCTACCGGTAAAGTTGAATAATATTGGTCACGTAATAAGATACTACGATAAGATATTTCATTAGAAAGGTAACCACCACCTGAGCCGCTAACCGAAGTTTGCTTAACAATATCTGCCAGTGATTGCCCCTTAAATGTACCACCTAATAAGGTCGATATTGTGCGATTGTCGTTAACCTGATATTGACCAGCACCCTTTAACATTGCCAATATAGGTAAGCTAAATTCAACAAACTCAGGTCCTTGCAAAGCGGCGGTTTTAAACTTGGGTATTAATGGCTTGTTTTTCGTAGCACCTGTCAATATATTAAGGTTATCAGGCGCGTTAGCGCTGCGTCTTAACGCCGGGTAACGCTCTAAATCAAAATTATCTCTCCCCATGCTTACGGTTAATACCATATCAACAGATTTATTGGCGATATAAGGGCTGAGTAGTTCTTCTATCATGCCTTGGTCAAAATCTGCAAAACGCACAGGAATAATGAGCACTTCAATTTCCGCACTTTGCCCTTCAATGCTAACCACTAAATCGTCCAAAGCGAGGGCAACTACTCCTGATGGATTACTTTGGTCGATATGTCTATCTAGAAAAAAGGGATCAAAACCTGTCAATAAAATTTTCTTATCGGCTTTTTTATCAAACTTCACATCCAGTTGACCACGAGATAATAACTCCAGTGTCCATAACAACTTGCGTTGTTGATTAGGAAACAAGGTCGTAAATGCTTTGGTAGAGCGTAACGCTTTGCTCATTTGTAAGCGCGACCAATATAACGGCCGATCGTCGTAGTCGTTCAATTGGTTAAATGACTTTTTCGCCTCTAACCATAGCCCTTTACCGTGACGAATAGTTAATTGTGTTAACACGGTATAGCTAGTTGCTCGGTTTAATTGACTAGCAAATTTCTCAGCTCGTGCGCTTAATCTTGTCGAAACATCTGGCATTGCTTTAAGCGCGTTATCAAGCCGTAATTCTTCAACCGTTAATGCAGCGTAGTTAATTTCTTGGCTACTAATAGATAAACTTAGGCCAAGTGAGATGGCGACAACAAAGATCTTTAGGGTTATTTTATTTACAGTTTTTAACATTTATTGCTCTTACTTATGATTGAAATTAAAATAAAACGGCTAATTTCTTTATACTTATCATTGATATATTAATGTATCTACTTTTTAAACACGAGCGATTAATGTTACAAAAAAAACCGCTTTTACACCTTATTGTGTCATTAGAGTAAAAATACTATTGATTGTTTATCAAATACTGTAAGGTGTCACGCAACAGCAATATTGCTGAACGATAAGTTTCTGTAAACACTATCATGTTTACCTAGAGATAATATCGCATAATACGCTTGAATAAACTTGTTAGAGCGCATTCACCACACAATTTGTCATTAATAAATATAAAGGGGTAGCACTTCAATGTGTTCGATATTTTGTATATTAGATATTAAAACGGGTGCAGACGCACTTCGTCCAAAAGCTTTAGAATATTCTCGCTTACTTCGTCATCGTGGTCCAGATTGGTCTGGTATCTACAACAATGACCACGCAATTTTAGTGCATGAACGTCTGTCAATTGTTGACACTGAACATGGCGCTCAACCATTATATAACAGTGATAAATCAAAAGTTTTAGCGGTCAATGGTGAGATTTATAATCATAAAGCATTAGCCAGCCAACATACGCCTGACTATGATTTTCAAACCGCTTCGGATTGTGAAATTATCATTCCAATGTTTGAAAAATTTGGCACTGACTTTGTCGATAAGCTTCAAGGTATGTTTGCCTTTTGTCTATATAACGAGCAAGACAATAGTTATCTAATTGCCCGTGATCACATGGGTATTATTCCACTTTATACCGGTTATGACGCTGAAGGTAACTTCTATGTTGCCTCAGAAATGAAAGCGTTAATGCCCATTTGTAAAACGGTAGCAGAGTTTCCTCCAGGTCATATTTTAGATAGCAGAGTCGGTAAAGTTGAAAGATATTACCAACGCAACTGGCAAAAATATTCAGCGATAAAAGATAACAACACCAGTAAAGAAAAAATACGCGAAGCATTAGAAGAATCAGTTAAAAGCCATTTGATGACTGACGTACCTTACGGCGTATTACTTTCTGGCGGTTTAGACTCATCATTAATTTCTGCCATTACGCAAAAATTTGCCGCTAGACGTATCGAAGAAAATGATTTGTCTGAAGCATGGTGGCCTAAAGTGCATTCTTTTGCCTGCGGCTTAGCTGGCTCGCCAGATTTAATTGCCGCTAAAACCGTTGCTGAGAGCATAGGTACAATACACCATAGTATTATATTTACCGAACAAGAAGGTATCGACGCACTTAAAGAAGTGATCTATCACTTAGAAACTTATGATGTAACCACGATTCGTGCCTCTACACCTATGTATTTAATGGCGAGAAAAATAAAAGCCATGGGCATTAAAATGGTACTTTCTGGTGAAGGTGCTGATGAAATATTTGGTGGTTATTTATATTTCCACAAAGCGCCAAATGCGGAAGAGTTTCATAACGAATTGTTGCGCAAGCTTGATAAATTACATATGTTTGATTGTCTACGTGCGAATAAATCTATGTCAGCGTGGGGCATTGAAGCACGCGTACCCTTCTTAGATAAAAACTTTATGGATGTTGCCATGCGCATTAATCCAGAAGATAAAATGTGCGGTAATGGCAAGATGGAAAAAGCTATTTTACGCTCATCTTTTGAAGGTTACTTGCCAAAAGAGATCTTATGGCGTCAAAAAGAGCAATTTTCTGATGGTGTGGGTTATTCTTGGATTGATGGTCTAAAGCAACATGTTGAAGCACAAGTTAGCGACCAACAGTTAGCGAGCGCAGAATTTAAGTTCCCCGTGAATACACCCGATACTAAAGAAGCTTATTTTTATCGTTGTATTTTCGAAGAAAACTTTCCGCTAGCATCCGCAGCAGATTGTGTACCTGGCGGAAAATCAGTCGCTTGTAGTACACCAGAAGCGTTAGCTTGGGATGAAAGTTTCGCTAACATGGCCGATCCTTCAGGACGTGCTGTGCAAAGTGTGCATAATGACAGTTATTAGTCTTAGCTAACTGAGAAATTTTAAGCCTAAAATTAAAAACCGACTATTAAAGTCGGTTTTTTTGTACAATATTTACTAAATATTATACAGTTACTCTCAACTTATACTCTTAACTTAGTATATGGCCAAATAAATCAATTCATTAATCCAATGGGTATTACAGCCATTGTTAGTAGGAAGCTATCTTGTCAAACCGTGTAGAACCTGAAATTCCAACGATTAATATCGATCAAGATCAAGTTAAGATGGCTCGTGAACCTGTAGCTAAAGCACACAAGTCAGAGCAAGTGAACTCTGCAACTAATACACCCAAAACATTAACTGCAGCGCAAACATTATTAATATTAATACCTTATTTTGCTCTAGCGGGTACTGGCTGGTATTTTTATCAACAGCAAGTGAGTGTAAACAATACCTTAGCGTCGAGCTCTGCGCGAATTCAACAGCTAGAAAACCAACTCTCAGCTACCGGTGAAGAAATCGGTGAGTCAACCATTGCTTTAAAGGTTAAGTTAGAAGCGGTTAGTGAAAAAACAGAATTATTATTATCTGAAATGGATAAACTCTGGGCTTCAGCTTGGCGGAGAAATCAAGAAGAAATTAAAGCCTTAAATTCAAAAAGTATCAACATGGCTCAACAGCAAGATAAAAACACCGGTTCAGTTAGCCAGCAAAATAACGCACTTAATGATTTAAAAGATAAGATTACCGCCACCGAGTTTTCAATTAATGCTGTTTCTGAGCAAATGGTTACTGCCAGTAGCTTAAAAGAGCAATTTAAAAAACTATCTACACAGCTCAATACCTTAGATGCCAATGCAAAAAGTCGTGATAAGCAGCAAATGTTTACCGCCACTAGTATCAATCAGTTTGATACTAGCCTGCAATTACTCATAGAGCGAATGGAACGTTTAGAGGCTATATTAGCGAGTAAGTCTGGACCCTAAATTTAACTCACCCTATATAAGTGGGCATTGAATTATAAGTGGAGATTGAACCACAAAAAAGGCCATCAACTGAAATCAGTTGATGGCCTTTTTATATTTTTTGCTTTTGCAATAAATTTGCTCGCGTAAGGCTGAGAAATTTTACTTCAGTGTTTGCACGATTTCTTTTATCAATTCTGGCCCTTGATATATAAAGCCAGTATAGACTTGGACTAACTTTGCCCCTGCCGCAAATTTTTCTTGAGCGTCTGCGCCCGACGCTATACCGCCAACACCAATAATCGGCAGCTTGTTATCAAGTGCTTTTGCTAGTAATTGAATAACTTCAGTACTTTTTTCTTTTACCGGTGCGCCACTTAATCCGCCCTGTTCATTACCAAAGGGTAAATGTGACACTTTATCACGTGCTAAGGTGGTATTTGTGGCAATTACGCCATCAATATTATTGGCAATTAAGCACTCGGCAATAGACTTTATTTCTTCGGCATTTAAATCTGGCGCTATTTTTACCGCAACAGGCACGTACTTACCATATTGCTCTGCTAACGCAGTTTGTTCAGCTTTTAATGCTGATAGTAGTTCATTAAGTGCATCGCCATATTGTAGCGAGCGTAAACCTGGGGTATTAGGTGATGATATATTAACCGCAATATAAGTAGCATAGTCATAAACTTTACGCATACAGTGAATATAATCATCTTTAGCATTTTCATCTGGCGTATCTTTATTTTTACCAATATTAATACCCAAAACACCAGGGTACTTAGCTTTGATTACTTGGTCAACGAGATAATCAACACCTTTATTATTAAAACCCATACGGTTAATAATAGCGTTTGCTTCTGGTAATCTGAAAATTCGTGGCTTGTCATTACCTGGTTGAGGTCGTGGCGTTACTGTCCCCACTTCAACAAAGCCAAAACCTAAAGCTTCAAAGGCTTTAATGCATTCGCCATTTTTATCTAACCCTGCCGCTAAACCGACTGGATTAGGAAACTTAATGCCCATAACCTCCACCGGTTTATTGGCTATGGTTTGCTTATAAAGTAAATTAAGCGGCGAAGCGCCTGTTGCTTTAAAGCCTTTAATCGTTAATTCGTGAATTGCTTCTGCATCGAATTTAAAAAACACTTTACGAATAGCTGAGTAAAACATAATACCTCTTTAATTATATATAATACTAATACCAAGCTCACTAATTATCTGATCATTTTTACTGGTTAAAATAACCAACTACTGCGTTATTTATTTAATAATTAGAACAACTAGTTATTAAAATAAACGCCTTATATTTGGGCATTTTCCCTGCGTATAAAGTAGACCACCTAATTAATGAAATTGGTATAAATTGCCATGCGAGAAACTAACATCAATCGCTAAACATAAACTTGATGACAAAAAAATCCCCGCTCATGGCGGGGATCTTAACACTTATTTCACGGGGTCGCAGTTCAAACTTAACAACATTAATTCTCGCAACGCAACTGAGAACTTGGCAAACTCATGAGTTTGCCCAACTCTAAAGTTAGCTAAAATATGCTGCCAGCGCTCAAGTGGTTGGGCATTATCTAGAAACCATTTATCCAACATGGCATCAATATCGGTCGAGTTTTTATTACCACTTAATATCACCGAAGTTAATGAACGTTGTTGCCAATCAAGCTCTTCTCTAAATGACGACCTTGCTAGCGCTTGCCAGTGGTTCGATACCGGTTGCGTGGTAATTTGATCTAAGAACCAATGTAAGTCTAATCTGGCACCCAGTTTAAAGTAAAGATCGGTCGCTAATTCAGTTGGCACGGCTTCAGATTTTGCAATTTCTGCAATATCCATTACCGAGAACAAGGTGCTCAGTAATGAAATTCTTAATGCCACAGACTCAGGCGCCCCAGCTTTAATCAAATCATTTTCCACGCGCTTAATTTGCGCTGCTTCATCTTCAATCATATAACTAGTAATATTGCTTGAAAGTTCAGCAAATGTGGCATGATAAAATTCAATTGATTGAGCAATGTTCATTGACTTAGAGCGATGGCGAAGGAACCAACGTGTAGCACGGCGTACTGTTCTGCGTAACTGAAATAGCATTTCTGTTTGGATAGAGGTAGAAATTTTATTATCTAAATCACTGATCTGCGTCCAAATGTCTGATAACTCAAATACCGCACTCGCCATACTATAGCAATTAGCAATTTCAGACGTTGTTGCCCCAGTTTCTTCTTTCATACGGTGAACAAAATTAAAGCCCATATCGTTACCAATATTATTGGCTAACTTAGTCGCTATAATTTCAGCTCGTAGGGGATGATCTTGCATTTGCGCACTGTAATTATCTTGCAGCTTTTTTGGAAAGGCTTTAATGAGCAAGCTTTGGTGAAATTCGTTGTCGCTAATTTCAGGACAAACCAGCTCTTCTTTTAGTACCATTTTACTATAGGCAAGTAAAACAGAAAGCTCAGGGCGTGTTAGCCCTTTACCTAAAGATAAACGCTCAGCAATTTCTTCATCACTTGGAATAAATTCTAACGCTCTAACTAATTTCCCCGAACGCTCTAACTCAGTAATAAATTGTGCTTGTTCTTTCAGCTGCTTAACACCACGTAACTCTGTGATTGACAAAGAGTGAGTTTGGCGATAGCAATCATCTATCACGATATCACCCACTTCTTCGGTCATGTCAGCAAGAATTTTATTACGCTGCTTAACCGTTAAGTCACCATTTTGAACTAAACCATTGAGTAATATTTTGATGTTAACTTCGTTATCTGAGCAATCAACGCCACCGGCATTATCAACAAAATCAGCATTAAGACGACCGCCTTTAGCGGCAAATTCAATTCGACCTAACTGCGTTAAGCCTAAATTACCGCCTTCACCTACTACTTTCGCTTCTAGATCTTGGCCATTGATGCGTAATGAGTCGTTAGCACGGTCACCCACTTCTAGGTGAGATTCTTTTGAGCCTTTAACGTAAGTACCAATGCCACCATTCCATAACAAATCAACCTTCATTTTTAATAAAGCTTGAATTAAGTCATTAGGTGCCATGGTTTGCTTTTGCGTACCAATCATTTTCTTAATTTGCGGCGTCAACTTTATTGACTTAGCAGAGCGATTGAATAATCCCCCTCCTTCCGAAACCAGTGACATATCAAAATCTTCCCATGAACAACCTGGAAGATTAAATAAACGCTCACGCTCAACATAAGTAGTCGCTGCATCTGGCGTTGGGTCAATAAAGATATGTAAGTGGTTAAATGCGACTTGTAGTCGGATGTGTTTTGATAATAACATGCCATTACCAAAAACATCACCAGCCATATCGCCAATACCAACGACAGTAAAATCAGTAGTTTGACAATCAATATCCATTTCTCGAAAGTGACGTTTAACTGATTCCCATGCACCTTTAGCGGTTATTCCCATGCCTTTATGGTCGTAGCCAACACTGCCACCTGAGGCAAACGCGTCGCCTAACCAAAAATTAAATTCATCAGAAATACTATTGGCAATATCCGAAAATGTAGCGGTACCTTTATCAGCGGCAACAACTAAATAAGGGTCATCTTCATCGTGACGCACAACATTTAATGGCGGGACTATTTCACCGTTAATAATATTGTCGGTAATATCAAGTAAACCACGAATGAAGGTACGATAGCACTCTTTACCCGCTTCAAAAATTTCATTTCTGTTACCGCTTGGTAGTTGCTTACAAACAAAACCACCTTTTGCACCCACAGGGACAATAACGGTATTTTTAACTTGTTGGGCTTTCACCAAACCTAGTACTTCAGTGCGGAAATCTTCGCGACGGTCAGACCAACGTAAACCACCACGAGCCACTTTACCACCGCGTAAGTGCACACCTTCTACTTGCGGAGAGTAAACAAATATTTCAAATTTAGGTAAAGGCAAAGGTACGTCTGTAATTAGCGCTGGTAAAATCTTGAATGAAATATAAGACTTCTCACCCGTAACAGGATGTGGCTGAAAATAGTTAGTACGAATAGTGGCATTAATCATCTCAACAAAGCGGCGAATAATACGGTCATCATCTAAGCTAGCAACACTGTCTAGAGAAGACTCTATGCTAGTGTGCACTTTCTCTATCAATTTCTCATTTAACTTTTTAGCCGGTGAGAAGCGTAAGTTAAACAGTCTAATTAATAACTTGGCAATACTCGGATAACGAGCAAAAGTATTTTCAGTGTAATTTTGGCTAAAGGTACCACCAATTTGACGCTCATATTTAGCATAGGCACGGATAATTGATACTTCACGACCGCCTAATTCAGCGCCTAAGATTAAACGGTTAAATCCGTCGTCTTCTAACTGCCCTGACCACACTTTTGCAAAAGCGTCTTGGAATAAGCTTTGAACAATCTCTAAGTTGAACTTACCTTTGCCCGTAAGTAACATTGAGAAGTCTAAAATCCAATAGACTTCTCCGCTTTCTGATTTTACGGCATACGGACTTTCGCCGATAACACGTAAACCAAAGTTTTCCAACATAGGTAGAACATCAGATAAATGTAATGGCTCACCCGAATGGAATAACTTTAATTTTACAGAGCGGCTGTTAGCGTCTTCTTCTTGTGGTTGATAAAACAACATTTCAAGTTTGTTGTCAGCAGATAAAGCTTCAAACTTTTCAATATCGACAATAGCTGTGCCCGGTAAAACTTCATCTTTATAGGCTTGTGGGAAGCTAGTATATTTTCTACTTAACGCTTTGCCTTTGGCTTCGCCTTTATGCGAGTTTAATGAATCAGCTAAATTATCATCCCAACTGCGTGCAGCATGGTTTAAATTCTTTTCAATTTCTTTCACATTAATGTCTGCTTTTGTCGAGTTAACTCTAACGATATAGTGCGTACGAGCTTGTGCGGACTCTGAGAAGTAAGTGGTGAATTCTACTTCTTCATTGCTACCTAATGCTTCTTGTAACAATTTTTGAGTATTAACACGTAGTGCCGTGTTGTAACGCTCGCGTGGTACATAAACCATACAAGAGTAAAAGCGGTTGAAGGCATCACGGCGCATAAACAAGCCTGAATAATCACGCTCTTGCATTTGAAATATACCGATGACATTTTTCAATAATTCAGCGGGTGAACTTTGTAAAATCTCATCTCTTGGGTAAGTTTCAAGTATGTTGATTAATGCTTTATAAGCATGGGTGCCTTGAGCAAAACCGGAATTGTTACATGTAGCCAAAACTTTAGATTTGATTAACGGTAAATCTAAAGCGCTATTGGTATAATAAGCCGAACCAAATAAGCCAACAAAGCGCTCTTCACCAATAACATTGCCTTTATTGTCAAAACGTTTCACACCAATATAGTCAAGATGAGCGGGACGATGTACGCGCGACTTAGCATTGGTTTTTGTTAAAACAAGTAAGTTATTGCCTAACGCTATTTCTCGGGCTGATTCGCTCAGCTCAGACATCAGGCGCTCTTTGCTGCCGCCATACTGGTTCATTAAGCCTAAACTCGTGCTAATATCAGCCGAAAGCGCTATGTCGCCTTCTAATGTCTTCACTTGGTAAGCGCGATAACCTAATAAGGTAAAGTTATCGGCTAACATCCATTCTAAAAGGCTCACGCTATCGCGGTGCTCTTCTTTAGAACAAGGTAAAACAGCCTGTTTAACTTCCTCAATAACACTACGCAGACGTGCCTGCATAGGTTGCCAATCGTTTACTGTCACAGCAATATCACTGACCACTGAATGTAATTCTTTGGCGATATTTTCTAATACTTTAGCGTCAATTTGACGATCAATTTCGATAAAAAATACTGTTTCAACAGACGTTGACTTAAATGATTGGTCGACAGAGGAAGAAAGTTTAGTGATATTTTTGCTTTTGCCACGAATAATTTTTATTGGCGAATTTAGCATTAAATGTGGTGTTAGGTTTAATCGACTTAAGGCAATACGCACAGAGTCGACTAAAAATGGCATATCACGGACAATTATTTCGATAATGGTATGGCTAGATTTCCAACCGTTTTTTGAAACCTGTGGATTAAAGACTTTAATCACTGGCTTATCATCTTGAGAATCGTTCAACGTATTCCACAGACTTAGCGTGGCACCGTACATGTCACTGTCATTTCTATGATCTAAATCTAACGTGGAAATGTTTTTATAAAGCAACTCAGAAAATTGATTTACAAGGGGAGCTGTTGCCGATGGAACTTTTTTTTGTATTAACTCTGCTACGTTCGAGAGTATCACTGAAGGTAAACCGTCTACTAACGTCATGCCTTTTCCCTTTTTGGATAAAACGCTTAAAAAAATTATTATTTTTAGTCTGTCTTAGGCTACAAATTATAACAGCGATCTTATTAATAAACATAGGGAAATGCGAGGACTATTTTAGATGCATTACTTTAAAAACTGTACATTTATCTGTCTCTGATACTGACATTTTCTATTTATTCATTAGTTATAAATAGAAAATGACCTTTCGGTCATTTTCTTGTTTATTTATGCACAATTATTTTTTAAATTAATTAGCATTTATTTTCGTTGTGGCCATAAAAATGCCGCTATAGCTGGTAATACCAGTACGGCAGCAATCATATTAACTAAAAACATAAAGGTTAATAGTATTCCCATATCAACTTGAAATTTTAAATCAGAGAAAAACCAGGTTGAAACACCTATCGCTAAAGTCACTCCGGTGATTAGTACCGCACTGCCTCGCTCTTTAAGCGCGTCAAAATAAGCACTTTGAACCGTAGCACCATTGCGCAGCTTAACACTCATAGTAGAGAGGATATAAATACCGTAATCAACACCTATACCTACACCTAAGGCGATAACCGGTAACGTTGATACCGTTAAGCCAATATCAAGTGCTGTCATCAACCATTGTGCAAGCGTTGATACTACGTAAAGTGGCACAACGACAGCGATTGTTGCTCTTAAACTTCTAAAGCTTAACAAACATAAAATAATCACCGCACCATAAACATACAGCATCATAGGGATCTGCGCAGCTTCTACCGCTTCATTAGTCGCCGCCATTACGCCAACAGGACCAGAAGCAAGTTTAAACGATAAATTATCATTACCTAGTTCGCTAGCCGCAAGTTTTGCCGCATCAACCACACGATTAATTGTTTCGGCTTTATGATCTGTTAAAAACAAAATCACCGGCATGGCGCTACAATCGCTATTGAGTAAACCACTAGAGGATGGCACGCGTGCAATTGATTGCACCAAGGTTTGTGTATTACGAGATAGCACACGCCATTTCGGATTACCTTCGTTGTAGCCCGCATTCACAATTTTTGCGATGGACGCTAAACTTACCGCTGACTGCACGCCTGGAATGTTCTCCATGCGCCACTGAAATCTATCAATAGTGTTCATATGATTATAGTAAGTACAAGCGTCTGCCGTGGTTTCAACAATCACTGACATATAATCGACACTAATGGCATATTTGTCGGTAATTAAAAAGGTATCTTGGTTATAACGTGACTTTTCATGCAGTGAGGGTGCACCGGCATGTAACTCCCCTATTTTCATATTTTGGGCTTCTTGGTAACCCACAATATAAAGCACAGCCGTACAAGCTAGTATAATCAACGCGACCTTACGTGTCGCAAATAACGACATAAAGTGCCATATACCATCGGTCGCAGAACCCTCTTTAGCTTGCTGATTTTCTTTACTTTTTGGCACATGCATGTAAGAAACTAACAGCGGTAACAAGACCAAATTAGTTAAAATAATCATGGCGACACCCAGTGACGCAGTAATGGCAAGCTCGCGAATAATGCCAATATCAATGGATAACAACGTCATAAAGCCCACAGTATCTGACAACAATGCGATACCACCTGGCACTAATAGCACACGGAAACTCAGTTGCGCCGCTTCTTTGCTAGTTTTTCCCGTATTAACCAATTTAGAAACAGAGTTAATCATTTGCACACCATGACTAACCCCGATTGCAAAGACTAAAAAGGGCACCAAAATCGACATAGGGTCTAAGCCAAACCCGAGCGTTGATAACATACCTAGTTGCCATACAACGGCAATCAATGAACATGAAATAGGTAAAATAGTTAAAGCAATTGAGCGACAAAACCAAAATACCATTAACGTTGTAATAGCGATGGCAATAGCAAAAAAGGTTACAACCCCTTTTGCTCCTTGTGCAACATCACCCACCATTTTGGTAAAGCCAATAATATGAATTGAGATATTGTCTTTTTCAAACTTACCCCGAATTTCATCTTCCAATTGACCAGCAAGTACAATGCTATCTAACTTCTCACCCGTATTTGGATCAATTTCCATTAACGAGGCTTTCACCATAGAACAACTGTAATCATCAGCAACAATACTACCAACAATGCCCGCTTTTTCTATATTACCTTTTACAATAGCTAAACCCGCGGCATCTGATTGAAAGCTGGCCGGTATTACTGGCCCACCGGCAAAACCATCTTCAACGATTTCAACAAATCGTGTACTAGGTGAAAATAAAGATTTCACCTGAATTCTGTCAACACCCGGTATAAAAAATAGCTGGTCATGTACGCCTTTTAAGGCGGTAAAAAACTCAGAATTAAAAATATCCCCACTGCTATCACACACTGAAATCAATACGTTATTTGCACCACCAAAATTCTCCCTATGCTCGAGATAGGTTTTCATATAAGTGTGGTTAAGTGGGATATGCTTGGTGAAGGCTGCATCAAGCTTAATTTGTGTTGCTTGAAACAACAAAAATATACTGGTCAGAGCAAAAAATACCAGTACGGCTAATCGACGACGAAAAAGTGTTGCTTCGACAACATTAATAATAGAGTTAAATTTCATGACAGTTACTTAGTTACGTTAATGGTTTTGATACCAACATCAGAGACGGCGATAATTTTATTTTCATACCAAACCCCCGCTATAAGTGCTTTACCATCTTTTTGAAGATGTTGGGTAAATGTAGCACCATCATCACGACTTTCTAATAAGACGCCGTTATTACCCAAGATAAAAACCCGTTGATCGTCACTAAGCACAATAGCACTTAACAAGGCGGTAACCTCGCTATCAATTGCTTGCCATGGCGTACCATTACGTAAACTACGAAAGATATGACCTCGTAAACCCACAACCAGTAAGTTGCCTTCCTGTGTGCGTTTTATATCGTAAAATGAACCTGGATATATCTCATCAAGTTTTTCCCAACTCGTACCAAAATCATTACTTTTTGCAATTAAACCCATTTCACCCGCTAAATATAACGTACGACCATCGGCAACAACGCGATTAAAATGCGGTAATATACTGCTTTGCACATCTAAATACGCTTCTTCATCTTGTAGTTTTAATTCGGCTAAATACGTTTGGTCCTCTGGGTAAAGCAATTCATTATGATGCTCTATAACCCAATGCTCGCCACCGTCATTTGTACGATAAAACAAACCATAGGAGCCAATAGCAATACCGTTATCTTTATCTAAAAACAACACATCCAACAAGGGTTTTTCTACTTGTGGTAGATGCTGTTGTATTTGCCAAGAAAGGCCACCATCTTTTGACGATAATATAGTGGCGTCATGGCCGACCGCCCAACCGTTGTCTTCATCGGTAAAATAAACCGCGGTTAATGTTACTTGTACAGGCACTTGTGCTTGCTGCCATTGCACACCATCTGTTGAAAGTAAAATGTGACCACGCTCACCAACAACCACTAATTTTGATTGATTAATTACCGTAATATCAAGCAAGAGTGATTTACTCGCCAGTGGAGCAATTACCGAGTCGAGTGTTTGCGCATTAATAATAGGGATAGTAAGAAAACTGAGTAAAATAACGAGAAGACGCATCATTAACTATATTAGCTCCATTCATTTGGACTGTAGAGGCCATAAGCCTCAAATTAGGTATATTAAGGGGAAATGGGCTTTAGTAATGCCCATCGATACCAAGATATCCACCGTCTTTAGCTTAGCTAATAAACAGTGGAATAAAAATTAAATAACTATTTGAAAACTTTAAAACAAAAACGGCTAGCACTCGCCAGCCGTTTTATCAAGGTTATTACTTATCTGCGACCTTCACGACGTAATGCTGAAGACGTAAAGTCAACATCATTTAAATCGGCTGAAAAGTCATACATACTGGCTTCGTTATCTAAACCCATCGCAATATAACGACGAGATTGTAGATCATGAAACACTTCTAAAGTTGACCATTGCGTTGGTACTTCATAGTAATTAATACCATGGGCAACACCCACTCGGTATAGTTCATCACGGTTATCATAAATATCAGTAACCGCTACTTGCCAGCTATCTTCGTCAATATAAAACACGCGTTTTTTATAAGTATGACGTGTATCTGATTTTAAGTTCGCTTCGACCACCCAAACACGATGTTTCTCGTAACGTACTAATTCAGGATTAATATGACCCGGCTGTAAAATTTGATCATATTTTAAATCATCACTATGCAAACGATAATCATTATATGGAATTAACAACTCTTGCTTGCCTTTTAATGTCCAATTATAGCGATTCGGTGCGCCGTTAAACATATCAAAGTCATCTGTTGTTCTTAAACCATCTGACGCTGTACCTGGTGCGTCATAAGCAACATTAGGTGCACGACGAACACGACGTTGACCGGTATTATAGGTCCAAGCTTGGCGAGGTGTTTTTATTTGATCCATAGTTTCATGAACCAATAAAGCCGTACCTGCTAAACGTGCGGGCTCAGTCACTTTTTGTTTAAACTTAAATAAAATATTGGTTTTTTGAAGCTCTTCAGCTTTAACACCCTTAACGCCATAGGGTATAAGTAACTGATCATCAAATCCCATGTAGGTATAATCGCCTGACGCCGTTGGCGCTGCTTGACCACCTTCACGCGTCAATTTTTCACCACGATAGCGTAAAATATGATTCCAAATAGCTTCTAAACCATCACTTGGTACTGGAAATGGGATACCAATTGCCGCTTGAATAATACCATTTCCGCCTTCAACTAGTTCAGTTCTAGTGGCATTTTCCACAGTCGCCTGATAAACATGCTCAGGATATGATGCTGAACGACGAGATTGATAAACACTCATCTTGTAAGTATCAGGATAAGTTTCAAATAACTTAATTTGGCCTGGCGTTAATAAATTTTTATATTGCGCAAGGTTCTTAGCTGTAATGGTATACATTGCCTTGTCATCAGCAAATGGGTCTAGATGATGATCACCCACTTTATAGCCCGCAGGTGCTGATGTAATCCCACCTGTCCACGCTGGAATAGAACCATCTGCGTTAGCTGCACGAACAGCACCAAAGGGCGTTAATTCTTTTTGTAACTTAGCTGCATCTTGCTCGCTAATTTTTGCAGTAGCGCTGGTTGATGCTAATGCTACGGTTACCGCTATTGATACTAGCGTTACCTTTTTAAAGGTATTTTTAAAAATATTTTTCATGAAAGTAATCCTCCTACAGCCTTAAATTGAATACTTGATGTTAAAAGATACGTAATCGCGATCTTCCAATTGGTTCGTAGTGCCTACACCACCAAAAAAGCTGTTGTAGCTAAAATCAGCAGACCAACGGCTTTGGTAATCGAAACCTAAACCTAATGACACTGACTTTCTATCTTCAACAAACAAGAATAAAGGATCCGGTGTAATACCATTCACATCATGTGAAAAGACAACTTTTGGTGAAACGTTAATGCCGGCAAACACGTTGGTATAATCCAATTTACCTACAAAGCGATAACCCCATGCAAAAGCACTTGGGAATGGGTTGGTTTCAACGCCGTCTTGTAGCGCTAGTTCTAGACCTTCTTTACCTGCAACACCACCATTTCGGCTAGTGCCTGGGCCATTTAGACGTAAAACATCTTGCTCTGGCATATCACGAATATCAATACCACCCACTTCAAGCAAGGTCACAAATTGACTGGCGCCAAGCGTTGGTCCCCATAAATGGGTTAAAGTCATTTGTGCTTGTATTGTGTCAGATAAAATATAGCCATTAGCACGTGTGCCACCAGCGAAAGTAGGCATTTGCGAAATACCATCAAGCTCATCACGCCCTAAATTATTCGCTAATTGTTGTGGCATAGCCGCAAATAACAATTCAACGTCATCTATTTGCAACGGTTCATCTTGACGGAAGGTCACTTCACCGGCAACCGATGTTGTGCCAATAGCGGTATTAAAGCTTAAAGCATACAGTTTTATATCTTCAATATAATCCAGTTCAACACGAGAAAAAGCCTGTAAATCCGTATAGTTATCTTGTGTGATTTCAGTCGACACTAACATACCAACATCATGAGCTAAAGCTGCGCCGGTAAAGTCAGCGGTAATACCTGAAAATACTGGACGTCTGCTATGATAATTCATGTGATACAAGCTAACTTCTGTATCATTTAACGCCGGTAAATACCAAGAAAGGCGCAAACCGTATTGACCGCCATCTTCTGGATCGTTTTCAGCGCCGTCTTCACGTAAGGTTAATTTCGTTGGGAAACCACCCACATAAGCACCAGCAGCGTCAGCAAGAGCAACATTGCCATTTAATATTTGCGCTCTTAAGCCATTTAAATTGTTAATTAATGAGTCAAGATCCATATCTGGATTACTAGCAAAGTTTAATTGCACATTATTATAGTGGCCACCATCACCGGCAAAATCATTAGTTGAAAAATAACTCCCTGGTGCAGGTAAAACAGTTTTTTCCCAGCTATATTGATAAAACATTTCAACGTTAAAAGTTTCTGTAACCCCTAGCGATGCCCATACGGCGCCAAAAGGAATAAAGGCTTCTTTTAACTCTGCGCCAGGTGCTTTTAAGCGGGCAATATCTACGGGGTTAAGTTCACTAATACCGTGAGAGATTAAGGTACTTTCGCCCCAACTAATCACCTGTTGACCAACACGGACAGAAAACGGCATTGCACCGAGTTCAAAATCACCATAAACAAAAGCATCCAACATGCGAACATCACGACATACTTGGTCTTTCGCTTCATTATCACGGCATGGATCATTAACCTTACCAGAACTTGGATTTGTCCAAGCTCTATCGCCGTCGACCATTTCAAAATCATAAAAATACATAGCGCGACCAAAAAAACCTAAGTTTTCATAACGCACACCAAGCTCATGTGTCCCTTTAATTAATTTTGAAAAGCTTTCGCCCGAATTAAAATTTAAATTAGCGTTATCGCCATTGGTCGAATAACTTCCAGCCCCGTCCCATACAGTAGCCGCACTCGGATTAGCATTTAGTATTGGATGATATTGGCTAAAATCAAAACCATTATTAACGTTATTAGATTTACCAACGTTGTCATTCCAATTACGGTCTTCTACTCGCCAGCTTGTACCTGCTGAAAATGTAGAGTCAAAAGTAATGTCGAAGTTTCCTAACTCAAAGATTTTTGCTTGAACATTAACATTAGCTAATGTTATCAAAGCGGCAGCTATACTCAAAGCCAGTGGCTTTTTGTAAAAACCGTTGCGAAGGTTCTGTTTCATTTCCTATCTCCCCAGATGTGATTTTGCATTTTATTTTTATATGCTACGTACATGGTATAAAACAATAATTACATCATTTTGACCCAGTGGCAAGTGCTAAAGTCTTTGTTAAAGCCCTTTATATTCAAGACTTGAATCAGGTCATCTGATGAGAACAAAAAGGCGTTTAAAACGCTTGTTTTAAACGCCTAATCTTAATAAGCTGTAATCCTCAAATAGTGAACAGAAATAACCGCCGACATACAACCTGCTAATAGCGACACTTATTTCAAATGGTCCGACCACTGTTTAAAGCAAAAACTCTAATCATGATACTTTATCTAATGATAAAAACTTATTGTTAAGTGTTTGCAAGCAAAAGCGCCCTTTAATGCCATTTCTAGTTAAATAAACTCGTAAATGCATCGCCGGAAATTCAACCTTTACTCTCTGCTCGGTCATAACAATAATGGATTTAATTCGCCCTTGATAATAAGGTAAGTATTCTTGGCTCGTTATATTCAAGCTAAAATAGTACTTCATGCTTTTTCCTAATGCGCTAACGCAGCATCAAGTTTTTCTTTTAAATCTTTTGAAAGATTTACTTGCTTAGCAAATTGTTCGAGCTTGGTTTTTATCATGGTTTGTCTGTACTGATCAAACGACTTAAATTGAATAAGCGGCGTAATTAATCGCGACGCCACTTGTGGATTAATATCGTTAAGCAGAATTAATTGTTCAATTAAAAACTGATAACCTCGGCCACTAGCACAATGAAAATAACGAGGATTGCTAGCCGTAAAAGCACCAATAAGGGCACGAACTCTATTTGGATTCTTTAAGCTAAATAAAGGATGTGCAATAAGTGCCGCTAAATTTTCATAGATAGCCTCCTCATTAACACCTGCTTGTATCGCAAACCATTTATCCATGACTAATGCTGTGTCAGACCATTTATGCTCAAAATCTAACATCATATTAGCAAAGTTTTCATGACTATTTTTCGCCGCACAGTTAAGCACAGCTAAAGTGTCGGTCATATTATTTGACTGCTGAAACTGCTTGGTTAATAAAGCTTCTTGGCTACTAAGCGTGCTCAAGTAAGATAGGCAAATATTTTTTAATGCCCGTTTACCGATAGCAATACCGTCACTTGCATAATCAGCTTGTATATTTTGCTGATACTGCTGTAAAAAAAATGGTGCTAGTTCTTTTGCTAAAACATGCTTAACACTATCAATGGCGTCAAGTAGAGCGATAGGGTCAACTTCTTCAATATTATCAACTAATTCACTAAAGCTCGGTAATGTTAATTGCTCAGCTTTAAAAGCGGCTGAAATATCGGCGGTTAATATGGTTTTAAAGGCTTGGTATAAATGTTCAGGTAAACTCAACGTCGGTTGCAGCATCAGCTGAGTGATATAGGTTGTTAAGAGTTTTTGCCCTGCATCCCAGCGACAAAAATCATCGTTAGCACGGGTCATAATACATTGTAGGTCTTGATCCGATTGTGAAAATTGGCTTTTAACCGGTGCAGAAAACCCGGTTAATAAAGCCAACACAGGTTTCTGGCTAAAAGCTTTAAAAGTCCATGTTTGCTTTTGCTCTGTTAATTGTAGTAACTGCGACTGATTTGGCTGATCATCATTAGCCATTAATTCAATACCAACAGGAATATGCAAGGCAGGATTTTCGCCATTAGTTTGCGCTATGGTTAAGTGATATTCAGACAAGTCTTCGTCAAAGCTTTCGCTAATCTGTAATACAGGCGTTCCTGCTTGGGTGTACCAGCGCTTAAATTGGCTAAGATCAACACCCGATGCATCTGCCATAGCACTGATAAAGTCATCACATGTCACCGCCATACCATCAAAGCGTTGAAAGTATAGATCTAAACCTTTTCTGAATTTATCCACGCCAAGCAAGGTATGAATCATACGAATAACTTCAGCACCTTTTTCGTAAACCGTTAAGGTGTAAAAGTTATTCATTTCGATAACTTTTTCTGGTCGAATCGGATGTGCCATTGGGCCAGCATCTTCGGCAAATTGCAGCGAACGTAACACCCGCACATTTTGAATACGGTTAACTGAAGCTGAATGCATATCAGCACTAAATTGCTGATCTCTAAATACTGTCAGCCCTTCTTTTAAGCTCAGTTGAAACCAATCTCGGCAAGTAACACGGTTACCGGTCCAGTTATGAAAATATTCATGGGCAATAACTGCCTCAACATTAAAGTAATCAACATCGGTCGCGCTAGCTTCATCGGCTAAAACGAATTTACTGTTAAATACATTCAGACCTTTATTTTCCATCGCGCCCATATTGAAAAAATCAACAGCGACTATCATGTAAATATCAAGATCATATTCAAGGCCAAAGGTTTCTTCATCCCAGTTCATCGCATGTTTTAACGACGCCATAGCATGATGCGCTTTATGAATATTGCCTTTATCAACAAATATTTCCAAGGCAACGTCACGACCAGAACTGGTGTTATAAACATCTTTTAAAACATCAAAATCACCGGCAACTAAGGCAAATAGATAACAGGGTTTAGGAAAGGGGTCATGCCATTGCACAAAATGCTGGCCACTGGCTAAGTCGCCTGCAGCAATCTTATTACCATTAGACAACAAATAAGGAAACTGCGCTTTGTTGGCAATAACTTTGGTGGTAAACGTTGCCATGATATCGGGACGGTCGAGGTAATAGCTAATGCGCCTGAAACCTTCCGCTTCACACTGAGTGCAGTAGGCCTCGCCTGACTTAAACAAGCCTTCAAGTGCGGTATTTTCAATAGGATTAATTTCAGTAACGATTTCTAGCGTAAATTCGTTGCGATCAATAGCAAGGGTTAAACTGCTATCACTGACGAGATAATCATCACTTGAGAGCGGTTCATCATCAATCAAAACTGATAATAAAGTTAAGTGCTCGCCATCGAGTATCAAGGGTTGATTATCTGCCACCTTTCGAGTCATGTGCATGCGATTGGTCACGTGAGTTTTATATTCATCAAGTTTAAAGGTTAACTCAACGGTAGAAATAGAAAAGTTTGCTTCGCTATAGTCAGCTAAATAGCGTGGGGTAAAATCACTCATGCGCATCCTTAATAGAGTACATTGTATCTTGGTTAGAAGTTAACGCCTGTAATAGACATTAAAAAGCCTGTATTAAACAGGCTTTGTGAATATTTATTAATTTTGTAAATTTTTTAGTTCTTTGTCACTAGTCTTTTTATCTTAAAGCCCATATAACCATATGTCACGGCTAAAATAGGGTTAATTAAATTAAAGAAACAATAAAAGATATAATCATAAGATGTTAATGCCATAGCGCCAAACATAAATGCACCACAGGTATTCCAAGGGATTAATGGTGAAGTAATAGTGCCCGAATCTTCTAATGTTCGGCTTAATACTACTGGGTCTAAGCCTCTTTTTTCATATTCTTCTTTGTACATTCTTCCCGGCATCACTATAGCCATATATTGGTCGGCTGTGATCAAGTTAGTGCCTATACAAGTCGCTACGGTACTGGCAATTAAGCTACCTGTTGATTTTGCCTTCGCTAAGATTGACTCAACAAATTTTTTCAACATACCTAAATGCTCTAAAATTGCACCAAAGCTTAATGCGGTAACCACTAGCCAGATAGTATTTAACATACCCGACATACCACCACGGCTTAACAGTTGATCAATTTCCGCGTTACCTGTGTCGACAACTACGCCGTCAAAAAATGCCGTCCATACTACCATAATAGTGGCTTTAGTTGAATCTACACCTTCTTGAGCCATGCTAGAAATCAAGTCTTGTTGAAAAATAACCGCCCAAATAGCGCCTAATACCGCACCGATAGCAACCGCTGGAAATGCTGGCATTTTTTTATAAGCCATTATTAATAGTAGCAGTAAGGGGATTAAGTTCAAGGCTGATATGTTATAGGTATTTTCCAAGGTACTGGTTAATGACACAATACTATCTGTGTTCCCCACCCCTGAAGTAGAATGGTTAAAGCCAATAATAAGAAATAAAATTAGCGCTATGGTAATTGAAGGAATCGTTGTCCATAGCATGTAGCGAATATGAGCAAATAATTCACTACCGGCTACCGCAGGGGCTAAATTAGTCGTTTCGGATAATGGCGATAATTTATCACCAAAATAGGCGCCTGATATGACGGCACCAGCAGTAACCGATGGCGATAGTTCAAAGCCGCCAGCAATACCAATAAATGCAACACCTACTGTCGCGGCAGTGGTCCAAGAGCTGCCTATGCTCATCGCTACAACACCGCACACTAGGCAGGTTGCGGCATAAAACCAACTGGGGTCTATAATTTTCAAGCCATAATAAACCATCGTAGGCACAGTACCTGATAACAACCATGTACCAATTAATGACCCTACTGCTAATAAAATTAGCACCGCGCCTAAAGAAATTGATATGCCATGGATAATCGATTTTTCCATCTCATGCCATTTATGACCATTTTTTAGCCCAATCACCGCAGCTACGCCCGTCGCTAAAAACAAGGCTATTTGGTTAGGTCCTGATGATGAACTATCACCAAAAAAAGTTACCGCGGCAATTAATAAACAAATAAGGACAACGATTGGAATAAGAGAGTCCAACATAGAAGGTTGTCGCGAAGATTGAGGGTCAGACATAGATAAATTTACACCTTATTATCTTAATTATTATAGTGGTTAAATTATTTGTGCTAGTAAGATGCCGACTGTTCGCAGATAGTGCAAGCTATTTTTGACAATAAGCTGCTAACTAGCCCTTTGTTTATAAGGATTTAAAGAATAATTATGCAGTTATTTCAGGTAAAAATCAGTCGAAGAAACCTGGCACTAAAAAGCCACCCTAAGGTGGCTTTCATTATTGTATCAGTAAAGCAGCTATTTTTTGGCGACTTTACCCAGTGACACTAAGTCAAAGGTAATTCTTGCTGTTTCGTCTAAAAACGGGTCTAGTGCTTCTAAATCTTCTGGTAAGTCATCTAAGTCAGCTACGTTTTCTTTACCCATAACGGTAAGTCGTTCATTCGCACGCTTTAATTGCTTAGCCTTACGACTTTCTCTTTTTTCTTTGCGCTTGGCTAAGTTTAATGAGATATTTTTATCATCTTTTTCAGCTTTATATTCTGCAATATCAGAGAGTAAATAATTAAACTCTTGATTTTTTTCAACACGTGAACTGTACAATGAAGTCAAATATGATACATCTTTGCTAATATCATTAAGCTTATTATATTGCGCTTTTGGGATTTGATCCCAAGGCAAGGCGTTTTCTTCTTTACTTTCGCCCCAGTCAGCTGGATCTATCGCCGATGGAAATTCAATATCGGGTAATACACCCCGGTGTTGGGTGCTACCACCATTAATGCGATAAAACTTGGCAATGGTAAATTGAATGCTGCCAAACGGTTTTTCGTACAAATCGTAGACACGGCCTAGACCTCTATGTTGCTGGACAGTGCCTTTGCCAAAAGTGTGTTCACCAACAATAATGCCTCGTCCATAATCCTGAATGGCTGCTGAGAATATCTCTGACGCTGAAGCACTGTAGCGATCGACCATAACAGTCAGTGGCCCATCATAAAAACTAATACCGTCTTTATCACTGTTAACTTGTACGCGGTTAGCACCATCACGCACTTGTACTACGGGGCCTTTATCAATAAATAGCCCGGTAAGTAAAGTTGCCTCTGTTAACGAGCCACCACCATTGCCACGAAGGTCAACAATGATACCAGACACGTTCTCCTCTTTAAGTTTAGCTATTTCAAGCTTAACGTCGCGAGAAAGATGGTTGTAAAAGCTGGGGATCGTGATCACACCCAATTTTTTAGTGTTCTCATCACCTTCTTTTTCAAAATAGACTTCTGATTTTGCCGCGCGATCTTCAAGTTTTATGGTATCTCTAACAATAGAAACCACTTTAATGCTGCTGTCATCTTCTGATTCTGCGCCTAAAACTTGTAACCTAACCTTGCTGCCTTTAGGACCTTTGATCAGTTCAACAACATCGTCTAAACGCCAACCAATAACGTCGACAAACTCTTTATCATCTTGTGCAACACCGACAATACGATCTTTAGGGTTTAATTCGTTAGATTTATCAGCCGGGCCTCCAGAAACCACACTTTGAATAACGGTATAGTCTTCTTCTGCACGTAAAACTGCACCAATACCTTCCAGTGATAAATTCATTTCCATTTGAAAACGTTCAGCATTACGGGGAGATAAATATGAAGTGTGTGGTTCAACTACGCGGGCAAAGCTGTTCATGACGACTTGAAATACATCTTCACTTTCACTTTGCTTTAAGCGTTTAATCGCGTAACGATAACGTTTGCCTAATACTTCTTGAATTTTTTCCCACTCTTTACCGGCTAACGTTAAATTTAATGCATCATATTTAACTTTTTTACGCCATAACTCGTCTAATTCATCAACAGAGTTAGGCCATTGAGCATCTTCCCGATCAAAGTCGTAGGATTCATCAAGGTCAAAATCAAAAGGTTTTTCGCTTGCTAAAAGGCTTAGTGCATATTGATAGCGTTCTAATCGGCGTTGTAAATTAAGGTTGTAGATTTCATAAGCAACATCAAGTTTACCGCGGGCAATAACCGAATCAAATTCATCACGATACTGCTCAAAGCCTTTAACGTCAGCAGCCAGAAATACGTTACGAGCGTAATCTAATTGCTTAATATAACGATCAAAAATTTGCTCTGAAAGTATGTCATCAATTTTTATTTTTTTGTAGTGTGCACGCGTAAACTGTGCCGTAATTCGCTTTGTAGAGGCAGCATGTTGACTTTCTGGCGCCAGTATCAATAAGCTTTCATTGTCTACCTTAGTCTCAGCAAAAACTGAGATGCTGGCAAGTGACAATGATACCGCTATAGCTATACAACAAAATTTATGCATTCACATACTCCAAATTTATTCTGTAAAAATATTTTTAACTTGTGTTTTCACAACCATACCCGAGTTTAATTGTACGCTAACATCTTTGCCAGAAACTTCTGTGATAACAGCGTCCATTGAAGATTGTCCCAATTGCACTTTGATATTTTTGCCAACAACAACATTACTTGTTTCAACCGGTTTAAGTGTAACGGTTGGTTTTGTAACTACGCGCTTGGTTGATTTTACCGTATTGAATTTTTCTTTACGGCTACCATCTGTAGAGTCTTTAGCAACCGGCTTAGTTCCCTTAGCAGCATTACCTTTATAAGGTTTTTTAGCCACTTTGTCTTTAGGCTTTTTGGTACCAAACTTTTCTTGGCTTTCTTTTAATGTTTTGCTGGCATAATCTGCTTGTTCTTGATCAATCTCTGCAGAGTCATTACCGTCAATATCAATTCGAAAACAGCCTAGTTTAATTGCTTTCAAATAACGCCAGCTACTTGTGTAATGTCTAAGTGCTTGACGTAGACGAGTTTTACTTACCGTTTCATCACCAATCAGCTTTTCTGCTAAATCTTGAAAAATGCCAATTTTTAATGGTTTTGCAGCACCTTCGATAGAAAAACATGCTGGAAATTTTTCCGCCAAATAGCCAATAATTTCTTTTGTGCTAATACGCTTAACTTCAGCATCAACATTTGGCGTTGTTTCAACCACCGCATCTACTACTGGTGTTGTTTCAACTGCTGCGTCTGCTACTGTTGTTTCAACTGCCGCGTCTGCTACCACTTTTACTTCACTTTCTATTTTAGTTTCCATAAATACAACTTTTCAAAATTTTAATTCTGCTCTGCTAGATATTGTTCACGATTTTCCAACAAATGTCGGCACCAATCATAAATATCTTCACTTTCGATTTCAGCTAAGGCTTCTTGCCCTATCCACGTGTCCCACACCAAAGAAAGCAACTGCTCTAAAACCTCTGGTGCAATATCTTCTTCTGCTAAGTCATAAACGGTATGATAAATCTCGTTAATACGCTCAGCAACTATCTCTTCATCACCTTCCCAATCTCCAACAACGGCTTCTGAAACTAGGTAGTCATGAATAACAATAAATTCTTTCATTAGTTTACCACGCCATGGTTAATCATAACATTTTCAAACAAACTAATTATTTTTTCTAATCCTGCTTGATCATCACTATCAAAACGATTGAATGCTATGCTGTCAATATCAAGCACAGCTATCACTTTCTCGTTCAACCTTAAAGGTAATACTATTTCAGCATTACTGCTAGCGTCACAAGCAATATGACCGTCAAACGCATGCACATCAGCAACACGTTGTACTGCATTTTTACTTGCCGCTGTTCCACAAACCCCACGACCTAAAGGGATACGGATACAAGCCACTTTACCTTGAAATGGACCAAGGACAAGTTCGTCATTGATCAAACGGTAAAAACCAACCCAATTAACATCTGCTAATTGCTCAAATAACAAAGCACTGACGTTGGCCATATTAGCAATCACATCAGTTTCATCACTGATCAAGGCTTCAACTTGCTTATATAAGTCACGATAAAAGGTGTTTTTTGTCATTAATGAAGATGCCTACAATAAAAACGCATAACATACCCTGATAGCGCAGAAAACTAAAGCGCTATCAGCAGCAATTAGCAATTATCTAGCAATTTTATGATAAATATTAACTTTAATGGCGCATTTATCATTTTTTCATCGTTAAATCGTCTACTACTCGCTTTTTGATATATTTCTTTAAGCTTTTATTTTACCAACCTTGATGATTATTTATTTGCTGTGTAACAACCATCTCTTTATATAAATAGTGTCATATTGCTCAACAGCCATAGGTTTTATTTTTGCCATAGCCAATAGATAAATCATGCATGCTTACATAACTCTCAGTCAATAGCACAATATAGCAGCATAGAGTCGAACAATAGCGAGCTATTGTAATGACGCAGAGCAAATAAATTTACTCTGTAGCCTATCTGAAAGTGAGTAATTAATTAGTCTATTTAGTCTCACGTAAATGCCTTGAAAAATTGTTCTAGATAACAATTTTTATAATATAAAAATCTTGTGCATTAACAAAAAGCACTATCAAAAGCATTACTGATAGTGCTTTATTAAAGCCTTTATCGCTGTTCAAAGCCAGTAATGAACTTAAAATGAATCCGCAGGAATACGCACCCAACCTTCCATTAATACCCGAGCACTGCGGCTCATAATGGCTTTATTTACCGTCCACATATCATCAACCTTTGATGCTTGAGCACCCACTTTAAGGGTGCCCGATGGGTGACCAAAAACAACAGCGTCACGTTCGCCACCGCCAGCGGCTAAATTCACTAAGGTGCCTGGAATTGCGGCTGCAGTGCCAATCGCCACGGCTGCCGTGCCCATCATCGCATGATGTAACTTACCCATAGATAAAGCACGAACATGTAGGTCTATATCCGTTGCACAAACCGCTTTACCACTTGATGTTACATAGTCTTTAGCGGCACTGACAAAAGCCACTTTTGGGGTATGTTGACGTGCAACGGCTTCAGATACATCATTTATCAGACCCATTTTAATTGCGCCAGCAGCACGAATAGTTTCAAAACGTGCTAATGCCGCTTCATCATTATTAATCGCCTCTTGTAATTCCGTACCTGTGTAGCCTATATCTTCAGCATTTAAGAAAATAGTGGGAATACCAGCACTGATCATAGTGACTTTAACTGTAGCTGCTTTAAAAGTACCTATCGCGGGAACTGCTAGCTCATCAACTACATTACCTGTCGGAAACATAGCTTCACTAGGGTCAACAGGCGCTATAAATTCTACTGGTACTTCTGCAGCAGGAAAGGTTACGCCATCAAGTTCAAAGTCACCAGTTTCTTGTACTTGCCCATGCGTAATAGGCACGCGAGCAATAATCGTTTTGCTAATGTTTTTTTGCCAAATACGTACCGTACAAATACCATTTTTAGGAATACGGCTAGCAGCAACTAAACCCGACATAATGGCAAATGAGCCCACTGCAGCGGTCAAATTCCCACAATTACCACTCCAATCAACAAACGCTTTATCTATCGCCACTTGACCAAATAAATAGTCAACGTCGTGATCTACCACAGCACTTTTAGCCAAAATAACGGTTTTACTGGTACTTGATGTAGCCCCACCCATACCATCGGTTTGTTTACCGTAGGGATCTGGACTACCAATAACTCGAAGTAGCATATTATCACGAGCTTGCCCCGCTATTTGGCAACGCTCTGGCAAGTCAGTAAGATTAAAAAATACACCTTTTGACGTACCACCTCGCATATAGGTTGCGGGGATTTTTACTTGAGAAACTGAAGACATTTAACACCTCTAAATTTTATCAATATGAGCCACTTTGTTAACCTTCCATGTGGACAATTTAGTGTTCGTTGATCGCATCGACGTTGCTTCACATCCATGTGATCACTTCAAAACGCTCGTTGATTGCATCGACATTCCTTCACATCCATGTGATCACGTCATACCGTTCGTCCTGAACATAAAAAAGCAGCAATTAAATTGCTGCTCATATTTTTCATTAACCTTTACTATCTAAAGCCATTATTTTTATTGACCACAAGACAGCTGTACACCCGCTATATTTATAGCTCAGTACAGGTAACGCCACTATCATCAAAAATAAGCCTTTAGCCATTAGACTCTAAAAAATCGTTGGCAAACTTTTGTAAAACACCACCGGCTGCATAAACAGACACTTCTTCAGCAGTATCTAAACGACATTTTACTGGAATCTCAACGACTTCGTCCTGACCATTATCTGAGCGTCGCGTCATGACTACCGTCATCGCTCCACCTGACGTTGGCGTACCCACTACATCGTAAGTTTCTGAACCATCAATATGGTAAGTATGACGAGTTTCACCGTTAATAAACTCTAACGGTAACACGCCCATACCCACTAAGTTAGTACGGTGAATACGCTCAAAACCTTCAGCAATAATCACTTCAACACCCGCTAAACGAACACCTTTCGCCGCCCAATCGCGTGATGAACCTTGACCATAATCAGCACCGGCAATAATAATAAGCGGCTGCTTGCGTTCCATATAAGTTTCAATGGCTTCCCACATCCGAGATTCAGTACCTTCGGGCTCAATACGCGTGAGTGAGCCTTGCTTAACTTCACCTTTGTCATCACGACACATTTCGTTAAATAATTTAGGGTTAGCAAATGTTGCACGTTGCGCGGTTAAATGGTCACCACGATGAGTTGCATACGAGTTAAAGTCTTCTTCTGGTAAGCCCATTTTATGTAAGTAGGCACCCGCAGCACTGTCCAATTGAATAGCATTTGAAGGTGATAAATGATCGGTGGTAATATTGTCACCCAATACCGCTAATGGCCGCATACCTTTCATGGTACGTTCACCGGCTAATGCGCCTTGTCCCTCTGTATCCCAGTAAGGAGGACGACGAATATAAGTACTGGTTTCATCCCAAGCGTACAACGGACTTTCAGCGGGCTCAAAAGCGCCTAAATCAAACATTGGTGTGTAGATTTTTTTGAATTGCTCAGGTTTGACACATGAGGCAACAATCGCATCAATTTCTTCATCACTTGGCCAGATGTCTTTCAGCGTAATGTCGTTACCGTTTTGATCTTGACCTAAAATGTCTTTTTCAATATCAAAACGAATAGTTCCGGCAATAGCGTAAGCAACCACTAACGGTGGTGACGCTAAAAAGGCTTGTTTTGCATACGGATGAATGCGGCCATCAAAGTTACGATTACCTGATAATACTGCGGTTGCATATAAATCACGGTCAATCACTTCTTGTTGAATCTTTGGATCTAACGCGCCACTCATGCCGTTACACGTTGTACAGGCGTAACCTACAATACCAAAACCTAGTTTTTCCATTTCAACCAATAAGCCCGCTTCTTCTAAATAAAGCTTGGCTACTTTTGAACCTGGCGCAAATGAAGATTTAACCCAAGGTTTACGCACTAAGCCTAGCTCATTTGCACGTTTAGCAATAAGGCCTGCAGCAACAACATTGCGTGGATTAGAGGTATTTGTACAAGAGGTAATAGCGGCAATAATGACCGCGCCATCAGGCATTTGTCCGTTAGCTTCTTGCACTTTACAAGCAGCAAGATCTTTAGCGATATTTTTTGAGGCTAAATCAGCTGTAGCTAAACGACGATGTGGATTAGAAGGACCGGCTAAGTTACGACCTACGCTTGATAAATCAAATTCGATAACCCGTGGATATTGCGCCTCTACTAAATCATCAGCCCACAGGCCAGTGTGCTTAGCATAAGTTTCAACCAGTGCTATTTGCTCTGGTTCACGCCCGGTAATTTTCAAATAATCAATGGTTTGTTCATCGATGTAGAACATAGCGGCTGATGCACCATATTCTGGAGTCATGTTTGAGATAGTCGCTCGATCACCAATAGTTAAGCTTCTAGTGCCTTCGCCAAAGAATTCTAAGTAAGCAGACACCACTTTTTCATTACGTAAAAATTCAGTGATCGCTAATACTATATCCGTTGCTGTGATGCCCGGTTGACGTTTACCGGTCAGCTTTACACCGATAATATCGGGTAAGCGCATCATCGATGGACGACCCAGCATAACGGTTTCGGCTTCTAAACCACCAACACCAATAGCAATAACACCTAAGGCATCAATGTGTGGTGTGTGAGAATCAGTACCAACACAAGTATCAGGAAAAGCGACACCGTCACGCGCTTGAATAACCGGCGACATTTTCTCTAAATTAATTTGATGCATAATGCCGTTACCCGCGGGGATAACATCAACATTTTTAAAAGCAGTTTTGGTCCACTCAATAAAATGAAAGCGGTGTTCGTTACGACGGTCTTCGATTGCCCGATTTTTCTCAAAGGCTTCACTATCAAACCCAGCAGCTTCTACGGCCAGTGAATGGTCGACAATTAATTGTGTGGGTACAACAGGGTTAACTTTAGCTGGATCGCCACCTTGATCCGCAATGGCATCTCGAAGGCCGGCTAAATCAACTAAAGCGGTTTGACCAAGAATGTCATGACAAACTACACGTGCCGGATACCAAGGAAAGTCTAAATCTTGCTTGCTTTCAATAATTTGCTTTAGCGAATCAGTTAAGGTTGCAGGGTCACACCGGCGAACTAATTGTTCAGCGAGCACACGTGAAGTGTAAGGTAGTGTTTTATATGCACCGGGGCTGATTGTTTCAATCGCTTCTCGTGTATCGAAAAAATCTATTGTTACACCATTGTGTTTATAACCTGGCAAAGGTTTGCGGTAATCGTAATTCATAACTTACTCCACATAGTAAAAAAGAGTACAACAGACTCTTTTTAAGTAATTTAATTAATGACACGGCATTATCACTAGCAGCTTATAGCAGCCCTATCAGCATAGATAAGGCTTTTATTTATATTGATGCTAAGTAATAACTACCTGTTAGCTTACCTAGTAGCGATAGGTTGCACTTTACGAGGCTCTGCACCAATGTAGTCAGCAGACGGGCGAATAATACGGTTGTTTTCACGTTGCTCCATAACATGAGCCGCCCAACCCGTTAAACGAGAACAAACAAAAATAGGGGTAAATAATTTCGTTGGAATCCCCATATAATTGTAGGTTGAGGCATGAAAAAAATCAGCATTACAAAATAACTTTTTGCTGTCCCACATAAACTCTTCACAGGCTACTGAAATATCGTATAACGAAGTATCACCATTTTCAGCGGCCAGCTTTTCAGACCATGCTTTGATGATGACATTACGTGGATCAGATGTGCTGTAAATCGCATGTCCAAAACCCATGATTTTTTCTTTACGCTCAAGCATACCAGCCATTTGTACTTTGGCATCAGCAGGAGAGTTAAACTTTTCAATCATGTCCATTGCAGCTTCGTTAGCACCGCCGTGAAGTGGCCCACGTAGCGTACCAATAGCACCGGTCACACATGAGAACATATCTGATAGCGTTGAAGCACAAACACGTGCCGTAAACGTAGAGGCATTAAATTCATGCTCAGCGTATAGAATTAATGATACATCCATCACGCGCTCATGCTGTTTAGACGGACTTTTACCATTTAATAGACGTAAAAAATGTCCACCTAGCGACGCTTCATCTGAAGTACAGTCAATTTCTATACCCTCATGTGAAAATTTATACCAATAACACATAATGGCAGGAAAAGCCGATAACAAGCGGTTTGCAGCTTTATTTTGTTCACTAAAATCATTTTCTGGTTCTAAATTACCTAAAAATGAACAACCCGTGCGCATAACATCCATTGGATGTGCTTCTTTTGGGATCAGCTTAAGTACAGCTTTTAAAGCTTGCGGTAAATCACGCATCGCCAATAAATCAGTTTTATAGCTAGCTAGCTCTGTTTCATTAGGGAGTTCACCGTTGAAGAGTAAGTAAGCCACTTCTTCAAAAGTTGAATTTTCAGCTAAATCAGCAATATCGTAACCACAATAAGTTAAGCCCGAACCTGATTTTCCTACCGTACATAAAGCTGTGTCGCCAGCACTTTGTCCACGTAAGCCAGCACCTGATAATTTTTTATCTTTCATTATTCTTTCCCCTAGTACTTAACAGTGATTAATTTACTGTTAAGGGTTAAAATTTAGTTTCTTATTGATATATTTTAATGCTTATAGCTGTTCCACTTTAAGGTGTTGAAGTAGAACAGATATAACTACTTGTTTTTACCTTCAGAGAACAAAGCATCAAGCTTTTGCTCATAATCGTGGTAACCCAGGTAATCATATAAATCCATACGTGTTTGCATGTTATCGATTTCTGTTTTTTGGTCACCATCTGCAAGCAAGGTTTTATAAACAGACTCTGCTGCTTTATTCATCGCTCTAAATGCTGATAACGGATAAAGCACCATGGCGCAGCCCCACTCGCCTAACTGAGCTTTATTCCACAATTCTGTTTGGCCAAATTCAGTAATATTGGCTAATACCGGCACATCAAGCGCTTCAGTAAAAGCTCTGTAATGCGCTTCAGTTTGAATAGCTTCAGCAAAAATACCATCTGCACCAGCAGCAACATAGGCTTTAGCACGTTCAAGCGCGGCTTCTAAACCTTCCTGAGCAAAGGCGTCAGTGCGAGCCATAATGAAAAAGTCGCTATCAATACGCGCGTCAACGGCCGCTTTAATGCGATCCGCCATTTCTTCTGTAGAAACAATTTCTTTATTCGGACGATGGCCACAACGCTTTTGCGCTACTTGATCTTCAATGTGAACTGCAGCAGCGCCGGCTTTTTCCATATCACGAATAGTTTTAGCAATATTAAATGCACCGCCCCAGCCGGTATCAATATCCACTAAAAGCGGTAAGCTACAAGCTGAAGTAATGCGTGATACATCGGCAATAACGTCATTTAATGATGTCATGCCTAAATCGGGTAAGCCATAAGAGGCATTCGCAACACCACCACCAGATAAGTAAATAGCTTGGTGACCTAATTGTTCAGCCATCATGGCACAATAAGCGTTAACGGTACCTACAACCTGCAAGGGTTTATTATTTGCTAAAGCCTGGCGAAATTTAGCACCAGGAGATAATTGTTTAGACATTGCTTTATCCTTTTTTAGTCGTGTATATGTTGTATTAAATTAACTTTACAGCTTGCCGCTATTGTTGCTGGGCAATTTTCTTTTCGATATTTTTGCGTGAAGCCGCAATATGACGCCTCATTAGCATTTCGGCTAATTCACCATCACGATCAGCTATCGCTTCAATAATGCGAGAATGTTCATCAAACGCTTTAGTTGCTCGTGGACTATTCATTCCAAATTGGCAACGATACATACGAACAAGGTGATAAAGCTGACCACACAAGATATTAATGAGTTGTTGATTATGACTACCGAGTATCACTTTATAGTGAAAGTCTAAATCACCTTCTTCTTGATAGTAGGCAATACCGTCACGCAATGCCTTGGCACTTGCATGCTGCTTAAGCATGACCTTCATTTCAATAATTTCATCTTCAGTCATATTTATCGCGGCTTGGCGACATGCCATGCCTTCGAGTGCTTCGCGAACGACGTAAATTTCTAACAGCCCAGCAATTGAACATTCAACCACACGAGAGCCAACATTGGCTTTACGTTCAATTAAATGACATTTTTCCAAACGATTTAGCGCTTCACGCAAGGTTGAACGACTAATTTGATAGTTTTTAGCTAGTTCTGGCTCACTAATTTTACTACCAGATTTGATGGTGCCATCAACAATGGCGTGTAGCATTTGCTCAAATACTTTATCTGCCGTAGTAACCGCGGCTTGAGTTGTAGGGTTGTTTAACGCCATTAATATTGTCGACAGATATAAAAACAAGGCGCTTATGATAACAACTTTTCAGTAATAGTCAATGTGAAGCCTAGGGTATTGTCGACAATACTCATTAGGCATTAGTCGTAGACACTATGAAATAGTGTGAAGTGATATTACAATTACTCACCAATAAAAACAAACAAACCAATGTTAAATAAGCGTATTTGTAAAATACACCCGCATTTACTCATCCGTTAATTCATCTTGTTATCATGTTTAACAATGCCCACCAAGTGTCGACAATAGACAGGGTTAGCCAAAAAACCAATAACAAACACCAATAGCAGCAGTAATGCCGGCAAGATCAGCAATAAGTCCACAAGCCAAGGCATGGCGACTATAACGAATACCAACAGAGCCAAAATAAACCGCTAAAACATAAAATGTAGTTTCAGTAGAGCCTTGCACAATAGAAGCTAAGCGACCAGCGAATGAATCAGCGCCATGAGTATTCATGGTTTCTATCATCATAGCACGAGCGCCAGAGCCACTTAAGGGCTTCATAAATGCCGTAGGTAGTGCATCAACAAAACGGGTATCACCATTAAAAAGCAACACTAACTGTCGTATGCCTTCAATCAAAATATCTAAAGCGCCACTGGCTCTAAATACCCCAATCGCACACAACATGGCCAACAGATAAGGAATGATTTTTATACTGGTTTCAAAACCTTGTTTAGCCCCTTCAATAAAGCTGTCATATACATTCACTTTGCGTTTTAAGGCGACGAATAAGAAACTAATTAGCGTGGAGAATATGAGTAAATTGCCCATCAAGGAGGATTGTTGCGCTAACAACTCTGCACTCAAGGTAGTGAAATAAACCACAACACCACCGACAAGTGCGATGCCTGCCGCTAAATAAAGTAAAATAACTTGCTGATAAAGTTTTATTTTTTGCACAAATGCAACCGCAAACAATCCTGCGAGGGTTGAGGCAAATGTTGCCAATAAAATAGGGACAAAAACATCAGTCGGGTTTAACGCTCCCTGTTGGGCACGATAAACAAAAACAGTAACAGGGAATAAGGTTACCGCGGAAGTATTCAACACCAGAAAGAGTATTTGCGCATCACTTGCCGTTTCTTTGTTTGGATTCAGCAATTGCAGGTCTTGCATGGCTTTTAAGCCTAAAGGCGTAGCCGCATTATCTAACCCTAAGAAATTTGCCGACAAGTTCATGGTCATTGAACCTATGGCCGGATGCCCTTTGGGTACCTCTGGCATAAGACGGACAAATAGTGGTGAAATAAACTGTGCAATTTTGTCGATAATACCGGCATGTTCCGCTATCTTCATCATGCCTAACCAAAAACTTAAAATGCCAATCAGGCCAATCGCAATCTCAACCGTTACCTTAGACATATCAAAAATGGCGTTAACAATTTCTTCAAAAATTAAAATTTGATCAAAAACCAGCCATTGCACTATGGCAGAAATAAAGGCAACAAAGAAAAATCCGCTCCAAATACGATTTAACAAACCTGCTCTCTTTTATTTTTATTCTTAGTATAAATATTATGACACACAAGACTAGCCATAGTGTTATGGTTAGTTTTGACTCATAGTATTAAAAATTCTCTTAAGTAGCACTATTTGACAGGAATAGTTTCAGGAAACAAACGATGAAAGTTCTCACTCGATTGTCGGGCAATCTCTGCAACCGAAGTACCACGAATACTGGCTAAATGTTTTGCGACTTCAACTACGTAAGCGGGCTGATTTTGTTTACCACGATGGGGCACTGGTGCTAAATAAGGCGCATCCGTTTCAATTAAAAAACGGTCTGAGGGTACTTTTTTCGCCACTTCTTTTAAATCAGTCGCATTTTTAAAAGTAACAATGCCGGAAAAGGAGATATAAAAACCCATCGCTATTGCTTGTTCAGCCATCTCCCAACTTTCAGTAAAGCAATGTAAAATGCCACCAACATTTTCCGCCTGCTCTGCTCTTAACATAGCTAAGGTATCTTCTTGAGCACCTCTAGTGTGGATAATCAGGGGTTTTTTTAGCTGATTAGCAACGTGTATATGTTTTCGAAAAGAGTCTAACTGCACTGGTTTTGTTTCGGGCGCATAAAAATAATCAAGGCCCGTTTCACCAATAGCGACAACACGTGGGTCGGTCGCTAAACGAGTTAATAGTGCCGGGTCAATTTCATCCGCTTGATTCAGCGGATGCGCACCACAGGTTAGCCAAACATTGTCATATTTAGCCGTTGCTTCTGCCATCGCTGGAAAGTCTTCTAAAGTAACGCTAACACACAATAAAGTATTAACCTTTTCTGCCAAGGCCGCATTAACAACATTATCTAAATTATTGTCAAAATCTTCGAGTTTTAAACGGTCTAAATGACAATGGGAATCTATGAACACAGGGTTACTCCGCACAAAGGTGCTAAAGGTTAGTTTGGGTATTTATCATACCGATTGAATTAATGAGTTGCTGACATCACAAAAACATTCTCAATGGGCATAATATTCAATAGTGCTATTTTAGTTAGATAAAAATAAGCATGTTACATTGATAAGGTCGGCTCAGATGAACTCAATAAATGCCCTATCGCTTTGTCAATTTGGCTACGCATATTGTCAGGATCTTCAAAAAAACTAACACCTATGCCTGCAGGTGTACCGTTTTGCGCGCCAATGGGGGTGATCCAAGAAACTTTGCCTTTAATTTTTGAAGGCTCTAAGGAGTCAGGTAATGTCACAAGCAAATTCACATCAGTGGCTAATTCATAATGCTCTGTGGTGCGAACAAATAAACCACCATTTTTCATAAACGGCATATATGACTGATATAAATCACGATCTGACATAAAATCAAGTGTAATATTTTTCAAAATCATCCCTCTATTTTTATTGGCTTTTTTATTAATGTTTTTATTGATTTTTTTGTTCAACGACAAGGCTAATATCGGTGAGTAATTTTTCACTTAAAAACTGCCGATTAACTTGCACTAATGTCTTTAACTTAATATTGGCCGCTTGGACTAAATTATATACCTGCCATAACTGTTGTTTATTGATGACACTTGCTTGTTGATTTTCATGTCCTGCTGTTGGCCAGCCCCATTGATTACGCATCAAATTAACTAAGATTTTTTCCAACCAACGAAAGCCATCATGACGTTCAACCAATAAGGTTAATATCTCTGCACGGTGTTGATGAGCGCATAAATAGTCTTTGACCTTATCACGAAACGCGGTAAACGCAACGGCAGTTGCTTCGTCTGTTAATTCGCTAAGATGACTAAGGTTTACAAAAACATCATTACCCTGTTTTTTATATTCAGCCAAAAGTTTTTTGCCGACCGGTGGACGTATTTCAAATTTTTGACAACGACTGATAATAGTAGGTAACAGCACATCACTGCTATGCGTTGTTAACATAATGAAACTTTGAGAGGTTGGCTCTTCTAACGTTTTTAATAACGCATTAGCTGCTGATACGGTCATGGTGTCAGCATGATTGACTAAGGCTGTTTTAGCGATGCCGATATGAGCGGTTTTCTCAAAAAATTGGCTCAGTTTCCGTATGGCATCTACGCCAATGGTATTTTTGTCATTAACGATAGTCAGATGATCCGGATAACTGCCATTGGTAAACAACTTGCAAGTTTTGCAATAACCGCAAGGCTGAAAAATAAACGGCTGCACATTGGTCGTTTCTTCACTTACTTTGCTTACTGGGCTTACTTGGCTTACTTGGCTTACTGGGCTTACTGGGCTTAAATTTTCTTCTTTTTCTGGTGGTCTGTTTTGTGGCCAGTCTTGTTTTAAGTCTTGACACAGCAGCACGTTAATCAGCCAGTGCGCTATTTCTTCTTGACCCGCGCCATCAACACCAGAAAATAACAAGGCATGAGGAAGCTTATTTGCGTGAATTTGTCGAGACAATTGCTGCTGAAGCGCCAATAACCAAGTTTTCATCTGTTAGCCTTGTTTACTATTAATAAAAGCTTCGACTGAGTTGACTACAGCTTTGTGCACCAGGTCCATCTCTTGGCTCGCATCTATAATATCTGTGCTGTCTGACGCTTGTGCCAAAGCTAGATATTTGTTGCGTACGCGCTGAAAAAAATCAATTTTTTCTTGTTCAATCCGATCTAATTCGCCTCGCGCTTGTGCTCGAGCTAAACCTAATTCTGGCGCAATATCTAAATAGACGGTTAAGTCGGGTGTAAAGCCCTTTAAGGTAACATCAGCTATAGCATTCATTATCGCATCGTCAAACTGTCGTCCACCACCTTGATAAGCCCGTGATGATAAGTCATGACGGTCGCCAATCACCCAGGTACCTTCTGCTAAGGCGGGTAAAATTCTATTCACTAGCAATTGACTACGACTGGCATACATCAACAAAAGTTCAGTTTCTTGCGTTAGCTTTTCATCATGACTGACTGATTTTACAATGTCTCGCAGAGCTTCGGCTAATGGCGTACCACCAGGCTCTCGAGTTTTTATAAAAGGGATATTATATTTATTTAACACAGCTTCAATAACGCTAATAGCCGATGACTTACCTGCGCCTTCTATGCCTTCGACAACAATAAACTTACCTTTCTTCATGCTGAAATCATCCAAAATACTTTATTAAAATGTGAACGTTAGTTTTTCTTACGCTGATACTTGGTTACCGCACGGTTATGATCGGCTAAATTTTTGGAAAATATATGTTCGCCTGCGCCATTGCTAACAAAATACAAATAGTCACTCAACTCTGGATTTAATGCGGCTTGCAGCGCTTGAGCACCAGGTAACGCGATGGGTGTTGGCGGTAAGCCTTTTATTTTATAGGTATTATAAGCGGTTTTTTCCCGCAAGTGAGCGTAAGTGATATCACCTTGGTAACGTTCACCCAAACCGTAAATTACCGTTGGGTCAGTTTGTAAACGCATTTTTTTATTTAAACGGTTAACAAATACCGACGATATACGAGGATGTTCAGTGTGCCGGCCACTTTCTTTTTCAATAATTGACGCCATGATAAGTGCTTGATATGGCGTTTTGTAGGGTAAGTTTTCAGCTCTATTATGCCACTGCACTGCTAACGCGTTTTGCATTTTTTCATATGCACGTTTAATGATGCTCAAATCCGTTGTATCTTGGGTAAACGCATAGGTATCAGGAAACAGCCATCCTTCAGGATTATCTTGCGCTATGGATAATTTTTTCGCAATAGCCACTAGGGTTAAATTAGCAAGTTGATGGGTAATATGTTGATGTTGTGCTAACTGAGCCAAAACTTGCTTGAAGGTGCTACCTTCGATAAGGGTAATAGAAAATTGATGTTCTTTACCTGATACCACTAAATCAAGCAGTTCTATCGTACTTATGTTTGCCTGTACTTGATAGGTTCCTGACTTTATTTTGCTATCTTGAGGATTAAATTTCACATAACTGCGTAGCCAAAAACGCTCTTGCAACCAGCCTTTATCAACCAACTGCTTGGAAAAAGCATTAAATGAAGTACCGTGCTTAATCGTTAAAAACTCAGTTTGTTTAATAGCGAGTGGCTGCTGAACTTTCATTTCTGACATTATCATAACGCCAATAACAGCCAAAATACTGAGTAGTACACAAACCGCTAAAGTCATTAATGTTCTTCTAACCAACAACGACAGGCTTAAAAAAAATCTTTTCATCTTTATATCTTAGCTTTCAACGTTAAGGCATTGGCTTTGTATGCTTTTAACCTGTGAAATATCCAATTGTTGACCATTAAAAATCTTAACCGGCACTATACCTAAAATGGCGTTACTAATAAACATCGCATCGATATTATCTAATTGAGACAGTGGATAATTATCTTGTTGAATATTCGGGTTATTTAACAATATTTTCGCCCGCATTAAGCCAGCCACGCCGGCAGTGCTTAATATCGGTGTTTGCCATTGCCCCGCTTTTAACCAAAAGACATTAGCACTACAACATTCAATAACATTGCCATTAATATCACTAGCAACTATATCATCTTCTGTGCGTCTATCTAGCTCGGCTCTTAACATAACTTGCTCTAAACGGTTTAAGTGTTTTAAACCGGCCAGCATAGGGTTAATACCGAGCTTTAGCTCACTAATCCCTACGCAAATCCCCTGTTTTTGCCATTGAGGATAAAACTTAGGGTAATCACTGACGGAAATAATTACCCTAGCTTGCTCTGCACCAAGGCGCGAATAGCCACGACCGCCGCTACCACAGGTGATAATAACTTTGACGATGCCGATCTTAATTCCTACGCTGATTTTTCTTATACTTTCTGCTAGCACAGGTAAGGCTACTTTAGGTAAGCCTAGTTGCTGACTTTGCTGTGCCAAACGATTGAGGTGCTCTGGCAACATAGCCACTTTACCATCAGTAATCAAAGCGGTAGTAAAGCAACCATCACCATAAGCTAGGCCACGATCATCAATTGATATCGAATTAGCTATTTTTCCGTCTACAAAACTTAATACCATAATTGCCATAAAAAAGCCTGAATACAGCAGTATTCAGGCTTAAGCTTTTAAATTCAAGCGCTAATGAAATTAAAAGTACATTTGATGTAATAACGTGACTTTTTAATCTCTACAGTTCACTAAATTCTTTTGAAGATCAACGAGCCATTTGTACCACCAAAACCAAATGAGTTACACAACACGTAATCTAAATTAGCATCTCGTGCAGTATGCGCAACATAATCAAGATCACAGCCTTCATCAGGGTTATCTAAATTAATGGTTGGAGGCACCGCATTATTAACTAATGCTTGAATGCTGAAAATTGCTTCAACAGCACCGGCAGCACCGAGTAAATGCCCTGTCATAGACTTAGTTGACCCTACCATGACATCAAAAGCTGAACTACCAAATACAGATTTAATCGCATTGGTTTCGGCAATATCGCCTGTCGGTGTTGAAGTGCCATGAGCATTGATATAACCAATTTTAGCAATATCAACTTTCGCATCATTGATGGCATTTTTCATTGCTAAAGCCGCGCCTGCACCATCAGCCGGCGGTGAGGTCATATGATAGGCATCACCACTCATACCAAAACCTGCTAATTCAGCATAAATTTTTGCGCCACGGGCTTTCGCATGTTCATACTCTTCAAGTACAAGTACACCCGCACCATCACCCAGAACAAAGCCATCGCGGTCTTTATCCCATGGTCGTGAAGCTTGTTGTGGTGCATCATTTCGCGTTGACATGGCACGTGCAGCACCAAAGCCCCCTAGACCTAATGTGGTTGATGCTTTTTCTGCACCACCAGCAACCATAGCATCAGCATCACCGTAGGCTATCATACGGGCTGCATGGCCAATATTATGTACACCACTAGTACAAGCGGTAACAATCGAGATATTGGGGCCTTTCAAGCCAAAAATAATGGATAAATGACCCGCAATCATGTTGATAATGGTAGAAGGTACAAAAAATGGTGACAATTTACGTGGACCATTATTTAACAATTTAGCATGGTTTTCTTCAATAAGACCTAAGCCACCAATGCCAGAGCCAATAGCTACCCCTATACGTGGGGCATTTTCTTCGTTAATTTCTATACCAGAATCTTTAACGGCTTGCACACCTGCAGCAACGCCATATTGAATAAATAAATCCATTTTTCTGGCATCTTTACGAGCCATATAGTCTTCTGCATCAAACCCTTTAACTAAACCGGCAAAACGCGTTGGATACTCAGTGGTATCAAAATGCGTAATGTCAGCAATACCACTTTTACCAAGTAGTAGATTTGTCCAGGTTGATTCAGGGCTGTTGCCTAGAGGGCTAAGCATGCCAAGACCGGTTACTACAACGCGTCTCATGAGATGTGCTGCCTCCGATAGAATTGAATAAAAGCGGGAGTTTAATTTCAGCTCACTTAGCGCTTAATATGACTTAAGTTAAGTGTTTGCTGTAAATATTTTCAAACTATAAAAACAAATCAGGCGGTAATTAAACCGCCTGAAATTAATCACATTCGTTTATTATTACTGGTTAGCAGTAACGTAATCGATTGCGGCTTGAACTGTTGTAATTTTTTCAGCTTCTTCATCTGGAATTTCAGTATCGAATTCTTCTTCTAATGCCATTACTAATTCAACAGTGTCTAGAGAATCTGCACCTAAGTCGTCAACAAAAGAAGCTTCAACTTTAACTTCGTCTTCGCTTACACCAAGTTGCTCAATAGTAATTTTTTTTACGCGTTCTTCAATAGTGCTCATTTTTCTTCCTTTACTAGAAAATACAATTGTTCAGAATTGTATGTAGTTTATTCGTCAAAAGCCGACCATGCAAGCTTCTAATTTTACTTTTTTGCTGGTCTAATCTGTTGACAGTATATAATTTGTTCGAATTTAACATAAAATCGCCAAAAAGCAAACTTGTGTTAAACCATGTACATGCCACCATTTACGTGTAATGTTTCACCCGTAATATACGCCGCGCCATCAGATGCTAAGAAAGCAACAGCGTTAGCAATTTCTTCCGGCTTACCTAAACGGTTGGCCGGTACTTGGGCAAAAATGCCTTCTTTTTGCTCATCCGTTAATGTTTGGGTCATATCTGTATCAATAAAACCAGGTGAAACGGTATTAACGGTTATGCCACGAGAAGCAACTTCACGTGCTAAAGATTTAGTAAAACCAAGTAATCCGGCTTTCGCAGTCGCATAGTTAACCTGACCCGCGTTGCCCATTGTACCCACAACCGAGCCAATATTGATAATGCGGCCATGGCGTTTTTTCATCATAGCGCGTAATACCGCTTTGCTGATTTTAAAGACCGATGTTAGATTGGTCTCTATAATATCATTCCATTCATCATCTTTCATACGCATCAGTAAATTGTCACGCGTAATACCCGCATTATTGACTAAAACATCAACTGAACCATGTTTTTCTTTGATTAAATCAAACATAGCGCTAATTGAGGCATCGTCAGTGACATTTAACACCAAACCTTGGCCTTCACCTAAATACTCACTGATATTAGCCGCACCGTGTTCAGAGGTTGCCGTACCAATAACATTACCACCCAAAGCTTTAAGTTGTGTTGCAATAGCTTTACCTATACCACGACTTGCGCCCGTCACTAAAATGACTTTACCGTCTAATGAAAACATATAATTTTACTCTACTGATTCTAATGCTTTAGTTAACGACGCACTGTCATTAACAGATTGACAACTGATGGTTTTATCAATGCGTTTTAACAAGCCCTGTAATACTTTACCTGGCCCTGCTTCGATCGCAATTTCAATACCCTGTTGCGCTAAATACTGAATAGTTTCTGTCCAACGAACTGGGCTATATAATTGCTTAATCAGTGCTATTTTAATAGCTTCAACCGAGTTTTCAGCGGTAACGTCAACATTATTAACCACTGGGATAGTCGGTTCATTAAAGCTAACATTGTTAAATTCTTCTGCTAACTTTTCTGCCGCATCTTTCATTAATGCACAATGTGATGGTACGCTTACCGGTAAAGGTAGCACGCGTTTTGCACCGGCTGCTTTACATAATATACCCGCTCGTTCAACGGCCGCCTTATGACCTGCAATAACCACCTGGCCAGGAGAATTAAAATTCACCGCTGAAACAACTTCATCATTTGCCGCTTTTGCACAGGCATCAATAATAATTTTATCATCAAGACCAATAATGGCGGCCATCGCACCAACGCCTTCAGGCACAGATGCTTGCATGAACTCACCACGCTTCTCTACGAGCTTAACAGCATCCGCCAACGATAACACCCCTGCGCACACTAGCGCTGAGTATTCACCTAAACTATGACCTGCTAATAGTTTAGGTGTTATTGATGAATTAGCATGCCATACACGCCAAATGGCAACACTAGCCGTTAATAACGCAGGTTGGGTAAAGTTTGTTTGGTTTAACTTTTCAACTGGCCCTTGTTGAACCAAGTGCCATAAATTGTAACCTAGTGCTGCAGATGCTTCCGCAAAAGTATTTTGTACTACTTCATTTTCAGCAAAATCCGCCAACATAGCTAGAGATTGTGAACCTTGACCGGGAAAGACAAACGCTAAATTATTTTGCATTATTAGACCTAATTTAATTTAATTTTTCACTGTATCAGCGTAAATCATTACCCGATCTACGCTGCTGTAATTGCTCAAGCTTATATTCACCTGTTACGCGGCTATATAGCCAAAAAATATTATTTGTGGCATAAACTATGTTCAAGCTTATCTTTGATTTTTGTCGGTACTTGCCGATCAACCTCGGTAATAGCTTCAGTAATCGCCGTATAAAATGCGGTTACATTGGCGTTACCATGGCTTTTCACCACAATACCGCGCAATCCTATCAAACTTGCACCGTTGTACTGGTCGGGGTTCATGGGTTTAAAGAGTTTTTTTAAGGTCTTAGACAATAATTTGCCCATAATTCGCGCTAAAAAGTGTTTTTTGATGATTTCTTGTAGTTGTGTATAGACCATTTTGGCCACACCTTCACAAGTTTTCAACGCAACATTGCCAACAAAACCGTCACAAACAATAACATCAGCTTTATTAGTAAAAATATCATTACCTTCTATAAAACCAATATAATTAATATCATCATTGGCCTGTAAATAGCTGGCAGTTTGTTTGATATGATCGCTGCCTTTATTTTCTTCTTCACCCATGTTTAATAACGCGACTTTCGGATTTTCAATACCATCAACCTCTTTTGCCATGACTGAGCCCATAATAGCAAATTGATATAATACGTTTGAGTCACAAAAAACATTCGCCCCTAAATCCAACATAAAAACATGTTGCTCAGGCTTGTTGCTAGGTAATGCAGAAATGAGTGCTGGGCGCTCTACTCCAGGTAAGGTTTTTAAGACAAAGTGCGCCATTGAAAAAAGTGCCCCTGTATTACCCGCGCTCACGCAAGCTTGTGCTTGGCCTTCGTGAACCAAATCTAAGGTCTTGCGCATGGATGATTGCTTTTTATTACGCAAGGCAAAAATAGGTTTATCGTTCATCTCAACAACTTGGGTTGTTGGGTATAAGGTTATTCTTGGATGAGGGTAAAATTGTTTTTTTGAGAGTATTTCAATAATGACGGCTTCGTCACCACACAATAATAAGTGAAGATTGGGGAAGTTTTCTATTGCGAGCATTGCTGCAGGAAGTGTTACGTGGGGGCCTTGATCGCCCCCCATAACATCTAACGCTATGGTTAGATTAATCAAGGTAATCGTTACAGATTACTTATTGATTACTTTAACACCTTTGTAAAAGCCATCAGCTGTTACATGGTGACGACGGTGAGTTTCACCAGATACTGGATCTGTTGATAAATGCGTTGCCGTTACTGCGTCATGTGAACGGCGCATGCCACGTCTTGAACGAGACTTTTTGCTCTTTTGAACTGCCATTGCCTACTCCTAAAAATTTGGTTATTAGCTAAAAATTAACTATTTAAGTTTTTTCAATACATCAAATGGACTCGGTTTTTCAAGCTCTTCAGGCAATTTACCCCAAACACTATCAGCCGGAGACTGACAATCTTTGATCGAATGCCTTGGAATTAATGGAATCGCGAGTAAAAACTCATCCTCCACTAACTCAAGCAAGTTAACTTCACCATTTTCATCTAATTCAATTGCGTCATAATATGACGGCAACTCAGCTTCAGCTTCAACGTCTTTCACTGGGCTAAAAGTAAAACTTACTTCTAGTTCCAATTCGAACTCTTCAGTACATCGCTGACAAGTTAATGCAACTGTTGCCGATGAGGAACCTGATATTACTATCAAGCCAACTTCATCCACATCAAAAGTGGCATTTACTTGGACCTGCTCAGACCGTGTTTGACACACAGCTAGCAATCTATTCATCCCAGATACTTCAAAGTATCCGTCACACACTAACTTTCGCTGTGCGCTTCTGGATGGGTCTATCGTTATCGGGAGTTTAAGATTTTTCATAAGGCGCGCATAATAAGGTGCCAATCACCTAGTGTCAAAAGAAAAATAGCTAAATTTGTTTAAAAACTCAAGATAGGCCATATATTAACAGCAATCTGTTTATATTTTGAGTGATATTAATGAAAAAACTTGTTTTAGGCTCCACCTCCCCTTTTCGTAAAGAAATTTTAGAAAAACTTAATATTCCCTTTGTCTGTGCTAAACCTAATATTGATGAAAGCGCGTTTGACAACGAGTCACCCGTCGAGTTAGTTGAACGTTTAGCCATTGAAAAAGCTAAAGCAGTTGCCGGCGAATTTCCTGACGCTTTAATTATAGGCTCAGATCAGGTAGCGATGTGTGACGGTGAAATACTTGGCAAGCCACATAACTTTGAAAATGCCGTTAAGCAACTAGAAAAATTTAGTAATAAAACTGTCGTTTTTTACACCGGCTTATGTGTCTATGACAGCGGTTTAGATTACACAACCGCTTTAATAGAGCCTTTTTTAGTGCATTTTAATCAGCTTTCGCTAAGCGACATTGAAAATTACCTGCACGCAGAGCAACCCTATAACTGTGCCGGTAGTTTTAAAAGTGAAGGATTAGGCATTTGTTTGTTCAAAAAGTTGGAAGGTGATGATCCCAACACTTTAATTGGTTTACCGCTTATCAAGCTGGTTGAGTTATTAAAGCAACATGATGTAAATGTGTTAGCAGAACAGGTCAGTGTTTAAATAAACTCACTGTGCTGCTTAAATTAGCGCTTAATTTGACGTTGAATCGTATCACATAGCACAGAAAAATATTATCTGTTCTTATAACCGCTTAAGATCCAGCATAAATAACTTAACTAGCCAAAAAAAGAGATACATTGATTGTTCAACATGGCGTGTATCTCTTTTAGTTTCCATTCACAAATTGTTTTATACCCATTTAACTCATTAAGTGTTCTACTTTTTCATCAGTAAAAATGGCTAAATATAAGGCGGAAAATTTAGTCAGTCGTTATGCAACTTTGTAGTCCTGTAGTTTTTCATTTCAACCATGAAAAATGAGCAGATAATTAATCAAATGGGTATTACAGTGCGTTATATATAACCGTATTCATCACACCCAAGCTTACATTCTGCTAGTTGAGCGATTAACTTTTGGTAATTAATGAGCTATTTTTATATTTTTTAACTTGAATTATGGCTATCACCACTCCATCACTTAAAGCATAACTATACATAACTATAATTTACCTTAAATTTACCTAGGCAATGTTTAAAAAAATGTTTAAAGCGATGTTTAAATTTCTTTTCATTATAAGCATGTTATCACCGGCTGTTTCAGCGAATGAAATAGACTTAACCGCTTTAGGTGATTTAAGTTTTACAAAATCGAATATTGCTGAAATTGAACAAGTTGACAATCTAGATTTTGATGACCCTTCATTGTTATACCCATCCATTGTTCAGCTTCAAAATTGTAACTATATTAATTTAAGTGATTTAAGTCCCTTCATTCTGCAGTATTATTTTCATAATTTTCACTCTAGAGCTCCCCCAGCTTTTATTTTTCACTATACGTTTATCGCATAATATTAAGGTTTTATCTTATTGATGAGTCGTGCTCTAGCTCCTGTAAGTTAAGCACGGCAATATCTTGCTAAGACCAAAAACTGACTTTGAGATAAATGAAATGCCTCAAAATCTTATTTTTATAGCTGTGTATTTTTCTTGCATTGTGTCTGCCGTGTTTTTTCATGCAAAATTTAAAACAGTGAATTTTGGCTCAGCAGTCTATATTTAATCAAACGAGTTCGTTTCGATAAGCACCAAGTTATTAACGTTGAGAAATAAAAAGTATTCAATAACGCCCCATAACAGCAAGTTATTGATCATTAATTTAATATTTATATTGCCGGCCATTATTCTAATGTGAGGTTAAATAAATAGTTAAAAGCATTTGTTTAGATATCAATCGACCCGTCGATATTATTGGCAACAAATGCAGCAAACATTCAGAGGTAAATATGAAAAAATTACATTTAGTTAACTTAGAAGATACCGATAATATTGTCTCACCAGAGCAGTTTGAAGAAATTAACTTACAATCACCTGCGGTAAAAATATTTACTGATTTTAAAGTTCATAAAGCTATCATGATCGACGGCGATACTATGGCCGTTACCGCATTAGAATTAATGTTAAAAACCCACGTTAGAATGAACATTGTGGTCTCAGAAGAAAATAACTTTATTGGCCTGATCAGCACCAATGAATTGTCAGAGCAACATATTGTGGCAAAGCTATCTAAAGGGGTTTGTCGAGAAGATGTGTTAGTGAAAGATTTAATGATTCCAAAGTCGGATTTTCACGCTTTTGATTATCGTGAATTATTAGATGCATCGGTGAGTGATGTAGTGTCAACGTTAGAAAATTATCAACTTCGTCACTGCCTAGTGCTAGATAGAAAAAGTCATCATATACGAGGGGTTATATCATCTAGTGATATAGCAAGAAAACTCCATATAAATATGGACCTGAATGTAAAACAATCATTTGGCTCTATCTATGATGTTGTGCATCAAAAAGCACGTTCAATGTAAACAAGTTAAGCTATTGGCTTACAGGGATTTAAGCCAATAGAACAGTGCTAGAAGCCTATTGTCGGGCAAGGCACGCTATTAGACTGACAACTGGGTTGAGATTAAAAAAGCTAAGTACTCATGCTTTAGGTGCTCCATCTCTAATAGCAATTTGATTCATTAAGTGTTCCACTTTTTCATCAAAAAAAATGGATAAATACCAGGCATAAAAGATGGTGACTTTAAGTATGATCGAGCCACTAGATACTCTAAAAGTTACCAACAATGTTTTAGCAATGGCATTTAGCTTGTTTGGTATATTAGATCCATAAGGTTTTATTATGCTCACCCTAAATAAAGCTAATAAAGCTATTATTCATTGCACCCTAAAAATAAAAAGCTCATCGTCTTAGCAAAACTTAAAACCCTAGAACAAAATTTATTGAAGAGTTTTAAGTTTAAACAATGATATTTTTATTTATGCCATAACTGGCACATTAATACTGAGCTTTCACGCAACAGCTCAGTATTTTTTAGGTACTTTTATTGAACATCCGCTTTAGTTAATTTTTTTAACAATTTTTCTAGCGATGGTTCTAACGGTGCTTCAATTTTTATACGTTCATTACTTAATGGGTGAATGAATTCGATACTCGCCGCATGGAGAAATAAGCGTTTCAAACCTAAGTTTTTCATTTCGTGATCGAAATCTTCATGGCCGTATTTTGCATCGTAAGCAATCGAGTGGCCTTTGGTTTGACAATGCACACGAATTTGATGAGTTCGCCCTGTGACTGGAAAGGCTCTAACAAGCGTGGCATTTTTATAATGTTGGATTACTTTAAAACGGGTTTCTGACTCTTTACCATTAATATTATCTACCACCACCACACGTTCACCAGACTTTAAGTCATTTTTCTTTAACCCTTCCGCAACACGGGTTAATTTACTCGACCAACGGCCTTTAACCAAAGCGTGATAATACTTTTGTACGGTTTTATTTCTAAGTTGTTCATGCAAGTGTCGTAGTGCTGAACGTTTTTTTGCGACAACTAAACAACCGGAAGTATCTCGGTCAAGTCGATGCACTAGTTCTAACATTCGCGCATCTGGTCGCAAAGCTCGAAGTGCTTCAATTAAACCAAAACTTAATCCACTACCACCATGTACTGCCATACCAGAAGGTTTATTGATAACAATTAAACGCTCGTCTTCAAAGAGTATTTGTTTCTCTAAGTTAGCAACAACATTTAATTGTGTAGACACTGTATTAGTATTTTCCGACACACGAATAGGAGCAACGCGAATAATGTCTTCATCAACTAACTTGTACTCAGGCTTGGTACGCTTTTTATTAACACGTATTTCGCCTTTTCGTAACAGGCGATAAAACATACTTTTTGGCACACCTTTTAATGTTTTCATTAAAAAGTTGTCGATACGCTGACCCGCATCTTCACTGTCTACAGTGAAAAATCTAACTTGAGGTTTTGGGGTATCTGTTATATCTATTTTGCTAGGCGCTTTTGGGCTATCAGTCATATCTGTTTTACTAGGAACCATAATTGTTCGCAGTTTAACATATTTTTTTCTAAGTACAGGCAATTAAAACGAGGATTTAATTGCCTTATCCATAAATAAAGTGTGATAATAAGATGGTTATTGCTACATATTAGCAGTAACAAGTAAAAAGGATGCTTTAAGCGAGACGTAAGAGGCAAGTATGCGGCCACGTTAGTATGAAACAATTTTATCAAACATCATTGTTGAGATATTAAAAGTAAGGCCTATTGCGAATTTGACGCGTGTAACTTGTCAAAAATAACGCATAAACATATTGTCCAGCGCAATTAAAGCAATTATGTAATTAAACAGAAAAAATAAGTCACATTTTCAACCGTTAAATTATTAGAAAACACGATAATAATATCGAACTAAAATTAACGAAGCACTTAATTTTCTGTTGCGCACAGCACACAGGCTGAGCACATAAAGAATCAATTTTATTGCGGTGTCAAACACCTCAGTTATATTAGACAATCAGAATTTTTAACAGCTTGCTACGTAATATGGCGTAGTAAGATTGACACCCGTGAGGCTGACAAGTTGCTGTTACCATAGCGATAGGTTACTTTGTGTTCTAAGCAATGGTGTGTTGTGACTAAAATGAGTCACACAAACTATGAAACGTATGTTAATTAATGCTACACAATCAGAAGAATTGCGTGTAGCGCTTGTCGATGGTCAACAACTTTATGATTTAGATATCGAAAGTCCTGGTCACGAACAAAAAAAATCAAATATCTATAAAGCCAAAATCACCCGTATTGAACCGTCATTAGAAGCGGCGTTTGTCGACTACGGCGCTGATCGTCACGGTTTCTTACCTATGAAAGAAATCGCGCGTGAATACTTCCCTAAAGGTTACAGCTTTCAAGGCCGTCCTAATATCAAAGAAGTATTGCGTGAAGGCCAAGAAGTTATCGTGCAAATTGATAAAGAAGAACGTGGCCAAAAAGGCGCTGCGTTAACTACTTTTATTAGTCTTGCCGGTAGTTATTTAGTACTGATGCCAAACAACCCTCGCGCTGGCGGTATTTCACGTCGCATTGAAGGTGATGAGCGCACAGACTTAAAAACCTCATTAAGTAAGCTTACTCTACCTAAGGGCATGGGCTTAATTGTTCGTACCGCAGGTGTTGGTAAAGAATATGATGAACTTGAATGGGATTTAAACGTTCTATTACACCATTGGAATGCTATTTCAGAAGCCGGCGCAAGCCGTCCTGCACCGTTTTTAATCCATCAAGAAACTAACGTTATTTTACGTGCTATTCGCGATTATTTACGTCGTGATATTGGCGAAGTATTGATTGATCGCCCTAAAATATTTGAAAGTGTTAAAAAACACATTGAAGTTGTGCGTCCAGACTTCTTGAGTAAAGTTAAGCTTTACAGCAATGACGTACCTTTATTTACCCATTATCAAATTGAAACGCAAATAGAAACAGCTTTTCAACGCGAAGTGCGTTTGCCTTCTGGTGGTTCAATCGTTATTGACCCAACAGAAGCAATGACCTCAATTGATATTAACTCTGCCCGAGCAACTAAAGGCAGTGATATCGAAGAAACAGCATTCAATACTAACTTAGAAGCCGCTGAAGAAATTGCTCGCCAATTACGCTTACGTGACTTAGGTGGTTTAGTGGTTATCGATTTTATCGATATGACCCCAGTTCGTCATCAACGTGAAGTTGAAAATAGAATGCGCGATGCTGTGAAACAAGACAGAGCTCGCATTCAGTTAGGTCGCATATCTCGCTTTGGCTTGCTTGAAATGTCACGTCAGCGTTTACGTCCTTCTATTGGTGAAATTAGCCAAAGTGTATGTCCTCGTTGTAGTGGTACTGGTCATGTTCGTGGCGTTGAGTCATTGGCATTATCAATATTACGTTTAATGGAAGAAGAAGCCATTAAAGACAACACACAACAAGTGCAAGCACAAGTTCCTGTACCTGTTGCAACCTATTTATTAAATGAAAAACGCCGCTCAGTATTTCATATTGAAAAACAACACAGCGTCAATATTCTTATTATCCCAAATCCGAATATGGTCACGCCACAATATGAAGTTATTCGCGTAAGAAATGACGAAGGTATCGAAGAAGCCAGCTACGATGTAATGATTAGACAAGCAGCATCTGAAGAAGCTGTGATGCCTAAATTTGATAAAGAAGTCAACAAACGTGATGAACCGCTACTTCAAGGTATGTCTTCACCTAAACAAGCCCCAAAAAAGCAAGAGCCTGCAGAGCCTGTTGTAGTAAAACAAGCTGAAACAAAAAGCTTACTTGCTGGTATTGTGTCTTGGGCTAAGTCTCTTTTTGCCGCAGAAGAAAAAGAAGAAATTAAACCTGAACCGAAAAAACCTCAAGAGAGCAATACTAAAAGTAGTGAACGTCGCCCTCAAAGAGCTCGTCAAGGTCAGCGCCGCAATAATCGTAACGATTCTCGCAACGAAAGCCGTAATGAAGGACGTAACGAAAACCGTAACGAAAGCCATAATGACTCTCGTAATGAAGGTCGCAACGATTCTCGCAATGACAAACGTAAATCTCAAGAGGCCAATGACAATAGTGCAAATAGCCAAAGCAATGTAACACCTACATCGCCTGTGGCACCTGCAACAACAGCTAAGCCTCAAAAAGAACGCGTACAAAAACCTAAAGAAGACAAACTAACTGAGCGTCGTCAACGTCGTAATATTCGCCAAAAAGTGCGGGTTAATAGTGATGTTAAAAACAATACGCATGTTGAGAATATTGCAGCTGATGTTAGCCTAGTTCAAGACACGACACCTAAACACAATACTGTTGAAACTAGTAAAGTTGAGACTAGTAAAGTTGAGACTAATAAAGTTGAGACTAGTAAAGTTGATAACTCAACAGTAGCAGATGCGACTGATAATGTTGATAACGCCACTGTCGAACAAGCAACTAACAATGTAAAAGAAGAACAACGCCCAAGAAGCCGACGTTCTCCTCGCCATATGCGTGCCCACGGCCAACGTCGTAGACAAAATGCAGAGGCAAGCGATGTTAAGAGTGAAATTACTGAAGATCCAGTAACGGCTCGTTATCCAGAACAAAACTCAGTTGAATCTAGTAGTAATGTTAATGACGCTAATGCTACGGCTGAAGTATCTGAGACAGCACCTAGTGTTGAGCAAGTTCAAAAGGTACAAGCAGACGCATTAACACAAGTGATTAATGACACAGAAAATGAAGTTCAGCAAAACTTACCTTTTGATGAGCCTGAAACAGTCGTTATTAAAGCTGATGTAACTGTTAATACGCAAACAGCAAACGTAGCGGACGAAGCAGCAACATCAACCGTTAATGAAGTAGCGTCAACAGCTGAAGTACAAGTAGAAAATACTGACACTACTGAAGAAGTTAACAGCCAAAAAGCTGAGGCACCTGTAGTAGAGGCTAAGATAGAAGAACAAGTTTCTATCGAACAACCTGCAACAATAGCACCAGAGCCTTTAGTAGCAAAAACTGAAGTAGAAACGCCAGCAATTGTAAATGCGGTTGCAGCAACTGTTGAAGATAGCGTTGCAGCCTCTACTGAAGATAAGCCAGTAACCCTTGATGAAAAACCTAAGAAAGTACGTGCTAAAGTAAAAAACATTAAACGTAAAGTTAAAGCGGCAGCAAGTAAAACATCAGGTAAAGCATCGGCGCCAATGACTAAGCCAGAAACTGTTGTTAGTGATGGCACTATTCCTCGTGACTTTGTAGCGAATGAACAGAGAACAGTGCATATTAAGTCAGGAAAATCTTCACTTTTTTCTAATGTTACTAGCCGAAATTCAGCGGGTCCAACTAAACCAACACTTAGTTAAGTTACCCACTAATCTTCAGGATAAATATCTGAAGGACTAAAAAAAAAGCCAATTGCATTACGCAATTGGCTTTTTAATTTCTGTATTTTGGTATTTTGGTTTTCTATTTTAGCTAGTTATCTCTAGTTATCTGTCTGCAAATTACTTAATGCCAATGTCATTAAGTTTGTGATCTTGTTGTACGAAGTGAAAATAAATCAAGGCAAAAGAAATAACTGGCTATTGTGATTGAGAGCAGCGCTGCCGTGGTGTAGCTTATAACCAGCACAAGTGGGCAATATTTTATAACATAGGCATAAACAGCTATTAGTACTTAAAGGTTATTTAAGCTCAGCTTAAAAGGCTCTTATGCACTTATCAGGCGTTTAATTAGCCCGTCACTGGCATCTTCTACTAAATCTAAAACAAACTGGAAGCCTTTAGCACCACCGTAGTAAGGATCTGGTACCTCTTGATCCTCAACATTTTCCGCATAATCTAAAAATAACTGTACTTTATACTGAAGACCTTCAGGCGCGACTTTCATTAAATCTTGAACGTTTTTTTTATCCATCGCTAATATCAAGTCAAAATTTTCAAAATCTTGTTCAGTAACTTTACGCGCCTTAATTTTATCAAAGGAATATCCTCGTGCAATACCCGCTTTTTGTGCTCGGTGATCAGGTTTTTCACGGGCATGTGAACCAAGGATCCCAGCTGAATCTATGATTAATGAGAGCGCTTGTGATTTCTGACGAAAAACCGCTTCTGCACTTGGCGAACGACAAATATTGCCCATACAGACAAAGAGGATAGACTTTATTTCCTTTAAATTCAACACATTATAAGTCATTATATTTTCCATTACCTATTCATTCTTGAGTATTTACACCCTAATAAAATCAACAACTTGTAGTTTTTTTTGGGGAATATATAAAGGGGTATTTACCCTATATTTCAAACGCTATGTTGAAATAATAACCCAATTAAGAAAATAAAAACATAGTTTAATATAGCAATGTAAAGTCAACAAAACTGAACTTAAACTAACCATTGATTCGATGCGTACCCAACTATATTTTTTTAAATAAATCGCTGTAAAGAAAAAGAATACTAGCTCTATTCCAATTCAGCTGGCTAAATATAAATAGAGTTAGCCACACATTTCTTACCTCGATTGAATCACTTTATTTAAATACACTTTTTTACATAGCCTCATTATATGAGAAGGCTAATATAGTCATATCTTTCATTTATTATGATTGTTCTTATATTCCATAATTTTTACTCTCGTTGTTGGTTTAGAAGTTCATTAAGGACACTAAGTCTAAAAACTGATTTTTCGCTAGTGTCTGTGGTCCAATATTTCATACTAACAGTACTTTTGAAAAAGTAAATGTCAGTACATTTTTGCTTGTCTATAGTAGTTGCTAGTTTATATTTGTCATTTGACCCGTATTTATTGCGGATACTAATATCTTCCACCAAAAGTGACTGCTCACCTAATTCTAGTTTTCTCTGATAGCATCTGATTCTAATTTAATTTTGTGATTATTAATTTCAGCCACAAAATACTTTCTATTTTTTTTGGTTATATGTATTCCTACAGTTTTGTAATTCATAATCATCACTTTATTTATTTAAGTTGATTCATAGGATACTAACCATAAAAATAACAGCCAATACAGGTTTAGTTTAAATATATGATATTGTTATTATTTAAAAGTAAACAACAATCAAATGAGACTAATTATCAACTGTCACCGACCCTTTTATTCTTTTAAAGCCAAGGCGCTCTAGATCTAAGTTATCGACAAATACGTCTATTACTCTGACCGGGGTTTCTTTAGAAAAAAAGTTATCAAGTATTTCAGAAGAAATATTACTTGGGAGCGAGATAAACCTTTAATATGACCTAACATAAATCTACTATAGAATCAATTAACTTACTGAATATTAGACTAAATATATAGTGGGTTATTGAATTGTATTGAGATTAATCATAAGTATTCTGTGCTTATTCGAAAAAGTGATCAAAACGTTTTTACACCGTCTGAGTTATGGTTTATTACAATTTGCATGGTCGATGTAAATATTCAAGTTAATCTTCTTTTACACATTCATCACCTGATTTAACACACAAATACTTGAGTAAATTTTCTCATCTCAGCATTGATACTATAATGTATCTGAACATTCAACTTTAGGAATTATAATGAAACGAATTTTTCTCTTTTTACTTACGAACATTGCTATTATGTTGGTATTAAGTGTCACATTAAGACTGCTAGGTGTTGATAGTATATTGGCAGAAAATGGCTCCGATTTAAATATCCAATCCTTAGTGATACTTTCAGGTGTTATTGGTTTTGGTGGTTCGTTTATCTCATTATTCATTTCTAAATGGATGGCGAAGCGAATGACGGGTGCAGTTGTTATTACAGCACCTACAACCAACATTAATAAATGGTTAATACAAACGGTAGAAAAGCAAGCCAATATTGTTGGTATAAAAATGCCTGAAGTCGCTATTTTTCCTTCAAATGAAATGAATGCTTTTGCTACAGGAGCAACTAAAAACAATGCATTAGTCGCTGTATCTCAAGGACTCCTTGATAATATGGCCCAGGGTGAAATTGAAGCAGTACTTGGTCATGAAATGAGCCATATTGCGAATGGTGACATGGTAACGTTAACGTTAATTCAAGGGGTGGTGAATACCTTTGTTGTGTTTTTGTCTCGCCTTGTTGGCCATGTAGTTGACAGAGTTATCTTAAAAAATGATCGCGGACATGGTATTGGTTACTTTGTTACGGTTCTTATCTCGCAAGTTCTATTATCGATACTCGCCAGCGTTATTGTGATGTATTTCTCTAGAAAACGTGAATTTGTAGCAGATACAGGTGGTGCTGATTTAGCGGGTCATCAAAATATGATCAGTGCTTTAAAGCGTTTAGCTCGAAAAGAACCTGAAGCACTACCTGAGCAATTGGCCGCTTTTGGTATCGGTGAAAAAAAAAAGCAAGGCTTTACCCATTTATGGACTTCTCACCCACCAATAAAAGATAGAATTGATGCGTTAGAAAAAAGAGCGCTGACTGGTGTAAAACCGTAATGTTTTGTTAATGACAGTAGCCATGTAAAGACACTTTATCTGCAAATCATAATAATGTGATGCACTGTTAATATATTGGTGAAACTAAGATGATATTAAGGGATAACAGCTAACAGGAACAGAGCCTTTTATTTATTGCAAAACTATTAAGTATACAAAAGCAGTCTGATGTAAATCATCTGGACTGCAAACAAATGAAACAGCTAAATAATTTACATTAATCTCTGCTGTTAATTTTTAATTTTTATCACTGACCTTAGCTTACTGAAACAGCCAAGGTCAGTGATATCGTTTTAGATAGGAGGTAAAATAGCTATACTTTTTCTGATAGGGAATTTTGCTTTGACGAGACTTTCAAGCTGTCAGTAGAAGCTACAAGAAAGCTTGCTAATGTATCTTTTTCTACTTGGGTTAAGTGCAAACCTAATTTGCTGCGTCGCCAGATAATATCTTCAAGGTCAACGGCCCACTCTTGTGCTATTAAATACTCCACCTCACGTTGATAAAGGCCAGCACCAAAGTTTTGGCCCATTTCATCCATTGAGCTAATACCAGCACAAATTTCATGACTCAAGGTGCCATATGAGCGAACATAACGATTAATTATTTTTCGCGGCAGCCAATTATATTGACGTTTAAGGCTAGTTTGTAGGTTGTGTTGAGTGTCAAAATTACCCCCTGGAAGTGCAGCATCGGCTGTCCAACTTTTACCCGCTTTAGGAAAATGACTAATAATGCCATCAACTGCCGCTTCAGATAATTTACGATAGGTTGTGATCTTGCCACCAAATACTGACAATAATGGTGCTTTACCGTCAGGAGCATCTACTTCAAAAGTATAATCACGTGTTACCTCGGCGGCTGAATCTGATTCATCATCAAGTAAAGGCCTTACGCCTGAATAGGTGGCAACAATATCTTCAGTGGTTATTTGATGCTTGAAATGAGCATTAACTATCGACACTAAGTAGTCACTCTCTTCTTTTGAAATACAAGCTGTTGCTGGGTCGCCAATATGCTCTATATCTGTCGTACCGACTAAAGAAAAGTCATCTTCATAAGGAATAACAAAGACGATGCGCTTATCTTCGTTCTGTAAAATATAGGCCTGAGGTTCATTATGAATACGCGGCACAATAATATGGCTACCTTTGATCAAACGAATTTTTTTCGGAGAAGGTGTTTTCAATGCGTCATCAAAAAAGCTAGTCACCCATGGACCTGCCGCATTAACTAAAGCTTTAGCTTTAACAGTTTGCTGTTGCCCCGTTAAATTATCATGAAGGGTTACTTGCCAAATATTATCTACTCGCTTAGCATTAGAGCAACGAGTGCGTGTCATAATATTTGCGCCTTTATCTCTAGCGGCTATCGCGTTAAGCACCACCATACGAGCATCATCAACCCAAGCGTCAGAATATTCAAAGCCTTTAGTTATGCTGTCAATAACTGGGCTGTTTTTGCCAAACTTGATACCATGCGAACCTTTCAAAGTAGCGCGTTTAGCTAAGTTGTCATACATAAACAAACCAATTCTGATCATCCATGAAGGGCGTAAATGACGGCGATGAGGCAAGCGAAAACGTAAAGGCCATATAATATGAGGCGCATTTTTTAATAAGGTTTCACGCTCAGCAAGCGCTTCACGAACTAAGCGGAACTCGTAATGCTCAAGGTAGCGTAAGCCGCCATGAATAAGTTTACTGCTGTTTGATGAGGTTGATGAGGCAAGATCATTCATTTCACAAAGTAAAACATTTAGACCTCTACCACTTGCATCAGCAGCAATGCCTGTTCCATTAATGCCACCACCAATAACGAGTAAGTCATAAATAACACTTTGATCTTTCATATTGTCCTCTTTAATTGCCGCAAGGAAGAATCTGACGTAGCTTCTAACTTTCTTATTGCTAAATCCACTGATAATACAATGTTGTTTTGTCGACAATACCTTTAAAAAGAAACAATATCAACACAAAGCGAACATTTACGAACATTTATTGTTGCTTATATTAATAACTACTTGATAATTATTAATATAAGTTGGGTAAAAAAAGTGAAGCTAATGTAGGTCATCTGTTTGTTCGATAGGCTTTATAAAACAAGAGATTAATAATAGAGACAGGCTGTTATCTAGATAGTGGTTTATTTAATGAAGTTTTTCTTGTTCGCCTTAATATATTTCACCACTATCTGTCTATCAAATTATGCTCATTAAAGACTAATGCTACGTTGAACAATATAAATGTGAGAGGAAAAATATCAGTTAAGTAGCGGTTATTGAATTTGGAAAAGTTTATACCATAATTAATAATCTCAGGTAGCATAAATTAAATGCAAAACTATACTAAGTGCAAAGTGACTTGATGGTCGACAAGAATTTGTGTTATTTCATCCGGTGGTGTCGCATCAGTAAAAAAATGATCTACTTGGCTAATGTTACCTAAGCGTACCATAGCGTTGCGACCAAATTTTGATTGATCAGCCGCTAACAGTACTTGACGTGAATTCTCGATAATGGCTTGAGCTACCCTGACTTCTCTATAATCAAAATCTAATAATGAACCATCTAAATCGATACCACTAATACCAATAATACCAAAATCCATCCGGAATTTTTTAATGAAGTCTTCTGTGGCCTCCCCCATAACACCACCATCTCTGTGTCTAACTTCGCCACCGGCAATAACTACTGTAAAGTCTTCTTTAGCGCCAAGTATTGAGGCAACATTTAAATTATTGGTTACAACCTGCAAACCTTTATGGTTTAGTAACGCTCGGGCAATGGTTTCGATTGTGGTACCAATATTAATAAAAAGTGATGCGCCATTAGGAATCATTTGCACCAACTCAGCAGCAATTTTTTCTTTTGAGTGAAGATCGGTAATTTTTCGTGTTTGATAATCAGTGTTCACTGTACTCGATTCAGTACCCGCACCACCATGATGACGTGAAATTTTCTGTGCTTTAGCAAGTTGATTAAGATCACGGCGCACTGTTTGAGGTGTTACTTTAAAATGTTCAACCAGCTCGTCAATGGTTACAAAACCATGCTCTTGAATCTTCTCAATAATTAACGCTTGGCGTTGTTGTTGGTTCATTTAATTTATACTTTTGGATTATTTGATTCGTTTGAATTAAAGCAACTATGTTAATTTTAATCAAAACTTAAGTTAACGTAACAATTAGTCACTATTCTGACAGGATGAATGATATTAGCAAAGAAATTTAGCTGATAATATTATTTATCCTGTTGTAAATAATGGATAAAACATATACAGCTAATATAAATGAACATTAACGAACATAAGTTAACGTTTTTTAACATCATTTAACACCGAACAATAACATCACTGGATTTTGCATGACTGACTATATTCTATCAATTGATCAAGGCACTACCAGCTCTCGGGCTATATTATTTAACCGTGATGGCCGAAGTGAACATTCTGCCCAAGAGGAGTTTTCACAACATTTCCCCAATGATGGCTGGGTTGAACATGACCCTGATGATATTTGGCGCACAGTAGAAAGTACCTGTAAAAAGGTTATTGCTGCCATTGATAATAGCACTGATACTATTAAAGCCATTGGTATTACAAATCAACGTGAAACGACATTGATATGGGATCGCAAGACTGGCATACCCATTTATCGCGCTATAGTTTGGCAAGATCGTCGTACCAGTGAGTACTGCCAACAACTCAAAAGCAATAATATAGAAACATTAATCTCTGAAAAAACGGGATTGTTAATCGATCCTTATTTCTCTGCCACTAAAATACGCTGGATTTTAGACAATGTAGCAGGCTCCCAAGCTCGTGCTGAAAACGGTGAATTAGCATTTGGTACCCTTGATAGTTATATATTATGGAAATTAACCAACGGAAAAGAACACCGCACTGATGCAACAAACGCATCGCGTACCATGTTGTTTAATATACACAGCCAAGAATGGGATGAAGAGTTATTAACTACATTCAATATTCCTCGCTTGTTATTGCCTGAAGTTATGGACTCGTCTGATAATTTTGGTGTCTCAGATAAAAATATTTTAGGCGTTGAAATTCCTATTTTAGGTATGGCTGGTGATCAACAGGCCGCGCTATTTGGTCAAACCTGTTTCCGTGAAGGTATGGCCAAAAGCACCTACGGCACGGGGTGTTTTACGATTGTTAATACCGGCAACACCGCACTGAAATCATCAAATAGATTACTAACAACCGTAGCCTATAGACTTAATGGCAAGGTTACCTATGCTTTAGAGGGCAGTATTTTTATTGCCGGAGCGACTATTCAATGGTTGCGAGATGGCTTGAAACTGATTGATGCCGCTTCAGAGGCAGAACCGTTAGCGCAACAAACACCTGTTGACCATGGTGTTTATTTAGTCCCTGCATTTACGGGCTTAGGGGCTCCTTATTGGGATCCAAATGCCCGAGGAGCCATTTTTGGTTTAACACGAGATACGGGGATAAAAGAAATAGTCACCGCGGGTTTACAATCAGTGTGTTATCAAACTAAAGATTTACAAAGAGCGATGGAAAGTGATGGTGTACGCCCAATAGCATTGCGCGTTGATGGTGGCATGGTTGCTAATAACTGGCTGATGCAATTTCTTGCTGATGTATTAGGCGCGACGGTTGATCGTCCTCAGATCACCGAAACTACAGCATTGGGGGCGGCTTATCTTGCCGGACTTAAAGCTGGAGTATATAACTCATTAGAAGATTTAGAGTCGATGTGGCTTCGCGAAAAACGTTTTGAACCTGAATTTGATAAGTCCACGCGTGATCATCTGTATGAAGGCTGGCTAAATGCCGTCCGTCGTGTACAAAGTGAATAAAAACAATTTATGCAAAGTTACCTTAAAGGTATGAGGACTAGATAAATCCTCGGTACGTTCAAAGAAAGGTATAAGACTGATATTTCAACCACATTAATATCTACTATAATCAGTGCGGTTATCAGGCAAGTCAAACCTTCAGACACCGCATATCCTATGGTTGTTCTTGACTATTTAGTGGTTAAAACCAGACAGACTGAGGTGTTTTTGCATTCAGAAAAACGTAGCACGAGCACTACACAAGCTAGTGTGTCGACTAAACAGTCAAGTATAGTGTCGGGAGATTTTTCGCTGGAAACTTAATCTCAGAACTTTGACCGCTTTGATAGCATCACAACAGAATGCAAAATCAAAGCGGGCTCTGTTAGTCTATTTCGTCGGTAACACACCCTAGCGATGCAGATTTTACCGTGGCAATATACTTTCGTAATACACCATTGGTAGCTCTATAAGCCGGTTTTATCCATGCGGCTTTACGCTGGGCAATTTCAGCCTCGTCTACTTTCAGTTCCAACTTGTTCGTCACTGCATCAATACGGATAATGTCGCCATTTTGCACCAAAGCAATCAATCCACCTTCTGAAGCCTCAGGGGTAACGTGTCCAACAACAAAGCCGTGAGAACCTCCAGAGAATCTACCATCAGTAATTAGTGCTACGTCTTTGCCAAGACCAGCACCCATTACTGCTGACGTTGGTTTTAGCATTTCAGGCATTCCAGGCGCTCCCTTTGGCCCAGAATAACGGATAACGATAACCTCTCCTTTTTGTACTTCGTCTTCAATGCCTTTTATTGCCGCGAATTCATCTTCATAAACTCTTGCTGGACCTTCGAATACTTCACCTTCTTTGCCTGTAATTTTGGCAACTGAGCCTTCAGAAGCCAAGTTTCCATAAAGAATTTGTAAGTGACCCGTTGCTTTTAATGGGTTACTTAAAGGTCTGATGATATCTTGAACTGCTGGCAGGCCAGGTAAATCAGCTAAGTTTTCTGCAATGGTTTGCCCTGTAACGGTCAAACAATCACCATGCAACAAACCTTCAGCCAATAAATACTTCATTACCGCAGGGATCCCGCCTATGGCATGTAAGTCTTGCATTAAGTATTCACCTGAGGGCTTTAAGTTTGCCAACAATGGCGTTTTGTCAGCCATAGCTTGGAAATCATCTAAACCTAAATCAACACCACAGGCTCGCGCCATGGCTATCATATGCAAAGTTGCGTTAGTAGAGCCGCCTAAAACCATGATCATTCTTAAAGCATTTTCGAACGCTTTTTTGGTCATAATATCTTGTGGTTTTATGTCTTTTTCCAGCAGATTTTTAATGGCATCACCCACTTTGGTCACTTCTATCTTTTTCTCCTCACTCACCGCTAGATTAGACGAAGAGTAAGGCAGGCTCATCCCTAAAGCCTCAATCGCTGAAGACATAGTGTTTGCGGTGTACATTCCACCACAAGCGCCCGCTCCTGGGATCGCATTTTGAATCACACCTTTATAGTCTTCATCAGAGATAACGCCCTGTAATTTTTTTCCATAAGCTTCGAAAGCAGAGACAATATTCAAGTCTTCACCTTTCCATTTTCCCGCTTTAACAGAGCCGCCATAAACCAATATACCTGGACGATTAACACGCGCCAAGGCCATCATTGCCCCGGGCATGTTTTTATCACAGCCAACGATTGCCACCATAGCATCATAATATTGAGCACCGGCAACCGTTTCAATAGAATCAGCAATTACATCACGAGAAACTAAGGAATACTTCATGCCTGCCGTTCCGTTTGAAATACCGTCACTCACCCCTATGGTGTGAAAGATTAATCCCACCAAATCAGCAGCAATGACACTTTTTTTGACTTCTTTAGCAAGTTCATTTAAGTGCATATTGCAGGGGTTGCCTTCCCATCCTGTAGAAACGATACCCACTTGTGCTTTTTTCATGTCCTCTTCTGTCAAACCAATCGCATAAAGCATGGCTTGTGAAGCAGGTTGTGATTCGTCTAAAGTGACTGTTTTTGAAAACTTATTTATTTCTGACATTATTATTTTCTCCGAAACCATCATTGAATAACTTTTATTAGAACAGATCGCAAAAAAATAACTTTTGAAACCAACCCAACGCTGCTCTTTCTCCGCATGCATTGCATTTTCTGTTCTATTACTATATTTTTATATTTTTATACCGAAACTACTTGAAGATGCAGGGATCAGTAAATTAGAGGTGCCATATATTAATAGCAACGCCTTTACATACACAATTGAATAATGAGTATCCCTATTTATAAACCTCACCTTTTCATTTTTGCGATCAGTTTTGCACGTCAATAGGATTAAATAATCCCTACTTGGCGTAAGGTAAAGCTGTTGGTCAAAAGAAAGTAGTTAACTATATCTGTTATCACTATGATACAAATATAGTTAACTACTGGGTGTCCACTATAGGCTTAGATATAACCCAGTATAAAATACATGCTCTGTGAAGAGCTAAAGCATCACTAATTTACGCTCAAGCAAAAATTTTAGCCGCGAGCCAACTATTGCTTAGACATTCAAATTTAGAAAGCACAATTGAATATTTCGCTGTTGAAATAGACCATGCTTTATCTATATCAGAAAGCACTGAAACTTAATGCCGATTTTAAATGTCTCAAAACCTGAGGCGATTTCGCTGCCTTTGGAGGGAGAGTTAACCATAACTATTGCGATAAAGCAGTCGTTTTTTGGTGTTCAAAATCGCCCCAACAATGACTCTCTTGAGCGCTTTGCAGACGTTAGCAGAAAAATTATGACTGCGATATTAATACTTTAATTTTTTCGTCTTGTATTAGCATTAAAATAATCGCCTTATTAACTTCACGACGTGTTTTTGACTTATGCCAACGATTCCAACAAGCCACATTATCCCAGTTGGTGATAATCGTTCTAATATTAGGATTATTAATGTTGCGGTATGATGCGCCAGAAATATAACCTTTTGCTGTCATTATTGCGGTTAAACTTTTGCGAATTTCAGAATCGTATGTTCTTTCCATATCGTCAGCGAGTACACGCTCAATAATTACTTTTATCATTTTTATTTCAGTTACCCAATAGTTAAATTTACAGACATCATATTTTACCATCACTAGCCTATAGATATAACGCATTTACCTCATCATTGTAAGTGGAAAATAGCTGATGTTATCTTGGTGTTAAGGTCGATTATGCTGTTAAATTATCTGAGGCTATAGTTATTTAAGTTATAAAGAGCTGAGTAAAATCAACGTTTACTGTCAAAAGAATCCCAGAGTGATCATTTACGCCCTTCTTAATCACCCAAAAACTGACGTTATCCCTTACTTGTGGGTCCTCCTACGAAGTGTTTTTTAAACTAATTTTTCAGCAAAAAATGCTAACGTACGATCCCATGCAAGGTCTGCATTTTCTTTATCATAGCGACCAGTAGAGTCATTATGAAAACCATGTTGGGCATTTTTATACATGTGCATTTGATAAGGGGCTCCTACCTTTTTTAAGTCGTTCTCATATTCAGGCCAATATTTGTTAACTCTTTCATCAAGTTCAGCAAGCTGAATAAGTAACGAAGCCTTAATATTTTTCCTTAACTCACTTTGTGCAGGTGTGCCATAAAAAGGTACTCCAGCAACAATAAGATCAGACTCAATCGCAGCTAAATAATTAACTATGTAGCCGCCAAAACAAAACCCAACAGCACCGAGTTTGCCGTTACTTCTGTCATGCTTCTTGATGAATTTTGCTGCCGCAACGAAATCTTGTTGTATTTTAGAACGCTCCATGGTTTTTTGCATTGCTCTACCCTCGTCGTCATTCCCAGGATATCCTCCTAGTGTAAACAGAGCATCTGGTGCAAAGGCAAGATAACCCGCTTTAGCCAGCCGACGAGTGACATCTTTTACGTATGGGTTCAGTCCCCTATTTTCATGAATAACTAAAACAACGGGTAAAGTGCCTGTTTTTTTGGTTGGCGTGACTAAATAGCCAGCGCCTTTGCCGTAACCATTTGGGGAATAAAAGGTCTCATAGGTTGCTTTTATATCAGCGTCATTAAAAGAGACTTGTTCGGCTAAGACATAATTAGGCAGCAGTGTTGATGTTAATAAGGCCATTGAATAACCTACAGCAACCAAAGTACCTAATTTTGCCATAAAGGTTCTGCGATCCATTCCTCCATGGGCATATTCGTCGTACCAGTCAAATGCTTCTTGAGGGATATCACTATCTAATTTTTTTGACATGTTGATCTCACTTGTAAACTTTTCATTTTTAAAACAAGATGAATACTTATAACAGACTTATAAAAGTAGAATAATTTTTAAGGCTTCACAAATTTTAAAATCAAAATTTACCCATAGTGATTAAAAGTTAGGCTACTATCTCTACAGAAAATTAAAGACCAAATAACGTTAACTATTTGATGGTGATACTTTAGCCGCTGCAAAACCTACGCCGCAGTCATTTTGGGATTGTATTTAGTCTCTAAAAACGTTTATTTTCCGGTGGCTGGATCTGGGGTAAAGCTTTTTTAGACGCCCTAATAACGTTAAGATTTTCTCGCTATATCAGCGCTGAAACAGCCGCACAGTTTACATTTTTTAATTGTTATGACGTGCGGGGGGCAAACATAATAATAGCCATACCCAGAAGTGCTACTCCTGAACCCACTAAATCCCATGCTGTTGGGCGAATTCCTTCTATAATCCACAACCATAAAATAGCCATAAAAATATAAACACCACCATAGGCCGCATAAACTCTACCAGCGGCCTCAGGATGCAGAGAAAGCAACCACGCAAATGTGGCCAAGCTTAGCGCAGCTGGAACCAACAACCAAATTGACTTATCTTCACGTAACCAAAGATACGGTAAATAACACCCCATAATTTCAGCTAAAGCTGTAATGATAAAAAGACCGAATATTTTAAATTCCATCAAAAAAATCTCTCTTAGTAGTGAAAAAATCCCGCTTCAGCTTTGTATTCGCCAAAGCAAAGTGGAAAAAAGCTGTCATCTGCACCTTGTTGCTGGGCTATAAATGTGTCTCAACTGAATAACCATCGCTGAATAAATCGTGTGTAACGAGGCATGATCCAATAAACCATGAGAAAAACGATGACTCCTGTTACTGCAAGCGTAGTTATAAAGTGATTATCGGGAAAATGTAATAGTTGCAGCACGGGTGCAATGACTATCGGCACACCAAGCACTAAAGGGTAAATGGCAGACCATGTCACTATGCACTGTTTCCAGCGGACGGGGACTTTAGCTTTAGCTCTTTCAGGGGTAAACCAGAAGTCTAGCCCACTACTGATAAAAAAATCATCACCAGTGACTAATAACGGCTGAACCTTGTCAATCAGACGAGAGCGAGTCGGCGACTCCATCCAGTCTTGTAAATGTGCTCGAGTGTCAAATCGGATAATAATTGTGTAGGTTTCGGTCAGTCCAGAAATTGGACAGACAATGTGCCAGTCCAGATTCCCTTTTGAGGCTTTGCAAAGCGGCGCAATTTCATTAGACCAACTTTCGTAATCGGCATGCTTGCCCTCACGCACTCTATGCGTAATAACAACCGTTGCCCCTTCTATATCGCTAAAATTCTCAGCAACTTTATCTGTATTCATGTCTGCGTCCTTATATTGCTCAACGCCTAAATAGCAGGCTAAGTTATCGTTGGCTAAAATTGTTTAGCTGAGCGAAACCTAGCCAACTATTAGCTGTGTGTTTGAGTAAATTAGGTGACTCACTGTCTGTGACTGCCAAGTGTGTTTACACAAGCATAGGCTGAATTATTTTTGTTTCGCTTTGACCCTGTTTTTTGGGATTAATTTCATATAGGTTTAGCTTCGTCTAGGCTATTCACGGACTTATGTGATCGGACATAAAAATGAGATTTAGGTATTTTTCTAATATGGCTTAATGCGATAACCATTCCTCAATAATTCCAAAACAATGGCACGTAGCTTAAGTAAATATTGTTTAGCAACATTGTCTAAATAGCATAGTTTGTCAGAATACGTGGTTAAAGATAATCTTGAATATTATCAAAAGCCGTTTTATCATCTAATACTTTAGATAAAATCATCATGCCCTCTAAAGAGGCTAATAACTGAATAGCTTTAGCTTTGGCACTTGCTGCTGTCATGTCTTTTTCTTCAATATATCTTTGTTGTAACCAGTTTATATTCAATTCAAAAAAACGTTTAATTTCACTTTTTACTTGCTCTGGCAAGGCGTCTAACTGTGCGCCTAATAAACCACATAAGCACATTTGGTTATCTTTTTCCAATGCCGCTTTGAACATATTAATATAGAGCTTGATCGCACTACTTTCTGGTTGCTTTGCTTTTTCATCATTTAGTGATGCTAAGAATACATCGGTATACTGATGGGCTAATTCTGCAGCTAAATCAGCTTTGGTGCGAAAATAGTAATGCACACTTGAGCTTTTAATGCCGATTTCATCGGCAAGCTCTCTAAAGCTAAAATTACCGTAGCCGCCAGACCTTACTTTGTTTTCAGCTAATGTGAGTATTTGAGATTTTTTATTCATAAATAAATGCTATGTGAGAGGTTAAGTAAATAATGATGTTATTGAGTAGCTTTAAGGCCCGTATTAACGATATAAGCAGACAAGGTTACTGCTGATGTTAATTACTCAATAATATCAGCTATTATCAATGACTAAGTCATTTTATTCAAATACTTAATAATTTCGCTAAATAGATACTACTAAGATGCTGGTCCGTTTTTAGTGCTTTTAAACAAGAGTTCTTTTTGCAATAAACTAATCGCTGTATCAGCGGCGTTAATCGCGCCTTCAAGGTAACCCGCGTCTTGCTCAGAAAACTCACTCGCTGCCAAATATAAATTTAATGACGATAACTCTTGATAAAATCGCTTGATATGAAAATCAGGATGCGCCGGTGGCTCTGCTCTGTCGTTATCTGTGGCAACATGGACATCGTTACCCCAACTTTTTAAATAACATTGTTCATAGTCCTCGGCTGCTTCGCCAAACAATAACTTAAGCTGATTAACGCACTGGGCTTTTAAATCTTCAATAGAGACACTTTTTATCGCTTGGGATGAAAGTCCGATAAAACCAAACAATGCAAAACCCTGCTGATCTGCGGCTGAGGCATCATGAATTTCTACCATAGGTCCAACGCGACTAAATGCTTGTCCTGCCAAGCCATTGTCTCGCCAAAAAGGTGTGTTATAAGTCGCTATAAACTTTGCTTGGTTTGCCATCCAAGTGGGTACAGCCGCTAACGCTTTTGTTAACGCTTCACTCGCCCAATGAGCAGGCGTTAAGTATTCATGAATAAGTCTGGGTGGTAAGGCTAATATTAAATTGTCGGTTTCGTGAATAACCACCGAAGCATCTTTTGTATTTTTCACTGTTACTTGCCAAGTATCATTGACCTTTAGTAAACGATCCACTTGACAACTAAGCTGGTAATTACTTTTTGATAACTTAGCTTGTAAAGCCAAAATGAGTTTATATAAACCCCCTTCTAAACGATGCAATAAAGGCCCTTGACCATTTTTAATGATTTTAGGGGCTATATTGGTATGTTCATGATAAACAACCGCGCCAGCAATATGCTGATGAAATAAATTTTGCTGCAAATTAGCGGCTAATGCTTTCATACGATAATGATGCGGAAATATCCATGTTGGGCCAAGATCATGAAATAACGCTTCATCATTATTTCCCTTAGGCTGTTCGCTATGAATGCGCCCACCAAAAACATCTTTCGCTTCAAAAAGCACATAGGGAATATTTAACTGTTCTAACTGAAATGCTGTGTACAAACCAGCTAATCCACCACCAACAATAATTACGCGATTTTTATTCATTAACACCTCAAACCCACCTACCTACTGATAGATAATATTAACTAGCGTTCAATGTAAAAGCAAGCTATTTACAACGCGCTAGCAGCTACATTTAGCTACAAGTTAACATTTGACAATTGATATAAAAACAACCAAGCTACCTATCAATAGATAGACAGCTTGGTTGTTAGATAAAAAACTAAGTAAGTTGATAGTAAATAAAATAATGCTTATTTAACTACACTCATTAATTGGAAATAAAAATGAAAATATATGATGTTGAAGGTTTTCCTAATCCACTTCGTGTTCGAATGGCTTTAGCTGAAAAAAATGCGCTAGACCAGGTTACTTTTGTTCCTGTTGATGTAATGAACGCTGAGCATAGAAGTGATGCTTTCCTAGTAAAAAATCCAGCTGCGGGTGTTCCAGTACTCGAATTAGATGATGGTACTTATATTTCTGAATGTTCCGCTATTATTGAATATATCGATCACACATTTGCCGGTATTTCATTAACAGGAACGTCTGCAAAAGAGCGTGCTGTTATTAGCATGATGCAACGCAGAGCTGAATTTATGGTACTTGACGCTGCCGCTACTTATTTTCATCATGCGACTGATGGTTTAGGACCCGACCTTGAAATAGACCAAAATAAAGCCTGGGGCAATAAACAAGCTAAAAATGTACTGGCCGGTTTTAAATATTTTAATACCGTATTAAGTACCGCGCCTTATGTCGCCGGTGACGAATTTACGATGGCTGATATCACCTTATTTGCAGGTCTTGCTTTTGCTGATTTTGGTCAACTCACCGTGCCAAGTCAATACACACATTTACTTGCATGGCGTGCAAAGATTCAAGACCGACCAAGCCTTAAATAAAACTATATCGCGAGTTGTTTAACCGCTTCAATGGCATTAACAACTCGCTCCCCTTTACTCTTTTTTAACTAGGATTTATTGATGGGAATTCTTGATGATTTTACGCAAAGAGCCATTGTTCATAGTGCCTCGTTAGACTGGTTAGCCTCACCTATGCCAGGTGTTGAAAGAAGACCTCTAGATAGAGTAGGTGGCGAGGTGGCTAGAGCAACCTCCATAGTAAGATACGCAAAAGGCAGTAAATTTTCTCCTCATGTTCATACCGGCGGCGAAGAGTTTGTGGTACTTGACGGTGTATTTCAAGATGAAAGTGGAGATTTCCCTATCGGCTCGTATGTTCGAAATCCTCCGCAATCTAGTCATACGCCACGCTCTGATAACGGCTGTATTATTTTTGTAAAATTGTGGCAATTTCAACCTGAAGATAGAACCCATGTTCGCCTCCGGATAGATAAAATGTCAGCGATTCCTTCGCAAACAGTTGGCGTCTCTATTACCCCGTTATACCAAGACAAACATGAAGAAGTGTCGGTTTATTATTTTGAACCGAATACAAAAATGAGTTTATCGGTTCCTGAAGGTGCAGAGGTATTAGTATTAGCCGGGGAATTACAAGCACAAAATGATTTACTGCAAAAGCATAGCTGGATGCGTTTACCTTTAGGCGACACATTAACAGTAACAGCAAAAAGTAATGGCGCAAAAGTTTGGCTTAAAACAGGAAATTTATCTGATGTAAGCAACCAGATAAAACGGATTCAAGCGGCGAGTTGATTTTATAACTAAAGAATAAATAAAGAATAAACAGGGAGTAAATAAAGGCACATGCGATTCCCTTTCCTTGAGTTTTATTAAAATTTTTTTATCGTTTAAATAGACCCTGTAACAGTTTTTGTTACAGGGTCTTTAAATAAAGCATGTCATTAGAAAGTATATATCAAATAATTTCTGGCTAATGAATTTGTATCTCTTGATTGATCTTTCTTGTCTATATTCTGGGATGTTCAGCTTTTGTATCTAAAAAGTCTATTAAGCGCTGTTTTATATCTTCATAAAATGGTCTTCTATTCGCTAACAGTGGATATTTTGGCTGAGCTGAAAAGCTTAATTGTTAGTACTATTTTGACCTGATATCCTCATTATTGCTATGGTCTGTTTAAGAACGAGCAAGATACTCTTGACTCTAACCAGTGAACGCTAGCTTGTACTGTGCCCGCTGACAGTAATGTGTGTGCAATAAATAGAAAGGGAACTGAAATCTATGACCAATCCTTTAATTATTTCGATACTGAGATATTTAAGAGAGCAAAAAAGTTCCTGCTCGCTGCTTGATTTGGTAAAGCTTTGTGAACAAGACTTTCTTGCGCTTATTCTAACGGATGTCGCTCCTCAGATAGCCATTTTCCAAAAGAATTTTTTTGTTATGAATGCGCTGTATCAAATTCAACATGATATTCAAACAGAGGGTTTTTCACTGACAATTTTTCCTTTAGAAATCTGTCTGGTGCCACATTGTAATGGCGTTAAAAATTCCCTGACCACGCGCGATAATGATCTGGCCCACTACTATTTAAACTGGTCTAATTTGAATAACATCACTGTTGAAGAGGTTGAATCACTTTTTGCTAGTTTTTGGCAAAAATATCAGGCAGTAGATAAAGTTGGCGATGCCCTGACAACGTTAGGACTAAATCAAGGTGTGGATTGGTCTAAGATACGTCAGGCTTACCAAAAAAAAGTTTTCATTAATCACCCTGATAAAGGCGGCTGCGCAGATGACTTTATCAAAACCCGAGAAGCCTATGAAATTTTAAGGTTTTGTTATTATAAAACTTAACGGCAATTTTTTATTTATCTCTAATTCGTTAAGGGCCATATTAGGCGTTAGAAAATGACGCATTAAACGTTAAGTAAGTGGACGCTAAGTCATATGCCACATCATGATTAAGACCAACTATGATAGATCACAGCTCTACTTTGCTACCAAAGCCAATAATCCTAGTCTGTTCATGTTTGAACCTCTACTTTTTGTGCTAAGTTTGCAATAACTTATCAACGTCAACAATGGGTAATGTTCGTTCCTTATCTGCATCTGCTGAAGTGTCATATTTTCTATCAAAATACGTATTAAACACTTGTTGAAATAAGATGTTTTTCTGCCCAAGGATACCACCGGCTCTAAAGAAAGACAGTGTTTAATTGAGCGTTACGGCCACCCTATAGAATCAATCATGGTTAATAAGCTGTGATTCTGAGATCGTTTTATAAGTCATAGGTTTATCAATCTGGTGAGCAATAAGATTTTGTGGAATATGGGGTTGTAGCAAGTGTTTAAATTGCTCAACCTCATTAAATTGAGTATTTAGCCACCTATCTACTAATAGTGATTCTTGCGGTAAGATTAGCGGCATTGCTTTGCTGTGAATTTTCATCAGCTTTGGGTGTGGTGGCAAGGTAATAACCGAGCAGCTAAGTTTTATTTCACCTGTTGTTTCGTGCTTCCATTCACGGCACAAACCGCCGAGTATTAAACCACCTGACTCTGCTGCCATATCGTAATAATGTATAGGTTTTTTATTCACAAATTCAGTTTCACCAAAACCTTTAACCGCAATAACACACCGTGAACTACGGTAGGCTTGATAACCTGCACTTCTTGGGGTATTTAACTTATCATATCGTGTATTAAATGAAGTAAATTTAGACGCTTTAAAACCATTTACCGTTTGGTCTAACAATAACCACCAAGTAGCGTTTTCCACACGCCGTTGTTCACCTACATTCCTGACAATGGAAATGGTATCGGCCGCTTTTACACAACGGCTATCAATAGGCTTATCAATTACCTTGTTAATTTTTAAGCTGGTATAAAGTTTTTTAACACCCTTATCAAAAGTCATATTGAACCGACCGCACATGTTTTTTATTCCTCATGAATTACAGGCTATCTTGGCAACGAATTTAAGCTATATTTCGCCAGTTAACGGTGAACTGCAAGCTTAAAAAGTAACGCTTTATTGACCATTTTTCCGTTTGCCCTTCGGCAGCTATTTTTAACATGCCTAGATCATAGCAATTATTCATTAGCTAATTTTAAAGCGTTATTTAAATTACTAACTTTTGTTGCTGAGACAATGCTAACTATACCCAATTTTATGTTCACTATCTCCAAGGATAACTGACAACTAGATACATCTTCTAAAATGTTAATGTCCTCTATTGGTCTTTAAAAACTATGGGTTAGTTTCACTCAGCCGTGACAAAATTTTTGCTTCCAAGTCACTATAAAATTAGTGTGAAATTTAAAAATAAAGAATTTATTAAGATATGCTCTACACTTACCGCTGATTATTTTTGTAGGTTTGATTTATAAAATATACCACCCAAAGCTTTATCTCTGACAATCTTATTTTACACCCTAGTCGTTGAATTTCATTCAAAAATTATTTCATTAATACTAAAACAGTGACTTGATAGTCATATTTCTGTTACATTATTGGTAATAGAAATATTAAATTTTTTAGCGACTATCGAACTGTCGATTTTTTTACTGCTTACTTTTACTGGTTATAGCGTTAGTTGTACTTTTTAGTTATTTGTACAATGCAGCACCTTTAACGTGCAATGATTCTGTATAGCAAGGTAATATAATCTAGTAAAAATATCTAACAAGCATAAGCTAAGCATTAGACTACAAGCTGTTGAGCGAAATGATGTGTGCCGTAACGAAAATGTGGTGAGTCTTGAAAGTTAACCGCAAGGCCAACATTTTGAATTATCATTCACTTAGATGAGTATGTATTTCTTGATATTTTCCGAATTCAGCAAAAGAATTTCCACCGCTTTAATTGCCATCATTTTACTTGCTATTGTTGTAAGCTTTGCTGGCCTTATTCATAATATTGACCAAAAAAACATCAGCGGACTAAATAGTGACGTTACTATTAATAGCAGCTATTACATTGATAAAACTAACAATACTGATCTTAATAATGTCTTAAGTAATACTGACTTTATCGCTAGTAAATTAAATAGTATTCCTTATACATTAGCACAGCAAAGTTATTGGATAAAACTATCCCTGCATTATCCTATTGATAAAACATCGATAACTGCCAGCACGCCAGAAAGCTTTATTCAAGATAGTGGCAACAAGCAACTAATATTGATGGCCGAACATAGTATGCTTGATGTTTTTATCGTTTATCAACTAAACGCCTTAACTGCGCCAGAAGAAATTTATCATAAACGCGCCAACTCAAAAGCGTTAAGCCAAAATGTTTACCCTTATGCAAGACTACAACTGAATCAATTCGGCCATAGTGAATACCTGATAAAAGTGAAAAACTCTGGTCCTCCTAATATTCCTCTGCTGTTATTTACCCCGCAAGACTTCGAACAAAGAGTAATGCTATCTCAATTAATATATGGCGCATTTATCGGCATATTACTCATCATGGCAATATATAACTTAGTATTATTTTTTGCTGACAAAGATAAAGTTTATTTATTGTATATTGGTTACTTATTATCTGCTTTTGCAGCACTGTCCTCATTAACAGGTTATGGATATTTTCTTTTCTCCGACCAGGTAATGCAGTTACTCAATAAATATATTATCTTTACACATTTTTTACTGATTATTTTTTTACTGTTATTTACGGTTTATTTTTTACGTTATGACCGTTTAAAACATTGGGCTTACAAATATTCAATTGTATTTAGTATTGTTCTAAGTTTATTAGGGCTATATTCTCTTTCACTCGACGAATTAACACAAATTAAACTTTTTTTCTCTCTGCAGCCAATATTTTACATTGTCACACTCTTCTTAATTCTTAACCGCCTGAAACGAGATTTTTTATGGGCACGCTTTTACTTCTTGTCCTGGTTGCCCTTATTAACTGGCGGTGTTATTCAACCTATGGTGCTGCTTAATCAGCTTGAATATAGCTTTTTAACGGGTAATGCACTCCTATTTGCCATCATGATTGAAGTAACTTTTATGTCATTTGCCTTAGCTGAGCGTATTCGCCGCAATGAGCAAGAAAAGCTAACTATGGTTGCCTACCACCAAAGTAACCATTTACCGAGACAAACAAATTTAGACCATAAAATCAGTCAGCTAATAGAAGAAGGTAAGCAAGACTTTACCGTAATAGTGATCAAACCAGAGCAATTTCACCGTATCGAACTGTATATCAATGAACAAATATGCATCCAATTCTTTCAACAGGTCTATCTAAAATTATCTTCATTGTTCAGGTTTAATGACGCTGTACTTAATATCACTGAGCAATTTGAGAAACTCTGCTATCTCGAAAATAGCAGCTTGGCTATCGTCATTGACAATTCACCTAACGAGCAAGATATAGCACTATTTGTTAACTCAATTCAGCAAGCCGTTCGTGATGTTTTTTATATTAAAGATCTCAAACTGCCATTATCCGCGTATGTTGGTTTAGCAAACTTTTCTGCTCATGATAGCTCAAGTACGAGTATGATCAATAACGCGTCAATTGCCGCAAATAAAGCTGAGTTAACGCAAAATAAATGGGCTTACTTCACGCCAAAAGATAACCAAAGTAGTCCTTCATCAATACAGTTGGCCATTGACCTACAACAAGCAATAACAACGCAAGGGTTTGAGTTATTTCATCAACCGCAGATCGATTTAAAAACCAATAAAGTCTGTGGTAGTGAATGTTTAATTCGCTGGCAACATCCAACGCTTGGTCATGTTTCACCTGACATTTTTATTCCCGTCGCGGAGGATTTTGGTTTAATACCCTCATTAACCTTATGGGTAGTAGAAACAGCTTTGAGTCAACAAGCAGCGCTAACACAACATACGGGTCTCAATCACATGGTGTCTATCAACATCAGTGGTAAAGACCTTATTCAAGAAAATTTTATTGATGACATCACCAAGATAATTAATCGCAGTGATATTAAAGCAGAAAAAATCATTTTCGAATTAACAGAATCTGTTTCTTTTGCACAAAATAACATCGCAATAGAAACCATAGAAAACCTTATTAAATTAGGTATTACGATTAGTCTTGACGACTTTGGTACTGGCTATGCTTCCATGTCGCAAATTAATCAGTTGCCGTTCCAAGAGTTAAAAGTAGACCGAGAATTTGTTGAAAATGTTTGTAGCAATAATAAACGTAAAGTTATTGCGGAAACTGCAGTGAAAATGGCAAAAGGGCTGGGCTTAGAAGTGGTTGCAGAAGGTATCAATAGCAGCTTAGATGAAGAAACTTTACGCAGTTTTGGTTGCGATATTGGCCAAGGTTATTACTATGCTAAACCTATGTCTTATGAGCAGTATCTAAGCTGGCTTAATCATTTATCTAATGGCCAAATACCAGCGAGCTTAGAGGGAGAATATATACCCGCTCCTCTTAAATAGGCAACTTTTTGCAAATCAATAAAAGATTAGTTAAAAGGCATGGATAATGAAGGTAGAGCGAGATAGGGTTGCACCGCCAGGAAGAGTTATTCTCGACGGCTGCACCCTGTATTAACTTAATCACCAACAGCGATATAGACATATGGTTGAAATCCATAACGCAGGAAATGGTCTTTATCTATTTGCCCTTAGCCAGGTAAGTGAGTATTCAACAGTGATATTCCCATCAAAAAATTTCAGATGTTTTTTCGTTAAAACAATTGGTTTTCAAGTGTTTTACCATTAATAAGTTGAGTATAAGACCAATTATTGCTTGCTAAAGCCGTTAATAAATTCATTTCAATGCTTAGCTTACCTTGCTCATTACTGATGGTAAGTAAGTATTCTTTATCTTGTGTCATAGCCACCTGACTAACCCCAGGAATTTGTAATATTACCGGTATAATTTCTGGATAAATTTGTTTCATTCTCAGCGTTAAAAATCCAGCACTGTCATTATTATTCAGGGTTTGATGCTGTTTTAACTGACCATTATCAAGATAAAGCACCTGATCACATAGTCGCTCAAGTTCACTAAGATCATGAGAGCTTAAAATAAAGTTAACGTCGCTGGCATGCTCACTAACAATAGCGCGTATCTCTCTAGCATTAGCAGGGTCAAGCCCAGCGGTTGCTTCATCTAACATGACAATTTCCGGGCTACCTAATAAGGCTTGCGCTATGGTTGCGCGTTTTCGCATACCGTGCGATAACTCACTTGGTAGGCTAGTTAACGCATCCGACAAACCTACCATGTCTAAAACCCTAGCCGTATCTTTTTTAGCCAACTTGTTGCTCATACCTTGTAAGCGAGCATAAAAGTTTAATTGCATCGCAATCGTAAACCTAGGGTCTAGTTGCGCGTCTTGGGGCAAGGCTGACAAACGCCCAAACAGCGCTGAATTTCCAGGGGCATGTCCTAATATACTAATCTTGCCTGATGATGGCTGAATATAGCCACATAACAAGCTGAACAAAGTGGTTTTACCTGCACCATTAGGGCCTACTAAAGCCACTGGCGCACCTTTTTCTAAGGAAAACTCAACCTTGTTTAGGGCTGTTTTATCTCCATATCGTTTCGTGACTTGTTGAACATCGATAATTAAACTCATAGTGATGCCCTCTTCATCAGGAAATGGCTGGTCATTAATAACAAAGCGGTCTGTATTAAAGGTAATAAATATTGGCTAGTAACCATGTTATTTTGCGATAAAATACTGCTTATTTGCTCACCTGGAAATAGCCAGTTTAGATAAAAAACTTGGCCAAATTGATATTGAATAAAAGCAAGCACCAAGGGGCCTAAAGCAAAAAATAATGTGGCGGCAACTATCGCCAGTCGCGCTGAATTAACCAAGTTATTAAGCAATGACATTAAGGCAATAAACGGCATAACAACGATTAATAATTCTAAAGATAATGTAGCTCCTATCTGTAGGCTGGCCGATAAAAGTGTTATATCTCGCACACTGGCTAATATAGTTGTCGCTATTGAGGTCAGCAATATTAATATCGCTATAATAAGCAGCTGACCTAAATAACGCCCTAATACTAACTCGGCTCGGGTTGTTCTTAGGGTGATAAACCTTAATGTGCCACGATGCTTATCGGAACAAAACTGATCGCTACAAACCAATAAAGCAAAGCTTGGGAAAAAATATACCGCCACCAACCAATAAATAGCGTATTCAGCGACCAGCCAATCTAACAGCGCCGTTAGTCCCAAAGCACCAAACAGTTGCGACGCCATGCTTTCAAATGAAGGCGAAATAACCATTGAAGACGCTGAGCCAACAAAATAATACAAGATAATAAACCAGATTGTGGCAAAGGCTGATAACGCCAATAAGCCACGCTTAGTGGTAAACAAACGTAAAAGTTCAAAAGTAACTAAGCACCAAATTCTCGAGCAACTTATCTTCACATCACACCATAATAACTGTTATTTTTTAATAGATTAAAGTTAAAAGCAGTGAAATGCGAGTCATTAGTATAAATACCTTAAAATATTGTCAGCTTTTTTTACAGTTCAAAAAAAACATAAACATAACTAACTGTAAGTAAAGAACAAAGTATATCGGCCTGCTTTTTGCTTAACGCGTTGTATATGTCGAAAATATTAATATACATTTAATAAAGAATTATAGGAGTAGATTAATGAGGTATTCGTTCACAAGGCTAATGATGGCAGGATTGTTATTACTCTCTGGGCCTGCATTAGCAAGTACCACAACCGCAGGTTTTGGTCACGTAATTGAAACAAGAAGTAACTTTAATCAGTTTGATGTTAACGTCGATGGCGTAACTATTAATGTCTCTGGCTGGTCTGATACCGCTAATTTATCAACCGATCGTAGTCAAGACAGTGCAATTAAACGCGCTGTAGATTTTGATAAATTTAATGGTGGTTGGTCTATGCAAAATCAAGACGAACAACATGGTGGTTACTGCAATACATACAGCCATTCCGCAGATAATTTTGGTACTTGTGGTTATAAAGACTATGACTTCTTTCTATTGTCTTTTTCTGAAGAAGTATCATTAGTCAGTGCAAGCTATAGCTGGATAGCAAAAAGTGCAAGCCAAACCCAAGTCAGTGTAGCAGCGTTAGATAATTCAGTGTTTACTAATTCTAACAGTTTAAATAACAAAACTTGGGCTGGCTTAGCAAGTGGCCATACCCTAAAGTCAGATTATGCTCAAGTCGAAAATGCTAGTGGTTATTACTCAAATTTTCATGGTGATACTCAGGACCAGTATTCAACTATGTGGTTAATTGGCGCATTAAATTCAGTATTTGGTGGTAATGCCGCATGGGAAGGTAATGATGGAATGAAGCTATCTGGTGTTTCTTTCAGCAAATCAGCTAGTGATCCAGCGCAAGTACCTGAGCCTAATACGATAGTCATGTTTTTAATCGCGTTAATCTGCTTAACGCGTTTTGGTAAACGCCGCACTTAATCCTGATCAATAAAAAGGATGGCTTTGGCCATCTTTTTTTCATTTCTGCTCGCGTATTATTTTTACTAAAAATTCTATTATAAAAATTTTCAATATCAACACTACTTTTAAAGAAACCCGAGGTACTATGCGCTATACCGTTTTAATATTGTCAATGATGGTCATTCCTTTTAGTTATGCCAGTAATGCCAGTTATGACTATGAAAAAGCCCACATCGCATTTAATGCCAGTGAAATAGAAGCGGCTTATATACATCTAAAAAATGCTTTAAAAAATACGCCTGATGACTTACCCAGCCAATTATTAATGGCAAAAATACTACTACAACAGCATCATTACACTGACAGCGCGAGCCTATATCAAGAAGCGTTAAGCAATGGTGCCGACATCAATTTAATATTAAATGAGTTAGCTAACGCATTGATGTTATCTAAACAATACCAACAAGTGGTTGCATTAAACGACTTAGGAAAGCTAAATTATAACAACCACTTACAATGGTTATTATTAGCTGCTAATGCCTATAGTGCTCTAGACGAAATAGAAAAAACCAACTTATATTTACAACAAGCCTATGTGATAGCGCCTGATAATATTAGGGTACTACAAAGCCTCTCCACTCATTTTTTAGCGCAAAAAAAACACCTCCAAGCAAATGAAAAAATAACGCACCTGTTATCTTTATTTCCTGAAGATGCAAAAGGTTGGTATTTACAAGGGCAATTACACATAGCCAAATTTGAATATAAACAGGCCTTAGTCGCATTGGAAAAAGCCTATCAGCTTGCGCCATTAGACCCCTTTATTCAGCGTACACTTGCCAATGTATATACCGGTGAAAATCGTATAAATGATGCCTTAAGCATTATTAATTTAGTGCTAAAAAATAGCCCTGAAGACCCCTTCGCACTATTACTAAAAAGCCGACTGCTATCAAATAACCATCAAGAAGCAGAGTCTCGCTTAATTTTAGACGACATCAGCAATCGTTTATCCTTACTGAGTGATGAAGACAAGCAAAGTAATCAGTCGTTGCTCTATGTCGCTAGTGTCAGTGCTTATGTCAAAGGGGATTTTGAGCTCGCACAAACACAACTGCAAGCTTATCTAAAGGATAATTCAGACGACTTATTTGCCATTAATTTACTAGTCTCTATCTATATAAGCCAAGGGCAGTGGTCTAAAGCACAAACGACACTTGAAAATAAGCCGGCGTTAATTAAAAATGATCTAAAATTATCACTGCAGTTAGTTGAAATATACCTGAAGAAAAATAAACTCTTTAAAGCTGAGCAAATGTTAAATAATTTACCTGTTCACTTTCAAAAAACAGCTGATTATCTTAGTGCAGAAGCGCTATTGTTAACTCGTCTTAACCAATCAACTAGCGCTTTAGCCTTACTTGATAGTGCGCTCGACCTAGATGCACATCCAAAATTACTGATCACCAAAGCGCTAATTTTAAAAGAAAATAATAATATTGCTGCTGCAATGCTTATTGCAGATAACTTACTGATAACTGATGTAAACAATAGTGATTACTTAAAATTGAAATCTACACTGCTTTTAGCAGAAAACAAATGGCTTGAAGCATTAACCATTATTGAACAAATTTTAGTGATAAAACCCAATGATTATACCAGCCTTTTCAATAAAGCTTCTGCCCTTGCCTTAGTGAATCAACTCGCGCCAGCGTTAACTATTTGTCATGACTTATTAGCACGCACACCCAATGCAAGTCAGGTATTAATATTACAAGCAAAAATCAATCGAGATTTGCGTGAAGTTGACCACGCCATTGCAACACTTGTTGAGCTGTTACAAAAAGAACAAAGCAATATCTCTGCATTGGAGACTTTGCTGTATATTTATATTAGCCAACAAAAGAACATAGCGGCAATGAGTTTATTGGATCAATTAACCAAGTTAAGTTTTTTAAATCCTAAATATGTACGCTTAAAAGCGCAAGTTTACTTAGCCTTAAAAGATCAAGACAACAGCAACAAGCAAATAGATATATTATCGAGTTTGGCAAAGTCTTCACAAGACTTTTATGCGTTAGCCGAACTTCAAGCTAAAGCAAACATGTTAGTCGCAAGTAAGCTCAGTCTTGAGCAAGCTATTTCTACCCTAGAGGGTAACTCAACTGATAAACTTAACATTGAATTTGCGCTGGTTAATATAAATTTAATTTTGCAAGATTATGCTGTAAGCAACAAGCTTTTGAATAGCATTGAACAGCAACATCCAAAAAATAGTCTTACAGCACTACTTCGTGGCCATTATTATTATGCCCAACAACAATTTCTACCCGCTCAAGCGTATTACTTTAAAACCTTAATACTTGATAAGAAAAATACCCAAGCATTAATCAAACTCTATCAACTCGCGCAGCTAAATATAAAAAATGATGAATTTATTCAGCTGGTAACTGCACTGCTGGAAGATTTTCCTGACTACCATTTAGCGCGTAATTTACTTGCTGATCATTATTTAAATAATGTCAATTTATTAGCCGCTAAGCCACACTACGAAATACTGGCTAGCGTTAAATCGCTAGAAAATCAGGCGGCGATATTAAATAATTTAGCTAGTATTTTACAATTTGAAGATTTGGAATCCGCTAGGTTTTACGCAAAGCAAGCCGTTGAGATTAACTCGACGTCAGCCGCATTTTCAGATACTTATGCTTGGATCATCGCACAACAAGGCGATTATGACTTAGCCTTAAATCTACTACGAAATGCTTATGCTATGGACTCAAACAACCCAAGCATTACTTATCATTTAGCCTTCACATTGACCAAGCTTGAACGTAACAAAGAAGCATTAACCGTACTTAGAAAAAGCTTAGATAACACATCAATATTTAGTGAAAGAGTACAAGCTGAAAAACTTTTTCAACGTTTAACTCAAGCCACAAGTCAATCGTAAGTATTAATTAAAAGCAAAAAATTCGGCATAATAGCCGAATTTTTAACACACAAGTACGAGAAATTTAGCTCTATTGCAGCAACTGTTGTAGCAGTTATTGTCGTATCAATTTAAGCGGGTCTTGCCTTATACTTGTGTTGTATGCAAAGAAATTAACTATAGGCTAACTATGGCATTTCTTGCTATCTCTTGATGCTTGATGCTATTATAAAATAACACCCCTACTTTTTTAAAAACACTAAAGTTAGACTCATTTGATTAATTAAGTGAACGACTTATTAAGCAAGTAAATAACCTAAATAACAAACTTTATACGTGGTTTAGCCCCGTTTGAAGTGTCTATTTGTGGCGTACAAAACAAAAGCCGTGCGGAAGGAACTTTTAATTGCTCAACCATGTGCGCTTTAAATATCTCCACACGTTGTTGCGATAGTCGATTTAAACGCGCTATGTTTTCTGGCTGATGCGCTTGTGAAGCATCAGTCAATGCAATATCGCTCGCGGTTGCTACAGCACAAAGCTTGACATTAACCTTGTCTCTATCGGCAAGCATCACAGACATTTGGCGACTAAATTCTAGTTGTTCTGTATTCAATTCAGTTGCACTGGCCGGATAAGTTAAGTCGTTAATTCTTAGTTTAAGGGCAAATTCACCCGCTGCCATGGCCACTTTCATCACACTGGCATAAGGGACAAACGTGGTGATCAAATAATCTTTTGCCGCTGACATCGTCGCCTGTTTAACCAATAAGGTTAACAAGCCTGACAAGCCAAATGAAGGTGAACTGGTATCGCCAGTAAGTGGTAACGACAAGGCTACATTACCATCAGAGTCTTTTAACATACCCAAAGCAACATTAAACGGCACACTAAATTGCTCTTTTATTACACCTCTTTCATGATCATCCGCTGAAGTGAACTCTATACCTCGAAGTAATAAATCAATATCGCCATCCAGTTGCTTACCCGTCAAGGCGGCTTTAAGCGTTATATCAAGTTGGCCACTTTCAATCTCGTATTGTAAAGCCTCTTTAATATAGCTAGAAATACCCGGTAAACTCACCTCTTTAATCACAGCATCTAGCGTGAATTTCTGCTGGGGAGCAAAGGGTAAGCCTCGCCCTTTTAGGTCAAAATTAGCATATTTATCGCTTTTTCCTTGTATATTAAGCACAACTTCCTGCTCAGGCTTGCCACTATCAAGATCTGACAAAAGCAAATGAGTAATGTTTACGTTACGCTCATAATAGGGTGTAACACTCGTATCTTTAAAGTCTATCTGTGCGCCATCAAGTAAGCTAAACTGCCCTAGTTTAAATATAGGCTTAACAGGTTTATTCGTTTCATCAACTAAAAGCTCTGGTGTAACAAGCTCATTATCAGCCGTTTTACTTTCTTGCTCAGTGCCAAGTGTTTTTTTATCCTCGTTATTAGCAAGTGCAACCAGTGTCGCCAATTGCTTTTCTTTATCTAATAAAACGTTAGCCACAAGTCCGGATAAAGTTATGTTATTAACGGCGATAAGCTCAGGCGTATACTCAATATTATTTACCGACAAGCTATTAAAGGCCGCTAATGCTGGCATATTTTGTTGCCTATTTTTTGAAAACTCACTGTTAGCCACTTGCACATTTTCAATCGTTACCTTAGCCATATTTTGCTGATATTGCAGGGCAATATTATTGGCTGATAAATTTTCTATTTCAGCTAAGAGCGCATTACTCTCTTTCGATTTTGCAGCAAGCCCTTCAATAACATAATTCAACATAACATCAACATTGATGGGTTTATTTGGCTGTAATAACACCGCTAAATCTTGCACTTGAATTTTTTGACGCTTAATAGCTAGAGCAATATTATTTTGCTCGACATGCAGATCATCAACTGAGGCTATTAGGTGACTAGTATTGACTGATGTTTGCTCATTGCTGATGACAATATCCATTTTACTGGCATAACTTACTTTGCCATCAAATGCTGATATAGAACTAGGCAAAAAAGTTTTTGCTGAACTTAAGGCAATATTTTTCGCATTCAAATCTATACTAATTTTGCCTTGTTGTTTCAACAAACGACCATCTAAAGCAACTTCTATTAGTGAGCCATTTAAATGGCTCACTAAATTTAATTTAATCTCTTGTTCATTTTGTGCAAGTAAAATGTTCTGTAAAGAAAATGAATCTAATTGAATGTTATGTGTTTGTGAAAAATGCACTAATTCGATGTCAGCATCGGTTAAGGTAAATTCAGGGATAATAACTTGATAAGGAAAGTCAGTGCTTGCTTGCTCTGTTTCTGCTTCTGTTGCTAACGGGGTAGAATTTTCGCTACGTAATTCAATGCCGGCAACATTGAGTGACGACTCATTGACCATGACAGGAATAAATAAGCCATTGACCGTAAATTCAGCCACATAAATTTTATCAAACAATAACTGATGTAAATGTAATTCTGCGTTCAGACTTTGCAGTTTAAGTGCGCTGCTTTGCTGATTAGTTTTAACTTCTAAATGACTAATAGTTAAATGAGCAGTAAACGGGTTATAGCGAATACTAGATGCAGAAGTTAGTAATAAAGGCTTTGGCAATCCATAAGTATTCAGAGCATAACGTATTATAATCGGTGAGAGTAACCAAATGAGAGCATAAAGGAGAATAAAGGTAATAACTAAAATTTGACTAAGGCGTTTAAAATAACGACCCATGTTGGATTCCTATACGTTGAATAAATAACACAGAGCCATACACAAAGTAGTTTGCTTGTGCTCCTGTTTTACAGGATTAATTATATATAATAAAAAGACAAAACAAACTATCGCAATGTGACTATCATGGTCGGTAAAATAAAAAGCTTCACAAGCTATTCTGCTTTTAACAAATTGATAAATTGCTGTGATTGCGCTATCGCTTTACTCATTTCTGACACTAAAGATTCAACATCGCGTTTAATGGTTTTATACTCGCCTTGTAAGGCGCCAATAGCCTGCGCATTTAAATTATGCTTGAGATATAAACTATTATCTTTTAAAGCGGATAACACAGGTGCCATTCCGTCTTTAGCTCGGTACATCGACTTAATTAAACTTTGGTAATTACGCTCGGTTTTTCTCAGTTTTTGCTGGCTTTTTTGCTTTAAGCTATTACTTGAATATTGTTGAATTTCTTCATTCCATTCAGCAAAAAGTGCATCGGCAACGCTTTCAATAGCATCAATACGAGAAGCCACTTCTTCAGCCGAAGCTTTACTGGCTTGATATTGGTCATTGACCAATTCATATTGCGTGGTCAAATCACCACCGTCATAATTGATCAATTGAGACAGCTGCTCTAATGCCGATTGGAACTGTTGCTGAGCATCTTCTTGAGCGCCTTGGGCGTTTTCAACCCGATCGAGCATAATATCGCGCTTATGCACACCCACTTTTTCCATGGCAGAATAATAAGCCGATTGACAGCCAACCAGTAACACTAGGGCAATAACAACCAAGTATAATCTTGATACTGCGCTATTTTGCGTTTTTAATGTTTTCAAAATCTGTTACCGCTGGAGAATTTTGCAGCGTCAATAATTGCCCACAAGTGTGTAATAAGTGCGAAGGCAATCGGGAAGATTAACCATGAAAGTGCCCAGAAAATACTGGCGAAAACAAAAAACAAAATAGCAGGCAGTAAACGCCCTTGCACCAATTGGCCTAAACCTGGAATAAAAAAACTGCATATCGCTGCTAAAACATTACCGCCAGAACCTTGTTGTGCCATAAAAACCTCTTAAATGTAGAATATTTGTCACTGGAATATCGTGTTATTGTCAAAAGTATAGCATTACATTAATCTGTAAGCTGCTGTTATTAAGTCGACATAATGTAAATAAATAAGACCGAACGTTTAGCAAAACAGCGAATATTTTAGGACAACGTCCAACTGTTATTGAAAGTTTATTTTAAATCAAAGTAATAGCCTAAAGCTATTTTACTCATACCAGCATCAAAGGTTAGAACCACTATCAATAATGGAGACTTACCTTAAGCATAAAAAAACCAATCGTCTACACGATTGGCTTTAACTGAAGCACTGTTTAGCTGATATAAAGCTAAAAAAACGCTTTAAACTACCGGTAAATAAGGTGAATGTTTAATTAACTGCGCAAAACACCTTATCACCTTAAAAGCTTTTGTTGTACTGCACGGCCAACAGCAAGGCGTTACCTTCTGAGCTAAAGCTCCAGTCTTTATTACCAACAAATGCACTAAGTGATTCAGGTAATTGACCTAATAAAGCATCTTCTTCAGTGACCACGACATTATCGCCGTTAATATATGAAATACCAAAATCGATGCTTTCAGTGCTACTTAACTGATATGTAGCGCCAGCGCTGTACCATAATCGGTCACTATCAGGTATTGAAATTGAACGATAGTCTTCAGCAGCAGATTGGTCAAACGCAACACCAAGTCTTAACGCGAGTACTGGATTAACATCATAGGTTGCGCCTAAAGCAAAGCGATAGCTATCTTCAAAATTCTCTTGCTTTTCAAACGCTAGTTCATTGCCGGCATAGGCTTCAAGTTTTTCAAAACTCGACCATTGCGTATACATAATGCTGTAATGTGTAGCCCATTGCGGTGTAACTTGATGAAAACCTGAAAACTCTGACACGGCTGGCATATCTACCGATAAGCTAGCAGCAGTTTCCGGTACTGCAAGTCCAGAAAATTCGCCTTCAAATGCAAGTTCTACTTTACTACGATAAGAAAGCGCAAATCGGTGATTTTCATTGATTTCATAAACAACACCGGCATTCCAACCATAACCAAAATCATCACCTGCCATATTAACAATTTCAGTACTGGTTGGTACTGGTGCAACAAGAGTACCAACGCCAGGAATGGTAACACCCGCTTTTAACACGCTGCCTGCATGCCTAATTAATTCAGCCTCACCGTAGACTAGGTTCATACCTAAACCTAGACTAAGCTGTGAATTGACACGGTATGAGCCACTGATATTAGCGTTGACCGTTTTCAGGTCGGTTTTACCACCAATCGAGCCAGCAGCATAATCGTTGTCGTACTCACTTTTAAGGCCAAAATTTGAATTAATGCCAATACCATAAGCAAAAGTATCATTGACCGGGTTAATAAAATACATGGCTGGAATAATAGCGGCTGGTACCACACCATCTTGGTCAAGTTGACTAACATCGTAGTCTGCGCCAAGCATATCGGGTGCATCCATACCTTTAATATTGACACCGGGATCGATATACGTGGCTGCTAATGAAAAAGAGCTTTTGTCAAATAAGGCCATGGCTGCTGGGTTGCGCGCTAAAACAGCCGCGTCGTCGGCGATCACTGAATCACCAGCAAATGCACGACCTAAGCCAGAAGCACTAGTTTCGTTTAACTGAAAAGAAGCTGAATAGCTGTTAAACGTTGCCAATGTGATGGCAGCGGCAAGTATTGATTTTTGTAATGTCATATTAGTTCTCGGAAATTATGGGGAATAAAATATTTATCGTATTGTAAAGAATGGATTAAATACTGAAGAGTCATGTAATAATACCCGAAAAAACGTATTCGCCTTGTTAAGAAGTGTAACGCGATGATCAAAAAATATTTTTAATAAGCTGTGTTCAGGATGATAGTGAAAATACTGAAAAAATAAATAACAGCACTATAATCGCCGAATTGAACCGCTAATTGGATTGTGAGAAGAGAACCACGAATATCGTGATCCCTATTGTAGCGTTAATCATTTAGATACCTGCCTTGTTAATGCATGCCAGTTTAAAGGCATAAACAACCGTCGGTTTAGTTATCGGTTGTCTAAGGTATCGTCAGTAAGGTCAGTAAAAGGTTGAGATAAAAGTTGCTAACCTGATGGTAGGTTATGGCAACTGATAAATAGCAAAGCTTAACGGGGCTATTTTATCATCGCCTTGGCTAGCCGCTGATAAATAAAGCCGCTTCGCATGCTTATCGTTATAAATACCGCTATTAAGTACCTTAAGTGATTTAACCTGATCAGCCGTATTAAAAACAATCAGTAAAGTTTGCTCTTTTTCTTGTTCATTTAACGAAAAGGTATGTGAGCGCGTAATAGCAAAAATACCGGGTTTACTTTGCGCGTATACCGTACTTTGTTTGCCAAAACGTAACGCCGGGTATTGCTGGTATAACTCGGCATACTGAGCAAAGCTCTGGTAAAACAAGTGGCTGGTATCAAAATTATCATCTGCAGTCGTATGATTACTTGCCAGTAAATCATCATCATTATAACTCACCACTTGAGATGGCATCATGTCTTGGCGTGAGGCTTGATCACCACCATCGCCAACAAAACCTTGCTCATCACCATAATAAATAACCGGCACACCACGACTAAAATACAACAGGGCGTGGGCTAACAAATTTCGTTGAATTTGCTCTGCTTCGCTGTAGTTATAGTCACTTTCTTTTAAGGTATAAGCAAAGCGCCCCATGTCGTGATTACCAGTAAAGTTAACCAGTTGGTTTGCATTAGTATTTTCAATATCCTGATGCGACGTTTGGTATAAATAATCTTGAGCAAATAATTTTGCGAGCACATCAGTGCCTTTTTGCTCAACCAAGGTTTGTTGAAGTGCACCTTGTAGCGCAAAATCTAAAACTGATTGCAGCTTTCCCTCTACAGTAAAAGGGCTTAGCAGCTCAGGCTCAAAGCTATAGACTTCGCCATACATAAAAAAGTTATCAATACCTTGTGTTTTGGCATGTGCTATCAAGGCAGGTGAAAACGTTTGCCAAAAAGCCATATTAACGTGTTTTACTGTATCAATACGAAAGCCGTCAGGTTTAAACTCATCAATAATGGCGGTGTAAATATCAATCATGCCTTTAACCACTTTCTCACTATTGGTATCAACATCATCAAGACCGGCAAAGTCACCACGAATGGCGCTTTCACCTACCCAATTAGAATCACCTTGATTATGGTAAACATCAACACTATTTAGCCATGCCGGTGTTTTCAGGTTTTCACTACCTTGTGGAATAAAGGGTGTGTAGGTATCGCCTTGTGCAAGTTGTGCTAGTGACTTAAATGGGCAGTTTTTATCTTCAAGCAGCCAAGTTAAGCCATCACTGCTGTGACATTCTTTATACTTAATAACATCAGCTGTGTGGTTGGTAATAATATCGAAAAATACTTTAATATTGCGCTCGTGGGCTTTATCAATAAAGTTTTTTAATGCTGCATTCGTGCCTAAATGTGGGTCTATCTCACTAAAATCTACAATCCAATAACCGTGATAACCTGAACTGCCGTTTTGCACCGCTTGATTGCGTAATACCGGTGTTAACCAAATAGCGCTTATGCCCATATTATCAAGGTAAGGTAATTTCTCTGTCAGCCCGGCTAAATCACCACCGTGATACATACCTTTATTTTTTTTATCAAAGCCACCACGTGATATAGCACGTTTGGTATCATTTGCTGCTGCGCCTAAATCATTACTTTTATCGCCATTATAAAATCGGTCCGGTAAGACAAAGTAAAAAATTTCATCCTGAAAGTCTCGTTGTTGATAAGGCGCTAATTTAACCGCTTTTGCCGTAAATTTTTCACTGACATCGCTAGCATATACTTTTACATTAACCACTAAGGTTAGCGCGCATAAACTGCAAAGGGATAACAATTTTCTCATCATTTATATTCTCTATATCACGTTATAACGAAGCATAAAAACAGCCAAAAGCGGGTAATATTATTTTGCTATCAAGCGTTTTACCGTCAACAGTTTTTCCCTTAATAACCTGAGCGGTTGTTAAGTTATGATCGCTTAGCGCTAAGAGTTCATCGCTGAATAAATCAAGTGAGAACGCTTGAGTTTGATCACTAAAATTAAAACACACTAAGAGTTTTTCAACGCTATCTTGTCGGATAAAAGCCAGTATCGGCTCTGGCGAATCAACAAAAGCAATATCGCCATAAAGCAATGCACTGTGTTGTTTACGCCATTGGGTAAAATGACGATAACTATTGAGCACTGAGTCTGCTGAACTGTCTTGTAAATTCACCGATTTTTCTTGATGTTCAACCGCCACAGGTAACCAAGGCTTAGCTTGGCTAAAGCCGGCATTAATTTCATCATGTTGCCATGGATGCGGCGTACGACAACCATCACGTCCTTTAAATTGCGGCCAAAAAGTAATACCGTAAGGGTCTTGAATATCTTCAAAAGCAATGTCAGCTTCAGTTAAACCAAGCTCTTCCCCTTGAAAACTACAGACACTACCGCGTAAAGAGGAAATCATGGCGAATAGCATTTTAGCTAAATCAGCATTTTGCGCTGCATTTTGACTCTTCCCCCAACGACTGATCACCCGTTGCACGTCATGATTTGAAATCGCCCAACAAGGCCAACCATCAGACACACGTTCTTCAAGCGTTTGTACAACTTGCTTAATGTAAGTAGCTGAAAATTCATCGGTCAGTAAATCAAAACTGTAGCCCATATGTAATCTATGATCACCTTGGGTATATTCTGCCATGGTTTTTAATGAGTCTTCTGAAGATATTTCACCTAAAGTGACGGTGCCAGGGTATTGATCTAATAAGGTTCGAATAGATTCAATAAAAACTAAGTTTTCATCTTGAGTGTTATTAAAATAATGATATTGATAAGCATAAGGATTTTTTTCATCAAAGCCGATACTTTGTCTTAACGCTTTTGGTTTAGCCGGATTGTCACGCAGTTGAGCATCATGAAAACAGAAGTTTATCGCATCTAGCCTAAAACCATCAACACCGCGCTTTAACCAAAATTCAACATTATCAAGCACAGCTTTTCGCACTTTTGGCTGATGAAAATTAAGATCTGGCTGGCTAGTTAAAAAGTTATGCAAATAATATTGCTGACGACGAGGCTCCCATGTCCAACCGCTACCACCAAAAATAGATAACCAATTATTAGGCGCGGTACCGTCTTCTTTAGCATCAGCCCAAACATACCAGTCAGATTTATCATTGCTTTGGTCTTCACGGCTATCAATAAACCATTGATGCTGATCTGATGTATGGCTCAACACTTGATCTATCATGATTTTAATATTGCGTTCATGTGCTTTAGCAATTAATTCATCAAAATCGGCTAAAGTACCAAAAATAGCATCAACATCACGATAATCACTAATATCATAGCCAAAGTCTTTCATGGGTGATTTAAAAAATGGCGAGATCCAAATAGCATCAACGCCTAAACTAGCAATGTAATCTAACTTACTGATTATGCCAGGTAAATCACCGATACCATCTTGATTACTATCATAGAAGCTGCGCGGATAAATTTGATAAATTACTGCACCACGCCACCACATTTGTTCACTCATTATAAAACTCCAGGCTGTATTTTGAATTCATTTAAGACACTAAAAATAGGGTTATTACTTGCTCTTGAATTCTCTCTTTATTATTACAGCATAAGAATACGCAATTCATTTGGTGGGGAATAGCCTTTGCATACGTATGCATTGATTTTCCTTAATTTTGCATACGTATGTAGTAGATTGTGGGGGGAATATTTCACCCATGACTTATACCCGACCTGCTCGACATAAAGTGATCAACTAAAACTTACGAGCTAAACTTTACGAGCTGAACTTTACTAGCTGAAAATATAGCCCGACATAACACCATCTCTTTACCTATTAACCTAGTGATGACTAATAACATAATATAACTAACACAAGCTTGCATACGTATTCAAAGTGCTGTGTTAGCTTGAGTCAGGTTATTATCTTGGTTATTAGATAAAAAATTCAATAAAGGGCTTTATCTTGCGTTCACTTTTACTGATAAAAAGTACTTGTCTATTTGTACTCTTATTCGCGCTCCAAACCATGGCAAGCGAAAAAAATAGCTACCTAAACCATCAACTAAAAGATCAAAGCTTAGTGATCACCACAACACTAGGACCCTTGACCTTAAGTGCCTATAGCGACTATGCGATTGAAGCACATTATCAATATAAAAATAAACGCAATAATGCCGCATTTTTACCTTCGTTCGCCATTAAAGAACAGGCCCTAAAGCAAAAGTTTTTGGTCAGCGAAAATCCCCAGCAACTGATACTCTCTGCTGGAAAAATTAACGCGGTCATTAATAAATCGCCTTTTAGCATTAGTTATTATCAAGGCGACAAACTATTAGTTTCAGAAGAAGCCGGATTTTTTCTCAGTACAGCGGTAGAAGATAATCAAGCGTATAATGTGCAAGGCTTTCGTTTTAAGTTAAGTGAAAACGAAAAGCTCTTGGGTGGTGGTGAACGGGTATTAGGTATGGACAGGCGTGATCATCGTATGCCGTTATATAATCGCGCACATTACGGTTATGAAACCCAATCAAACCAAATGAATTTCAGTTTACCTGCCGTATTCTCGAGTAATAAATACATTTTGTTATTTGATAACTCAGCAAAAGGTTGGATGGATTTAGGCAAATCAGAACAAAACATTATGCAATTTGAAGCGGTATCAGGTCGCATGTCTTATCTGGTTTTTGCTGGCAAGACTTATCCTGAACTTATCAATAATTATGTTGATGTTACCGGTAAGCAACCTATGCCACCACGCTGGGCGCTAGGTAACTATGCCTCGCGTTTTGGCTATCGCACTGAACAAGAAGTACGAGATACGGTTAATAAATTTATCGACTTAGACTTTCCTCTTGATGCGTTAATACTCGATTTATACTGGTTTGGTAAAGACATTCAAGGCCACATGGGTAACTTAGCATGGGATAAAGCCGCCTTTCCCACCCCAACAAAAATGATCAGTGACCTTAAAGCGCAAGGTGTGAACACCATACTAATCACAGAGCCGTTTGTACTGACCAGCTCGAAAAAATGGGCTGATGCCGAAAAAAGTCAGGCTTTAGCTAAAAACACTGACGGTATGGCCAAGCGTTTTGACTTTTACTTTGGCAATACCGGCTTAATCGATGTCTTTAGCGATAAAGGAAAAACCTGGTTCAATAGCATATATAAAACCTTATACCAGCAAGGCGTAACGGGTTGGTGGGGTGATTTAGGTGAGCCAGAGGTTCACCCTAGTGATATTTTACATACCTTAAGCGACGGTAGCGTGGTAAATGGCGATGCTATTCATAATGTTTATGGTCATCAGTGGGCTAAAATGGTTTTTGAAAATCAGCTCAGCTTAGCGCCCAACGAGCGGCCATTTATTTTGATGCGTTCAGGTTTTGCCGGTTCACAACGCTATGGCATGATCCCATGGACTGGTGATGTCAGTCGCGCTTGGGGCGGATTAAAACCCCAAGTAGAGCTTAGCCTACAAATGGGTGTATTAGGCATGGGTTATACCCATTCAGATTTAGGTGGCTTTGCCGGTGGTGAAACTTTTAATAAAGAGCTGTATATTCGCTGGTTACAATACGGCGTATTTCAACCGATTTACCGTCCACATGCACAAGATAATATAGCGCCAGAAGTCGTATTTCATGATAAAGAAACCCAAGATATTTTGCGAAAATTTATTAAGCTCAGATATAACTTACTGCCTTACAATTACACCTTAGCCTATCAAAATAGCACCACAGGTATGCCATTAATGCGCCCGCTATTTTTTGCTAATGAGCTTAATGAAACGACTGTATATAAGCGTGATGGCGCGCTTAAAGATAAGTCTGAAAATGAGCTTGAAAACGAAAGAAGCCTAAGCTTAATGGACAATGCGACCAGTTATTTTTGGGGCGATGCTTTTTTAGTAACACCCATTGTAGATGCTGGCGTAAAATCAGTATCAATACCTTTACCCAAAGGCGTTTGGTTTGATTACTTCACCGATAAAAAGTATCAAGGCGAGCAGACCATTTCTTTAGCCACTCACCTAGAAACGCTGCCTGTATTGGTTCGCGCAGGGGCATTTATTCCCATGATTGACGATATTCAATCAACCCAAGATTACGATAGCAGCCAGCTAAGGCTACATTATTACGCCGATGATTCAGTTAAGCGCAGTGCAGGAGAAATGTATGAAGATGATGGTAAAAGCTTGCAGTCATTATCAAAAAACCAGTATGAAATATTACACTTTAGCGCCAAGCAAAATAATCTCAACAAACATAACTCAGGTGAAAAAAATATCGTATTTTCCTTTAATCACAGCGGTGAAGGTTACCCTAACATGCCAGAAAACAGGCAGATTTCTTTAATCATTCATCATTGGCTTACTATGCCTAAAAACATTACGCTTGCAGGTGAGAAATTGCCAATAGGCCCTAATACAGCGGAGTCTGAGGTTTATTGGCATAAAACAGAAAAGACACTAACAGTGAAATTTAATTGGCAACACCAACCATTAACACTCAGGATAGATAATTAAGTAAAATGCACCTAAATTGTAAAGTTAAGACGCAAGATACCGCTTTATTATACCGCTGAATACGTATGTAGGAGATAGCTGTTCAGCGTTATTATGAGTATATTTAGATTATTAAACTCGCTAAAATCATTAATTATAAGAGTCCGCTACATGACCACAACTGATGCCGATACTAATAAAAGTATCAATGAACATATAAATAAAAATAAAAATAAAAACACCCCTACCGCTCATCAAAAACCCCGTCTTAATTTTTGGCAAATATGGAACGTAAGTTTTGGTTTTTTAGGCGTGCAGTTTGGCTTTGCTTTGCAAAATGCCAATGCCAGCCGAATACTTTCAGACTTAGGGGCTGATCTACACTCTTTATCGTTATTTTGGTTAGTCGCGCCCATTATGGGCTTGTTAATTCAACCCATAGTAGGCGCCGCATCAGACAAAACCTGGAATCGTCTAGGTCGACGTAACCCTTACATTTTAGCAGGCGGATTTGCGGCGGCTATTGGCATGCTATTAATGCCAAATTCAGCGACCTTAGCCAGCTTTATTACGCCCTTATTTTTTGGCGCTATGATGCTAGCCTTGATGGATGCGTCGTTCAATTTAGCCTTTCAGCCGTTCCGCGCTTTGGTATCTGACATGGTGCCCGCTGAGCAGCGTAATATTGGCTATTCAATCCAATCTTTTTTAATTAATATTGGTGCCGTTTTTGGCTCCATACTGCCCTTCGTGCTGACCAATGTTGTTGGCCTAGAAAACACTGCTAGCAGCGCAGGGTCAGTTGCCCCTTCCGTTATTTGGGCCTTTTATATTGGCGCCTCAGTCATGCTAGGCTCAGTATTGTGGACAGTGTTTAGAACCAAAGAATATGCCCCGGGCACTCATGGCTTAGCCCCATTAGAACAAAGCGATACTGAGCAGACTCTTAGCGATAAATTGGTTGAATTTTTTGGCCTAATGAAAACCATGCCAAGTACCATGAAGCAATTAGCCTTGGTGCAATTTTTCTCTTGGTTTGCATTATTTATTATGTGGGTTTATACCATGCCAGCTATCGCTCAGCATATTTGGGGTATTGAGGCCAAATGGTTTGACCCAGATTATTTAGCGTCTATCGGTACCATACCTACACATATTGCTAACGCAAAAGGCAGCGCTGGAGATTGGGTGGGCATCATTTTCGCTGCTTACTCTTTTTTTGCCGCAATAGCTTCATTGTTTATGGCTAAAGTAGCCAGTAAAATTGGTCGTAAACTCACTTACTCTGTCTCGTTACTTGCCGGTGGTATAGGTTACTTAAGTATTATGCTGATGCAAAATCCTGAGTTAATCATGGTCAACTTAGGGATTACTCAAATTGAAGTGCCACAAGGCGCAGTAGACTTATTCTTACCTATGGTAGGTATTGGTATTGCTTGGGCAGCAATATTAGCTATGCCATACGCCATTTTAGCGGGCTCATTACCCGTGAAACAAACAGGCGTTTATATGGGAATATTTAACTTCACCATAGCTGCGCCTCAAATTGTTTCAGGTATTTTTGCTGGCTGGATATTAACCGCCGTTTTTGATAACCAAGCGGTTTACATTATAATGATGGCGGGTGTCTCAATGATATTAGCGGCTCTGTCGGTCTATTTTGTCAAAGATGGTACCGAGGATAAAATAGCAAGCCAAAATGCTGACTAACAATTTAAGTTCAGCGTTATGGATATTAACTATTAAGCTTTATGCTAGTAGTTAATATCCAGTAGTTAATAGCCAGAAGATTTTCTAATCACTAATTCTGGCGTTATTAAGGTCGTTGAAGTCTCTTTACCATTAATTGAGTCAAGCAAGGTGTTTACTAATAGCTCACCGGCTATTTGAGTATCTTGCTTAACCGTTGTTAAAGGTGGAAAGGTAAAGCTAGCAATGGCAATATCATCAAAGCCAACAACAGCCACTTGCTCAGGTATGTTGATATCACGTTCTTTAAGTGCTCTCATCGCGCCAATGGCAATTAAATCGCTAGCCGCACAAATTGCATCAAATTCTTGCCCACTTGCTATCAATTCACAAGCCGCTTTGTAACCTGCCTCTTCCGTGTAAAAGGCATTAAACTGCATGTTAGTGTTCACTACTAAGTTATTATCTTTTAGTGCTTGGCAATGGCCTTTATAGCGATCGAAAAATTCAGGCGCATGACTAGAGGCACTGCCTAAAAAAGCAAAGTGTTTTCTCCCTTGCTTAATCACATGCTCAGTAATCTCTTTGCCACCAAGAAAATTATCACAACCTATAGAGACCACAGGTAAGTTTTTAACTTCTGCACCCCAGCGCACAAAGTGTGTTCCTTGTTCGCTCAATTTAATTAACTTTTCTTCATAATCAACGTAATCGCCATAGCCCAATAATATCAGGCCGTCTGCTTTATTACTGTCTTCAAAATCTGCGTGCCAGTCATTACTCGATTGTTGAAAAGAGACTAATAAATCATAACCTTTATGTGCGCAAGCTCTCGTTATGCTACCTAACATAGAAAGGAAAAAGGGATTAATCGCTGAATTGTCATTGGTGGGGTCTTCAAATAATAACAAGGCAATAGTGTCACAATGCTGTGAGCGTAAGTTGCTGGCATTTTTATCTACTTTGTAATTTAATGCTTTAGCAATAGCCTGAATTTTTTGTCGAGTTTCTGCATTAACTAAAGGACTATTGCGTAGTGCTCTAGAAACTGTTGACTGAGAAACACCGGCTTGGTAGGCGATATCAAAAGAAGTAGCTTTTTCTTTCACTTGGATAATCTCTAAAAAATATGTTTAAAAAACAATGTCTTTAAAGGGATATTTAAAGGTGTATTTAAAAACGAAGATAATGAGAATATACCTGAGCAAGTAACAGATGTATATAGTGTATGTACCGCGCAAACGTCATAACCAGATCATTATAAATTCTGCCTATGATTGATAATAATATCCCTGTAAAAATGTTAATACCATGGCAAGCATGATGGCTTTTATCAATGGCATTGATACTAGAAAAAATAAATTTCATCAGCAAATCATTGATTAACTTGCGCCTATAACAGATTTTGTTACAGGCTCATTAACTTATACAGACAATATTGCTTCAATAGTAAAAATAACATCTTTGATGATACCGCAGCGCTAATGGATGATAAATAAATTCTCTATGGCGTTTTGTACACAAAGCAGCATAAAAGAATAACAATTTTTGTCACCATTAAAAGTCGATACAAGCATCAATTAAGCATAATTTAGCTAGGTAAAAGGTCGTTCATCATAAAACTGCTAATGCTAATTTGTCTGCATTACTGACATTGCAGTTAAAAATTTTGCCATATATTTTTTTTGAATTATCTATTAGCGTAAACGATGTAATGCCCTTTTATATGGAAGTCAGTATGATTTTTCGAGGTGTGTTACTAAGGCGTCTTAGTAACACACCCTAATATACATGTGATTTAGCATTACTAGTTTCTAATGCTTTGAAAGTACCGGACATTAATGTTAATTTAATGTTACTTTTGGCGAGTGTGATGCTTAAACGCATACATACATATATAAGCTGTTATGCAGAAAATTAAGATTTGGCAATAGTCGCCAACTTTACTAAAACGAGATAAATCATGATAAAAAAGTTAGCTTTCCTTTCTTTATTCCTTATTCCACCAGTATTCGCTCAGACTACTCTAGTAGATAAGCTTAAAATCGAACAACAAGTTAAAAGCTTTATGGCTAAGGAAAATATTCCGGCAATAGCTGTTGGCATTATTCAACAAGGAAAAGTTGTGTTTACATCTGGACTAGGTGTAAGAGATAGAGAAACTAAGCAAGCAATAAACTCCAAAACGTTATTTCAAATTGGCTCTCAGTCGAAAGTATTAACCAGTATTATTACATTGGAGCTCATTGATAAGGGGGAGCTTAAGCTAACTGACCGTGTTATTGACCTTTTACCCGATGCTTTCCCAAAAAACTCTCTGTCAAAGTTTGAATCATTAACGATTGAACATTTATTGACACATCGTTCTGGTTTACCAAATTATCCCAAAAACGTCACTAGGATTGATGGTGATGCATTTTTAGGTGGTTATGATGAACAAATGCTATTAAGTGCATTAAAAGTGATGAAATTAAGCTTTAAAGTGAATGAAAAATGGGACTATTCAAACTTTAATTACGCCCTACTTGGATATGTCTTGAGCAAAGTGACAAATAAAAATTATGCTCAATTAGTTAAATATTATATTTCTGATAAATATGAGCTTCCAAACACACTGGTAAATTTATCTGAAAGCCAAAAGAACACTCAACAAGCTTTTCCTTACAGAAAAGATGATCGCCAAGTTCTGACTAAGCCATGGGATATGGGATTGTTAACGCCACATGGCGGTGTTTACTCAAGCATTGATGATATGGCTCATCTTATGGTGTTACAAATGAAGGCATACTCGTTATTTAGTAAAAGTGGAGAGAACTCACCGCTCGTTTCAACTCAAATAAAATATGATACGAAATTTACTCAGGGTGGTGAGAAATACCCTGGATTAAGCTATGGCCTTGGAATGTTTGAAGCAAGTAATCAGTTTCCTCTGTTTTCTGAAACAGTATTGTTTCACGGTGGCGATTTAGATGGTTATGGCTGTGAGTATTTATTTTCTCCAGAATATGGTGTTGGAGTAGTTATGTTAACTTCAAGTGGTGGAGGTAAGTTTGTCAACTTTGGCAGACAAATGATGAGAGAATTATTAGAGATAAGCGTTAAATAATAAAAGATTAACATTGAAAATAATTGTCTAAATAACCTCAAATATTTTCTAGCATAACGAGTTAAATGAAAAGAAGTATTTACGTTTACTTTTTACATAACAAGGTATTACAGTAAGACAAATAACAGTTGGCTGTTTGCTCCTGCGTCGCTTATTTTAGCCAACATAGTATTTGCCTCTTAATGAGGCGTTAGTGCACATGGAGTTTGTATGTTCTCGAAAGTTTCAGTAAAAATTATCATAATCTCATGTTTAGTTTCTTTAGGTGGTTGCTCAACAACTAAGCCAACGAATGTTGCATGTGATTTTGTTGTCGGTGCGGGTGATAATGCAATTGAAAGACATGAGAATAAAAACAAGAGTGGCACTCACGGAAACAAGGTTAAAAACAATCAAAATTCAGATACTCTTGAAGGCATTTTAAATATTTTTGGTGGCATGCTTACACGAAGCTTAAACAATGACTCAAGTAAGAAGTGCACATAAGCAATTCAACCGGACTAAAAACAGTGGGCTGTTCGCTTCGCTTTCATTTTAGATCACAATTTTTAGCCTATTAATGCTTAATGGGGCGTTATGTGTCATTCAAATATGGACGTTAAATCAAATGAAAGATGATCAATTTAAAGTTTGGGAATCAACGCGAACAAAAGGGAAATTAAATTTTGTGCTATTTACCGGTGTCTTATCATGGGGCTTACCAATGTTTATTTTTATGGCTTTTATGAATAAGCCTTTTTCTGATGGCTTCACATCGAAATCCGCCATTATTCATTATATAGTTTGGCCATTAGCTGGAGTATTGTTTGGTGTATTAACTTGGTTTATGTCGGAACGAAAGTATAAAAAAGAACTAGCCAGTCGTAGTATCACTTAGTATCAAGGTGCTTAAACGGATAGAGTTGAATGAATCCAGATTATACGAAATATACTCTTGTAGAGTTGTACGATGTTAAAGATAACATTGATAAAGAGTGTTATCCCGAACGATACGATTTATTATTAAATGAAATAAGAAAACGAGAAAAAAATCCTGAGAATGAACCTAAACCTCGGAAACTTATTAATAAAAAAGATAAAGCTTACCTTAAAATTTTTTTAATGTTTCTTTGTATTCCTTTTTTTTCATGGCAATTAATTAATGCATATAAATATGGAGTAATTCATTCCAGAAATGATCATGTTTTGCATCTGAATTCAGACCCTATAGGGTTTTATGTGGTTGTTTTAATTCATGCTAGTTGTCTTGTGATAGCTTTGAGCTCTGTGTTTAAAGGCTTGAGCGCTAAGTAGTAGCTAAGAAATTAAACAGGGAAAAAAACAGTTGGCTGTAATTTAGGCGTTATACGTATGCTGTAGGAATCGAGGTTATATGAAAAAATTAAGTATATTTTTATTTGTATTTGTATCAATGCAATCATTGGCTAATGAAGCTCCTTTGGAGGACAGAATGAAAGTTCTTGATACAGAGCTTTTTGAATTTTTTAACAACTGTCAGAGCCCTGGAGAGTTAAAAAAATATGCTAGTTATTTCTCTCCAGATGTAGAGTTTTATCACGATAACGGTGGTGTTACTTGGGATCGGAGAAGTATGATCTCAAATACTAAAAAAAACGCATGCGGTAATTACACTCGTAAACTTGTAGCTGGTTCCTTCAAAGCCTATCCAATTAATCAGTTTGGTGCAATCACTGAAGGTGTTCACATTTTTTGTGAAACTAAAGCTAAAAAATGCGAAGGAAAATCTGATTTTGTTATGGTTTGGCGTAATGTAAATAATAAATGGGAAATTACTCGAGCATTGAGTTATGGGCACCGTGAAAATAAATAAAATACGTATAACAAAATACAGCTGGCTTTTTGTTCACTACGATCACTAATATTAGCCAACTATATTATTGCACGTTAACAGGCGTTGAGTATTACATTTGAGCATTAATCTACGACCACTAAATCAAAATGACGATAACTACTCGAAGGTTATCGATCTGTATAAGAAAGCGTTTACCACAGCTCAACGTATTCCCACCTGGATCCTTAAATTTAAACTGAGAAAAGGTAAGGTAGGCTTTAACGTTCTTTATGCAGATGATACTTGGATAGGTCTCATTTACACCACTGAGTTTAAAGACATTATATTGGTACACTTTTTAGCTATATCGGAATCTTTTCGCTCAGGTGGGTATGGCAGTAAAGTGATGGATTCAATGAAAGTTATGCACTCAGGAAAAAGAATTGTACTTAACATTGAGAAACTTGATAAGCAAGAAAAAAACTTCGAACAAAGAATCAAGCGTAAAGCTTTTTATGAAAAAAACGGATTCAGTTCATCAGGGTATTTTGTGAAAGAACCAGGAGAAAAACTTGAGATGCTTATCTTTGGCGGCAGTATCAGTAAAGAAGAGATAGAAGCAATGTACAAGAATCTCTTTGGTAGCATTATTGGCTTCTTGCTTAGACCTAAAATAATAAATACATGATGCATCCCTTTGTTGCCACGTACTCATAACAAGCGACCCAAGCAGGACAAAAAAACAACTGGTTTTGCTCCTGCATTGCTTATTTTAGCCAACAATTTTTTGCCTCTTAACGAGGCGCTATCGATACTGGTATCACATGTAATATTGTCTTAATTATAGTCTTTCTGGAAAATTACAAAAAATACCATCAATATTCAGTTTTTCCATTTCGGCAATATCATCATAATCATTAACCGTATACACATAAACTTTTAAACCGTTGTTATGTGCGTGATTGACAAAGTCCTGGTTAATAAAATCTACACTTAAATTAATCGACTGCGCATTAAGTTCAACCGCACAATCGGAATAAGAAAGTGGTATGCCGTCAAGTAAGGCACCAATAGGTATTTGGGGAGCTAGCTGTTTAAATTTATTTAATTCATGATGGTCGAATGAAGAGACCATAAAATCAAGCGCTGACCAAGCATGTTTTTTAATATATTTATCTATGACTTGATACGTTGCAATGGCTGTGTTTCTGCCCTTTAACTCTATGTTTACCATCACTCTTTTATCAACAAAGTCTAAGACCTCTTCGAGTGTTGGGATAAGTTCACCTTTACCCGCATCTAGTTGTCTTAATTCTGCAAACGTTTTATCTTGGGTATAGCCAACACCATTAGTGGTTCTGTCTACTTTATCGTCATGGATAACGACAAGCTCACCTGTCTTGCATACGTATACATCTAACTCTATCGCATCAACATTTAATTCTATTGCTTTTTTAAAAGACCTTATCGTGTTTTCTGGCTCATGTCCCATGGCACCACGATGTCCAATTTTTAGTATTTTTTTAGCCAAGATTGATTCCTTTATATTTTAGATCTAATAATAGTTAACGGGTGCTAAAAACTGCTGATTAATTGCAGACACCGCGGCTTCTTGATTGACCGTTAAGGCCAATAAAGAAAATGCAGCGTTTACTTATTTAAAACTTATTTGAGGCTTACTTAGCATTGCTTAATGCTTTTTTCAGTGGCCCTAGATGTGATTCATAGTTGCGCCATTGTTCCAGACCACTTTGATAAATAGGTTGGCGCACCTGCTCAGAACTTGGTGTGCGAACAGCACGTTTATTGGTGTGAAAATCAATACAGGCCTGTTCAAAAGGCAGACCACAGTAGTCCAATATACGCCGAACTTGAGTGTCTAAATCAGCCACCACATCTTCATATTGTACCCGTAAAATTTTGCCTGGTAATGCTTTGTCCCAGTGGTCCATTATTTCAACATAGTTGCGATAATAATTGCCAATATTCTCAAGATCATAGGAAAACTGTTGGCCTTCACCAAATAGTTGTTTATAACCGCTAAAACAACAAGATAAGGCGTCACGTCTGGCATCAATAATTTTAGCGTTAGGGAGGATCAGATTGATAAGAGCGATATGTCTAAAATTGTTTGGCATCTTGTCGATGAAAAAAATCGCTCCTTGGCGATGATGCTGAGTGTCTTCAATATAACGCTCGCCCATTTTAGTCAGCTCATCAGCTGATAACTCTTTTAGGATACTGGGATATCTCGGCTCATCCTGCTTGGCTTGTCGTCCATTCAAGCGGTGTGCTAACCCTATGATATTGGCCAATTCCATCGTGCCATCAACCTGTGAGTGTGAAGCAAGAATTTGTTCTAAAAGTGTTGAACCCGCACGTGGTAGTCCAACAATAAATATCGGATCAGGGGCAGAACAACCGGCCAGTTTATTACGTTCGAAAAATGCGGCATCAAAATTATTTTTCTGAAATTCAAACGATAATTCTAGGGATTTACTATCAAATTGGTCTTGTTCGCTTTTCAGCTTGTTGCCGCGATGGTAAAAAAAGAAGGCTTCATCAAAGTGTTCGCTATCTTCCAAATCTTTACCTAGAGCAAAGCAGAAGTGAATTTTATCATTTATCGCGGTTGTCGGGCTTGCTTCCTGATCCCGCATTTGCTGACGTTCATCGGCAGTAAATCGGTAAGTTTTTAAATTGGCCAAACTCCAGAACGCATCGCCAAAATCAGGTTTGATACTATAGCTTTTACGGTACGCGGTAATAGCGTCGTCAACACGGCCCATTGTTTTTAAAGCATGGCCTAGAGTTAGGTAGATTGAATGATTGGCGGCGTTGTTATGCAATACACTTTCAAAGGTGCTAATAGCCGCTTCAAAATCTCCGGTTGCCTGTTGCGCATTACCAAGACCAATTTTAAAGTTTGAATTTTTTGGGTCTGAATCTAACAGAATTTTTGCTTGCTCAAGTGCCTTTTGAAATTTTTGGCGCTTATGCAACACATGAACATAGTCCAAACGGGCCCTTTTATAATTTGGTTCAAATTCAAGGCAGCTAGCTAATAAGAATTCTGCGTCATCAAGAATTTGAAACTTCGTCCCTAACTCAGCCAGTAAGCGCATAGCTTCTGGTTGATGTGGATTGTCTTTGAGAAAGTGACGACAGAGCCATTCTGCGCGATGTAGTTGTTTTTGGTATATTAGGCTAGAAACAGAAACCAATGCCGGTGGCAGGCTAGAGAGCCATTCAACACGCTGCTTAGCTTCTTCACGCATTGGATAGTCAGGCTCTGCAGCAAGTACACGCCAACTGCCAAACAATGCTGGATTTAAGGTAACGGCTTTTTCAAAAGACGCTATGGCTTGGCTGGTGTTCTCCATTGCTTTGTGAATATAACCTTGCTCTTGATGAGCTCTGCCGTGCTCAGGCATTTTTACTAGAATTTGATCAAGACTTGCCATGGCTTGGCTATGCTTTTGTTGTTTACGCTGACAAACTGCAAGACAATAAACACCTTCAATATGTCCTGGATTTTCCACCAGCATATCTTCAAGATTTGCAGATGCTTGGCTTAAGTGGCCTTTCTTAATCAAGAGTTGACACTGTTTAATCACTTGGTCAGGTTGGAGGTTTTTCAATTGATTTGGCAAAATAATCTCTCGCTAAATATCAAGATACCATTGATATTATCTATAAAGGTCCAGAAAAAAGGTCTAGAAAAAAGATCCAGAAAGAAATAGGTCGGCGTGATTAAACGCCGACCCTAACTTATCTTAAAGTACTTTAAAATAAGGTCAAATACTAATAATCATAGCTTATTCTAAAGCCAATAGTACGAGGTCTTGTCGGTGAAACCCTATAAACATTATCGGCTGAACCTGCGGCAACTTGTCCAAGAGAGTCGGTAGCATTGTCAACAAAGAGCGTTGCTTTCCAGTCATCTTTGCCAATAGAGGCTGACAGGTTAACCTGAGTATAAGACGGTAACTCGACGCGATCAGCATCAACTAGACTATTAAAACGTGAGTCTGTCCATTTGAATACGCCTTGGAAAACAGCAGAGAAATCGCCGATTTCTTGATAGTAACGTCCGCCAATAACGCCTTCACTTTCTGGTGCGTAAGGCAGGTTTGACCCTACAGGTGTTATATTCACTAGCGTATTTGGAATATCGGTCAATTCTGAATCGATATAGCTCAATGAGCCAAAAAGGTCGACATTTTCGGTCGCCGCCCAATTAAGTTCAAATTCAAGACCATTGATTTCAGACGAGCCAACATTGTCAAAAAATGAGTTATTGGCGATACTAAGATCTAGAACACCTTGCTGCATATCACTGAAGTCAACATGATATATAGCGCCGTTAAAACGCAATGTATTGTCAAGCCAAGCTGTTTTCCAGCCAAATTCAACACTGACGACAGTATCGGTATCAAAGGTCGCTGGAATGCCACCTGTGCCCGCTGAACGATTGAATCCACCGCCTCTAAAGCCTTCTGAATACGTGCCATAAAACATCGCGTCAGCATTCATTTTCCAGCGTATATTGGCTTTGTAAATAGTTCCTGATATCGTTGCAGGAGTCAAACCAGCCAGTCTTGAATCGACATTTGTTCCGTTAGCAGCTTCTGGTCCAGATGCTCTTTGGCCATTAGACGAATGTCCCATCAAGCCCATTTCAATCTCGTAGTGACGAGCACCTAGGGTTACGGTGACATCGTCAGTAACATCGTAAGCAAGTTCACCAAATACCGATAGCTCTTCACGATCTGTTTGGTAATCATTGAAGTAGGTTACGCCAGGAGGTCGAGCACTACCATCTGTATTAGTAAAAGCGCCTGGTATTGGGAAGTTTGGTGAGAAACCTGCGGCAATAGACCCAGCATAGTTGAAGTCAGTTAAGGTGTTAAGTTGCTGATCATCATAGAAAACACCACCAATCGCTCGAAAACGATCTTCCGCATTGGTTGCCACACGAATTTCGTGCACAACACGCTCTGTTTCGAATTGTTCAGAAGTCGTCATCACAGGACTAAAACATTCATCATAACCTGGGTAACTACAAGTGTAGTAAGGAACATATGGGCCTATTTCAATGTAAGCCGTATAATCAGTATTACCTTGGAACGTTCGGTTGGTGAACGAGCCGTTATAGATAACTTCAAGTCCGCCAAGCATACCATTTAGCGTCCATTGTGTGAGGTCGACCTGATCATCACCTTCAGTGGGAGAGAAAGTCGAAGCATTCAAGTCATCTTCAGTACTAATAGCCGGGTCGTATTCGAAAGAGCCTTCAGTATCAAGCTGTTGGTTTGTGTGTTGTATTAACAAATCCCAATCGTTATCGATTTGCCATAATGCACTAACTCTCATGCCTCTATGTGTCGCTTCATTGTAATCATCTTTTGCAAGCGTAGCGTTACTTACCACTTGTCGAGATGAAGGAACGCTGCCACCTAATCCTGGATTAGTCAATGGTAATTGAGTCGTGCTAAGGGCATTATCAATAAAGCCAGCATCGGTAGAATTATAAGCCGCAATACGTAGTGCAAATGTATCGTCTACAATGGGAATATTAAGATAACCCTCAGTTTTATTACTGATGCCACCACTCTTAGTAGATGACATACCTACCTCACCACCGGCCCTGAATTCGTCCAATACCGGTTTATTGGTAATAAGACGTACAGTACCTGCCTGTGAACTAGCGCCAAATAATGTACCTTGAGGACCTTTTAAAACTTCAATGCGTTGTAGATCAACTGCATATAAATCTATATTACGACCAGGCGTGGTGATTGGTGCTTCGTCGAGATAAAAGGCAACACTTGGCTCGCCGCCAATGCCAGCAAGTCTGACATCAGAACGACCCGCGGATACACCACGGATATATGTTTCTTGTTTACCGGGCCCTTGACCTTCAGAGCTAACACCTGGCAGCAATGCAATGTAGTCTTCAAAGCTATCAATGCCTAGTTCTTGAAGTTTTGCACCACTCATTGCCTGTACAGCCAGCGGTACAGTTTGTTGGTTCTCTGCTCTTCGAGTTGAAGTAACAACGATAGTTTCGACCTGACGTTCAGTCTCAACTTTTTTGTCTTCTACTGTACTATTTTCTTGAGCTTGTACTGTGCCATTGCTCAATGCCAGAGCGATCGCCATAGTCAATGCTGTTTTAGCGGGTCGGTTTATTTGATACATGTATATCCTAGTTGGTTATCTTCGTTGATTATCTTACTGCAACTTAGCCAATTTTAATTGCTACTAAGTAAATTAATATCTTAATTGTGAAGCAAAGCGCTTATCAACAGCGACATCCTTTTGCCTCTTGGCGACAAACCGTTAACAATAATTAGAAAACGGCTGTAGCCTAGAAGTTATCTGGTTTATAACTTCATTATTTAATATGGCAGAAATTTTGACGCTGTAGCATACTACAATATTTAAAATATTACTGGATATAGAGGAAATAAACAGTAATCTTCGGTGAAAAGGGTCTATTTAGAAGAAGTTGTTTTTTGAACCACCCGCCAATATTACTTAGGCGGATGGCGTTAAAATGTTTATAAACATTAAGCAATTGACGTGATCAGCGCTTAATTAACACTTCCCCTGACTTTGCCGCTTTATATTCTGCATGCATAAATGCCCAAACAGATATAATACCAACCGCTGAAATCAATATAAGCATATTCATAAAACTAGACCAACCGCCCGCACTATCGGCCAATCTTCCACCAATAAAAGCAAATGTTGCACTGGCCGCAAAGCCAAAAGCATCAATAAAGCTCACTAGTTTTGCGCTATGGGGGCCACCATATTCGATGGAAAATATTGACATAGGTAAGTAATAAGCGGGAGAAATTGAAAAAGCGAATAAGAAAATTGCACTCAAAGCCACCATGTAGTTCACCTCAACACTGAGATTAAACCAAGATAAATATTTCAAGGTCAGTACACTCAATAAACTCAGCGTCATGGCTATAGTTAAAACTGTCCGGATGCCCTTTTTGGAAAAACGGTCGTAAAATGCGATCGACGCTAACAGTCCGGCTAAAGAACCGACGGGAAATATAGTAGATGCCATTGCTGCCTGTGAGGGCGATAATTGGTAAGTTTCCATAAGATAAACCGCAACAAAATCTAAAAAGGCCATCATACAAGTAAGCATCATTAGCATGAGCACGACCAACCAGACTCTAGGACTTTTAACAAATGCCAGCATACCCGCCAGCATACTTGTGCCTTGAAGGGGGTGATTATATTTGTTATCAATCGCCTGTTTTGATGCTTTCGCCAACTCTATACCTTCGGCACTAGTGTCGGTATGATCACCTTCATTTTCTCTGAAAAAATTTGGATTTTCAGGTTTTTCTTTCAGGAAAAAATAACAACCAATAAATATAACCAATGCAAAAGCCGCAGCGATGAAGCCTACTGAACGCCAATGCATAAAGCTCAACAACCAACCAAAAAATAAAGTCGCCAACACCACACTAAATCTAGAACTGGTAGAGATAATACTCCACACCCGTCCGTAATGATGAGGGTGATACCATTCTCCAACCAGTTTAGTCATACCTGGCCAGCCTGAAGACTTTGTGCAGTAAAGCAAGAATGAAAAGACAGTAAAAGCCATTACATTAGGCGAAAGTCCAAAGGCGATAACAAACAGTGCGGTAAGAAAAATTCCAATTAAAAAAGTAAAGCGCCCACCAATCACATCAGCAAGAGGCCCCCAGATGAGTTTACCCACAAGTGCACCTAGGGTGCCATAAGCCGCGAAGTCTCCAATATTTGTTTTTGTTAAGCCTAAGGTATCATCGGCAAGCATGGCAGGACTTAGAATAGTAATCATTTGACGGCAGATCATCATGGCAGCATAACCAAGATACATGGCGATAATAATGTTTAATTGCTTTGGGGGTCGGATAGACATAATTTCTCTGTGAACTGTTGCAATATAGTTGACGGGGCTGCTATAGAACTAGGGTTCAATTGGGGGTTAATTGTTATTATTATTGTTTAGACGAGACTATGTTGCTCAGTAGCTTACGTCAAATTAACGCATAAACAGTCAGCGTTGAATGATACTAGACTTAAGTAAAATAAGGAAATTTCTGTCAGTACTATTTCTATTAGTCAGATTTTGGTAAAAAACTTAAATTTTTAGTATCAATAATGTTAAAAATATTGTCATCGGTAGTCATAAATTCAAATGGCGTAAATGAAAATAGCGGTTAAATTTTTATGGAGGTGTTCAAGAGGTAGTATTGAAGGCTTATGCTAATAGTCATGATACAAGTATTAGTGAACTTGTGCGTGGTAAATTTAAACAAGGGTTTAAGCCGTTAAAAGCATAAGAATCTTGAAAAAATCTAAATATTAATACAAAACATCAAGTCTAGTTAGCAACTATTACAGAGAGGTAGTTAAAAATATTTTTATAGAAGATATTGACAAGGATTTGATTATATTGGAAAAAACTGAATTACTATATGATTTTTTTAATTTACTCAACAGAACGTAAAGTAAAAAGATGGTACCCGAGGCCGGACTTGAACCGGCACACTCTTACAAGCGAGGGATTTTAAATCCCTTGTGTCTACCAATTCCACCACTCGGGCATCGAGAGTTTTTTTTATAGTAGAGATTGGGACCCTACTTTGACAGTAATAACTGTCATATTTGGAGCGGCTGACGAGACTCGAACTCGTGACATTCACGTTGGCAACGTGATGCTCTACCAGCTGAGCTACAGCCGCTTCATGGTCTTAATTTATAACCAGTAAACTTATAACTAGCAAACTAAGATTTTTAACACGTTTAAAATTTGGAGCGGCTGACGAGACTCGAACTCGTGACATTCACGTTGGCAACGTGATGCTCTACCAGCTGAGCTACAGCCGCTTCATTATTTTAAACTTTCCCATACATACACCAATATGTATTAATTCTTACTGCACAAATGAAATGGTACCCGAGGCCGGACTTGAACCGGCACACTCTTACAAGCGAGGGATTTTAAATCCCTTGTGTCTACCAATTCCACCACTCGGGCAATGTGGAGGCGGGTCCCGGAGTCGAACCGAGGTACACGGATTTGCAATCCGCTGCATAGCCACTCTGCCAACCCGCCACTTACATCAAAACTATTTTCATTTACTACCCATAAGGTAGTCTTCCCTGTACATTCTCTTAAAGAGAAATTGGAGCGGCTGACGAGACTCGAACTCGTGACATTCACGTTGGCAACGTGATGCTCTACCAGCTGAGCTACAGCCGCTTCATGTGCTGACTCCCTGTCAACTGGAAACGCATTCTACATTGAAAAACTTATGAGTCAACCCTTTAATATCAATTTTATTTTGACTGCTCAAAAAGCGACTAATGTGGTGTTTTTTTAACTAAAAACAAGCTATTTAACACTAATTAATCTTAGTTAACTCTGGCCAAGCCGCTTTGAAATAAATCACCATAGACCAAAAAGTAAGCACAGTGGCAATGGCATAAAAACTAAAAGCGGCAAAAAGTAATATTTCATGCGGAAATTCAAACAAAATTAATGGGATATCATAAGTTGGATACCAAATTAATCCCATAATACCTAACATTTGTGTGGCCGTTTTATATTTACCCATTTGTGAAACAGCGATTATTTCTCTTTTACCTCGTGAAGACATAAACTCACGTAAAGCACTAATAAATATTTCGCGCGCGATCATTAATATCGCTGATATTGATATCCACCACACTTGTAAGTCTTGAATCAAAATTACCAGCGCAGCAACCACCATTAGTTTATCAGCAACGGGGTCAATAAAAGCACCAAAGGCAGACGACTGATTAAGTTTTCTTGCTAAGTAGCCATCAAGCGCATCACTCACCGCGGCAAACCAAAAAACAACAAAGGCACCAAAATGATTCCACGACACGGGCAAATAAAACACCACGATAAAAACCGGGATTAAAACAATTCTAAATAAAGTAATTTGGTTGGGGATTGTCCACATAATATGTCTTATATTCTTATCGTTAACTAATTAAAATTGTATCGAAGTAAAAGACATTTTACACAGATTGTGAGTTAATTGTCATGCAAGGCGTCATAAATATTTTCTGCCAATACTTTACTGATACCCGGCACTTTTTCTAGCGCGGTTCTGTCTGCCTTTAATACTTCTTGTAAGCCCCCTAAATATTGTAAAAGCGCTTGTCTTTTTTTAGCCCCTATTCCTGGAATATCTTCTAATGTAGATTTTTTACTGGCTTTTTGTCGTTTTGCTCTGTGGCCCGTGATGGCAAACCGATGCGACTCATCTCGTATATGTTGTACAAGGTGCAGTGCCGGTGACGTAGCAGGTAACGATATGAGTTGATGACTACCGGCTAATATTAAGGTTTCTAGCCCTGGCTTTCTTGACTCACCTTTAGCAACCCCAACCAATAACGGGGTTTTTACTTTATCTACGCCGGCAAAAAATTCTTCCGCTTTTGCCAACTGACCTTTACCGCCATCGATAAAAATAATGTCTGGCATTTTTTCTTCACTGGTGACTTTGCTATAACGTTTGTCTAAAGCAAATGCCATAGCGGCATAGTCATCACCTGGCGTAATGCCGTACACGTTGTAACGTCGATAATCACTTTTTAATGGCCCTTCTTGATTAAACACCACATTTGACGCGACGGTTTGTTGTCCCATAGTATGGCTAATATCAAAACATTCAATGCGTGATATGCCATTGGTTAGCTCAAACACTTCATTTAATGCGACGAATCTTGCCTGCATTGATTCTTTATGAGAGTTTCTCGTCATTAAAGCCGTTGCAGCATTAGTGCAAGCTAATTTAAGGTATTGCGCGCGCTCGGTGCGAACATTATGTGATATTTTTACTTCATGCTCTGCTTGGGCGCTAATGACCTGAACGATGTCTTGCTGGTTATCAATGGCCTCAGGGATAATAATTTCTTTTGGGATAGCCCCTAAGTTAAGTTCATTACCAATATAATGTTGGCTAATAAAAGCCGCCATTATTTCCGCATCGCTGGTATCAACGGGCACAGTTGGAAAATAACTTTTACTGCCTAATATTTTATGTTCTCGAACAAATAATAAGTGAATACAAGCTTGCGACTTATGACGATGAAGCCCGATAACATCCATTTCCGCGGCAGTACCACTGACAAACTGTTGCTGCTGAACTTTTCTTAAGGTCGCAATTTGATCTCGGTATTTTGCCGCATGTTCAAAATTGAGCGTTTTACTGGCGTTTTCCATATTCTCTACTAGGTGTTCAATTACAATCGAGCTTTTGCCCTTAAGAAACAATTTGGCTAACTGCACTTGCTTTTGATAATCCGTGGGCGATATTTTATCTACACAAGGTGCTGAACATCGGCCCAATTGGTGCTGTAAGCATGGCCGACTTCGGGCCCGATAGTAGCTGTCTTCACACTGTCTGAGTGGAAAAATCTTTTGCATTAAACGCAAACTCTCCCAGACAGCACCTACCGTAGGGTATGGCCCAAAGTAATCACCTTTAACTTTTTTACCACCACGGTGTAAACCTAATTTTGGATGTTTGTGGTCTGTGATCAGTAAGTAGGGATAGGTTTTATCGTCGCGCAGTAAGATATTATATTTTGGTTGATACTTTTTAATATAATTGTTTTCGAGGATCAGCGCTTCGCCTTCCGTATGGGTTACGGTAACGTCAATAGCAGAAATTTGTTTAACCAGTGCGCGCGTTTTATTACTGCCTACATCTTTGCGAAAATAACTCGCTAAACGTTTTTTTAGTTGCTTCGCTTTACCAACATAGATCACTGTTTGGGCTATGTTGTACATGCGATAAACGCCAGCTTGTTCAGAAACTGCCGCTAGGAAGGCTTTATGATCAAATGAGCTTTCATCATTTGATAAAATTTTATCAGACAATGCTATAGCACTTCAGTTTTTAACATACCATGGCGAATAGCCAAATGCGTTAGCTCAACGTCATTACCGACATTAAGCTTATCAAACATACGATAGCGGTAACTATTAATGGTTTTAGTACTTAGTACTAATTGTTGTGAGATATCAGGTACTTTTTCGCCACGCGTGATCATTAACATGATTTGCAGTTCACGTTCGGACAAACTACTGAAAGGATTTTCATCTGGGGATTTGAATTGGCTTAACGCCATTTGCTGGGCAATCTCGGGTGTTATATAACGTTGGCCGCTATGAACAGCACGAATCGCATTGATCATTTCATCAGGACCGGCACCTTTGGTTAAATAGCCTGCCGCGCCAATCTGCATAACTTTTGTCGGAATGGGGTCAGTGCAATAAACGGTTAACACAATAACTTTTACATCAGGCGCATAACGAATAATTTTTTTTGTTGCCTCTAAGCCGCCAATGCCTGGCATGTTCATGTCCATAAGGACAACATTAGGCTCGACTTTACGACAAAATTGTACGGCTTCCTCGCCTGTTTTAGCTTCACCAATCACCTTAAGTCCTTTTACTTCGTCTAGGATTTTTCGTATTCCAGTACGAACCAACTCATGGTCATCAACTAACAAAACATTTATCAACGTAGAATTACCTTATTTATCACTTTATAAAAAGCAGCAGAATTAATAAAAAGAATATAGCGAATTGGTCTCTAACACAATATAAATTCTTGCTTTTTCTCTAATTCATTTCCTTAATCAAGGTCGTTTAAGTCATGATTACAGCTCGTTTTTATTTAGCCAGTTATTTAACAAGTGAATTTGGCCATTTTTATATGCCGCATAAGTCAAACGCACTGCATTACTTAAAATGATACTGTCATTCCATTTTGTTTGCTCGGCAATTAGTTCGTAACATTTTTGTGCTTCTGGTGTCAGATAACCGCGCATTTCTTTTTTACCGCGATCTTTTTGCCGTTCACGATAACGTTTTTGTTTTTCCGCATTAGTTAATGCTTTCTTTTTTATATTCATCAATACCTTACCTATTAAAAGTTTAAAACCTTAGTAGTTATGTATAACCAATTCTTACAAAATATTGTGAATTTGTTAAGTCATATATAAATTTATTTAACTGTTCGGAGTTGTTTAGCGTACAAGTGTTAGCTAAAGTATGGTCTTTGAAATTATTAATAAACGTAAGTGATGACATGGAACAACAAAATTCGTTCTCAAAAGAAGACCTAGTAAAAGCAGGTACTGGTGAAATGTTTGGCCCTGGCAACAGCCAGTTACCATCTGACAATATGTTAATGATGGATAGAATTGTTAGCATTAATGATGATGGCGGCGAACATGGCAAAGGCGAAATTATCGCTGAATTAGACATAAATCCAGATCTTTGGTTTTTTGATTGTCATTTTAAAGGTGACCCTGTTATGCCGGGTTGTCTTGGCTTAGATGCAATGTGGCAATTAACAGGTTTTTTCTTAGCATGGTCAGGTGGTCCAGGTCATGGTAGAGCTTTGGGTGTAGGTGAAGTTAAATTTACTGGCCAAATTTTGCCAACAGCGAAAAAAGTCACTTATAAGATTACCTTAAAACGCGTTATTAAGCGTAAATTATTTATGGGTATTGCTGACGGTACGGTTTCTGTTGATGGTCGTGTTATCTACACAGCGAAAGATTTAAAAGTGGGCTTGTTTACCGATACTACTAAGTTTTAATCACTATTTAACTAAGTGTTATCAGTAACATCGTCCTGAACATAAAAAGCCAGCAATTACGCTGGCTTTTGTTTATCTTTTTTCACAAAACGTTAATTTTATAAATTAACTATTTGCGATACGCGCATCAACCACGGCAATAGCTTGATCAATTCTAGCCAAAACTTTTTGCTGATCTAACAATGCTAAGGTAATGTCTAATGAGGGTGAATTGCCACCACCTGTGGCAGCAACACGTAAAGGCATGCCCACTTTACCCATGCCTACTTCAAGCTCTGTTGCTGTGTCGTTAATCGCAGCATGAATGGGTGCAGCTGACCAATCAGTCAAAGCCGCTAATTTCTCTTTTACTAACAACAGAGGTGCTTTTACTACCGGGCGTAAATGTTTTTTCACCGCACCCGCATCAAGTTCAGTAAAATCTTCATAAAAGTATCGGCTAATTTGTGCCATTTCTTTTAATGTTTTTACTCGGTCCGCTTGTATTTTTACAATTTCTTCAAGGGCTGGGCCATTTTCAACATTGATACCCTGCTCTTTCATATGCCACGCAAGATGAGAGGCAACATAAACCGGATCGAGTGTTTTCATGTAATGCTGATTAACCCAGATAAGTTTGTCAGTATTAAAGCCTGAAGCTGCTCGGTTACAGTCCTTAAGATCAAATAACTCAATCATTTCTTCACGAGAAAAAATTTCTTTATCACCATGTGACCAGCCTAAACGCACTAAATAATTCAATAGTGCTTCTGGCAAGAAACCGTCATCACGATATTGCATTACACTTACAGCGCCATGACGTTTTGACAAACGTTTACCGTCATCACCTAATATCATCGGGATATGGGCATATTCAGGTACGGTTGCACCTAATGCTTTTAAGATATTAATTTGTTTTGGCGTATTGCTGATGTGGTCATCACCACGAACCACATGTGATACTTTCATATCCCAGTCATCAACAACAACTGTTAAGTTATAAGTGGGTGTACCATCTGAGCGAGCAATGATTAAATCATCCAGTTGCTCATTACTAATAGTAATATCGCCTTTAACCATATCTTTAATAACAACATCGCCGCCTAATGGATTTTTAAAACGAATCGCATAAGGCTTATCTGTTGGATAATCGGTGCGTTCACGCCATAAACCATTGTATTTCTCAATCTCACCTTTCTCTTTCGCTTCTGCACGCATAGCATCAACTTCTTCAGCAGTGCTGTAACAACGATAAGCGTTACCAGAAGTGAGTAGTTGCTCAATCACTTCTTTGTAGCGATCAAAGCGTTGAGTTTGAAAATAAGGCCCATGAGTCCATGGTAGGTTTAACCAATTCATGCCGTCCATAATGGCGTCAACGGATGCCTGTGTTGAACGCTCTAAATCCGTGTCTTCTATTCTAAGAATAAAGTCACCACCATTTTTTTGCGCATAGAGCCAACTATATAAAGCAGTACGAGCACCACCAACATGTAAATATCCCGTAGGGCTAGGGGCGAATCGAGTTGTTAAAGTCATAAAAGTCTCAATGAAATATTTATTTGCGTAAGTCAGCAAATAAAACAAAGGTTATTAAAAAAGTTGCGCCATTTTATCAGGCAAGTGCATGAAATACACCTTTTAGCGCGTTAAATTTCCTGACGACCTGAGACAACAAATAAAAATAAAGTTCACAAAACCATCAGTCTGTCCAAATTTAAAGCATTCAAGCTCAATAGTGAAAATAAATATAAATAATTACTGAGTTTTGGTTGACAGCTTTTATGATCTCCCTATAATACGCCCCCACAGAGAAGGACGATTAGCTCAGTTGGGAGAGCACCGCCCTTACAAGGCGGGGGTCACTGGTTCAAGCCCAGTATCGTCCACCACTTCTCTGTTAGTACTGTTTAAATAGTATGTGTAAATTTATATCGGACGATTAGCTCAGTTGGGAGAGCACCGCCCTTACAAGGCGGGGGTCACTGGTTCAAGCCCAGTATCGTCCACCACTTCTTTTACCATAAAGAAGCAAAACTAAAATGGACGATTAGCTCAGTTGGGAGAGCACCGCCCTTACAAGGCGGGGGTCACTGGTTCAAGCCCAGTATCGTCCACCACTTCTTTTGCCATAAAGAAGTAAAACTTAAATGGACGATTAGCTCAGTTGGGAGAGCACCGCCCTTACAAGGCGGGGGTCACTGGTTCAAGCCCAGTATCGTCCACCATCTTTATTTCCAGTTAAAATTTCCATACCATTAATATTCCTCTTAAAGTAAAACTAAAAGCACATTCACCTCTTTATTATCCGCGCCAAATCACTAGTTCAAGCACAGTATCGTCCACCATCTTTATTGCTTATTTAATTTCCTTATTATTAATATAAATAAGAAATTAAAGTCATATCTGCTCTTTTGAATTATCACCTTCATCGTTAGCCAGATGGCTCAAGAAAGACTTTAGGCTGATATTCAGCTATCGACACAAAGTGATTGATCGATCAAAAACATGTGTATTTTCTAGCTTTAGTGCTAATGCATACTATTAATTTCTTTTACAAATTCGCCAGAGTTTTCTAAAAATCAATCTAGATTAAAATACTAAGTTTGCTCTCTGCTGGCTAATATCGCTTTTACGCCATCTAGATAAGCGTCATATTTTTTCCAGTTACCCACTGAACTATTATTAATTGGACTACGAACTTGCATTGCACTGGCTGTAGCGACAGGCGCAGAATTTTGCTCAATATCAACACATTGCTCTTGCCAAGAAAGATTACAAAATTCAATCAGCTGCTTGGCTTCATTTACTGGGTCATTAACCAACTTCTCATAATTAATAAAATAAAAATTTTCTGGAAAAAGTGCTAACCATAAAGCCGCTAACTGTTTAAATAGTAAATAAAATTCTGTGGTGCTTTCTAAATCATATGAATAACTATAATAGGATTGATTAACCGCAAAAAGCTGTCGAAAATTACTCACAATGGTATCCAGTGGATTTCTATCTAAGCAGACAATTTTAGCTTTTGGTAATGCTTTTAAAATAAAGCCAACATAAAGTACATTTAATGGCATTTTATCAACAAATTTTGCTGTTTTACCGGTTATTGCCCGCGTACTTTCAATATAATCTTCGCCTAACTTGGCAAAATTTATATTTTCTGTCGCTGCTATTGTTTCTGCATCAATCACACGCTTACTGGTGGTTTTAGCCATTTTTTTAAGTAGCAAACCAAAGTGCTGCAATTCACCTGCACTTGTTACTTCGCTGTGCTGTGAAATAATTCGTTCAACCAGCGTTGTGCCTGATCTTGGCATACCAACGACAAATATTGGCTCATCAGTGTCGAAACCTTGAACCTTTGAGCTATCAACATTTTTAAAGTGACTTTCAAGACGGCTAAACAGCGCTTTATCTTCATCAAAATGGTAGTTAAATTGTTTGAGTTTACATTTTTTTGCCGTATCTAAGTAGAAAAATGCTTTATCAAAATCTTTCAGTGCTTCATATTCTCGGGCAAGAGCATGGCCTATATATAAGCTGTCGTCTGCATGTTGCGTTTGTGAAAACAATTGTTCAAGTAGAGGTATATGGTTTGATGTTGCCGATATGCCGCCTAAACCCGTTAACGCGGCATGAGCTTTGTAATGATTTGGAGCCATTGCGATAGTTTTTTCATAGGCTTTTTTAGCGCCGTCAAAATCACCAACAAACTTGAGTGCTGCGCCTAAATTAAAGAAATAATTAGGATTTTTATCGTTAATGGCTACGGCTTGTTGAAAAAAAATCACCGCTTTTTCGTGTAAGCCAATTTTACTATAGGCCACACCAAGCGTATCTAGCGTTAATGATGATTTTGAGGCAAGTTGAGCCGTAAGTTCAGCAAAGTACACCGCCTGCACATGATTATTTTCCAGTGCATAGTGCTTGGCCAGTTGTGATAAGTATTCGGCATTGTTAGGAGCAAGCTTGTTGGCCTGTTCAATTAGCTCAATAGCTTTAAGAAAATTATGATGCGCACTAGCAATCATGGCTAGCAAAAAATAAGCATCCGAAAAATATTTATCTTGTTGTAAAATAGCGATTAGTTTTTGATGGGCTTGTTGATACAAACCTTGATTTAAAGCTTGTTGCGCCTGCTGATGCAATATTTTTGTTGTGTTAGACATACTTCAACTACTCAAATTTAGTTATTTTAAATCACACTTGTTGATATACTTTGCCAGTTTTTATCACAAAAAAATATCTACAAGGGTATTAATTCTTTCTATTGGATTATCATTAACCACAATAATATCCACAAAATTGTCCGCTTTTATTTATGCCACTTTTTTATCCATTTAATCATCGCGCACTGTTAATAAGTCACTGCTTGCCTCGCTTGTAATGGTGTCATAACAAACTGTGTTATACAGTTTAAAGCTTCGGCGTTAGCGTTATGGGGATAAATCGCTAAAAAAAATGCTAAAAAAAATGCTAAAAAGGCACAGTATCATTTAAACGTTTAAATGATACTGTGCCTTTGTTTTTTTATACTTTTGATTTAAGTAAAAATTATACTTAAATCATTACAAATCGAATAAATATTCGAAACGTACTCCTACTTTGCGTGGCGTGATTAAGTAATGTCCATAGTTACGCTGAAGGCTCGCATCGTTCGAGTTCATCACAGGAAACTTTGCTAAGCCAATATCACCTTGATCACGACGTACCGAGCTATAGGCATATTTATCAAACATATTATCCACGTATAAGGTGACCGACCAAGCACCTTCTGTTAATTTTGCTGACACATTACTTATCGCATAGCCTGGTAAAACCTCGCCATCAGCGCGTAAACCGACCTTAGAGTAAACATCACTTTGATAAGTTAAGCCGTAATTGATATCTAAACCTGTGCGACCAAAAATCTCGGTAGAATAGCTTGCGCCTAATGAAAACTGCTGTTCAGGTGAGCCGGGTAAACGATCACCATTTTTACCATCATAAAAACTTTGCTCTACACCTGCATCAAGCTGATCTTCACTTAAGACTTGAAATAGAAAAGGGGCGTCACTGGTTAATTCTGCATTGGTATAAGCGTAAGTAGCATAGGCGGTAATATTATCACTTAGCATGGCGCGAGTTGATATTTCAACCCCTTTTGATTCTGCTGCTGCGGCATTGCTGGTAATAGGTTGCTGACCATAAAAAGTAGCACCCGCGACTTGAGCATTGTCCCACTCAACCATAAATACCGCGGCATTAAAATGTAATTGGTTACTCCACCAAGTACTCTTAAAACCTAATTCATAGTTAGTTGTGGTATCTGCTTCGTAAAGAGCTTCATCGGGTAAGGCACAAACATTTTGAAAGCCCGATTCTTCGACGTCATCAGGGCAGGCAGCAACACCATTAGAGCCACCAATTCTGAAGCCTTCACTTAACGTGGCATAAGCCATCACATCATCACTAAATTGATAACTGGCATTAACTTTCAATAAGTTGCCATCACCATCAGCAGGCGGAGTGCTTTCAAGATCTAAATTGATTTCACTTGCTGCATAATTATCAAATAAGGTGTTATACAAAGGTAAGTCTACTGCTGAAGACGAGTTAACTTCATAGTCATAAAAACGAGCACCAATCATCAGCGTTAATTTATCGGTTACTCTATAAGTTAACTCACCAAACAAAGCTGATTCAGTGATGTCAGTATTACCCACCGAAATATACTCTAATGAATCAGGACGTAATTGATTGCCACCCCAGTTATCAACAGCATATTGATCGAAGCCAGGCGCATATTCACGGCTATCACCAAAACTTTCGAATTGGTTGTAATAAGCACCTACAATCCAAGAAAGTGCTGAATCTCCTGTTGATACTAAACGAATTTCTTGGGTAAAGTTTTCAGCCTCATCCACTTCTCGAGTAAAAGTGGAAAAACCTGGAAATTCTTCATAGCTGTAATCTAAACGGATAAGTAAGTCGGTTTGATCACGTTGCCCCAGTGCTTCAAATTCTGAATAACCGGTAGCAGAAGTCAGTTCAGCAAAACCTAAATCAAGGGTGATTTCTAAACTCAGTAAAGTGTCTTCTTTTTCTCTTGGTTCTTGATAGCGATAACCTGAGTCATATTCTCCTATAACTGTCGTTAAAGGATTTGTCTCGCTTAAGCTACTGTTATGAACAATAGAGCGACCGCCAATGTCTTGTTTTTGATAAAAATACGACAAAGTTGCATCAAAAACTTCATTCGGCTGCCAGCGGATCATCGCTTTAGCTGTACTCGTTTTTTCATCGTTAGCATCTTTCACCTGTTTTAGGTTAGCGCTAACTGCATCAGCATCTGACCAATCTGGATCAGGTAATGAAACACCTCCCTCGCGCACCACATAATTGTAATCAATATAGCCAGGTTCATTTAAATAATTAAAGGCAAAACGCACGGCTAATTCATCTTGAATTAATGGCGTGTTAAAAACAAAACCTGCTTCACCACCGGTATCATCACTTTCAGATAAAGTGAAAATGTCACCATAGAGCGAACCAGAGGTTACATCAAGCACAGGTTTATTCGGTAAATAGCGAATAGCACCACCTAAAGTGCCTGCACCATATAAGGTCCCTTGTGGACCAATTAATATTTCAACTCGTTCAACATCAATGAGTTTCATGTCAACGACTAGGGGAATTTCACCAATGTAAGTGGCCACAGTGCCACCATCAGAGCCAGGGCCTGATGAGTTAGTATTTAAACCGCGGACAACAATCGGAGAGCCCGTACGACCCCCTTGATCAGCAACACTTAAACCTGGTACCCAACGAGCAACATCTGATAATTGTGTAATGTTTTGATCTTTCATCACATCACTATCAAGTGCGGTGATATTTAAAGGAGCCTCTTGCACAGTCGATGCACGACGTGAGGCCGTAACTTGAATGCGTTCAATGCCTTCAACAGCAAGTTTTCCGGCAACTGCTTCAGCGTAACTATAGGTGGTTACAGATAATGCGGAACTGAGTGCTAAACATAAAACAGATTTTTTAAAGGTTTGCGAATTTTTTACATACATGGGTGGGTTCTCTTCCTCAGAGTTATTTATATAGCTTGTTACTATTTTTATATTGAATTTTTTATATTAAGTGTTTTTATGTTTGTTTTTATTCGTTCAAATCTCGTTATTCATAAGTTATAAAGCGTTACAGTTAATGCTTTGATAAAAATTAACCACCAAACTTGTCAAATAAAAATATCGTTTAAAATGAAAAAACCTAATATTTTAATGTCTTACAGAATTTAGGCATCAAAAAAGCGGACAACAGCCCGCTTGTTTACATTAATAAATGCAATAATACTTTAATTTAACCATTAATTTAACCATTAATGCATTTATTGCCGCTGTGGTTAATGCTGGTGAAATAATGGTTGCTAACGGGGTTTTATCCTATTATCTAGACATTGATAATTTACGCTACTCTAGTTATTAACTTTACTTGCCGTTCTCGCTAATACGACAACGACATCACAAAACAACTAAGATATAATCAGTTTTTTCGTTAACTACAAGAATAGACCTTACATGCCTTCAAACTTTCCACTTATTGATGTTTCTATACAACCTATTGAACTTTGCAAATTATTAAAAATAGCGAATATGGTCAGTGGTGGCGGTGAAGCTAAAATAGTGATCAGTGAGGGATATGTATTATTGAATAACGAAGTAGAATTTCAAAAGCGCAAAAAAGTTTATCACGCTGATATTATAGAATTTAACAGTGAAATTATTCAGGTTAATGTGGTTAAACTAGGTAAAGACGAATTACCCCTAACAACAAAAAAACAAGCAGAGGCCACCTTAACTAAACAGAACGCGTTTAAAAAAGCTAAAAAGAAAAAATCCAGTAATAATGACAAAGCACAAAGTGTTCAAGTCACTGACAAAGCTCGCTCAAAGCGTAAACCAATTTCTTTTTAATTCCTCTTAGTATGCGATTGTTGCCAGTAAGCGTGTAAACTGAACCTAGTCTGTTAAATTGACTACATAAAGTTGACTACATAAATTCCATCCTACAGGTAATATTGTGCCTAGAAACGCTTTACTCATTCAAGTACTTAGCATAAAACGCTATAACTTAATTTTATATCCGTTGGTCGCCAAAAATTTAGCAAGCCGAACTGTATTAAACAACTGAATGCATTGATTACCTTTAAATAAGCTAAATTTTTTTGATAGCCTAAAACCTGTAACAAAACCTGTTACAGGTTCAGTATTCTGCTCACTACTCCATGGTAGGATCACTGATTAAATCGCTTAAACTAATTCCATAAGTCACCCATGCCAAAAGTACTACCTTTTACCTTGTTAGCCTTGTGTTTTTCTCTACCTACTGTGATTTTTCAAGTAATAGCCAAAGCCAGTGAGCACAGCCAACTACCGCAAGCCGTTAGCAATAATGCCGTTGCGCAAGTGAAAATTAATAATAAAGACTACATCATTTCGTTTTCCGGACTAGCAAACGGCAAAGGCTACCAAGATGTTCATAATCGCAGCTTTGTTTATAATGTGACTAAAAATCAATGGCGTGAGAAATCTGCTGTACCAATAAAAGAAACAGTCAATGGCTTGGTTGGTCGCTTAGCAAGTGTTGCTACTGCCATTAATGAGGTAGCTTATGTTTTTGGTGGTTATACCCTTGCTAAAGATCATAGTGAAGTGTCGGTGCCTGACGTTTATGCTTATCATGTTTTAGACGATCACTATCAAGCATTAACCCCTATGCCCGTACCCGTTGATGACAGTATTGCCCTGCCTTATCAAAGCCGTTATATCTTCTTAATCAGTGGTTGGCATAATGACGGTAACGTTAATTTAGTGCAATTGTATGATACAAAAACCAACCAATGGCAGCAGGCATCACCCTTTCCAGGTAAAGCGGTATTTGGCCAAGCCGGTGGTATTATTGATAATAAAATACTGGTTTGCGATGGTGTTGGTATTGATGTTCACTTTAATAAACGTCGAAGCTATGCGGCACAAACTGCCTGCTATCGCGGGGAAATAAACCCGCAAAGTCCAAGTGAAATTTCGTGGTTTAAAGTCAAGCACCCAACGGGCCAGTCACGATACCGTATGGCGGCAAAAGGCACGATAAATACCACATCGAACACAAAAGAAATTGTTTTTATTGGTGGTAGTAATAATCCTTATAATTACAACGGCATAGGTTATAACGGCGAACCATCAAAGCCAAGCAATGAAGTCTGGCGCTATAATCTCGACACAGATAAATGGCAAGTTACCTATAGCAAAACCGCCACTATGGACCATCGTGGCCTATTAGAACTCAACGGAAAATTACTGACCATTGGCGGTATGGGCGAAAACCAACAAGTGCTTAAGAGTATTAACTACTATTAATCTTCATTTATAGGCAAATTTTATCTATTGGCGCGATTTAAACCTTTTGTGGCTGAAACTGCCCTGCTAGAATAAGCGTCATATTTTATACTTGTTTATTAATGGAATTTTTTCTCAATGCGTACAAGCCAATATTTACTTTCAACTTTGAAAGAAACCCCTGCTAGTGCTGAAGTTATCAGTCATCAATTAATGTTACGTGCTGGTTTAGTGCGTAATGTCGCATCAGGTTTATATACTTGGTTACCGACAGGCTTAAAGGTACTTCGTAAAGTTGAAAACATTGTGCGTGAAGAAATGGAACGAGCTGGCGCATTAGAAGTACTCATGCCGATGGTTCAGCCGGCTGACTTATGGGAAGAGTCGGGACGCTGGGAAGATTACGGCCCAGAGTTATTACGTTTAAATGACCGCCATAATCGTGCTTTTGTTTTAGGCCCAACGCATGAAGAAGTGATCACTAAGCTGGTTAGTAACGAAATTAGTAGTTATAAACAACTGCCATTAAACTTGTTTCAAATTCAAACAAAATTCCGTGATGAAATTCGTCCTCGTTTTGGCGTAATGCGTGGCCGTGAATTTTTAATGAAAGATGCTTACTCTTTTCATTTAGGTGAAGAGTGTTTGAAAAAAACATATCAGTCGATGTTTGATGCCTATTGTCGTATTTTCGACCGTTTAGGCCTAGATTACCGCCCAGTTATTGCTGATACCGGCTCTATTGGTGGTGAAGCTTCGCATGAATTTCACGTTTTAGCCGACTCAGGCGAAGATGACATCGCCTTTAGTGATGTTAGCGATTTCGCTGCTAACGTCGAAAAAGCAGAAGCGCTAGCGCCAACGGGTGAACGACCTGCAGCAACACAAAGTTTAGCAAAGGTTTCAACCCCTGACGTGCGTACAATAGAAGATCTTGCCAAGTGCTTATCTGTTGATGCCAGCCATACGGTTAAAACATTATTGATTGCTGGCGTAGCGACAAAAGAAAATAAAGCCCCTATTGTTGCTTTAGTCTTGCGCGGCGATCATCAGTTAAATGAAGTTAAAGCTGAAAATTTAGCACAAATCGCCTCGCCATTGACTTTTGCTACTGACGAACAAATTTTAGCCTCCGCTGGTTGTAATGCGGGCTCAATTGGTCCGGTTGGTTTAAGTATTGAGGTTATTGTTGACCGAAGTGCAGCGCATTTAGCTGACTTTGTTTGTGGCGCAAATACAAATGACATGCATTTAACCGGCGTAAACTGGGAGCGTGACGCACAGAACTACAGCGTTGCCGACTTACGTAATGTAGCAGCTGGTGACCCTAGCCCTTGTGGTCAAGGTAGCATTGTTATTAAACGTGGTATTGAAGTAGGTCATATTTTCCAACTGGGTGAAAAGTACGCTCAAACAATGAACTGTGGCGTGTTAACGGAAAATGGTAAAAACCAAATTTTGACTATGGGTTGTTACGGTATTGGCGTTTCACGCATTGTTGCCGCTGCCATTGAACAAAACCACGATAAATATGGTATTAAATGGCCGGCAGCAATTGCACCTTATCAAGTTGCCATTGTGCCAATGAACATGGCAAAATCAGCTCGTGTTAAAGAAACTGCTGAAGCCTTATACCAACAATTACAAACCGCTGGTATAGAAGTTATATTTGATGATCGCAAAGAACGCCCTGGCGTTATGTTTGCCGATCATGAATTAATTGGCACACCATTATTGCTTATTATTGGTGAGCGTAATCTCGACAACCAAGAAATTGAAGTAAAAAATCGTATTACTGGTGATAAGTCTCTGTTGGCAATAAGCGATGTTATGTCTTTGTTTGCCTAATCACGACTCTTTGCAAGTTTGGTCCTAAAGGTCAAACCAAGCTAAATATAATAACGGCTTTGCAGTTTGTGCACAGCCGTTTTTTTATCTCATTATGTTACATACTATGCCACAAACAATGGCAGCTATCCCATCCCAATAAAGCACTCGGTCAACCTATTGGCTAATTCTCCTGAGTAAAACTTATTATACCAAGTTGAATAAATGGTTGAACAATCAATCATAATAACAAGATGATATAGTTATTAGCGATTTATTATAAAAAAGTTGCAAGTAACTGTTTCAAAGTTAAGCAATATTAGCAACAATGGACGCAAGCAAATTAATGAAATACCACTGCCATTAAGTTTGTGAACTTGTTGTGTGCAAGGAAATAAATTAATGTACGGCGCTTTATTGATCCATCACAAGCTATTGGGGTTGAGGACACAGGTTTTTAGTGCCCGACAACACCTAACTATTCACATCTATGTGAGCAGTACCTTAAGCTATTTTAATTAGCGAAAGTGGGTAATAACTGAATGAAATTATTATGAAATACGCTCACACAATGACTATAGCTTTATACTTAGCTTAATTTTCTTTTAACGATGACGATAACGTTAATTCACTTTTATCATTTATAAGACTGCCATTATGAAAACTATCACCAAATCTTCAAAATTAAAAAACGTCTACTACGAAATTCGTGGACAAGTTGCCGCAGAAGCCAAACGTTTAGAAGATGAAGGCTATAAAATTTTAAAACTTAATATTGGCAACCCTGCTCCCTTTGGCTTTGAAGCCCCTGATGATATTTTAAAAGATGTTATTCGTAACCTGCCAACAGCTCAGGGTTACTGTGAGTCAAAAGGTATCTACCCTGCACGCGTAGCCGTAATGCAGTATTTTCAACAACAAGGCATTTTAGATGTCAGTATTGATGATATTTATATCGGTAACGGCGTCAGCGAACTCATTGTTATGGCGATGCAAGGCTTGTTAGATAATGGTGATGAAGTGCTCATTCCAGCACCTGATTACCCATTATGGACTGCAGCTGTTGCTCTGTCTGGCGGAAAACCTGTGCATTATCGTTGTGATGAAGAAAACCAGTGGTTTCCAGATCTGGAGGATATCGCCAGCAAAATATCGTCAAAAACCAAAGCTCTTGTTTTGATCAACCCTAATAATCCTACGGGAGCAGTTTATAGCGAAGAAGTGCTTCAAGGTATTATCACACTTGCGCGTGAACACAACTTGATCATATTCAGTGATGAAATATACGATAAAATTCTTTATGACCAAGCACAACATATTCCAACGGCGAGATTAGCAAACGATGTTTTAATCATTACTATGGGTGGTTTGTCTAAAAACTATCGTATCGCCGGCTTTCGTGCCGGTTGGATGGTAATTACTGGCCCTAAAATACATGCCGAAGATTATTTAAAAGGCTTAGATATTCTCTCTTCAATGCGCTTGTGTGCCAACGTGCCTGCCCAACATGCTATTCAAACCGCACTCGGTGGTTATCAAAGCATTAATGAATTAATTAAAAATGATGGCCGTTTATTAAAGCAGCGTAACCTTGCACATAAAATGATCAATGAAATTGATGGTTTATCGTGTAACCCAGCTATGGGCGCTTTATATTTGTTTGTTAAAGTAGACCAAGAAAAATTTAACATCCATGATGATGAAAAAATGGTTTTAGACTTACTCAAGCAAGAGAAAATACTCTTGGTACACGGTCGCGCCTTTAATATTAAGCAAGACAATTACTTTCGCTTAGTGTTTCTACCGCATGTGGACGAATTAAAACCTGCATTGGAAAAACTAGCCAAATTTTTCCGTACTTACCGTCAGTCAACCAGTGAATAAGGTTATATAATGCAAAGTACTTTTCTTGCCTGGATGTTCAGAATGCCACTGATTAAACGTTGGTCATTGATGTTTTGTGTTAAACCAGAAAATGTTGCTGAGCATTCTCACCAAGTGGCTATTGTCGCCCATTTGCTGGCAGTGATTAGAAATCAAAAATTTTCGGGCAACATTAATGCGGATAAAGTGGCTACTGTTGCACTTTATCATGAAGCCAGTGAGACCCGTTTTGGTGATATTGTTAGCCCAACAAAATATGCTAATCCTGAGATTGCTCGAGAGTTTAAAAAAATTGAATATATAGCTGAAAAACAATGTCTTCAGTCTTTACCTGAAGAGTTTCAAGCCATGTTTGCCGATATAATTGTGCAAGATAACGTGGATGAACAATACAAAAAAATTGTCAAAGCGGCTGATATTTTAGTAGCTTATATTAAAGCGCTTGATGAATTAAATCATCAAAACCATGAGTTTGACCATGTAAAAGAACGCTTAGAATTGAAGCTAGAAACCATTAAACAGCAAATGCCTGAAGTCGGCTATTTTATGGATGTTTTTCTGCAATCATGCTCAGCAACTGTTGATAAACTGACCGAAGTTCAAGTTAAAAAATAGTTGTAGATCACAATTGATGCTTGCTAGAGATGCTAATAAGATTATATACCTGCTCGACTTCATTTTGGAAAATTTTATAACATGATGATTAAAAAACATTTAGGTTTTTTCTTTAACCTTATTGCCATCGCATTATTTATTCCGGGTATATTATTGCCAATGTTTTCTCTCAATATGGCCATGACAGCTAATGTGAGTGGTGCAAAAATCACTAATACAATCATTGATAAAAACTTGTCATTGTTGCAAACCATACAAGAACTTTGGCAAGATGATCGCCTGTTAGTGGCGTTATTAATTTTTGCTTTTTCTATTTCAATACCGGTATTGAAATTTATTTTACTCAGTATTGCTTACGCAAATAAAAACTCTAGATTAGAGATTACCGTTTATAAGTTTATTAGCCAAATTGGCAAATGGTCAATGGCTGACGTTTTTGTTGTCGCCATTTTTCTTGCGGTACTATCAACTAATCACGCTGAAACCGCAACACAACAACAATTCGCGGTATTTGGTTTTAAGTTAGATTTTATTGTCAGCAGTGAAACATTGTCCGCATTAGGACCAGGCTTTTATTTCTTTACTGGCTATTGCCTATTATCTTTATTAGGGTCAAGTATTAGTAACAGTAGTATTAACACCAAGGCCAAAACGCTATCACCATCAACATCAGTTAACACTTTGATAGATTAAAACTATTGATAATATAGAGTAAGTTCTTCTATAGTTACTATACTTAAGCACTTAATAAGGGAGTATTTTATGGATCTTTCAAAACACAATATGACAAGTTTGTTCGCTCAATTGGGTCTTAAGAATAGTGATGAGGAAATAGAACGTTTTATTGCGTCTAACCGTGGTATCCCAGTAAATCAGGCACTTGCTGATGCTGATTTTTGGAGCAATGGCCAAGCGCAATTTTTACAAGAAGCTATTGTGCTTGATTCTGACTGGAGTGAAGTTGTTGATAGCTTAGACGCTTTATTAAGAAGCTAAACTTAAGAGACTAAACCATTAAAAAAGGCTTAGGTTCTACTAAGCCGGTACGTTAAAAAATTACCTATTATAATTCTTCGACAGTTTCTTATAATTTATTAACAGATTATTCATAAATATTTCACTACCAAGTTATATTTATCTTACTGGACGTTAGTGCTTTATTTATTAAGCTTAACTAACAATCACCTATATAGGTGATATAACTTATATAGGTGATATCCATTAACTGAATTTGATATTGTCCTCTACTTTTTATTTTGAAATACATAACATCAGGTAGTTTATTTAATGGTTATTTGAACTAAGCACTTTATTCATATAAAGAATTGATTTAACTAAGTTTCTGATTTAATGATGTCATATAAAAATTGATCTTGATTTAAAGAAAAACCTTCGGAGTCAAGCCAATTAATGGCATCATTTAAATTGTCAAAGACAGCACGCTCATAGCCCTGCTCTGTGTGTGGTATCATTTTTTCTAATTGCATTTCTTTAACTGCACTAGGTCGGTAAACATGGCAGTCTTTAATACAACCCTGTGCTTTAAACCATTCACAATGCTCAACCACATGTTGTTCTATTTCTGGTACACCTAACTCCCACTGCTCAAAAATAGAAATTATTGCCCAATCACTACCCATCAAGGGTGCTGCCGCTGCTTTAAACTCTTTTACGTAAGCAATAATTGCTTCTTCATTCCATGAATCTGCAAACCACTGCATAAGTACTTTATCAGTAACCTTTATTTTCCAGCGACCGTGAATTTCTAACATAAAAAGTCCAAATGAAATAAAAGCTATTTCCAATATAGCGTTTACGGTGTGCATAAGCTAACTCTGTTTCAAAAGACCACAAAAATCAATCATGTCATAAAGGACATTATAATAACCTAATGGCCAACTACTTAATTGTATCACTGAGTGGTTTTGAAAAAATTTCTTATAAGCAATCGTATCTTAAGTCTGATTTTTTTAGTGCTAACATCAAAGCTGATTAACTGTGCTTACAACCACTCGCTTCAATTTGCAGTACGCTGGTATTAACATCGAATTGTTCTTTTAGCACACGCTCGACTTGAAAGCGGCATACTTCATCATGCTTTTCTAAAGTACATTGGTGTTTTAGTACGATATGAGCACCCACCACTACTTGGCCGTTGTCACTTTTAACAATTAAATTGTGCACATTGTCTATGTGCTCTAAACCTTGCAGGGCCGTTTCAATTTTCTTCAATGCCGGTAAGCGAACGCCATTAAAAAATAAACCTTTAATGCATTTATAAAGTAGTTTAGAGCCGGTATAAAGTACAAATACAGAAATAAGTATGCTCGACAACGAATCGACAATTGTCCAACCCGTAACATGAATGACAATGCTGGTGACGAATGTGACTATGGTAGATAGCAGATCAAAAAAGGTATGCAAAAACACTGCATAGACGTTAACACTATCTTTACGGCCTTTATATAAAACATAAGCTGACGCGCCGTGAAATAGAAAGCCTAACGAGGCAACCGCCGACATAACAAAGGTGTTTATTTCATGTTCATCATGATGCTCGTGGCCAAATAATCGCTCGGCCCCTTGCAGTAAAATCCAACAACTGATCAGTAAATATAAGGTACCGTTGATCAAACCACCTGAAAGCTCTAAACGACGATAACCATCACTAAACGTTCGACCAAATTTTATCGCTAAGGTTGAAGCTATTAAGGCGATAAATAGTGAACTATTATGCACAAACAAGTGCCCTGCATCTGCATATACCGCCAAAGAATTTGCATAGGCGGCGCCAACAAGTTGCAGCAACATAAATACACTGGTAATAGCCAGTGCAATTAGTAAGCGTCGTTGTGATGATTTATGTGTTGTTAGAGTAGTCATGCAAAAAAGTAATGTCTCATTAAAGTAATTAAATAGTATGTACCATGTGCTTTCATCAGTTAGAAAAGCGTCGTTATTGTAGTTTTAATTTAGCTAATTAAATAGTTGCCACCATAACAATGGCAAACGCTACTGGATTTTATCCGCAGGTTTACCGTTAACTACTGCGACCAATAGGCTTGGTCTAAGCTGTCTTCTCGCTCCGGTAAACCACGCGACAAACGCGGAGAATGTTGTACTAATACCTCATAACTGACTCTGTTGGCGTATTTACTCATTTGCGATAACGACGAGTAAGTTAAGGCTAATTGCTCATGCTTACTTGAGTTTGCCACCGTATTTTTATGATAAACATTGGCACTTAAGTCATGTAATATAGCCGCAAGCGCAGCATCTCCAGCACCATTGGTATTTTTTATACTTTCAGGGCCGCCCATATAAGGGGCAGAATGGGTATATATTCGCATTGGTTGATGGCAATCGTTCAATAACATGGGACGAGAATATTCATAACGATTAAACTCATCTATCTCGCCCGATAATAATGGGTATTCACTTTCTCGTTTAAAGGTTTCATCAACATAGCCCGCCATATATAAGCCGTGTTTACCAGCGGTGCAAATAACCATATCAACCCAATCCAAGCATTTATTCGCAGCGAGTAGTGGTTCTTCAATACCCGTTATGGCTAATGCTTCTTCTTCGTTCATGGTCAGTATGTTGACATGCTTTTGGACAAAATCACGCCAAAACTCAGGTTCTTCTTCAATTAAAAATTTAGTACCTAAGGTCAGCACCACAGGTACGCCAGCAGCATTTGCACATTTTACCGCTTTAATTGCTGCTTCGGTCATGGTGTCGCCAGCTTGTGTGCGCATCAAATAAGAGCTAATAACCAGTGCTGAAGCTCCGGCAATTAATGACTCGTCAATAGAGTCAGGGTGTAGACGATTGATTAAGCCGGCATTAATACCAAAAGTGCGCTCACCGTGATCATCAATCAAGGTAAAACAACGACCAATAGGTCCGTCGACAGGCTGAAGATAGTTAAGATCAACACGTGAAGAGGTGTTACTTATAAACCGGTAAGCATAGTCACCAACATGTATGTTTTTGGACATAACACCCAGTAAAACTGAACGGTCATCCGCTAGCACAGAGTAATTATGCATAGTATTGCCAATAGTGCCGCCGGCAAATTCGTAATTGATCAGCGATTCATCTTTCAAACGTTGATAAAGGCGCTGAGTAACTTCGTCTGAGATAACCTGTGACATACCAAGTTTTAAATCAAATTCATTCAAAAATGCTTGATCAACTTTAGCTTCAATATCCACTAAAACCTGATCTATACCAACAATATAGTTTTGAGCAGCTTGAGCGCTAGGATTTACTTGGTTTGTTAATGGGTTTTTATGGTCGACAGGAAAATAATGTCGATGTTGACGGCGTCCGGGAAACTTCATGAAGTAATACACGGTTAATGACAAAAAACGGATTATAGCGCAATGCCATTTGGTTTGACCAGAACCATCACCTAAATTATGGAGAAATGTCTATAATCGCTGGTTTGGATACCATGATCAGTACAAATTAAATTAAAGAACGCAAACTACGACAAAAAAATGTCAATCATTTGCGCTCCAACATAATATAACTGAGTATTAATACATTCCATATTAATGTGTTACATAATCATCATAAGATGCCATTTCTCGCTGCATTCTTTGTTTTTCCTTAAAAGCCTCTATTTCTTGCCACTTACGCTTAGCCTGTTTACTATTTTTTTTCTTCTGATTATCGAAGTAAGCATCGATATCATTAAGGTTTTCTTCTTGCCATTCTTTAGATTGCATCACAAATACTCCTATTGATTGTTTCCTCTAAACTAATCAATTTATATGACAGTTATTTGAATGAAATATGACAATTTGGTTAACTCTATAGGTTAACTTGGTTGGTTTTATTTGATAGCAACAAAAGCTTAGCAGCTTGCACTTAAGTATGGCGTAGTAATGTTAGTCGTTTTATTATCTATTTAGGTCTAAAGCTTTAAAGCAACTTTTAGTCAAGACAGTTATGACATGACTAATACTTGTCACCTGTTCATCACAAAAATTTTGCTAAATTGCCATACTTTTGATCTAGCATGATATTTCTCTGAACTATATTGTCAGAGAAATTAGTTAGTTTGACACAGACTAATACAGGGAAGAAACATGAAAACTTACCGTTGGAAACATCTTGGGTTTAATCGTTTTAACCGCTTCAGTTCTTCAAATAGGTTGTAACAATAATGATGATAGCGCTGTTGAAGTCCCAGAATCCAGTGTAATAATTGAGGCTGGAGCAGTGGCTAAAGTAAGAGTAGGAGTGAAACTGTTATTTTTAATTAAAAATACAAATTAATAATGAAGCCTTCTGTGTGTTGAATACCTATTAAGTTATGCTAAAGAAAGAAATAAATTCCCCAAAGGTACTGGCTTTTAAAAGCGTTTATCAAGTACAACATAAAAATAACTAGCCGTTACTTATTGCGTTATTTGTACTAGTAAAGTGCAATAGTAAAGTGCAATAAAATTTATTTTTATTGCACTGCTAACTTAGCTAAATCATTGAGCCCATATCATTAAAAATTCAACGAGGTTATAAACCCCACCCTAGAGTCAGCATTTACTTTTTCATCATATTTTTTCGTTGATTAACATGATACTGAGCAAACTCTTCCGACAATATTTTTCCGTTACCATCGCTGTCAATATCTTCAAAGCTAGGGGCATTAGCGAGATTGCGCATAGGATAGCCTTGTTTGACACCCGCTTTTTTTCTTGCAGCTCTAGCATCAGAGAATTCCTGTTTTAAGATAACACCATCACCATTTAAATCGAATTTGGTGAAGCTAGCCATATTTCTGCCTTTACTCATACCATCGGCTTTTCTGCGTCCTGGTTCCATGCTGTGACCTTTGCCAGATTTTTTCGTTGCCATACGCTCACTTCTGACTTGGTCAAACTCTTGCTCACTAATGACCCCGTCACCATTACTATCATAGGTAGCAAAAGTAATAGGGCCATGCACTGGCAAGTTAGATGAGAGCGAAGATAGCGATATAACACTCAAAAAAGGGACTAAAATTAGGGGCATTACCTTGAATAGTTTTTTCATTATTATTTTCCTATAGATTGCCAATGAACTGTTTAAAGCTCTGATTTGTTAAAAATATAATAGACCAATTACACGGAAAAAACTAATCTAAGTTAAGCCTTATAGTACCTTGGTTCTGTCCTAACTTTGAGCATTTAACACTAAGCTACTTCGCACATTTCATTTTACTTTGTAAGCAGTTACTAACTACAGGTAAATTGCTTTTACTTTCAAAGCCGACAAAAACCACACACTGTATGTAGCCGGCTCTATTAAGACTGTGAATACAATTATGGTGATAAAGCGGCTAAATTATTGTCTCGTTGAAGATATACAAAGATGTGAACTGGCTGTTTTTTATGAGACAAACAAGGCCTTAGCCCATTGTTCAAAACGTTGCACTTTTGGCCAGTTAAAATGGTGCTCAGGCGCAACTAAAAACAAAGCACGTGAGCTAGCATAAGCGTAATCAAAAACATTGACTAACTGACCCATTTTAATATTGTGATTAACTAAAGCGCGACTAACAAACGCAATGCCCTGACCTGCTAGCACATTTTGAATAATAGGTAATGCATCTGTTGTTCGTATGCTGCTGCTCAATTCAGCTTTATTAATGTGAAATTGTTTACAGCAGTCATTAATCGCCTCTTGAATATCACTACTGGTATCTTCAAGTAAAGGTAGCGTAAAAATTTCAGTCGGATCTTGGCTATCCACTCCAACTAATAAAGGGCTAGCAACTAAGATAATTTCATCATCGGTGAGTTTACGACTGCCTAACCCCTGATATTCACCAAAACCACGACGGATCGCTACATCTACGCCATTTTGCATAAATGACTCTAGGTTATTATTTGGTGCAAATTGCACACATATTTCGCTATTTTCTTCCTGAAAAATATTAATGTTTGGTAACAACAATAGCGAGGTAACAGAATGTAACGCGCTAACTTTTAATTCATTAGCATTAGGCTCACCCGTAACCGCATTAACTCCCAGTTTTATCTGTTCAAAGGCATTTTCAATAAATGGGAATAATCGCAAACCTTGAGCATTGAGCTGTGTTTGCTTGTTCTCACGTATAAACAAAGGCGTGGCAAAATAGCTTTCTAAAATTCTAATTTGCTGGCTAATCGCCGCTTGAGTGACAAATAACTCTTCAGCAGCCGCCTTAAAGCTCTTGTGCCTAGCGGCAGATAAAAATACCTGTAATGATTTCAGTGGCGGCATACGCATAATATTTTTACCTGTTTATTTCGACCTAACACCAACAATGACATTAGAAAATCTTAAGTATTGTTAAGTTTATATCGTTTGTAGCTTGCTAATACAAGGAGTAATTTTATTGCTATCACTCACTACCTACATTGAGAACGTTATGAATATATTTAACTCAAGATTAATAGTTATTGCATTAGTATCAATTATTTCAATTTCAGCCAATGCAGAAAAATCAAAAACTACAAGTTATGAAAAATTAACCTCTGCTATGGGATATCCATACAAGATACTTATCAACCGCTCTGATTCAGTTAAGATTATCTACAGTGAAAGTAGCGATAACATTAACTGCAAAGTTGTCATTAACTGCAAAGTTGTCATTAACTGGAATGAACAAGAAGTGAAAACGGTGTCAAAACAAGTAACTAAAAAAATGTTTAACGACAAACCATTAGCGAGTTGTTTAGCGCGAAAAGAAGCAAAAGTAATACTGGCACGCACTTTTGAGTAATAATTAGCTTTAAAACAGCAATCAGAGAGCGGGTTGTTTCAACCTATCTTTGGCTACTGTCGGCACAGCGGCAATGTAGTATATTCAAAATTTAAAAGCTTTGAGTTTATATTTCAGCGTCGCAGTGGCGACAACACCAGAGAGGCGTTGCACGCTGCTCATATTAAACTCGGCCTCTGGACTCCCTACTCCCGCTCCATGGCGCCCTACTCAGCAAACACTCCAACTGACTTTTCTTTAAACATAAGTGGCACGAAGTTTATCCCTGCCGAAAATAGTTTCTTCACACGGCAGTCTCCGCCATCCCTGGCTCTGATAAACATCGCACTTATCTAAATTAAGTTTCTGTTGCTGAGATGGGATCAGGAGTTTTTGAGTTCTATGGTGTGGTTATTTAGCAAACTTATTTATTGAAATATTAAAGAATAAACTCAAGAAAAGAACCAAACACCAAGTCTGCTTCATTAAACGCCGGAATGATGACTAATATTCACATATCACTGGCATGGATATCAGTGAAAGCGCGGTGCTATGGATGGCAAGAAACGCAGTGCCATCCGCGCTGGTGCCTCGAAGAATATTGGACATCATAGAGGAAACACGTTTAATTCAGCAGTGCCGAGGGAGTCCAGAGCCAAAGAAGTATGAACGGCGCTAGTCTCCCTAATCTTTTCTGGGTGTCGTCGGTACCCCCGACGCCAAACCAGTAAACACACTCCAAGCTATTAATTTAAAACCAAGAACCACCTAATCCCTAGTTTGCTAACCTAAATATGACAAAATTATTATGGGTGACTTGATAAGTTAGCTAAAACATGAGTAATTTAAGCTTCAATTCCCCAGCCATCCGTATAACCATTAAACTGAGTTACTATTTGTTCAAACTGAGCTTCTTGAGCAATAATTGCATCATAAAGAGGGATAACTTTTATTGCACAATCTAAATCCCATGCTTTTGGATCTTCATTAATGTGAACATCACAAATAATATCAGGTGCTATTTCAGCAAGATGAGCTGCCATAGCCTCTGCTTGTTCTTGTGTTTCAAATAAGTGAAAAAAAACAATAGTATGCATAACGGTTAAATCGATACCCGCTTTTTGCATTTCAAACAATACTTTACCGGTTTCATCTTTTGGGAAGTTCATATTACTCTTCAAAGCTATAAAATTAATGCGGCATTATAAACGGCAATGTTTTAAATAAATAGAATAGAAATAAACAAAAGTAAATGAAATCTATTTAATGGTTGTAACGAGACCAGGGAAACCAATGTAACCTAGTTGTAAAATCAACAGTATTTATTGTTTATTTTATATTAGTACTTATCCGCTTGGAGTTCTTTTGTCTGCTTGGCGTCGCGGTGCCGACAACACCCAGAGGGGCGTTACACGCTGCTCCTATTAAACTCGGCCTTTGGACTCCCCATGGCGCCCGACTCAGCAGAACACTCCAACTCACTTTTCTTTAAAAATAAGCGGCGCAATGTTTATTCCTGCCTAAAATCGTCCCTTCACACGGCAGTCTACGCCATGCATGGCTCCGATAAGCATCGCACTTTTCTAGATTCAGCTTCCGTTGCTGAGATGGGATCTAGCGATCGTTGAAGTATTATTTTCTAGATGAACAAATGGAGAATTACGAACGATAAACCAAACACCAAGTCTGCTTCGTTAAACGCCGGACTGATGGCCAATATTCACCTTTCACTGGCATGGATGCACGTTCAGCGCTGGTACGTCGAAGAATATTGGACAGCATGGAGGAAACACGTTTAATGCAGCAGCGCCGAGGGAGTTCAGAGCCAAAGAAGCATGAGCGGCGCTAGTCTCCCTTCTCTTTTCTGGGTGTCGTCGGCACCCCGACACCAAACTAGTAAACAAACTCCAAACAATTAATTGGGAACCCGTAGCCATCTAATTCTTAGTTTACTAAGCTAAATATGAGGCAGTTATTATGAGTGGCCTGATAAATTATGCTTCATTAAACCCCCCAATGATGGCCAATATTCACGTATCACTGGCATGGAAAGCGTTGTTGGCACACGAATGTGCCATCAGCACTGGTACGTAGAAGAATATTGGACGTCATGGAGGAACAGCAGAGCCGAGGGAGGTCGGCGTCAGCCTCCCTTGCGGTGCAGTCGGCACACCGATGCAGGACCAGTAAGTAAACTCAAAACCATTAATTTAGAAATAGCATCGACATAACCTCATGTTTAATAAGATAAATGTAATGCAGTTGTTATGGGTGGCCTGATAAATTTTAATATTAGCGTCGGTTTAGTTAATAGTTGATTTAACCACTAACTAATTTGAGATTATATGATAATATTTATTTAGTCGGGTATATTTTTTAAAAGGTATTTCAATGGATTATGATATTCCAAATTTCAAATTAAATGTAGATTTAGAAGAGTCTTTGCAAAACATTGAAAAAGTAATAGAAGATTTGAATCAACGCAGAGATAAAGGTTTAGACAATGATTTAGATAGTAAGTTAAAAAAACAGTTACTAATTTCTCAAGTTTATAATAGCAATGCCATTGAAGGTAATAAATTAAGTTTACGTGAGACTGAGTTAATACTAGATAAGATGGTTGTAAACGAACGGCCATTAAAAGATGAAATTGAAGCGCAATCTCTAGCTAATGCAACAGAGTATTTGTATTCATTAATAGATGGAAGTGAACCGTTAACTCGACGCACATTATTGGAATTGCATGGATTGATTATGGAAAATATTCCTAATATCCCAGCAGGAGCTTTTCGTCGTGATGAAGTAACTATAAAAAACTCTGATCATAATCCACCATCTTTTTTGACAGTTGACTCACATATAGAGCATCTTTTTAAATGGATGAATAGGAACGCTCATAAATACTCTCCTTTAATTATGGCTTCAATCTTACATCACTGGCTAACATGGATTCATCCATTTAGTGATGGTAATGGCAGGGTATCTCGTCTTTTTTTGAATTTTTTCTTATTACAAAAAGGTTATCCTGAAGTCATTATTAAAATAACTAATAGAGATAATTATTATAACTCTCTGATTGAGGCTGATAAGGGGAACATTGGTAGGTTAATTGAATTAATAGTCGACAGTATTCGAGAAACTGTCAGTATTTATGAAGAATTTATTAATGAAAGTGAAAGACAGATAGCATGGAAAAATAGCTATAAGAAGCTATTAAAAACACCTGAGGATGAATCTAAAGAAATATCAGTAGATGTATATCATAAAGCTAAAGAAACATATGCATTTCAGTATGAAGTTTGGAAAAATCAAATTTCTGTATTTAGAGCATTACTAAAAGAAAACATTAGAGAAATTGAGAGCTATATTCCAAATGTAAAATTTTCAATTAAAGAATATGAAATGTTATCTTTTAGTCAATATTTAGATATATTAGAAGATAGGAAGGTGACCAATACTTGGTATTTAAGTCTCAATCTCGAAGATGAAAGTACAGGAAATAAAGTTGGTTTCATTTTTTATTTTGAAAGATTTAAATTTTCTAAAGCCATGTCAATTTTGGGGCAGACAGACGATAAAAAAGGTCGCAAATTAACAAGAGAATCCAAACCACAAATAAAATTATACGTTTCCGCAAGGGTTAATCAAAAATCCCAGCAGTTGGATAGTAATATAGAATTGATAAATATAGGTACATGGGGAGATCAATTATCATTTGGAGTTCATAATAAAGACTGGAAGCCAACTAAAAAATATAAGAAAGCTAAAATTATCACAGTAAAAGAAAATCCTGGAAAAGTTGTACGTCAATTTATAGATCAAATTTTGGAATGCTATTTCAATATTTGTAAAAAGAAATAGTGGTTATATTATGTGTTTCAACAGTGACTATAAAACTCGAATGACCTAGCAATTCCTAAAAGATATACAGGATATAGATAAAAACAAAAAACCCGCTAAAAGCGGGTTTTTATTAAGAATAACAGTTTGCAATCAAAAGCTGATTACCAACCTGTTTTCTCTTTAAGTGCTGAGCCAATTTCAGCTAAAGAACGTACAGTTTTAACACCGGCCGCTTCTAGTGCTGCAAATTTCTCATCAGCTGTACCTTTACCACCGGCGATAATCGCGCCAGCGTGACCCATACGCTTACCTTCTGGTGCAGTAACACCAGCAATGTAAGATACTACAGGTTTAGTAACATGAGCTTTGATATATTCCGCAGCTTCTTCTTCAGCAGTTCCGCCAATTTCACCAATCATTACGATTGCTTCAGTTTGTGGATCGTTTTGGAACATTTCCAATACGTCGATGAAGTTAGTGCCTGGGATAGGGTCGCCACCAATACCTACACAAGTAGATTGGCCAAAACCAGCATCAGTTGTTTGTTTAACGGCTTCGTACGTTAATGTACCAGAACGTGAAACAATACCAACTTTACCTGGTAAATGGATGTGACCTGGCATGATACCAATCTTAGTTTCGCCCGGAGTGATAACACCTGGACAGTTAGGACCGATCATACGAACGCCAGATTGATCAAGCTTAGCTTTAACGTCAACCATATCTAAAGTTGGAATACCTTCAGTGATAGTAACGATAAGCTCGATGCCTGCATCAATAGCTTCTAAAATTGCATCTTTACAAAACGGAGCTGGTACGTAGATAACTGTTGCTGTTGCGCCAGTTGCTTCTACTGCTTCACGTACTGTATTAAATACTGGTAGGCCTAAATGCGTTTGACCGCCTTTACCTGGGCTTACGCCACCAACCATTTGTGTACCGTACTCAAGTGCTTGTTCTGAATGGAATGTACCTTGACCACCAGTGAAACCTTGACAGATTACTTTAGTATCTTTGTTAATTAAGACAGACATTATTTGCCCTCCGCAGCTGCTACAACTTTAGTCGCTGCATCAGTTAATGACTCAGCAGCAATGATATCTAAGCCAGAGTTTTTAAGAACTTCACGACCTAGTTCAGCATTAGTACCTTCTAAACGTACTACAACAGGTACTTTAACGCCTACTTCTTTAACCGCGCCAATAATACCTTCAGCGATCATGTCACAACGAACGATGCCACCAAAGATGTTAACTAAAACAGCTTTAACGTTGTCGTCAGAAAGAATGATTTTGAATGCTTCAGAAACACGTTCTTTAGTCGCCCCGCCGCCAACATCTAGGAAGTTAGCTGGCTTGCCGCCGTGTAAGTTAACGATATCCATAGTACCCATTGCTAGGCCTGCACCGTTAACCATACAACCAACGTTACCGTCTAAGGCTACGTAGTTTAATTCAAAGCGTGCTGCATGAGCTTCACGTTCATCTTCTTGAGATGGATCGTGGAACGCGCGCATTTTAGGTTGACGGTATAAAGCATTACCATCGATACCAATTTTACCATCTAAACAGTGAAGATTACCTTCGTCAGTAATAACTAACGGGTTGATTTCTAATAAGGCAAAATCGAAATCTTCAAACATTTTTGCAAGACCTAAAAAGATCTTAACAAATTGCTTCATTTGCGTTGGGTTTAAACCTAACTTGAAGCCTAATTCACGTGCTTGGTAAGGTTGAGCGCCAACAAGTGGATCGATTTCAGCTTGATGAATTAACTCAGGAGTCTCTTCAGCAATCTTCTCGATATCAACACCGCCTTCAGTAGAGGCCATGAATACTACTCTACGACTTGCGCGGTCAACAACAGCACCAAGGTATAATTCGTTAGCAATATCTGTACAGCTTTCTACTAAAATTTTAGCTACTGGCTGACCGTTTGCGTCAGTTTGGTAAGTAACTAAGTTCTTACCTAACCAGTTTTGGGCGAAATCTTTGATTTCTTGTTTTGTTTTAACTAGCTTAACACCGCCAGCTTTACCACGGCCACCGGCGTGTACTTGAGTTTTAACAACCCACATTGTGCCGCCGATTTTATCAGCCGCTTCAGCCGCTTCCTGAGGAGTATCGCAAGCGAACCCTTCAGAAACTGGTAAACCATATTCAGCGAATAATTGTTTCGCTTGATATTCATGCAAATTCATGGTGTTTTATCCATTTATCTGTAGATGAAAATGGCAATAATCATTAAATTACTACCATCGAAAAAAGTCGAAAGAGTATAGTACAAAAGCTCTAAAGAACATAGTCCTTAGAGCCTAATACTATAGTCTAGATCGAACAATAGATTTTATTATTACTACTTACTATATGTTTAGCAACAAGCGTGTTGGGTCTTCCAACAGCTCTTTAATTGTTACTAAGAAACCTACTGATTCTTTACCATCGACTAAACGATGGTCATAAGAAAGTGCTAGGTACATCATAGGTAAAATTTCAACTTTTCCGTCAACAGCCATTGGGCGGTCTTGGATTTTGTGCATACCTAAAATTGCCGCTTGTGGCAAGTTAAGTATAGGTGTTGAAATTAATGAACCAAAAACGCCGCCATTAGTGATAGTAAAATTACCACCTTGCATTTCGTCCATGGTTAATTTTCCGTCACGACCTTTAATTGCTAAGGCGCGAATACCGTTCTCGATGCCCGCCATGCTGAGTTGATCTGCATCACGTAATACCGGTGTAACTAAGCCACGTGGCGTAGATACGGCAATCGATATATCAAAAAAGTTATGATACACAATATCATCACCATCAATTGAGGCATTAATTGCTGGGTAGCGCTTAAGTGCTTCAGTGACCGCTTTAACGTAGAACGACATAAAACCTAAACGGGTATCATGCGTTTTCTCGAACACGTCTTTATATTGCGTACGAAGATCCATAATTGGCTTCATGTTAACTTCGTTAAACGTGGTTAACATAGCCGTAGAATTTTTCGCTTCTAGTAAACGTGTCGCGATTGTTTTACGCAAACGTGTCATAGGTACACGTTTTTGTGTGCGCTCACCTAATGCGGCAGAAGCTGGTGCAGTTGGCGCTGGCGCCGCTGCTTTAGCTGGTGCTGCTTTTGGCGCACTTTTAGCTGCAAGGGCAGCTGATTCTACGTCTTCTTTAGAAATACGACCGCCTTTACCTGTGCCAGTAACATTACTAGCCGTTAGACCTTTCTCGGTCATTAAACGACGTACTGATGGGCTAGCGAGTTCGTCAGAACCAATAGCTTCTTCAGCTGAAGCAACTGGCGCTGAACTTGCTGTTGCACCGGCGTTAAGCTCACCAAGTTTTTGACTGCCTAAGACGGTATCACCTTCAACATGGATTATTTTACCAATAACACCATTTTCTTGGGCGACAACTTCTAAAACGACTTTATCAGTTTCAATATCAACTAAATTTTGGTCAACAGTAACTGTATCGCCTTCAGCAACATGCCAAGAAGCTACAGTTGCATCAGCAACTGATTCTGGCAATACCGGCACAACGATATCAATCACTTTAACTGCACTGTCTGATGCTTTAGGAGCACTTGCGGTGGCTGTGGCTTCTTCGCTCTTACTTTCAGATGCTTTACCTTCAGACAAAATAGCAATAACTTGCTCGCCTAAAACTGTAGCACCTTCAGCTTGAGATATTTCAGTAATAACGCCATCTGATGTTGCTGGTACTTCAAGTACCACCTTGTCAGTTTCGATATCTACTAATACTTGATCGCGAGTTACTTTATCGCCTACTTGTACATGCCAAGTCGCTATTGTTGCATCTGCAACTGATTCAGGTAAAACGGGAACCTTGATTTCGGTTGTCATTTATATAATTCCTTACACACTCTTAATTAATCTCTTTATAAAAAAGAGGGTCTATTCCACATTAAGCGCGTCATAAACTAGCGCCTGTTGTTCTTTTACATGTACTGACATATAACCTACAGCTGGTGCTGCAGAAGCATTACGACCTGCATATGTCAAATAGCCTTTCTCAGGGATAGCCGCTCTAAAGTGATGCTGTGAACAGTACCAAGCACCCTGATTTTGCGGTTCTTCCTGACACCAAACGAATTGCTTAACGTGCTGATATTTTGCAATTTCAACTTTTAGCTCATCTTCTGGGAACGGGTATAATTGTTCGACACGAATGATGGCAACATTAGTTTGCTCATTCTTACGGCGTTGATCCAGTAGTTCGTAGTAAACTTTACCACTACAGAACACTACGCGTTCAACACTGTCAGCATCAAGCTCATCAACTTCACCAATAACATTATGGAAAACACCGGTAGAAAGCTCTTCTAATGAAGAAACGGCCATCGGGTGACGCAATAATGATTTAGGTGACATAACCACCAATGGACGACGCATAGGGCGAACCACTTGGCGTCGTAACATATTAAACACTTGTGCAGGTGTTGTAGGTACACACACTTGCATGTTGTGATCAGCACACAGTTGTAAAAAGCGTTCTAAACGTGCAGATGAATGCTCTGGGCCTTGACCTTCATAGCCATGAGGTAACAACATAGTTAAGCCACATAAACGACCCCACTTTTGTTCACCTGAACTGATAAATTGATCAAATACCACTTGTGCACAGTTAGCGAAATCACCAAATTGTGCTTCCCAAAGGGTTAAGCCACTTGGCTCTGCTGTAGTATAACCATATTCAAATGCTAGTACTGATACTTCTGATAATACTGAGTCATTGACATTAAATGGGCCTTGACCTTCTCTAATGTGTTGCAATGGTAAATGACAACTAGCATCGTCTTGATTATGTAAAACGGCATGACGATGGAAAAACGTACCACGACCTGAGTCTTGACCGGTCAAACGAACACGCTTGCCTAAATCAACAATTGAGGCATATGCTAAGTTTTCTGCCATGCCCCAATCTAGTAATTTTTCGCCACTGGCCATTTTCACACGATCATCGTAAATTTTATTTACGCGATTGTGTACTGGAAAACCATCTGGAATAGTCGAAATTTTATTCGCAAGCTCTTTTAACTTCTCAAGCGAAATTTCTTTATCGTAGTCGTCATCCCAGTTATGACCAATATAAGGTGACCAATCAACAGAATGTTCTGTCATCGGACGCCACTGTTCTACAGTACATTGGCCTTCATCAAGCAATTTACGATAATAAGCGGTTAACTCATCAGTTCTCGCTTTGTTAAGCGAGTTTTCAGCATTAAGCTTATCAGCGTAAAGTTGACGGGGAGTAGCATGCTTTTTAATTTTTTTGTACATAACTGGCTGAGTGGCACTAGGCTCATCGGCTTCGTTATGACCATGACGGCGGTAACAAACTAGATCGATCACCACATCACGTTTAAATTCATTACGATAATCAAGGGCGATTTGTGTTGCTAAGATCACCGCTTCAGGGTCATCACCATTAACGTGAAGAATCGGTGCTGAAACCATTTTTGCCACTTCAGTACAGTATTCACCACTGCGGGTGTCTTCTGAACTTGATGTCGTAAAGCCTACTTGGTTATTCACCACGATACGAATAGTACCGCCAACTTTAAATGCCCGTGCTTGCGACATATTAAAGGTTTCTTGCACGACACCTTGGCCAGCAATTGCCGAGTCACCATGAATGGTGATGGGTAATACTAAATCACCCTCATTGCAATCACGACGGTCTAATCGTGCACGCACAGAACCGATAACCACAGGGTTAACAATTTCAAGATGCGATGGATTAAAGGCGAGTGCTAAATGAACATTTCCACCTGGGGTAACAAAGTCAGACGAGTAACCTTGGTGATATTTAACATCACCAGAAGATAATATTTCGTCATGCTTACCAGCAAACTCGTCAAATAGCTTAGAGGGGTTCTTACCCATCACATTAACTAACACATTTAAACGACCACGGTGGGCCATACCCATGACGACTTCTTTGGCGCCTTGTGTACCGGCACGAGTGATGAGTTGTTTCAACATGGGGACTAGCGCATCAGCACCTTCAAGAGAGAAGCGTTTTGCACCTGGGAATTTTGCCCCTAAGTACTTTTCAAGTCCATCAGCCGCAACTAATCCCTTAAATATTTCTTCTTTCTCTTCAACGCTAAGTACAGCTTGTGACTGCACTGATTCCAAACGTTGTTGTAACCAACGCTTCTCATCAGTGGAGTTAATGTGCATATATTCTGCACCAATAGAGCCACAATAAGTCGTTTTAAGGGTTTTATATAAGTCACCAAGTTTCATTGAGTCATGGCCAGTCGCCAAAGAACCAATTTTAAACTCACGATCAAAATCATTTTCTGATAGATCATGGTGAGATAATTGCAGGTCACGTACTTTGTCACGTTTCCATAACCCTAAAGGGTCAAGGTTAGCATTTTGATGTCCGCGAAAACGAAAAGCATTGATCAGCTGTAAAACTTTTACTTGCTTAGCGTCACTGCCACCTGAAACAACCACGGTTTTTTGTGTTTGCTGGGCCAGCTCTTTAAATTCATCGCGGATTTCAGAATGCCGATATTCAACGTCAGCACCTTCAATTTTAGGAAGTTGTTGGAAAATACCTCGCCACTCTGCAGTAACAGATTGTGAGTTATTAAGATAAGATTCGTATAATTCTTCAATATAAGCAGCGTTTGCACCACTTAAATGGGAAGACTCTATCCAAGCCTTCATAGCACCTTCGGGCATTGCCTGTTCCTTTATGGGATAAAAGCAATCAAAACATATGGTTAAAATAAAATATCCGAGCACATTCGCTAGAAAGCACTCGGATGATTAAATTAAACCGCTCTGGTTAGCAACATTGACTTAATATGGCCAATAGCTTTGGTTGGGTTTAATCCTTTCGGACAAACGTCAACACAATTCATGATACCGTGGCAGCGAAATACACTGTAGGCATCTTGTAGGTCATCTAAACGTTCTTCTGTCGCAGTATCACGGCTATCGATAAGAAAACGATAAGCATGTAATAAACCCGCTGGACCGATAAATTTATCAGGATTCCACCAGAAAGAAGGACAAGATGATGAGCAACATGCGCATAAAATACATTCATAAAGCCCGTCTAATTTTTCACGTTCTTCAATAGATTGCAAGTGCTCACGTGCAGGTGGCGCTTTACCATCGTTAATAAGGTAAGGTCTGATTTTTTCATATTGATTATAGAACTGAGTCATATCAATAACTAAATCACGCACTACCGGTAAACCTGGCAATGGGCGTAAAACAATCTTCTTTGCTGGAACAGCAGATAAAGGTGTAATACAAGCCAAACCATTTTTACCATTAATATTCATACCATCAGAGCCACAAACACCTTCACGACATGAACGACGAAATGATAATGATGGATCTTTTTCTTTTAATAACGTGATAGCGTCAAGTACCATCATGTCTGAGCCTTCTGGAATTTCCAGCTCATAGTCTTTCATGTAAGGCTTGTTATCAACATCAGGGTTGTAACGGTATATCGAAAAAATTTGTTTCATCGATAGTTCTCCTTAGTAAGTTCTTGCTTTCGGAGGGAAAGCTTCACGGTGGACCGGTGCCATATTTACTTGACGCTTAGACATAGATTGTGTTTCTGGCGTATAAATACTATGGCATAACCAATTTTCATCATCACGAACAGAAAAATCTGCACGCGCATGCGCACCGCGTGATTCAGTACGGAAATTCGAAGCTTTTGCCGTACAAAAAGCAGTTTCCATCAAGTTGTCTAATTCTAAACACTCGATACGCGCAGTGTTAAATTCTGAAGACTTGTCATCAAGGCTGGCATGTTGAATACGTTCACGAATTTCTGTTAATTCTTTCATACCTTCAGCCATGGCATCGCCTTCACGAAACACTGAGAAGTTATATTGCATGCACTTTTGTAGATCTTTACGGATCTGGAATGGACTTTCACCTTTAGTAGATGACTCCCAACGATTTGTACGCGCTAATGAAGCCTCTAAGTCAGACTCAGATGCATCTGTACCTGCTTGGGTATCATTTAGGTAAGTCCCTAAGAAATTACCTGCAGAACGACCAAATACTACTAAATCAAGTAAAGAGTTACCGCCTAAACGGTTTGCACCATGAACTGATACACAGGCAATTTCACCAACAGCAAATAAGCCTTCTACAATCGTCTCTTTACCCGTTTCTGGGTTGAAGTTAATTGCTTGACCATTGACATTACAAGGTATACCACCCATTTGGTAATGACATGTTGGTATAACTGGAATAGGCTCTACCGCTGGATCAACATGAGCGAATGTTTTAGATAAATCACAAACACCTGGCAAACGTTTTTCTAGCGTTTCACGACCTAAATGATCAAGTTTAAGCTTAAGATGTGGACCCATAGGACCGTCAAAACCACGACCTTCACGGATTTCTGTCATCATAGATCGAGCTACAACATCGCGTCCTGCTAAATCTTTAGCATTTGGCGCGTAACGTTCCATGAAGCGTTCACCGTCTTTGTTAAGCAGGTAACCACCTTCGCCACGACAACCTTCAGTTACTAGCGTACCAGCACCGGCAATACCTGTTGGATGGAACTGCCACATTTCCATGTCTTGCATTTGTATGCCAGCACGAACCGCCATGCCAACGCCGTCACCAGTGTTGATATGAGCATTAGTGGTTGATGCATAAATACGACCAGCACCACCAGTAGCAAGTACTGTTGCACGGGCTTTAAAGTAAACTATTTCACCTGTTTCAATGCAAATAGCCGTACTACCAACAATGGCACCGTCACTATTTTTAACTAAATCTAAAGCGTACCATTCTGAGTAGACGTTAGTTTTGTTTTTAACATTTTGTTGATACAAGCAATGTAACAATGCATGACCGGTACGGTCAGCTGCTGCTGCTGTACGTGCGGCCTGTTCGCCACCAAAGTTTTTAGATTGACCACCGAATGGACGTTGGTAAATTTTACCTTCTTCGGTACGAGAAAAAGGTAAGCCCATTTTCTCTAATTCGATAATGGATTCTGGACCCGTTTTACACATATATTCGATAGCGTCTTGGTCACCGATATAATCAGAACCTTTAACCGTATCGTACATATGTTGTTCCCAATGATCTTCATGAGCATTACCCAAGGCTACGGTAATACCGCCTTGCGCTGATACCGTATGAGAACGAGTAGGAAATACTTTTGAAATCAAAGCACAAGATTTGCCTGATTCCGATATTGCTAAGGCAGCGCGCATACCTGCACCACCTGCGCCAATAACAATGGCGTCGAATTCACGAATTGGAACGTTCACTTACACACCCCACACAGTTAATAAGCCTGCTACAAGATATACTAGCAACAGAACAGAAAAGAAAAATTGCAAACCGCCACGTAAAAGCGCTGGTTTAATGTAATCGGAAAGTACTTGCCAGACACCAATCCACGCATGCACTAATAACGCAATAAGTGCTAAGATTGTAAATATTTTAGTGCCAAAACCACTAAAAAATGACTGCCAGATTTCAAAAGTTACATCTGGGGTTATAACGAAAAAACCGACAAGATATAAAGTATAAAATGCTAAAATTATTGCACTTGCACGAACAAGTACAAAGTCATGTACGCCACTACGGCCTACTGTTGCTGCATTGTTTACCATAATTTAACTCCTACCACTACAGTAAGCACTAACCAAAGTGCGATAACAAATTTTGCTGTAGCATTACCCGAAGCTAACTCTTCAAAATAACCTAAATCCATAATTAAATGACGAATACCGCCAAGTAGATGATAGATAAGAGCAGAAAGCGTACCAAGGATAATTATTTTGAAGAATACACCACTAAGTAGTGCCTCTATTTGGCTGAAACCTTCAGCAGAAGATAGGGATAAAGAAAGCGTCCACAATAAAATACCAATAGCAAACACCATGATTACACCTGATACTCGGTGTAATATAGAAGCATTAGCTGCTGCATGCATTTTAATTGTTGACAAATCTAAGTTTACAGGACGTTGTTTTTTCACGATTGTCGCCTAAGGAGCTCTTGGAGCATTCAACTTATTTGTTTTTTACGCTACCTAACTAATTTACTCGGTTAGATAACCCCCTTTCGATTCAAATTATATTTCTACACTTAATAATTGAATGCAAAAAAAAGAATTTAGATCGGCCCGATTATATAGGTGAAATCCATTAATTACAATTCTCTTGCCGACAAATTAGCGCCTATTTTCAAGGCTTGCGACTAATGGCTAACCTTAGTTTACAAATATTTATTGGCGCATCTGACTTTAGTCTAAGTGTTCAACAAACGAATTGACTTATAGGGGGTGATCTGAAGTAGAATGGTGTTAGTTTTATATTAACAAAAATTGTCTAAGCGCTTAATTTTAACGTTTTAACAATTTTCAAGATAAGCAATTTATTATAATGGGGACGAAACATATGGCTGATTCAAAAGCCTCTCTTAGTATCGACGGTAATGTAATTGCAGAATTGCCAATTCATAAAGGTAGTGCGGGTAACGATGTAATAGACATCCGTACTCTAGGTGCTGCAGGCTACTTTACCTATGACCCAGGCTTTATGGCAACAGCGTCTTGTGAGTCTGCGATCACTTTCATTGACGGTGATAAAGGTATCTTACAACACCGCGGTTATGCGATAGATAATCTTGCTAAGCAAGCAGATTACTTAGAAGTTTGTTATATTTTATTGCACGGCGAAGCGCCAAATAGAACGCAATACGATGAATTTAAAAGCATTATCAATAATCACACCATGGTACATGAAAAATTAGTACACTTTTTTCATGGTTTTCTCCCTGATGCGCATCCTATGGCGATGCTATGTGGTGTGGTTGGCGCGCTATCTTCGTTTTATCATAGTGACTTAGATATCCACGCACCTGATCAACGTATGCGTAGCGCACATCGCTTAATTGCCAAAATGCCTACTATTGCGGCAATGGCATACAAATATAGTATTGGACAACCATTCGTTTACCCACGTAACGATTTAAATTATGCAGAAAACTTTTTGCATATGATGTTCTCTGTTCCAGCAGAACCCTATGTTGTTAGCCCAACAGTTGCGCGTGCGATGGACAGAATTTTTACGTTACACGCTGACCATGAGCAAAATGCCTCAACGTCTACTGTGCGCTTAGCTGGTTCTTCTGGTGCTAATCCATATGCCTGTATTGCTGCGGGTGTTGCATCATTGTGGGGCCCTGCACACGGCGGCGCAAATGAAGCATGTTTAACTATGCTTACAGAAATTGGTTCTTTAGACCGTGTTGACGAATATGTTGCTAAAGCAAAAGATAAATCTGACCCGTTCCGTTTAATGGGCTTTGGTCATCGTGTTTATAAAAACTTCGATCCTCGTGCTACGGTAATGCGTGACACTTGTCACGAAGTGTTAAAAGAATTAGGTATTCAAGATCCGTTGCTTGACGTAGCAATGGCGTTAGAAAAAGTAGCGCTTGAAGACCCTTATTTCATTGAGAAAAAATTATACCCAAATGTTGATTTTTATTCAGGCATCATTCTAAAAGCTATTGGTATTCCAACGAATATGTTCACGGTAATCTTTGCCATGTCACGTAACGTTGGTTGGATTGCTCATTGGGATGAAATGCTAGGTCAACCTGGACAAAAAATTGGTCGTCCTCGTCAAAAATATACTGGCGAAATCAACCGTACATTTATTCCTCTAAGTGAAAGATAATAAAGGCTAAATTTCATTAGCTAACCCTTCACCTTAGATAAAAAAGGCAACCTCTTGGTTGCCTTTTTCGATTTATAATTTTGTTCAGTCCTGAAATAAGTTATTGCTCAACTAATAGCCTAATATATTGGGTCAACAAACTTCTGTACATTGTTGTTTCAAACACTATATTGTTACAGCAATTTTTTATAATTTAAACGGTATCGTATTTGTGCTTGACCATATTTTAATCGTCGATGAAAGTCGCTTAGTGCGCGAAGCTCTTGCTAAAATATTACTCTCCTGTGGTATTAGTAAAAATGCCATTGCTTGTATCGAAAATGCTGAAGACGCAATAGAATATGCGCAATTTTCAACTATAAGCTTGTTAATTTGTGCAGATAATTTAACCAGTAAGAATAGCTTAAATTTTCGTGACGAATTAGCAAAAGCTTCAAAGATAAAACAACTGCCTTTAATGGTACTCTTGCATCAAATTGACGAAAAAAATTCAGCACTAAATTTAGACAAAGCCCATAATATAAAATGCACATTAACAAATAGCATCTCTCTATTTCCCCCCTTTAGAAAACAATATGTGATCGAAGCATTATTTGCCTTAACACAAAACGCTATATTTACTGCTCAAACTCATCAAGAAGATGATAATGATAGTGGTGTGTTATCAAAGCCTGCTAGTAACACAGCACCTGTGTTACTAGCACAAAAGCCAACTATCCTTGTCGTTGACGATGAAAGCAGTAACATTGATGTAGCAGCCGGAAACTTGCGTGATCTTTACCGCGTAATGGCGGCAAAATCAGGTGAACATGCACTGAAAATAGTGGCCAATAATAAGTATAATATCAGATTGATTTTACTTGATATTATGATGCCAAAAATGGATGGCTATCAAGTTTGTAAAAGCCTTAAAGACAATGAGGCAAGCGCCAGTATCCCGGTAATATTCCTTAGCGCTAAAGCACTCGTTGAAGATATAAAATATGGTTTTGATTTAGGTGCTGTTGATTATATTACCAAACCATTAAATGGTGATTTGCTGCGTGCTCGTGTTGCTACACACATCCGCTTACAGCAGCAAAAGCTAGATCTGTCTGCGCAAGTAGCTACTCTTAAAGAAAATGCCAAGTTACGTGAAGATATTGAAAAAATAACTCATCACGATTTAAAAGCGCCTTTGAACAATATTTTATTTGAAACATATCGATTAGCTGATAAAAAAGCAGCAAAATCAATTAATCGCGCAGTAAATAATGTTGTAAACATGGTTAATAACTCACTCAATGTCTACAAAATTGAGCAAGGTATTTATACACTAATGCCGCAGGCAACCAACTTAAACCTGTTAATTGACGATGCCATCAATGCGATATCCAGTATTAGCCATGATAAAAAAGTCCACTTTGTATTAAATGGCTTTGATAGTGAATATGCCATTATGGTTGAGCCATTACTTTGTTTGTCAATTTTCAATAATTTGATCAAAAATGCAGTAGAGGCCTCACCTGTAAATCACGCGATAACGATAGCATTAACCCATGATAATAATGATATATGCTTTAAACTCACCAACCACGGGATTATTGCTAAGCACTTACGCTCATCGTTATTTGAGAAGTACACCAGCTCAAACCATAGTACTGGCACAGGATTGGGCACCTATTCAGCTAAACTAATGACTGAAGTACAACATGGTGAAATATCATTTACTATTATCAATGAACAGCAAACACAGTTTATCGTCAAACTGCCTGCGGCTTAACAGTATTGTTATAGGTATTATTTAGCTATAGCACGAACAGCGCTTATAAAATGGCTAAAAATTAAGGCTATATTCATATTCCAGTGGCCAAAAAAAAACTTAATTAATCGCCTGATTTTTAATGGCATCTAACTCAAAGACTTGGTAAATGACTAATGAGCACCTGATAGAACACTTAGTTAGAACACTTAGTTAAACCGCTTTAACTATCCTATGCAAAAGCCAATAATGTGGCTAAACCATCAAGCAATAACCCTTAACAAAAATCAGCACATGGCTAATACAGCTTGAATATTTGTTGTTTTTAGCCATGAAGATGTCAAAAATAACCTCATTTTATGGCGATTAAAAAGTAGTAGAGTGATATTTCGATAAATATCAGCGTTAATTAAGTAAATTATTTTATAAAAATGAGTCTAAATTTGCTAAAAAATGACATATTCACCTACATTTACAGCTATATTTATCACAATTTTTTACACTCTGACTAAAACAAGCTTGATTTATGGTTAAAAAACCAACACCTCTGATTATTTATCATCAAGATAGGGCTATTTTTCTATCAATACTATAAATATTCATTATAAGGCTAATAAATACTAAATAGAGCAATAGGGTAAAAATTGCAGCTAAAAAAACTAAAATGATGTCTTTACTGAGCACTATATTACCTGCGCTCGTAGCTTTACTGAAAGGTACTGCTATAATGCGCAGCGAATTTTCAAGCGAGTAGATAAATAATGTCAGATTATCAATTAAGGTTCGGTGGGATTGCCAGGTTATATGGTAACAGTCAAAGTACAGCGCTACAGCAGGCACACTTTTGTGTGATCGGCATCGGCGGTGTTGGCTCATGGGTCGCAGAAGCCTTAGCCCGTAATGGCATTGGGCAGATAACATTAATTGACCTAGATGATTTATGCGTCACCAATATTAATCGCCAAATTCATGCCTTAACCGATACCGTAGGCTTAAGTAAAGTTGACGTTATGCGCGATAGAATAAAGCAAATTAATCCTGAGTGCTTGGTTAGTACCATAGAAGACTTCGTAACACTGGAAAATGTCGGTGATTTACTGTCAAATTCGTTTGATTACGTTATCGATGCTATCGACTCTGTTAATGTTAAAACGGCGATTATTGCTCATTGTAAACGAAATAAATTACCGATTATTACCATTGGTGGTGCTGGTGGTCAAATTGATCCCAGTAAAATTGCCATTGCCGATTTAAGCCAAACATTTCAAGATCCGCTGCTAGCGAAAGTACGTAACCAACTGCGCAGAGAGTACAATTTTTCACGGAATGTGAAACGAAAGTTTTCAATTGATGCGATATTTTCCACTGAACAACTACGTTACCCAGACTCCGAAGGTAATGTTTGCCATGCTAAGCAGTCAGGCGATGGATCAATGCGTTTAGATTGTAGTGGTGGCTTTGGCGCAGCAACTCACGTTACCGCTTGTTTTGCTTTTTTTGCGGTTGCCAAAGCAATGGATAAATATTTGAAAAAGGCGCTTAGTTAGCCTTTACATATTCGACATAAAGGCTAACAGGTTACTGTTATTGGGCTATCGAGTGCTGTATTTTCTGCACAATAGCTCTAAGTCCATTACCACGTGAAGGGCTTAAGTGTTGTAATAAGCCTAACTGAGCGAAATAACTGTCCATATCAAAAGCGCTTATTTGTGCTGCCGTTTTGTTATCAACCGCGGCCAGTATAATGGCAAATAGGCCCCTGATAACTTTGGCGTCACTATCACCTTTAAAGCGAAACGAATTATCTGCCTCTTGATAACACAACAACCATGCCTGACTTTCACAGCCAGAAATTAATGACAGCTCGGTTTTATCTTCATCAGGTAAGCGTAATTGCTTTTTACCCAACATCATAATTTCACGATGTTTACTGTCCCAACTTTTTGCTTTAGCGAACATAGCTAATATGTCATCAACGGCTAAATTACTGTTGGCAAGCGCATCAACGCTAATAATGTCATCAGGTTTTGAAGCACTTAAATCATCACTAACAGTCAATATTGGCTCACTCAAGCTTCGTAATTTCTGCACCGTAAAGTCTATCTCTTGAAAGCTATTATATGCCGACAAAGATAAGCGGATGCAGCCATCAATATTGAGATATTGCATTAAAGGCATAGCACAATGATGCCCCGAGCGAACCGCAATCCCTACGCTGTCTAGTGCAGTAGCAACATCATGATTATGTTGCCCTGCAAGAGTAAATGAAAATACCGGAATATCAGGCACTTCATCAACAATAAAGTTTAACCCTTGTACGCTTGATAACTGCTCAAAGCAATATTGTGTTAATTGTCTTTCGTAGGCAAATATCCCGCTATGCCCTTGGTTTTCAATAAAACTAATCGCCGCACCTAAGGCTACAACACCCGCAATATTAGGGGTACCAGCCTCAAACTTATACGGTAAGTCATTAAATGTTGTTTGCTCAAAGCTCACCGCTTTGATCATTTCGCCACCGGCTTGATATGGTGGCATTTCCTCTAATAATTCCTGCTTCCCATACAGCACACCAACACCCGTTGGGCCATACATTTTATGAGCAGAAAAAACATAAAAGTCGCAGCCTAATGCCCTGACATCCACACTTAAATGAGCAATTGCCTGAGCGCCATCAACTAAGGTTAATGCTTGGTACTTATTCGCTACACGAATGATCTCTTCAATTGGATTAATTCGGCCAACAACATTAGAGATATGACCAAAACAAACAATTTTGGTGCGTTCGCCAATAATTCCCTCTAATTGAGCAACATCTATTTCACCGGTTTGCGTTAGCCGCAATACTTTAATTTTAGCACCCGTTTGCTTTGCAACAATCTGCCAAGGCACAATATTAGCGTGATGCTCACTATAGCTTAAAACAATTTCGTCATTGGGTTGTAATCTTGTTCGTCCCCAACTCTGCGCAACTAAATTAATACTTTCAGTACAACCTTTGGTCCAGATAATTTCTTTGCTGGTTTTAGCATTAATAAATTTCTGTGCTTTTTCTCTAACGCTTTCATAAGCCACAGTGGCTCTGGCGCTTAAGGCATGAGAAGAGCGATGCACATTGGCATTATTCGATTGATAATAATTTTTATGGCTGTCAATAACACAGTTTGGTTTCTGAGTTGTGGCCGCATTGTCAAAATAAATTAACGCTTTGCCATTAACTTTGCCGGCAAGAATAGGAAATTGTTGACGAAAGGAAGTAAAAGAAAATTTTTCCATAAAAATGTAATAGTAATTTCATTAAGTTGCCACAATTATATCTTAACTTGTTGGTTAAAATCTTTATAAGCGCGATAAAATCTTCATATAGATAAAATATTAAATATCGTTCAGCAAAAAGAAATAATTTACGCTATACCTTAAGTGAGTAATTGGAGGGATAAATACTATGGCATTATTTTCATGGTTTCTTAGAAGGAAAAAAGTTAGCTCCACCAAAAATAGTAAAGCGTTAATAGAGGAAGAACTGTCAGTATTTAACAACAACACCATGTGGCCGATAGCTAAAGTAAGAATAAAAACTGCATTACAGCAGGAATACGTAAATTCGGCAGCACATTTAAAAAAAGTAAATAAGTTCAATTCACTAAAGGAATCTAAGATTAATGTACTTAAAGAACATATTAGCTGACATCAAGTTAACTAATGAAACGAAAAACATAACCATATAGCCAATAAGTATAATGTTTAAGTTGGCTGTATTTTAAGTTGTTAAGTTGCTAAGTGTTAATTAATCAAATTACTTAGCCTTTACTATACCTACCACCTTGGCATGATTCTCTTAATGAGCTAAATCTCGCTTCAGATTAAAATGATAATTTGGCATTAAAAAAAGCTTGGGTGCTAACTCAATAATATTTAGATATATTTCTGGAAAATACAATTCAAAATACTCCAGCTTTGTACGCGAGGCTAAGGGTTTAAACGCTTGCGTTTTACGCTGTTTATTACAAGAAGCTGTGGTAAACAGCCCTATTTCGTTTTGATATGTTACTGGTGTGGCTAACGTCCAGCCTTGCTTATACTTCGACAATATTGGTGTTGAGTGTTTAATTAAATTTCGCCATGGCACCTGAGACAGTATGCTTGCTCGCAACTTTTCACGCTGCCCTTGATAAAAATCAGGCAAAACAACCAAATTATGCGCAAAGGGGCTTTGCTGAACTTGCTGACACTTTTGATGTTGTTTTGGCAGCGGATATTCATCAACAAAGCCAATGAAATGACTAAGCTCATGAATTAAAACATCTAGGTTGTCATCCTGGTCTATATACATAATACCATGATCGACATTAGCACCACCTTGCTCAACAATAACACCAAGATAACGAGTATTAATGTCATTGCGTGTGGTCCAAACGCTGGTATTACAGCTTATATTTTCGCTAACGCCATGCAGGCAATTAATGGCTTCGGCAGGAATATATTTAGGTGTTCGCAAACAAATATATTTTGCCAACTTGTGCTGCCCAAAGGCTGACATTAACTGTTGGCCATGTCGTAAACCTTTTAAGCTTGTGGCAAACAGTTGTACATCTACCGAGCAAGCTGAATTTTGTTTTATATTTTTTTTTATATTATGGTCTGTATTTTGTTCTGTATTGTACTCGAGTTTTTCTTCACTCTTCGTTTGATCTTGGCTTTCACTAAACACAGAAAACTGTTCAAGCTCATTGTACAAGCCAATATTTCCACCTTGCGCTAGCCTATTTTTATGCTCTGCAATAAAGGCTAGATCACCTTGATATAAGGCTATTTTATATAACATGGCTAGCGCATTTTCATTGCCCGCAATAGGCGATAATAATGGCTTAATGTCAGTATATTGTTGTTGCTTAAAATAAATATTTGCCAAGGCTATTCGCGCCGCAATATGCTGCTGACGTACCGCTACTCGATACCATAGTTCAGCTGATGTTATTTGCTTATCGCGACGATAATATTCAGCTAATTGATAAGCCGTATGGGCGTTGGAGTCGCCATGGAGTTTTGCTAAGTGTAGCCATGCCTTGTTATTACTTTTTGCTAACAGCTGAACTAATCGTTCATCAGTATTAATAAAAAGGTCTAAGGTTTCTAGTATAGATAGTTGATGACGGGTGATCTCGGCGTTAGCAATTTTTTCGCGATAATCAGTGATGAAAAAAAATAAACTTAGCGATGTAAAGACAACTAAGCTTATTAGAATTTTTTTAATTATCATCACATTTTGTCTGTAAATGCAGATTAAGGTTCACTACTTTCTAGTGCTGTTTCGCGCATTAAGTCTAATTCAAGTTTGGCATACCTGTGCTCAACAAATTCATATACGTTGGTACTGAGCGCCAGTTTAAAAAAGTTAATAGCGGCATTAACATCACCTTGCAGTTGACTGTACTTACCTAAATAAAAATAGGCTTCACATAAGCGCTCTGTCAGTGCTTCATTTGAAGTTACATCTTCTGCCATCCGAGCAATAAAAGTACCTTGGCTCATTTCGCCTAAGTAAAGTTTAATAACATTTTTTGCCCACACCCTTTCATCTATCTGTTGCGCATACACTACTAAGTCTTGATTGGCTTTTTGCTGATCTAATTCTACGTCCGCCAAATATTGCCACAACAGGCGATAAGGATCGTTCTGCTGGTATTGTCTAAATACCTTAAAGTCATCTGCAGCTAGATTTGGCCGGCCACCATAATATAGCGCAATGCCACGATTTAAATAAGCGTATTCATGATCGGGAGCCAATTCTATCGCGGAATCAAAGGCATCGTATGCCTGATTAAACTCTCGTAACTGAGTAAAATGAATACCTAAGAAATTGTAGGCGTCTGACATATCAGGTTTTAGATTAAGCGCTTGGTTAAAATCAAAACGAGCTAAAGCACGTAAACCCACCTTGTCGTATTCAACCCCGCGCTGATAAAACAATTCTGCTCTTTGGCCATCGCTGATTTCAGCGCGTTGTAACACTTGTGTTAATCGTGCCAGCGCTATTTCATTTTTATAACTAATGGCAATGGGTTCAGCAATAATCAAGTCGCCAATAACTGATTGCTCAGGGGTTGTTGATAAGCAACCTTGAGTGAGCAATAAACCTGAAATAAGTAACACTTTAGAAAATAAAGCTTGAGAAAGTTGAGTTTTAGAAAGTAAGCGCACGAAAAGCAGTATCCTAGTAAGTATTTATACTATTGAGTATATAAAAAAGGGAGCAATTAAGCTCCCTTTTTGTGTACAAGATGTCAGGTCGGTTTTAAAAACGCACCTGATACACTTGATTTATAACAAAATAATTATTCTGCTGCGTCAGTTGTAGGCGCTACAACAGGTTTTTCCATTGCTTCTTTCATGCTTAAACGTACGCGACCTTGACGGTCAACTTCTAATACTTTAACCGTTACGTCTTGGCCTTCTGTCAATACGTCGCTAACAGCGTTAACACGTTCTTCAGAGATTTGAGAAATATGTACTAAACCATCTTTACCTGGCAATACGTTAACAAACGCGCCAAAATCAACGATACGTACAACTTTACCTGTGTAAATAGTACCCACTTCAATTTCAGCAGTTAATGCAGTAATACGTGCAATAGCATCTTTAGCTTGCTCGCCATCAGTCGCCGCAATTCTAACTGTACCATCATCTTCAATTTCAATGGTCGTGCCGGTTTCTTCAGTTAACTGACGAATAGTTGCGCCACCTTTACCGATAATGTCACGAATTTTATCTTGAGGAACTTTCATGGTATGAATACGTGGAGCAAATTGAGAGATATCATCACGATGTCCGCCAATAGCTTCATCCATAACAGCTAAGATGTGATTACGCGCTGCTTTTGCTTGGTTTAAAGCAAGTTGCATGATTTCTTGCGTAATACCTTCAATTTTAATGTCCATTTGAAGTGCAGTAATACCACCGGTAGTACCCGCTACTTTAAAGTCCATATCGCCTAAGTGATCTTCATCACCTAAAATGTCAGAAAGTACAACAAAGTCATCGCCTTCTTTAACTAGACCCATAGCAATACCAGCAACTGAAGCTTTGATTGGTACACCAGCATCCATAAGTGCTAATGACGTACCACAAACAGAAGCCATTGAAGATGAACCGTTTGACTCAGTGATTTCAGACACTACGCGAACTGAATACGGGAATTCTTCAGCAGAAGGCATAACAGCCAACATACCGCGTTTTGCAAGACGACCATGGCCGATTTCACGACGCTTAGGAGAACCAACAAAACCCGTTTCACCAACACAGTATGGAGGGAAGTTATAATGTAGCATGAAGCTATCAGTTTTCTCACCCATAATAGTGTCAAGACGTTGTGCATCACGTTGTGTACCTAAAGTAGCAACAACTAAGGCTTGAGTTTCACCACGAGTAAACACAGCAGAGCCATGAGTACGTGGTAATACGCCTGTCATTACGTCTAGTGCGCGGATCATTTCAGGATCACGGCCATCGATACGAGGCATGCCTTTTGTAATACGACCACGAACGACTGTTTTCTCTAAGTCGTGGAATAAATCTTTGGCTTCTTGCACGTCAAGCGCAGGATCAGCGGCTAATAATGTTTCGATAACACCATTGCGAATTTCTTTAATTTTTTCGTAACGAACTGCTTTTTCAGTGATTTGATAAGCTTCGTTTACTTGGCTTTCAGAAAGCTCTGTAATTCTAGCAATAACATCAGCGTTCTTAACCGGTGCAACCCAATCCCATTTAGGATTGTTAACTTCTGCAGCCATTTCTTTAATAGCCGTGATAGCTGTTTGCATTTGCTCATGACCAAACATAACAGCGCCAAGCATAACTTCTTCAGAAAGCACGTCAGCTTCTGACTCAACCATTAATACGGCAGAGTCTGTACCAGAAACAACTAAGTTCAACTGAGAAGCTTCTAATTCAGATTGTAATGGGTTAAGAATGTATTTTCCGTCAGTATAACCAACGCGCGCTGCACCAACAGGACCGCTAAATGGCATGCCTGAAATGGCTAATGCAGCAGAGGTACCCAATAAAGCAATAATATCTGGAGAAATTTCTGGGTTAGCAGAAACTACAGTGATAACGACTTGAACTTCGTTAGTAAACCCTGCAGGGAATAGTGGACGAATTGGACGATCGATTAAACGACAGATTAATGTTTCTTCTTCTGAAGGACGGCCTTCACGTTTAAAGAAACCACCTGGGATTTTACCAGCAGCGTAAGTACGCTCTTGATAGTTAACCGTTAATGGGAAAAAGTCTTGTCCTGGTTTTGCTTCTTTTTTACCAACAACAGAGACTAATACTGAGGTATCGTCCATGCTAGCCATAACGGCACAAGTGGCTTGACGAGCAATAACGCCCGTTTCTAGAGTTACGGTATGTTGACCGAACTCAAATGTTTTAGTAACTGGATTAAACATTTAGTTAGTTCCTTAGATATTTTTGATTTTAATCAATCTGTACAATTATTTATTCACTTAGTTAATCATTAAGTATTAAGGCGTTACCGATAAGTTACGCACTAAGCTGAACAAAAAATTATACAGTTTGATTGATTAGTTTTTTACAAATACGAAATTTGCACGCACATTATACTTAACACCTATGTTTTTACTAGCCTGAAAGCATAAATGATGGGTTTAAAAGAGTAAAACCTAAAGATTTTCGCCTATATTCGCTATTCTGACAATTTGTATTGCATGTTATATCGGCTCAACTTCAAGATGCAGATTTGAGTAAGTTGAGCAAAAGTTACTGGCATGGCCTGAAGACAACACTAAGAATGATAAAAAATAGTAAAAGTTGAGCGCATCAGGATGGCAGAACAGAGCATAGTTGTGCTCGGTAACCTAACTGCCTCAAGTGTTATTCTCATAACTTAGCTATAGGTAAGACTAGTGTCTAAAATCACAATGCAGGCAACAGCCCTTTATCAACTTACCAGTAAGAGGCTAAGTTGGCCTTAGTTAACCTGTAAAAATTTTATCACTGCCGACACTGTTGCTTGGGGATCTTCCTCATGTGGTACATGGCCTAACTTATCAAAAACAATCAATTGACTATTAGCGATTTCTTGCGCAAATTGCACGCCAAGTTTAACCGGTATTAGCTGATCTTTTTTACCCCAGAGTATAAGTGTAGGCTGTTTTATTGTTTGAATTTTTTTTGCTAGCGGCCCGGGTAATGTTTGCTCAAAACGTGCTTTTAAAGCACTACGGTTACTCTCACGAAGAGATAGTTGATAGTATCGCTCAACTAATTCATCGCTGACCAAATCAGGATTTCCATAAACATTTTTAACACTGCGTGCTACCAAGGATTTTGGTAAAACATTATTTAATAAGAGACTTGTGACCGGATTTTTTGACAATTTAAAAGCAAGTGGTATGGATGTAGACTCATAAGGATATCCACTGGCATCCACTAGAATCAATTTTGAGACTCTATCGGGGTGTAATACAGCTGTTGCCCAAGCAATATAACCGCCTAACGAGTTACCAGCTAAGACACTCTTATTGATTTGCAATTTATCTAACACGGCAATAACTACTTCAGCGTAATGTTCAATTTTATAGTTGTTTTGTGGATCGGGGCCTGTCAAACCAAAAGCGGGTAAGTCAAAACGAATAACTCTACGTTGCTCTTTTAAGACCTCAACCCAACCGTCCCACGTATGCAATGACGCACTCGTGCCGTGGATTAACACAATAGGCTCTTGATCAGATGTTGGCCCTTCATCTCTGAGATGAATATTCATGCCGGCAATATTTAAAAATTGTGAGGGTTCAGCTGCCCAACGTTGACTAAGTTCTGCAACAGATCTGTCAGGCGCTTTATTTACATAGAGATAAATGGCAAGGGAAACTATTGCTATTAGCAATAGGTAAAAACTGCTCTTTAAAATTATCAACGTTTTTGACGCCTTATTTTTTACTATATTAATCATTGCAGCTATCTATATCAAATTAACTAATACTGACTTTATTAATTTCGTTGTTACTCAAAAAAATCATTACTATGGGTATGACTAAAATGTATGTTCACTTATATCTAACTTCTGACTTTAACAGCTAATTTCTGATTTTAACGCTAAGAATACCTGATAACTTTCAGTTTATTAGAGCAACGCCATAGACGACATAGGCATTATATTTTTGCATAAACCTTAGCGGTCATAACGATAAAGTACGAGCAATTTCACTTATCTATCAGGCTTAAATTTAGATTTTATGCCCGATAACAGTTAAGTAGCTACATTATGATGCTGCTCGCTATAAAAACAGCGTAGGACACAGTTTCATATCTCTCAAACTTAAGTGGGTAAATTCAAGGGATAAAAAAAGGAGCCATTAGGCTCCTTTTTATGATTTTTGCTTATTTTATAATAAAGCTCGTCTTAACGACGTATACCTAATTTACCGATTAAAGCAGTATAACGTTCAACGTTTTTGCCTTTTAAGTAATCAAGTAATTTACGACGTTGGCTTACCATGCGTAATAAACCACGACGTGAATGGTGATCATGGATGTGCTCTTTGAAGTGACCTTGTAAGTGGTTGATTTGTATAGCTAACAAAGCAACTTGTACTTCTGGAGAACCAGTATCACCTTCAGATTGTCCGTATTCTGCAACGATAGCAGCTTTTTCAGCAGCATTTAAAGACATAATATTTACCTTAATTTTTAGTGTTTAAAATCGCGTCGAGCCGAACACTAAGTCAGCAAGACGTTCTAAGAACGCACAGTCTATCAATAACGGCTGTAATTGCAACCTAAACCTAAGGTATAAAGTTATCCAACAACAGTGATACGTTTAGGATTAACTAAACCATCATCATCAATTTCACCAACGCCAATAAACTCACCCGTATCAACATCATCGCCAATGAATACTTGTACTAGCCCATTTGCCGGCGCATTTGAGCACTGTACAGGGTTACCGTGGCGTAAAAAGTTTGCTGACATATCATCAACAAAAACCGCAGGAATACCATCACAAGCGGTTGTCATCGGTAATAATAAGTCATCTAAATACACCGATGGCGGAACATCTTCAGCGACGGCTTGTGCTAACAGGGTTTCTAATGTTTTGATTGTCACCATTTTTTCTGTCGGGTAATTACCCACAGCACTGCGACGTAAATGAGCAACATGAGCACCACAGCCCAAAAGCTCGCCTAAATCGTCAATAATGGTGCGAATGTAAGTACCTTTAGAGACATGAATATCTAAATCAACTTCATCACCTTCAAAACGTAATAAATCCAAGCGAAATACCGTAATGTCACGTGACTCTCTAGGTACTTCAATACCTTCACGAGCATATTTATATAAAGGTTGCCCTTGATACTTTAACGCTGAATACATTGATGGGATCTGTTGAGTTGTACCGCGAAATGAGTCTAATGCTATGGCTAATTGCTCAGCACTGACATCAACAGACTTTTCACTAACAACCTCACCATCCGCATCGCTAGTGGTAGTACGCACACCTAATTTAGCAGTAACTTGGTAAGTTTTATCGGTATCAAGTAAGAACTGAGAGAACTTAGTTCCTTCACCCAAACATATCGGTAACATACCAGTGGCTAATGGATCTAAAGCGCCGGTATGACCTGCTTTTTGCGCGAAATAAATGTGTTTAACTCGCTGTAGCGCATTGTTAGACGACATATCATAGGGTTTATCAAGTAATAAAACGCCGTTAATAGCACGGCCTTTTCTTTTCTTCGCCATGGTTATTCGCTCTCTGGGGCTGGGGCTTCGTCTATTTCACCTTCGTGATTCTTCACGTCTTCAGCAACCGCTTTATCAACTAGGTTACCCATGCGAACACCTTCAACCATAGAGCTATCATAAATAAATCGTAGCTCTGGCATAATGCGGGCATTAATACGCTTAGCTAACAAAGTGCGAATGTAACTTGCCGCTTCATTTAATACCTCGATTGAAACATCAACATTTTGACCTTCCAAAGTGAAGAAGGTAACAAATATTTTTGCATAAGCTAAATCACGGGTAATTTCTACCGCATTTACCGTCACCATACCTAAACGTGGATCTTTTACTTCGCGCTGAATAATCATCGCGATTTCTTTTTGAATTTCTTGTGCAACTCGATCAGTACGAGCAAATTCTCTGGCCATAAATAATTCCTACAACGTAATGAGTTAATATTGATAACAGTATACCTGCATCAATATTAAGTATTACGTATATTTTGTAAATGAAAATGGAGGCTAAGCCCCCATTTTAACTAAACCATGAAAACTAAACGCGATTAAAGTGTGCGTTTAATCTCAATCGTTTCAAATACTTCGATTTGGTCACCAACACGAACATCATTATAGTTCTTAACACCGATACCACATTCAGTAGCATTACGAACTTCTGCTACATCATCTTTAAAGCGACGTAAAGATTCTAACTCACCTTCGTAAATAACTATGTTTTCACGCAATACACGAATCGGTGCTGAACGTTTGATAATACCTTCAGTAACCATACAACCAGCAATTGCGCCAATTTTTGGTGACTTAAATACATCACGTACTTGTGCTAAACCAATGATCTCTTGCTTAAACTCAGGAGCAAGCATACCGCTCATTGCTGCTTTAACTTCGTCGATTAAGGCGTAGATAACGCTGTAATAACGTAAGTCAATTTTCTCAATTTCAATGACTTTACGCGCTGCTGCATCGGCACGAACATTAAAACCAATCACAATAGCGTTAGAAGCCGAAGCTAAGGTTGCATCTGTTTCAGTAATAGCACCAACGCCACTACCAATAATGCGTACTTTAACTTCATCAGTAGAAAGCTTAGTCAATGAATCTGAAATGGCTTCAAGTGAACCTTGAACATCAGATTTAAGTACTACATTAACTTCAGAAACTTCACCCGTAGCCATGCTCGCAAACATGTTTTCAAGTTTAGCTTTCTGTTGACGAGCAAGTTTCACATCGCGGAACTTGCCTTGACGGAATAAAGCAACTTCACGCGCTTTCTTCTCATCTTTAACAACAGTTGCTTCATCACCTGAGATTGGAACACCACTTAAGCCAATAATTTCTACTGGAATAGATGGACCGGCAGATTGAATAGCGTTGCCGTTTTCGTCACGCATAGCACGAACACGACCGTATTCTAAACCACAAAGTACGATATCACCTTGGTTCAATGTACCTTCTTGAACAAGTACTGTAGCCACTGGGCCACGGCCTTTATCAAGTTTAGACTCAACAACAACACCATTAGCCATTTTATCAACAACAGCCGTAAGTTCTAGAACTTCTGACTGTACTAATATAGCGTCAAGTAATTCGTCAATACCTAAACCAGTTTTAGCTGATACATGACAGAACTGAACGTCACCGCCCCACTCTTCAGAAAGTACGCCGTGTTGTGATAATTCACTCTTAACACGGTCAGTATCTACACCTTCTTTATCCATTTTGTTGACAGCGATGATAATTGGCGCGTCAGATGCTTTAGCATGCTGAATAGCTTCAATTGTTTGTGGCATTACACCATCATCTGCGGCAACAACAATAATAATAATATCTGTTGCTTTAGCACCACGTGAACGCATGGCTGTAAAGGCCGCGTGACCAGGAGTATCAAGGAATGTGATCATTCCGTGCCCTGTTTCTACATGGTAAGCACCGATATGCTGGGTAATACCACCCGCTTCGCCATCAGCTACTTTAGCTTTACGAATATAATCAAGTAATGATGTTTTACCATGGTCAACATGACCCATAATAGTCACAACAGGTGCACGTGTAATAGCTTCACCGGTATGATCACGATCTGAAAGTACCGCTTCTTCTAAGGCATTTTCTTTCACTAACACAACTTCACGACCCATTTCTTCAGCAACTAATGCTGCAGTTTCTTGGTCAATCACTTGGTTAATGGTTGCCATAGCACCCATTTTAAACATGGCTTTAACGACTTCAGCGCCTTTAACAGACATTTTGTTCGCTAACTCTGCTACCGAAATTGTTTCGCCGATACGAACTTCGTTCAGCTTAATTTCAACTGGCTTAGTGAAACCATGCTTTAAGCTTTGAGGTGAAGATAAGCCTAACTTGCCTTTGCCTCTGGCATTACGACCACGGTTATTTCTGTCTTGGCCAGCAGGTTTTTTCTTCTTACGGCGACGACCACTTTCATCTGCCGAGTCACTTTTGTCTTCAGCTTCTTGCGCGTATTTAGAAGAAGTTAAATGCACTACTTCTTTTTCTTTCGCTTTACGCTCTGCTTCTTGCTCTTTCCAACGTGATTCGTTTTCTTCAGCAAGTTTACGTGCTACTTCTGCAGACAAGCGGGCTTCTTCTTCAACTTTAGCGGCTAATTCAGCATCTTGCTGTAAGCGTAATTTTTTCGCTTCTTCAGTTTCAGCTACCACTGGTGCTGGTTTAGCAGCCGACTCTTCAATATTCTTTGCTTTCACTACAGCAGCTTGCTTAGCTTTAGCGTCTGCTTCAACTTTTGCTTCGGCTTTAGCTTCTGCCTGCACTTCTGCTTTTACTGCCGCTACTGCAAGCGCGTTTACTACTTCTTTAGCATCAGCTTCTGCTTTAGCTTTCAAGTCGACTTCTGCTTGAATGCGTGCTTCTTCAGCCGCTTTCGAATCAACTTCAGCTTGTTGTTGCTCTTCTAAATCGCTACGTTTTACGTAGGTACGTTTTTTACGTACTTCTACTTGAACCGACTTAGCTTTGCTGCCGTGACCTAACACCAAAGTAGACTTTTGCTTACGGCTAAGGGTCATTTTGCTTGGGTTAGCGGTTGAGTCATCACCATGTTGCTTTTTCAAGTGGTCAAGTAATGCTTCTTTTTCTTCTTGCGAAACAGAATCAGTTGCCGATTTATTCACGCCAGAGTCAGCCAATTGGCTAACTAAACGCTCCACCGGTGTACCGATCTCTGTGGCAAGTTGTTCTACTGTTACGTTTGCCATCTATATAATTCTCCCGGTGAGTTATTCTTCGTTAAACCAACAAATATTACGTGCAGCCATAATTAGCTCGCCCGCTTTGGTTTCATCTAATTCTTCAATGTCTGATATTTCATCAACACCTTGTTCAGCAAGATGTTCTAATGTTGTAATACCACGACTCGCTAATACAAACGCTAAATGACGTTCTAAACCGGCAAGATTTAATAAATCTTCTGCTGGCTCTGAACCTTCAAGTGTTTCTTCACTGGCTAATGCTTGCGTAGTAATTGCTGCTTTTGCACGTTCGCGCAATTCTTCAACCATGTCTTCATCCATGCCGTCAATATCAAGCATTTCAGCAACAGGTACGTAAGCAATTTCTTCTAACGATGTGAAGCCTTCTTCTACTAACATCAAGGCAAAGTCTTCATCAAGGTCTAGCTTGTCAATAAATAGCGTTAATACTTTATCGTTTTCAGCTTGGTGCTTTTCGTTCATGTCTGCAACGGTCATGACGTTTAGTTCCCAGCCTGTTAATTGGCTAGCTAAACGTATATTTTGACCACTTCGACCAATCGCCATGGCTAAGTTGCCTTCTTCAACAGCGATATCCATGGTATTTTTGTCTTCGTCAACAATGATAGAGGCAACTTCTGCCGGTGCCATTGCATTGATAACATATTGTGCTGGGTTGTCATCATATAAAACGATATCAACACGTTCACCGCCTAACTCACTTGAAACGGCTTGTACGCGTGAACCACGCATACCAACACAAGCACCCACTGGATCGATGCGTTTGTCGTTACTTTTTACAGAAATTTTTGCACGAGAACCTGGGTCGCGAGCTGCGCCTTTGATCTCAAGCATTTCTTCGCCAATTTCTGGTACTTCAACACGGAAAAGTTCAATTAACATTTCTGGTTTTGTACGGCTCACAAATAACTGCGCACCACGTGCTTCTGGTTTAATTTCATAAAGTAAACCACGAACACGATCGCCTGGACGGAAACTTTCACGCGGTAACATGTCATCGCGGTAAATAATCGCTTCTGCATTATTTCCTAAGTCTAAAATAACACTGTCACGGCTGGCTTTTTTCACCACACCTGTGATAATTTCGCCAATTTGCTCTTGGTAAGCATCAACAATAAGACCACGTTCTGCTTCACGTATTTTTTGTACAATAACTTGTTTTGCCGTTTGCGTTGTTACACGGTCAAACTTAACAGATTCGATTTGATCCTCAACATAATCACCAACGTTTAATTCTGGTTCATCATATTGTGCTGCTGCCAAACTAATTTCAGCATACGGGTTTTCCATTGGTGTATCGCTTTCTTCAACGATTAACCAACGACGAAAAGTATCAAATTCACCCGTTGTGCGGTCTATACTGACACGAACTAAAATGTCGCCTTCGTATTTCTTTTTTGTCGCTGTTTCTAAAGCGGTTTCCATCGCTTCAAAAATGCTTTCTCGTGGTAATGCCTTTTCATTAGAAACAGCATCTACAACCAGTAATATTTCTTTACTCATGCTAGTTAGCCTTTCTCAGTATTTTAAATTTATTTACGATGGTTATAAACAAGGTGAGCCTTATCTATGTTACTGATAACAAGTTCATATTCTTCGTTATCAACCATGACAATTAAACTGTCGTTTTCAACAGTAACTAATTTACCTTTGAATTTCCGACGGCCATTCAATGGCATTGAAATTTTTACTTCTACCGTTTCATCAACAACCGCTTCGAAGTGCGCTTTATCAAAAAGCGGGCGATCAAGCCCGGGTGATGAAACTTCTAAGCTATATTCACTACTGATTGGGTCTTCTACGTCTAGCATAGCCCCTACTTGACGACTGACTTCAGCACAGTCATCAACATCGATACCATTTTCATGGTCGATAAATATTCGTAAAACCGAGTGGTTGCCCGCGCTATGAAATTCAACGCCTAATAACTCCTTACCCGTTTCTTCAACGGCAGGACGTAACATTGCGGTGAGTTTGTGTTCAAATTTAGCCAATCATTTTCTCCAATTTGGAAGAGTCCAGAAACAAAAAAAGGGCATAAAGCCCAGCGATATACCTTGCTGCTATTGCACCTTTTCACAAAGTTAAGATACAAAAAAGCCCCATTACGCGGGGCTTATTCACTGAACCCACGATGTAAACCAAGCAATAACTCTCTTGGTTCTGTATAACAATATCTTAGAAGTTTTACCTAATTGCGATAAAAATCTATTCAGTGAAATATTGCTACATTCAAGCTGCGCGTATTATATAGAATAGCTATTTTGATAGCAAGTTAATTTTCTTAAACACTATAAGGCTAAAGTAGTAAGCTAAGCGCGCCCTAGCGAAAAAAATTACTACAAACTTCACCGAGATGAGTATAATAATTATTGCGGCATAATCAGATAGTTAGTAAATTACTCTAATTCATGTTAAAAATCATTCGCAACACTTAACTTGTGATCATTACAGCGGCACATACCGGCATTCTGGAATTATATGTATAGATATTCTCAATTACTTTTAAGAAATTTTCTCTTTGCTTTGGGCTTCATTGCTAGCATAGCAATTACCTGTACTTTGCTATTGGCCTTTCAAATTTCTGAGCAACAAATTCAACACCAGCAGACATTACTCACTGTAGACCAAGAGATAAAACCTGGCGACAGTGCAACCTTTGCCAAGCAAGTATCAAAGTTCAACCGTTACCAATTTATCAATATTGCTAATAATGAGGGTGCCATCATTATTAATCAGCAACAAGAGCCTATGCAGTTTGCCGACTTAATACTGGCGCCTATTAGCCAAGTGAAATTGCCTAATTCAGCGTTAACGATACGATATCAATTAGATGCCAATCATGCGGTAGTCTTTTTACGTAAAGCGGTATTATCGGTGTTTGTATTAAGTATTTTATTCATTTTTATTGCAACCTCATTTAGCCTTGCACGCTATCGTCGATTAACTCAAAGTATTTGTGAGCAAATAAAGCAAGACCTTAACCTTATCATTTCCGGTCAAGATGACCCTGATGAGGTTAAAGATAATATAATTGATTTACCTGAAATTCAGCAAAATTTAACTGAACTCAAAACACTGCTTGCTAAAAAAACTAGCGCAACAGCCTTATTAGAAAAAGATGCCTACATCGACCCAGTAACTAAATTAGAAAATCGTAACTGTTTTATTCAATTTTTTGAAAATGCAGATAGCCGTTCTGATTTCGGGGTTTTGTCGATTACTCGTTGCTCTGAATTACAAACCATTAATCAAGTGCACGGTTATCATGAAGGTGATAATTATATCCGCAAGGTGGCTGATATAATGAAAAATGCCATCAGCCGATATAGAGGTGCGCAAGTTTTTCGTTTAAATAGTTCTGACTTTGCGACATTAATCCCCAATGTGAGCTTAAAAAGCGCAGAAACATTTGCGGCAGACCTAACGGCAAGTTTTAATGAATATCAACATACGTCAGATTTAGACTCTATTGGCTATACAGGTTTGGTTTATTTTAATGATAACAAACCTGTAGGTGAACTTTTAGCGTTAGCTGATACCGGCATTAGTGTCGCCCAAACCAAAAGCGTTAATGCTTGGTATGCCCAAGCTGACAGTAGCATTTTATACAACATCAGCGCGAGTTATGGCAATCAACATTGGCGGCAAGAAATTGATAGTGTTATTGAAAACCAAAGAGTTAATTTACTTGTCCAGTCGATTAAGCCCAGCAGCCCTAACAACCGGGTATACTCAGAAGTTTTGGCTCGTTTTTTAAATAGTAATGACGATATTCTTCCCACGGCTTCTTTCTTCGCTATGGCTGAAAAGCTCGACAAAATTGCTGCTGTTGACCAGATGATTATAGAGACTGTAATAAAAGAAATTGAGGATAGAAATATGCAAAATCATTTCTTTGGTATTAATATTAGTGCTCGTTCGATAAACGACGGTCATTTCGTTATTTGGCTAGAAAGACGGCTTTTACGCGATACCGCCATTGCCTCAAAACTGGTGTTTGAAATTACTGAAAGTGGCTTACAACAAAATATAAAAACCAGCAAAAAATTTATTGATATGATCCACCGAGTTGGCGCCAGAATTACCGTTGAACGTTTTGGTATTGGCTTAACTTCATTTAAATTTTTTAGAGATTTAAAGCCTGACTTTATTAAAATGGATAGCACTTACACTCGAGATATTGACGAAGACAAAAATAATCAATATTTTATGCGTTTGATGGTAGATTTAGCCCACAGATTAAGTGTGAGTGTATTAGCAGAAAGCGTTGAAACCCAAGAAGAAAAATTTATGCTTGAAAAACTATTTGTTGATGGCTGTCAGGGTTTCTATATTGGTAAGCCCAGAGCTATTTCTTTGGTGTAGTGGATTAAGCAACCTTAACTAAAGCCACTGAAATACTGTGGCTTTTTATTTTTTCATCTAATTTTAAAAGCCATTAACTTGTGGCTTCATTGTTTAACTTTACTCAGTTTTTTTCACCACAAGTAATTAACCACACATTAAAATGAATATCCTTACGGTTCGTATGTTGTTTATTGCCAGATAAACACGGATAATAGCGCGAATTTCCACAGTAATATATTGATCAAATGACTGATTATCTCTTGCTACTTGTTGGCACAGTATTAGTAAATAACTTTGTTTTGGTTAAATTCCTAGGCTTATGCCCATTTATGGGCGTGTCGTCTCGCACTGAAACTGCCATAGGTATGTCGTTTGCGACAACATTTGTTATGACGCTAGCTTCGTTACTGAGCTACATCGTCAATAGTTATATTCTAGCGCCCTTAGGTTTAGAATATTTAACCACAATGACCTTTATTTTAGTGATTGCCGTTGTCGTGCAATTTACTGAAATGGTTGTGCATAAAACCAGTGCAAACTTATATCGCTTGTTAGGTATTTTTCTGCCACTGATCACCACTAACTGCGCCGTACTTGGTGTTGCGCTATTAAACCTTTATGAGCAACATAATTTTTTCGAATCTATCATTTATGGTTTTGGCGCCGCTGTCGGCTTTTCTTTAGTATTAATCATGTTTTCAGCTATGCGGGAAAAACTGGCTAATGCCGATGTACCAGCGCCATTTAAAGGCTCAGCTATTGCCATGATCACCGCAGGTTTAATGTCATTAGCATTTATGGGTTTTACAGGATTGGTTAAGTTTTAATGAATACAATCATCGCAATATTAGTACTGGGTGTTCTTGCCGCCTTATTTGGTGCCTTGTTAGGTTTCGCTTCAGTGCGTTTTAAAGTACAAGGTGATCCACTGGCTGAACAGTTAGATGCACTGCTGCCACAAACACAATGTGGCCAATGTGGTTACCCTGGTTGTAAACCATATGCAGAAGCCGTTGCTAATGGTGAAGCTATAAACAAATGTGCGCCAGGTGGTGAAGACACCATTAAAAAAATTGCTGATTTAATGGGGGTAGAAGTTCAGCCTTTAGATGAGAATCATGAAGCAGATAACTCCCCTAAAGTCGCTTTTATTATTGAAGAAGACTGTATTGGCTGTACCAAGTGCATTCAAGCCTGTCCGGTTGATGCCATTATAGGCACAACCAAACAAATGCACACTATCATTGCTGATGAGTGCACCGGTTGCGACTTATGTGTTGCACCGTGCCCAGTAGATTGTATAGAGATGATCTCAGTTGCCACAACAACACAAAACTGGCAATGGGATTTAGATAGTATACCTGTAGTACAAATAAATTAAGACGAGGTTTGGGTGGAATCGGTAATTGAACGTATAAAACGAGGAAGTTTTTCGCAGTTTCATGGCGGCATACATCCGCCTGAGCAAAAATTTCTCACCTGCTCCAAACCCATTGCCAGTGCGCAAATTCCTGAACAGTTGATTATCCCTATTCGTCAACATATTGGCCAGGCAGGTAATGTCATGGTCAAAGTCGGCGACAAGGTGCTTAAAGGGCAAATATTAAGTGATTGTGACAGCCCAATGTCGGTGCCGATTCACGCCCCTACGAGTGGTACAATCACGGCCATTAAATCAATGGCGATCCCTCACCCTTCTGGCTTAAGTGAAGCTTGCATTATATTAACACCTGACGGAGAAGACACTTGGAAACAGCGTCATATTTGTCCTGAATTTCACTCATTAAGCAAAACGCAAATATTAGATAAAATAGCTAATGCAGGTATTTCTGGTATGGGAGGCGCAGGCTTTCCAACACAAGTTAAAGTAAGCACCTTAGCTAAAATAGATTACTTAATTATCAATGCTGCTGAGTGTGAGCCTTATATCACTGCTGATGATTTATTGCTTCAAGAACATAGCCCAACCATTCTAGATGGCATTAAAATTCTTGACCATTTATTAACTCCAAAAAACATTCTTATCGGTATCGAAGAAAATAAAACTAAGGCCATTGCAGCCTTAAAAAAAGCCACGGCAGATATTGACCATATCGACGTTTGTGTTATTCCAACGAAATACCCAAGTGGTGGTGAAAAACAACTGATACAAATATTAACCGGTCAAGAAGTCCCTAGTGGCGTTTTACCAAGCTCGTTGGGTATAGTGATGCAGAACGTTGCCACCTGCTTTGCTATTGCTGACGCCGTTATCAATGACACACCACTGATCAAACGCGTTGTTACCGTTAGCGGCCAAGCGCTAGAAAAACCACAAAATATCTGGGCACTTATTGGCACTCCCGTTGGTTTTTTAACGGATCAATGTGGCTACAAAAACAGTCAAAATAGGCATTTAATCATGGGTGGCCCTATGATGGGTTTTAGTTTACCTCATGATCAAGTTCCGGTGATAAAAACCACCAACTGTATTTTAGCGCCTAGTGAAATTGAAATAGCCTCACCCTTTTCGTCAACGAGTAGTAAAGAGGTTGAGTGTATTCGTTGTGGTCAATGTGCCGATGTATGCCCTGCACAATTGCTACCACAAGAATTACTATGGAGTGCGAAAGCAAAAGATCAGGCACAACTGGCAAAGCTTAATCTATTTGACTGTATTGAATGTGGTGCTTGTGCTTACGTTTGCCCAAGCCAAATACCTTTAGTGCATTATTATCGTGTTGCCAAAGCTGAAATACGTCAACAAAAATTACTCGATATCAAAGCCGAAAAAGCCAAAGTTAGATTTGAAGCGCGTAAGCAAAGACTTGAACGCGAAAAAGTTGCCCGAGTAGAAAAACATAAAAAAGCTGCCGAGGCGCGCAAAGCCAGAATGAATACAGATACAAGTGCAGCAAAATCAGAGAAATCTGCAGTAGCAGACGCACTTGCTCGCGTAAAAGCAAAAAAAGCTCAAGCCAGCCTAAAGCAAAATACTGCTGAAGGTTCTGTTACCAGTACTGTCGAGATGACTGCTGAATCAGTTGTACCAGTTGACGAGAGTAAAAGCCAAGTGGCCAATGCTATTGCAAGAGCAAAAGCGAAAAAAATAGCACAGAAAAACCAAGCACAAATAGAGTCGTTAGATACGCTGCAAAACAACGAGTCACCAAGCTCATCGCAAGCAGCGCCGGTTGTCATTGATAAAAAAGCTAAGGTTGACGTAGCTATTGCAAAAGCAAAAGCAAACGAAAATAAACCTCAAGCAGAAACAATATCAGACAGCCCTAATGCTCAAGTTGACGCAAGAACAAAAGCAATTCCCCTTGAGATAGTTAACTTAGCATCAGATTCAGATGACAAAGTCACTCAAGCACTAAATAAAAAGGCGAAAGTGGCCGCTGCAATCGCGAAAGCAAAGGCTAAAGCTAAAGCTAAAACAGCAGCAAATTTAGCGGCTGAAACATCGTTTGACAGTGCGGAGCCATCAACAACGCCCGCTAACATTGATGTTATGCAAGACAGTAATACAGCAGCACAAGCGGATATTGCGGCAACTAAAAAAGCGCGCGTAGCGGCAGTAGTGGCTAAAGCAAAGGCGAAAAAACTAGCCGCTTCATCCAACAAATCAACAACTTCAGAGTAATTAAGTACCATGGCCTTTTGGATAGCAAGTTCACCGCACAATCATCAACAAAATGAAACATCAAGCCTAATGAGGCTGGTGATTTATGCCACCATTCCAGGGATATTTGCGCAATGGTACTTCTTTGGCTGGGGTAACTTAATTCATATTTCTTTAGCAGTAGCTGCCGCAATCATCGCTGAGTTTACGGTACTATCATTAAGAAATAAAAAAATTACGCCTCAGTTATTTGATGGTAGCGCCATATTAACCGCTGTTTTACTGGGTATAAGTTTACCTGCCTTAGCCCCTTGGTGGATATCAGTTATTGGTAGCGTTTTTGCGATTGCACTGGTTAAACAACTCTATGGTGGTTTAGGACATAACCCTTTCAATCCAGCAATGGCAGCCTATGTAATGCTGCTGATTTCATTTCCGCTGCAAATGACTCAGTGGCAACCACCACTATCATTACTGGCCATGGATATACAATTAACTGACACGCTTGCCGTTATTTTTTCTGGCTATACGCCTCAAGGTTACTCAGTTGAACAAATTCGTACCCACATCGATGGTTTTACTATGGCGACCCCGCTAGATACGGTTAAAACTAATATGACTTTAGGGTTAACGGTAGTTGAGAGTATGCAAGCCCCAACCATAGGTAAACATTTTGGCGTGGGTTGGGAGTGGATCAATGCTGGCTTTCTACTTGGCGGCTTATTTTTATTGAGTAAAAAAGCCATTCCTTGGAGCACACCCGTAAGTTTTCTATTAAGTTTATTTGTTTGTAGTTTCATTGCCTTTATGATTAGTCCTGATAGCAATGCCTCAACTATGTTTCACTGGTTTACTGGCGCAACCATGCTAGGGGCATTTTTCATTCTGACCGACCCTGTTTCTGGTGCAACGAGCGTTAAAGGTCGACTCGTTTTTGGCGCACTGGCTGGCTTATTGGTTTTTCTGATCAGAAAGTTTGGTGGCTATCCTGATGCTGTCGCCTTTGCGGTTTTACTCTGTAATATGTCTGCGCCTTTAATTGATCAATATACCCGCCCTCGCACTTATGGCCACGACTTAGGAGTGAAAAAATAATGTCTGAGTTAACGCCTGCAATAAGTAAAAACTCAAAAATATTAGCCTTATTCGCGGTAGCCTGTACGGCGACCGTTGCTTTAGTGCAGCTACTGACAGAAGATCGCATTGAGCTTCAGTCTCAACAACAATTAATTCAGCAATTAAACCAAGTTATTCAAAAAGATAGTCATGATAATGAAATGTTCCGTGACTGTATTATAGCGCCTACGGGCAAGGACACAGAGTTGTTAATCGATGTAATTTACCGTGCGCGATTAAATAACATGCCAACAGCTGCTGCCATTAAAACAGTGGCTCCCGACGGCTACAGTGGCAATATTGAATTGTTAATTGCGCTCAACATTGATGGCAGTGTGAGTGGCGTTAGAACATTACTACATAAAGAAACACCCGGTTTGGGTGATAAAATAGAACTCAGAAAAAGTGACTGGATCACAACATTTGCTGGAAAAAAAGTCTTAGATAAAAACGATAATCGCTGGGCGGTTAAAAAAGACGGTGGTATGTTTGACCAGTTTACCGGAGCTACCATTACCCCCAGAGCTGTAGTGAAAACAGTTAGAAAAACCATTGACTACTTTCAAGCTAATCAAAAAGTAATTTTTAATACCGCCAGTAACTGTGGAGTGGACCAATGAAAATAAATCCAGAATATAAAGCATTAGCTTGGCAAGGTTTATGGAAAAACAACCCGGGCTTGGTACAGTTGCTTGGCCTTTGTCCCTTATTGGCGGTAACCTCAACGGTTGTTAACGCTTTAGGCTTAGGCATAGCAACCATGTTTGTCCTGATTTGTTCAAACGCCACCGTCTCAGCCATCAGACAATGGGTGCCCAAAGAAATCCGCATTCCAATTTTTGTGCTTATTATTGCCACTTTTGTTACCTGTGTGCAATTGCTGATGAACGCGTTTACTTACGACTTATACCAGTCGTTGGGCATTTTTCTGCCGCTCATCGTCACTAATTGCGCTATTATTGGTCGGGCAGAAGCCTACGCCTCTAAAAATCCCATTAAACAATCTAGTTTTGATGGCTTAATGATGGGGCTTGGTTTCTTAGCCGTATTAGTTGTCTTGGGGGCAATACGTGAAGTTTTAGGTCAAGGTACATTGTTTGATGGCGCAAACCTGCTTTTAGGGCAATGGGCCACAGGATTAAGAGTAGAGATTTACCAGCTTGATAGCCAATTTTTATTGATGATATTACCGCCAGGTGCCTTTATTGCCATGGGCTTTTTAATCGCAGGTAAAAATGTTATTGATCATAAAGTAGCACAAGCAAAGCCTAAAAAATTAGAACAAGCTATTGAACGTGTTCGTGTAAACTTTGAAAATTAACTAGCGCACTTAACTAAGCATACCTAAATGAAAACAATAAAAAATATCTCTGATGAATAAAGCAACACGACTAGATATGTTAACTCGGTTGCGAGACAACGACCCAAGCCCAACCACAGAGCTTAATTTCTCCAGTGCTTTTGAGTTATTAATTGCGGTGTTATTATCCGCTCAAGCCACTGATGTCAGTGTCAACAAAGCCACTGACAAACTTTATCCTGTCGCTAATACACCACAAGCACTACTTGACCTTGGTCTTGACGGCTTGAAGTCTTACATCAAAACCATAGGTTTATTTAACACCAAAGCGGTAAATACCCTTAAAACCTGTCAAATGATAATCGATTTGCATAATGGTGAAGTGCCTGAAAATAGAGCGGCCCTTGAAGCCCTACCCGGCGTTGGCAGAAAAACCGCTAATGTTGTACTCAACACAGGGTTTGGTTGGCTAAAAGATAATGAGGGTAAATACTTTATTGCCGTTGATACCCATATCCAACGCGTCGCTAACCGCACTGGCTACGCCAAAGGCAAGACAGTAGAAGAAACAGAAAAAAACATCATCAAACACACGCCAAGAAAAACAGAATTTTTCTTTAATTTACATCATTGGCTCATTCTTCATGGCCGCTACACCTGCATAGCTCGCAAACCAAAATGCGGTTCATGTATTATTGAAGACTTATGCGACTTTAAAGACAAAACTGAAGACTAAAAGTTTACTTAACTTATTTAAGACCAGTACAAGTGCAATATTAACCATTGAGCTTAAGTGTTTATCGTTAACGCCAGCAGCGAAAGTAAATGAAAACCACCTTGCTAATAACCTAACGGTTCTTACTGATAAACTAAACCCATCAAACTGCCTATGTGTTAATAACAATCACTTAGCAGTCTGATTTAATTATCTGTAATTTTTGTTTCATAAAATCGATAAACATGCGGTTTTTATTGGGCATATATTTACTTTGCACATACTGCAAACAAATATCACCGTGATAACTACATTGTAACTGCCAGTCTTGCAATAGCGGGATCAACCTTCCCGTTTCAAGCCCTTGCTGCGCGGTGTAATCGGGTAAAGAGCCAATACCAAAGCCCTGTTCAATCGCGTCTCGACGCATTTCACTGTGGTTAAGTAAATATGATCCCGTGACTTCTACGGTAGTTTTATGATTTTCATTACTAAATCGCCATCGGTTGTCGGTCATATTTTCGCCTAAGCAAATGCAAGGTAAATTTTTTAAATCATCGGGATGTTTTGGCAGAGCATGCTTGGCTAAAAAATCAGGACTGGCACATAACACCTGTTCAACGCGGCCAATGTTAACATTGACCAAAGCTTCAATAGGATAGTCATTAATATGAATCAAAAAATCGACACCGTCATGGATCGGATCTAAAATACGGTCGGTGACTTTTAAATGTAACTGAATGTCTGGATAGCGTTTTAAAAACTCAACAAAAAGTGGCCGTAATACCTGATTGGCCAGTGACTTTGGTGCCGCCACCCTCAATAACCCGCTCACCGTCGATGTGATAGAACGACTGGCATTAACCGCTTTTTCTGCCGACTCAACCATCTGTTTACAGTAATCAAAAGTTATTTTTCCTGACTCAGTTAACGCCAGTTGTCGTGTTGTACGCTGTAATAGTTTGATACCTAATGCATCTTCTAATCTGCTTATTTGACGGCTCACTGCTGAGGGTGTTACGCCAAGTTTTTTTGCCGCTTTACTAAAATTCCCCTGCTCAACCACAGTGACTAAAATAGCCATATCAGACAATAAAGGCATGAGTTTATTTGTGTCCACTAGGCACAAGTCCTTATACAAATATGTGTATTGTTTTAAATATCTCATAGATTAACATACATCCGCAGTCATGAGTCGGCTGCTGTGAGCATATGTTAAATGATAAGAGGTAAATATGGAGTTGTTAATCAATACGTATATGGCAGAAATTATCGCGGTGAGCACCATCGCTATTTTTATGGCTATGTTACCTGGGGCTGATTTTGTGTTAGTGACCCGCACGAGTATCTACAATGGTCGTTTGGCCGGTTTATATATGAGCTTAGGCATGTGTTTATCTGTTTGTATTCATGCCAGTTATTCAATTGCAGGCTTAGCCGTGATAATTGCAAATTCAGCCTGGTTATTTTCTATAATCAAATATTTAGGCGCGGCTTATCTTATCTATATTGCTTGGCAGTTGTTAACAACAACCGAGCCTTTACATAATGACCAAAAATATCAAACAGCAGATATTTCGGCCTTTATCGCGCTGCGTCGTGGCTTTACTTGCAACATATTAAACCCTAAAACCTCTATCTTCTTCTTAAGTATTTTTACCCAAATAGTGTCGGTAGATACCCCATTAATAATGCAAATAAGCTATGGTTTGATCATTATGTTGGCACATTTTATCTGGTACAGCGGTATTGCTTTACTGTTATCACACCCCAGTATATTGCCTCGCTTTAATCGCCAAAAACAAAAAATTGATAAAGTAGCAGGATTTATCTTGATGCTTATTGCTATCAAGCTCACCCTGATGAGTGCTATTTAAGTAAGAGCTACAATTAGCGATCTCAAAACCTAGCTAATTGTAGGCTTTCAGCCTTAGTTTTTATCAGAATATGACCAAAAAACTTCAGGTTTCAGTTTTATTTTTGCTCAATACTGATTGTTATACAAAGACTAATAGTACCGCGGCAGATATTAAGTATTAAGATTCAACACTAAAAATTCAACATTCAATATTTGCCTTCCAAGTGATGACATTATTTAAGTTCTGCTAATTTTTTGATATGTGCCGGTGAAACCCCACAACAACCACCGATAATAGAAGCACCAGATTTAAGCCAAGATGAGGCAAATTCGCTATACTTTTCTGGTGGAACATCATCTCTGATACCAGAAATACCATTACTTTTATTCGCTTCGTGTAGTTCACCAATTACTGAAAAATTATTAGCGTACACACCTAACTGAACTTGGTGTTCAATTCCTTGATCTAATAGCGCCTGTTTAGCGGTGATAAGTGCGGTCTGCATGACTTCGACACAGCTACAATTAAATAATATTGCCGAAACATTTTGCCCTGCAATTTCGCTAACGGCATCATAAACTGACTCTCCTGAACGTAGAGTCGACTCGGTGGATATTTCATCTTTAACAGTAAAGGCAATCCAAGTAGGTTTGCCAGTAACAAGAGTGCGAGCCTTGATCATTGCGGCTTCTGCGATAGATGATATCGTTTCGGCTAGCCATAAATCTACATCAACTTCCTGATTTTTTATTAATAACTCAAGCAAGGGCTGCGCTTGTGCCACTGAAAAAAGATCTGGTCGGTAAGAGCCTAACAATGGCGGAATACAACCCGCGACTAACAAACTTGAATTATCCTTAACGCACTCTCGTGCTAACCTAGCGGCTAGTTTAATAAGCTCAGTCCCTTGTTCGTTAAAGCGTTTCTCACCAATATGAAAAGGCACTAACGCGTAGGTATTGGTGGTAATGATATCAGCACCGGCCTTAATAAAGCTACGATGCACTTGAGAGATAAAATGAGGCGCTTCAATTAACGCTTGAGCTGACCATTCTGGTTGTTGAAAAGGGGCACCAATACGTTGCAGTTCACGGCCCATACCACCATCAAGAATTATCGGAAATGTAAAGGGTAATTTCATACTCATTCTTTCATCTGTTATCTATAAAAATAAGAGCAGAATAACCATGCGGTTGACGTAAAGCAAGCGTAAATAGGACATTGATAAAATTGAACTAGGCTTTGCGTTTTTGGATGTTGATCTCTAGTAGCAAGCTACTGACCTAGTCAACTAAAAACATGCCCTTTGCTACTTAAATCACATAAAAATCATTATACCAGACATTAGTTACCCTACTATTTACCGAAAACAGATTGACCTTTAATATCAATCGAGCTAAATTGAAAGCGCTTCCAAATGCGATAAAAAACTGAAAGATCTAAAAATAATTAACGCTAACTAAAACCACTAACAATAAATCATTAAGAATAAATAACTATGAAATTGACTTTACCTTATAACTCAAAAATGAATTCAACAGATTTTATTTATGGTGTTGCTACTGCCTCATTCCAAATCGAGGGCGGTATCGAGCAACGATTGCCCTGTATCTGGGATACATTTTGCTCTTTAGAAAACACTATTGTCGATGGTTCAAATGGAGACGTTGCCTGTGATCATTACCATAAATGGCCTCAAGACATCGAAATGATTGAATCTCTCGGCGTTGATGCTTATCGTTTATCTATTTCGTGGGGAAGAGTTGTTAATGAAGATGGCAGTATCAATGCAACAGGTATCGCATTTTATATTGCCTTGTTAGATAAATTAGTTGAGAAAAACATTAAATCCTTTGTTACGCTTTATCACTGGGATTTACCTCAACACCTTGAAGATAAAGGTGGTTGGTTAAGCAGAGAAACGGCTTACGAATTTCAAAAATATACCGAAATAGTGATTAAAGCATTTGGCAATAGAGTGCATTCGTATGCTACGTTAAATGAGCCTTTTTGTAGCGCTTATTTAGGCTATGAAATTGGCATTCATGCACCAGGTATTAAAGGTAAAGAGTTTGGTAAAAAGGCAGCTCATCACTTATTACTTGCTCATGGTTTAGCGATGCAATCACTTAAAGAATTAAGCCCGAATACACTTAATGGCATAGTACTTAATTTTAGCCCTAGCTACCCTGCTTCCCAAAACCCAGCGGATATAGCCGCAACTCAGTTCGCTGATGATTATTTTAATCAATGGTATATAAAGCCTATTTTTGATGCTCAATATCCAGAAATACTTTCACAACTGCCATTATCACAACAGCCTGATATTATTGCAGGTGATATGGACATCATTGCAGAATCTGTTGATTTTTTAGGTATTAATTATTATACACGTGCAATATATCAAGCTGATGAAAATGAAATATTCGCTCAAATTACCCTTAAAGATGTTGCATTAACCGATATGGGTTGGGAAATATATCCATCAGGGTTTTCTGATTTATTGATTTCTTTAAATGCCAAATACACCTTACCTCCTATTTATATCACTGAAAATGGTGCCGCAATGCCTGACAGCATCAAAGATGGCAAAGTAGAAGATGCTCACCGAGTCGCTTATTACCAAAGCCACCTTAACGCAGTAAATACAGCCATTGAATCAGGTGTCGACATAAGAGGTTACTTTGCTTGGAGTTTAATGGATAATTTTGAATGGGCTGAAGGCTATTTAAAAAGGTTTGGTATTGTCTATGTCGATTATCAAAGCCAAGAAAGAACAATAAAAGCCAGTGGTTATGCCTATCGTGATTTAATCCATCAACGAAATAGCAATTATTTATCAAATAGTTAATTGAACAACGTAAAGTGTCATTGTATATAAAATAAGAAGAATATTAATTTAAAAAAAAAGAGATTCACATGCTGAAAATTAAAGAAAAAATAGCTTACGGTTTAGGCGACACAGCCAGTAATATCATCTTCCAAACCGTGATGATGTTTTTACTTATTTATTATACCGATGTGGTTGGTCTTTCTCCTGCACTTGTTGGTACTCTTTTTCTTGTGGTTAGAATATTTGATGCAATCACTGATCCCTTAATGGGGGCGATGGCTGATAGAACGAAAACTAAGTGGGGACAATTCAGGCCTTATTTATTATGGCTAGCCCTGCCTTTTTGCCTGATCAGTATTTTAGCTTTTACCACCTTTGATTTATCTGACAATGGTAAAATCGTTTATGCATTTGCGACTTATACTTTATTAATGATCGCTTATACCGCGATAAACATTCCTTATTCAGCGCTAGGTGGTGTACTGACCGCTGACCCTGAAGAACGGGTATCAGTACAATCATATCGATTTGTTTTTGGTATGTTAGGTGGTCTAATCGTTGCAGCAGGCACTATGCCATTAGTAGAGTGGTTTGGTGCTGGAGATAAAGCACAAGGCTATCAGTACACTATGATAGCCATGAGCTTGCTAGGCTTAATGCTTTTTCTGCTTTGTTTTGCCGGTACTAAAGAAAGAGTTAGCCCGCCAAAAGATCAAAACTCAAGCTTTAAAGAAGATTTGTCTGCCTTATGGAAAAATGATCAATGGCGAATTCTTTGCTTAGCTGGATTATTGTTATTAAGTGGCCAAGTACTGCGCGGCACACTGGCGGTTTATTATGTGAAGTATTATTTAGGTCGCGCTGACCTGATCACCTTGTTTATGACTTTAGGGATGATAGGTAGCATTCTAGGTTGTGCACTGGCGTTACCGCTATCTAAAAAAGTATGTAAAATTAAAGCCTATATTTGTTTACAATCAATCGCTGCTTTTATTTGTATTATCAGTTATTTTGTTGGCAGTGAACAAACCGTTATGGCCTTCACTTTATTCTTTCTTTGGAGTTTTTTCCTGCAGATGGCCACCCCCTTACTTTGGGCAAAAATGGCTGATACTATCGATTATGGACACTGGAAAACTGGCGTTAGAATAACGGGTATGGTTTATTCAGCTATCGTTTTTTTCATCAAACTTGGCGTTGCCATTGGCGGTGCATTAGCGGGTTGGTTATTGGCCTATTATGGCTACCAAGCTGATGTAGAACAAAGCACTAACACGCAACAAGGCATATTAGCTGCTTTCACTATTTTTCCTGCTGTAGGGTCGATATTAGTTGCCTGGGTAATGCGCTGGTACATACTTGATGCAAAAAAAGTGCAATTTATTCACCAAGCTTTAAAAAATACATCAAGTTAGTTAATTTGAAAAATGTAAATCGCTAGCCTAAAATAATATAGTTAGCGTTTTATTAGCGAGTTAACGTCGCCTCTATCAAATAAATAAATGCATCCTAAATCTAACAACTAAACAACATTTAAACTTAAATTTAACGAGTAAAAGCTCTAAAATAGTTAACTTTATTTATTAAAATACGGTTGACCTTATTAGTAAAATATTTTAAATTGTGGAAGCGCTTCCTGATTGAAGTATGTTTTTTTAAATTGAACTGGAAGCGCTTCCAAATATATAATAATCATAATATGAAATACCTCGGGAGACACACGATGAATTCAACTTTTAAAAAAACTCAACTTGCTACAAGTTTATCTATAATTTTAGGCGTAACGGCAATAACGCCGGTTTTTGCTGCTGAAGAAGTTGCAAAAGATAAAACTGAAGTGATCGAAGTTACGGGTATCCGTAGCAGTATGGTTAAATCGATGGATATGAAGCGCTCAGCTAGTGGTATCGTTGATGCTATTAACGCTGAAGACATTGGTAAATTTCCCGACAGTAACTTAGCTGAATCGTTACAACGTATTACGGGTATTTCTATAGAAAGATCAAACGGCGAAGGCAGTAAAGTAACCGCTCGTGGTTTTGGTCCTGAACGTAATTTAGTCACACTTAATGGTCGTCAACTTCCGACTACTACCGGTGATCGCTCGTTTGATTTTTCCAATCTTGCCGCTGAAGGTGTTAGCGGTGTTCAGGTATACAAAACCTCAAAAGCAGATGTTCCTACCGGTGGTATTGGGGCAACAATTAATATTACTACCCATCGCCCTCTTGATAATCCAGGCGAAAAAGCGGTATTTAGTGCTGAAGCATTAAAAGATCAAACAACCAAAGAAGGCTCTACTACGCCACAATTTTCGGGCTTGTATTCAAATACATTTGATGATGGTAAATTTGGTGTTTCGATATCAGGTAGTTATTCAGAGCGTGAAAGTGGTAGTCAGCAAGGTAAAACAGCTTTCTGGCGAAGCTTTTCAGGTGTACAGGATAATGACTGGGGTGGCTCTAATGCGGCATGGGGTGGTGTAGGAAGAGATGATAGCCAAACTAATCGCCCAGGCGACGATGACATTTATTCAGTACCACAAAATACTATTTACAAGTTTGAAGAACAACAGCGTAAAAGAAGTAATGCCCAATTAGTGCTGCAATATAGCCCAACAGATGCTATTACTGCGACCCTTGATTACACCTATGTAAAAAAAGAAAATGACACACAATTTAACGACATTTCAGTATGGTATAACTTTGGACCAAGTGAAAATATTTGGACAGATGGCCCAATAAGTTCTCCTGCTGTTTATTCTGAAACTTTTGATCCAAATAAGCCTACCGATCTTGCAATGGGTGGCGGTGACTTTAGTGTTAAAGATGAAACTAAATCGCTTGGTTTAAATTTAGAATGGCAAGTAAATAACAGCTTAAATCTAAGATTAGATCATCACGACTCGTCAGCTCAAAGTGATCCAAATAGTCCTTTAGGTTCAAGCAACACTATCGGTATGGCTGCTTTTGTTCGTACGGCTTCTGCAACTGACTATACGGGTGATATTCCAGTACTATCTGTTACTGGCGGTAATGCAGTTCAAGCCTCAGACATGATTGTAACCGGTAGTTCTTTTATCAACATCAAAAACCGTGCTGATATTACGCAAACTCAACTGCATGGTAATTATATTCTTGAAGAAGCCGGTAGCATAGATTTTGGTCTAGCATTGACCAGTTCTGAAAGCCGACATAGAGAAAAGAATGTTCAACGAAATAACTGGGGTGGTGAAGGTACTGCTGGTTCATTCGATGAGTCATTATTTCCACGTAGAAGCATTCAAGACCAATTTGACAATTTAAGCGGTGGTAACTTTGAAGGTTATAATGGCGATGTCGAAATTTTAGAAAATTATTTCGCCTTTGATTTTAATGGCGTTAGAGAACGTGCTGTTGATGTATTAGGTGTACAGGCATCTGCTTTAGGTGATTGTGGTAATTCATTTTGTCCATCAAGCGACTATGCTTCACAAACTGACCAATATACTAAAGAAGAAATGACTTCAGTTTACTTCCAATATAATTACGAAGGTGAAATTGGTACTATGCCATTTGATGTGCATTTTGGTATCCGTTATGAAGAAACAGATGTTACTTCAACGTCTTCAGTGCCTGAATTTACTAATGAACCTCGTTGGGAAGGTACCAGTGAAGTATCACTATTAAGCTCTGGTAATGTTATCTACGGTACACAAGAAGCAAGCTATGATCATTTGCTACCCAGCATTAACTTCAATTTAGAAGTTACTGATGATGTTATTCTTCGCGCAGCTTACAGTGAAACTATTGGCCGCCCTCAATATAACAATATGATTGGTGGCACACTGCTAAACCCTGGTGCTCGTGTAGGTGGCGGTATAGGTTCTACCGGTAACGCTGGTTTATTACCACTTGAATCTGAAAACATCGATTTATCAGCAGAATGGTACTACGGCGAAGGTAGTTACGTTTCATTAGGTTATTTCACTAAAGACGTAACAAACGATATATTAGTAGACACGGTAAATACTACCACGGGTATTGTTAACCCTGCAGACGGTCCTTATACAGAAGAAGCACGAGCAGCTGTTGGCAATGATGGTTTAGCACAACGTCAATACATCTTTGATACCTATGCGGCAACAGATCCAGAACACGTCTTCATGGAAGGTGGCAACATTATTATTTTAGGTAATGCTGAAACTGATAACTTGATGAACTTCGGTATTAGTACTCCGATAAACTTAACTGAAAAAACCGGTTATGACGGTATTGAGTTTGCCGTACAACACTTATTTGGTGATAGCGGTTTTGGTACTATTGTTAATTACACTAAAACAAATACTGACAATGAACATGATGACTTTGACATTGGCGCTCAAGCGGCTGAATTAGGTATTAGTGATTCGGCTAACGTTGTTGGCTTCTACGAAAAAGATGGTTTATCAATTCGTATTGCTTATAACTGGCGTGATAAATTCTTAGTAGCGCTTGTACAAGATGGTCAAGCCGGTCCTGGCCCACGCTATATTGAAGAATATGCTCAAGTTGATATGACCGTAAGTTACGATGTACCACAAGCAGAAGGATTAACTGTTTTCTTCAATGCCATCAACATTACTGAAGAAAATGCCCGCACTAGTGGACGTGATGAACGACAAGTATTAGATTCAATTCAACAAGGTGCACGCTACTCTTTAGGTGCTCGCTATACATTCTAACAGCCCTTTATTGAGCTGATAAGAAAGTAAATTAAAGGCCGTATAAATTATTTGATAATGTATTTGATATTTTATGCGGCCTCTTTATATATGATGTAAAAATAGAATTATTACAAAAAACATCGGTCTTAAACAAATATTTTCAAGCGCTTAAGTAGGTTAGATACCCAGTTAGTCGTTAACTAGCAGTAGATCGCCTAAAGAAAGCACGATATAGTTTTAGTTGAAATATGTTCTTATGTTTTTTGTAAATATTTTAATTTTAAGTAAATTTATGAATAAACCATTAAAGAAAATTGTGATTGTTGGTGGTGGCTCGGCTGGCTGGTTGACCGCTGGAATAATTGCGGCAGAACACGCCAGTGCTCAAGATTCAGGTATCGAAATCACCCTAGTTGAATCTGCAGATGTTGCCACTATGGGGGTTGGCGAAGGCACTTGGCCATCAATGCGTACTACCTTGAAAAAAATGGGGATTTCAGAAACTGAATTTCTCATCGAGTGTGATGCTAGCTTTAAACAAGGGTCAAAATTTACTCATTGGATTACCAATACTCATGAAGGCTATTATCATCCTTTTACCTTGCCACATGGCTTTAATGACATAAACCTATCATCGTATTGGCAACCATTTCGAGATAAAATCAGTTTTGCCGATGCCGTTTGTCAACAAAGTCATTTAGGCGCTCATGGTCTAGCCCCAAAACAAATCACCAGCGCTGAATATTCATTTGCAGCCAATTATGGTTATCATTTAGATTCAGTTAAATTTGGTCGTTTTTTACGCAAACACTGCACTGAAAAATTGCATGTTAAACACATTGTTGATCATGTCAGTAAGATCAACTCAGCAAAGAATGAAGATATAGCCTCAATTACCACCACAAAACATGGTGATATTTCTGCTGATTTATTTATTGACTGTACAGGCTCAGCATCGATTTTATTAGCTAAACACTACAAAATTCCTTTCATCAGTAAAAAACATATTTTATTTAATGATTCCGCTCTAGCGATTCATGTTCCTCATGAAAATGAAGATAGCCCTATTGCTTCTTTTACTTCATCAACCGCGCAAACTGCCGGTTGGATTTGGGATATAGGCTTACCTTCACGCCGTGGTGTCGGTTACACCTACTCTAGTGCTCATATTAGCGATACAAAAGCTGAGGAAGAGTTAATAGAGTACATTACTCCTCTTATGGGTAAAAAGTCTGCCAACGCGGCAATGATTCGTAAAATAGCACTAAACCCTGGACACAGAGAAAAGTTCTGGCATAAAAATTGTGTGGCTGTAGGAATGTCTGCTGGGTTTATTGAGCCGCTAGAAGCTTCAGCATTAGTGTTAATAGAGCTCTCAGCTAAAATGATCAGTGAACAACTACCTGTAAACCGTCAAGCAATGGACATTGTGGCTAAGCGCTTTAATAGCAAGTTTTTACATCGTTGGGACAACATCATTGATTTCCTCAAATTGCATTACGTGCTAAGTAAAAGAACGGATTCAGATTATTGGTGCGATAATAAAAATGAAATGCATATCCCAGAGAGCTTACGAGAACAGTTAGCATTATGGCAATATCAAGCGCCATATAAATACGATGCAATTCATACGGAAGAAATGTTTCCGCCAGCAAGTTTTCAATTCGTTTTATATGGTATGGGCTTTGTTACCCAAGCTCCCCATAAAAAAAGAACAGACCAATCAGCAAAAGCAGAGGCTTTGTTCAATGAAAATGTACAACGAACAAAACAACTATTATCTGCCTTGCCAACAAATCGTGAATTAATTAATAAAATTAAAAAATATGGCTTACCAAAAATATAGCGATACCAACGCTTAAAAAATCTAGCCACACATCAGTAAACAACATAATTTGGAATGAAAATGGCAAATCACGTATTACTAAATAGTACCGATCATCAAAATTTAAAAGTTATTACCGAACGTGAAGAAAAATACGGCGACAATGTTTGGTTTACCCTAACCTTCCCCACTGAATTTAGAAGCGTTCAGGCCTATTATCCGATATTTTTTAATAAAGACTCAAGTACAGGTCAATTTTATGCGGTTGCGCTATTTGGTTTTCAAGAAAATGAAAACTTATTTTTATCAAAAGATGGCTGGCAGGCACCTTACATTCCATTAAGCGTAGCAAGACAGCCGTTCTTAATTGGCGTACAAAAAGTTGTAGAAGATGGCGAAGAAAAAGAACAAAGAGTGTTACATATTGATCTTGAACACCCAAGAGTGAGCCAAGACAAAGGTGAAGCACTGTTTTTAGAGTTTGGTGGCAATACCCCTTACTTAGATAATGCCGCAGATATACTCGAAACCATGCATCATGGCCTTATCGACAGTAAGTTATTTATGGAATTACTGATTGAACATGAGTTGTTAGAGCCTTTCTCGCTAGATATGACATTAAACGATAAAAGCCAAAACCAAATGGTTGGTTTTTATACTATTAATGAAGATAAATTAAAAACGCTAACCCCGGATACTTTGGCCAAACTGCATCAGTTGGGATATTTACAAGCCATTTATATGGCGATTGCTTCGCAATCAAATGTTCGAGCGTTAATGAATAAAAAAAATGAACAGTTGGGTTTGTAAAACCATTAATACAGAGCTAAATAAGGTGATTAGGTGCTAACAATTAATCATAAAGTAAAAGAAATTCACCATTGCCAACCCGGCAATATTCCAGAATTTGTCTTGTCTTCTACTGAGCCCATGATTTTGAAAAATTTTGGCAGTAATTGGCCGGCAGTTATTGCGGGTAAAACCTCGCCACAATTGGCTGCTGATTACTTAAGAAAGTTTTATACCAATGCGCCTATAACTGCCTATTATGGTGAGCCTAAAAATAATGGCCGTGTTTTTTACAATGAAAACATGACAGGTTTTAATTTTAACAGTTCAAAAGCCAACCTGAACCAAGTGCTTGACAAGTTACTTGAGCATGTCAATGATCCGCAACCACCGACAATGTATGTCGGTTCGACTGAAATTAACCATTGCTTACCTGGCTATAATGAAGAAAACAATGCCTCCATCGACCATTTAAAGCCGTTAACCAGTATATGGTTAGGCAATAAAAGCAAAATAGCTGCACATTTTGATTTCCCTAATAATTTAGCTTGTTGTGTGGTGGGTAGTCGTAAATTTACTTTGTTCCCACCCGAGCAGCTTGAAAATTTGTATGTTGGCCCGATGGAGTTTTCCCCCGGTGGACAAGAAATTAGTTTAGTGGACTTTGACCACCCTGATTTTGTTAAATATCCAAAGTTTAAACAAGCGTTAGCCTCGGCACAAGTTGCCGAGTTGGACGCTGGCGATGCCCTATTTTTACCTAGTATGTGGTGGCATCATGTTGAAAGTTTAACCGCGTTTAACGTGCTAGTAACCCATTGGTGGCGTGATAGCCCCGCATTTATGGGACGCCCTAACAATGCCCTTATGTTGGCGATGTTAAGCTTAAAAGACTTGCCTTTAGCTCAGCGAAAAGCATGGCAAGCGCAATTTAACTATTATATTTTTGAGCATGACCAAGAAGATTTCTCTCATATTCCTACCGCTGCTCAAGGCCGATTGTCAAAACCCCTTGATGAATTATTAGCGAAACAAATACGCGCAGATTTACTGAATAAATTAAAACGATAGTAACTAAGTACAACAAATCATCCTACTAAAGTTAATTAATAAGGTTTTATTTTGAAAACACAAAACAAAAAAATTAAAAAAGTCGTTATTGCTGGTGGTGGTACTGCGGGTTGGATGACAGCAGCAGCACTCTCAAAATTATTAGGTAAAGGCATAGAGGTTGTTTTAATAGAGTCAGACGAAATCCCTACGGTTGGCGTTGGTGAAGCAACGATTCCTACCTTACATATTTTTCACCAATTATTAGGCATTAATGAACAAGAGTTTATGGCAGCAACCAATGCCACCTTTAAGCTGGGCATTTCTTTTGAAAACTGGCGCGACATAAGTAAAGATTATATTCATTCCTTTGGTTTTCTAGGTAAAGGTTGTTGGGCGGCTGGTTTTCAACATTTTTGGCTAAAAGGCCGTGCAAAAGGCATTGTTTCTGATATTGGTGATTATGTTCCTGAACATTTGGGCGCAAGAGCCGGAAAGTTTGCCGTTTTAGCAAATCAAGAGTTAAACCATGCTTATCACCTTGATGCTGGGCTCTATGCTAAGTTTTTAAGAAGTCTTGCTGAAAAACATGGCACAACACGCATTGAAGGTAAAATATCCCAGGTTAATCTAGATAACGAATCCGGCTATATAGACTCAATTACTTTAGCATCAGGTAAAATTGTTGAGGGGGATCTCTTCATCGACTGTACTGGCTTTAAAGGCATGTTAATCGAAGGAGCACTAAATACAGGTTTTGAAGATTGGAGTCACATCTTACCTTGTGACAGTGCTATCGCAGTACAAACTAAAATGGTCAGAAAACCGGTTCCATATACCCGCGCTATCGCTAGGGACTCTGGATGGCAATGGCAAATACCGCTGCAAAACCGCACCGGTAATGGTTTAGTCTTTTGCAGTAAATATATGACAGATGAAGAAGCTAAGCAAACACTTTTAGCGAATGTTCAAGGTGAGTTGCTCAACGAACCTCGTGTGATCAAATATAAAACCGGCACACGCCGTAAACATTGGAATAAAAACTGTGTTGCTATTGGCTTATCTTCTGGTTTTATCGAGCCATTGGAGTCAACCGGTATACATTTATTTCAAAAATCCATTGTGCGATTAATGCAAATGTTTCCTTCTCAGGGTATTAATCAAGCTGATGTTGATGAATTTAATAGCCAAACTAAAACTGAAGTCGACAACATTAAAGATTTTATTATTCTGCATTATCATTTAACAGAGCGCACAGATTCACCATTTTGGCGCTATTGCAAAAATATGGAAATTCCAGATACCTTAAAACATCGTATGTCGTTGTTTAAGGAAAGTGGCCAGGTATTTAAAAAAGCAGAAGACTTATTCGGTGAAACCTCTTGGATACAAGTCATGATGGGACAAGGGTTAATGCCTGAGCAATATCATCCTATTGTAGATTTGATGAGCGATGAAGAATTAACGAGCTTTTTAAATAATATAAAATCAGCCGTAAAACGCAAAGTGGATAACTGGCCTGACAATAACGATTTTATCAATCATTATTGTAAATCCACTACGATGTAACGGATTGAAAAATAAAATATTCCGGCAGATCTTACTGCGCTGCCGATTAATTGTTCTATTTTATGATATAAAAAATGAATGACTTAGCTATACAAATAAATCGCGATATTAAGCTTAAAATAATGACCGTCGGTGTTGATAAAACACCGGTGATCGTCATTGATGACTTTGCTATTGATACCCATGACATTATTGCTCACGCTTGTGCTCATGCTGAATTTAAAGCACTTGATAACACTTATTACCCAGGTATAAGAGCACCTTTACCTAAAAACTATGTCATCAATGTACTACAAGCCATTTATCAAGATATTTGCCATATCTATAACATTCCTCAGCACTTACAATTAAAACCTCAAGAAGCTTATTTTTCTTTGATCACTACAGCCGCAACCGAGTTAAACTTACTGCAGCGCATGCCTCATTTTGACACCAGTAGGCCATTTTACTTTGCTATTTTGCATTACCTCAATAATGATAAGCACGGCAATACAGGCTTATTTCGTCACAAACCTACGGGGTTAGACAAAATTGAAACGCATAATGTGGAATATTATTTAACTTCGGCTCAACGCTTTATTGATAATAATGGCGAGTCTGCTCAGGAATATTGTATTCGTTCAAATGAGCATTTTGAGTTATATCAACAAATTGAATATAAACCCAATCGTTTAGTTATTTATCCTGGACAATTACTTCATTCGATCATTATTTCCCCTGAAAATGATATAGACCCAAATCCCAAAACAGGTCGGCTCACGGCAAATGTTTTTATAGAATTTACATAACTTGAAAACGATAACGATATTATCAATATTCATTTGCTCAAACGCATCAGCTAAGACAATTTTCGAATGGCCTAATCATGCTAAAGCAGCGATTAGTCTGGCCTATGATGATGCATTAAATAGTCAGTTAGATCATGCCTTGCCTGCGCTAAATAAGCTCAATTTAAAAGCTTCATTCTATTTAACCTTGAGTTCACCAACGGTTAGTAACCGCTTAGAAGAATGGCGTCACATAGCTAAACAGGGCCATGAATTAGGTAATCATTCAATAAATCATGCCTGTCATGGCTCGCTACCTGGCAGAGATTGGGTACTAACCTACAATGATCTTGATAAAAAACAATTTGATGAAATTATTCAAGAGATTAATACCGCTAATACATTTTTAAAAGCTATTGATGGTGAAACGCTAAGAACCTTTACTGTACCTTGTGCCGATCAGTTGGTTGAGCATAAAAATTACGTGCATGCGCTTCATGATGCTTTTGTCGGCATTAAATCTCATGTCGGTAAAATCCCAAAAAGTCGCAGTTCAATCAATGTGATGGATGCTGCAGTTTGGTCGCCATCGGGGAACTCGGGGACTGAGTTAATAGCTTATGCAAAGCAAGCGGCTTTCTACGGTACTATCGCTAATTTTACTTTTCACGGCGTTGGCGGTGATCATCTGCCTGTTTCTATAAAGGCTCATCAGGAGCTACTAGATTTCTTAGCAAAAAATAAAGATATTTACTGGGTTGATACCTATCGTAACATTAGTTTATACATCAAAAAAAATGCTAACTAGCATCATAAAGATATTAGTTAGCAGAAATTTCAATTTAGTCAATTCTATATTAACGTTACAGCGCCGGTGCTTGCTTACCACCCACTAAAGCGGCGTCATCACCGATTGTTGCGCAGCCAGCACCTGTGAGAGGTGACACTGAGCATTCATACACTCGGACATAATCTATTTCTAATGATTGTGGAAATACACTGTCATTAATGCCTTTGTCGTTAACCGAAGCGGACCAATTCCCGCCAACAGCAAAATTTAATAATAAATGAAATTTTTGATCAAAAGGTGCACCACCCTCACCGTTTACCAATAAACCCTCATCATTCATATATTGGCTATACCAGCCGGTATCACGCTGGGTAGCAAAATGAATATCATCAACATACCAACGAATTTCCCCTGCTTGCCATTCAACAGCGTATTCGTGGAAACCATCTGCAGGGTTTACACCATCAGGTAAGTTAAATCCTTTACCCGAATAAACATTCTCAGGCCAGGCACGGCCATAATGAAGCGTGCCATGCACACGTGATTCTTCTTCTCCTGAGCTCGCACCCGCTTCATCTGATTGTGTTTTTAAGTTCACCGCTTCCATAATATCAATTTCACCCGAGCCAGCCCATCCACCATAAGCCCAGTCAGTAGGCAGCATCCAAATGGCTGGCCAAGTGCCTTGTCCTTGCGGTAATTTAGCGCTAATTTCAAAGCGTCCAAAAGTCCAGTCACCTTTGTTTTTGCTGCGTAAACGTGCTGATGTATAAGGTAGAGTGCGGGTATTCATAGCGTTGTAATTAGTATCATCGTCATGTGCCGCAGGACCGGTAAAATTTTCTTTTAATGCCACTATTTTCAAAATACCTTGTTCAATAAAAGCATTATCTTCTCGGTCGGTATAACATTGTTGTTCATCATTACCCCCACCAAAACAATTGACCTCAAAACTCCATTTGTTTAAATCAATATTGTTATCATTAAATTCATCCTGCCAAATTAACTGCCATTGATTATTCACTACAGAAGCAGTTGTTGGGTCTTTACTCTCTTCACTCGCATGATCAGAAGATATATCTGTAGCTGGCGTAGTTGATATATTAGTCGTGTTCGTGTTGTTACCCGATCCACCACCACATCCGAGTAAAGTCATTGAACAGGCTATGAGTAATAATGTTAAATGCTGCATAGAAAAGTCCTTGTTATATATATGTTTTTATTAATAAATTGCAATCAGTAGTTACCGCCGTAATTCTAGTCATACGGCGGTTTAATTTAACGCGTCAATAATAGTTTAATCACAGCTCATTGTTGCTTTATCAATACCTTGTGGCGTTAAGTTTATATCAGCGAAGCTTAATGAAACTTTGCCTTGAGTAGACAAGTTAAAAGGCGACATAATTTTGGAGAAATCTGTACCTGCTTTTTTAAAGCAAGCTAAGTCGATCGTCACGTTATGCCATTCATTTAAACTCTGGTTAATTAACAATGAGGTGATATCAAGTGAACCTTTGCAATCCCCTTCACAACTCATAGCTAAATTAATCGGTGCTACTGGTGTAGTTTCTAAACGCACGCTAAAACTTAATACCGAGTCAGCCTCGCTATATGCCCGCAAATCTTCCGGAAAGTTACTAAAGATATTGACACCTGCTAGTTCACTGCCGTCAAAGGTTATGGTTCTAGCATCTTCTTGTACCACTTTGTCCATAGTTCTTAAGGTAATAGCCCCTAATGACTGCGTATTTGAAGTTACAGGAGATGACTGTTCACCTGATTGCAACGCAACACTCCATGGCTGCTTAATCGCTAATTCAAATATTTTAAAAGTGGCTAACTCATCAGAAGATATTTTAGAGACTTCATTTAACTGATCAGACAATAGGGTCATTTTTTTATTATCTTGCTGCTGATAGCTTAAACCAAAACCATAAGGTAATAGGGGTTGATAGTTTTCATCAAATCTATTAACAGAGGTTTGATCCGCACTAGCAGGCCATGAATATGAAAGCTTACCCTTAAAGTCATAACGTAAACTGCTATCCGCTTTACTAAATAAAACGTCAGCGACACCATTGCCTTCTGAACCTGGCAACCAAGCAGCAACAAAAGCATTTGACGCATTAAGTTCCGCATTTACCCACATTGGTCGTCCACTAATAAAAACAGAAACAACAGGTATCCCTTGTGCTTTTAAACGTTTGAGTAAAGCTAAATCGGTTTTATTACCGCGTTGATACTCAAGGTTATCTAAGTCGCCATTACCCTCGGCATAGGGTTCCTCACCAAAAACAACAATAGCAACATCTGGTTTTTCAGTGAACTCACCTGTAGGGCTTAATTGCACTTTACCGCCAGCCGCATTAACAACTTGCTCTATACCGTCATAAATCGAAGACCCACCCGGAAAATCAGCGTTAGTGTTACCTGTACCTTGCCAAGTAATACTCCATCCTCCTGACTGCTTACCAATATTGTCAGCGCCATCTCCTGCAACTAATACATTTGCACTCGGCGTTAAGGGTAATAAATTAGCTTTATTTTTAAGCAAAACTAAAGATTCACGTACGGCTTGACGAGCAACTAAACGATGCTCTGCTGAGCCAATTAAGTCAGTTTTACCTGATAATGGACGATTTTTTGGACTGGGTTTAGTGAATAAACCTGCACGAATTTTTACTCTTAAAATACGGCTAACCGCATCATCTATTCTTGATAAGCTAATTTCACCATTGTTAACTTGTTTAATGGTATTTTCATACAAAGGTTTCCAAGCAGCTGTTGGCACCATATAGATGTCTAAGCCCGCATTGACTGCTTGTGGACAGCTTTCGTTAGTACAGCCTTTTACTTGGCCATGACCATTCCAGTCACCAACAACAAAGCCGTCAAAGCCCATACGATCTTTTAAAACATCGGTCATTAAATACTTGTTGCCATGCGTTTTAGCGCCATGCCAGCTATTGAATGATGCCATTACTGATTGCGCGCCAGCCGTTAAGCCACCAACATAACCTTGGGCATGATGTTTAAAAAGATCTCTTTCACTATCTAAGTTATCCCCTTGGTCATCACCACCTTTTGTGCCACCATCACCAATAAAGTGCTTAACTGTACTGATAACGCGAGTGTCGCCTAAAAAGTCATCGCCTACAGCACCTTGCAGCCCTTTTACAATAGCGGCCGAATATAAGCCAACTATTTCAGGGTCTTCAGAATAACCTTCATAGGTTCTGCCCCAACGATCATCTCTAACAACGGCAACCGTAGGAGCAAACACCCAATCAATACCGGTTACCATCACTTCTTTAGCCGTGATACTGGCGATATTTTCCATAAGTTCAGCATTATTTGCCGCGCCTAAGCCAATGTTATGTGGAAATAATGTTGCGCCAATCACATTGTTATGACCATGTACTGCATCAGTACCCCACATAGTTGGAATATTTGTCCCATCTACTGAGTCATCGATTGATGCTTGATACAGAGATTCAGCCAATTTTATCCAATCAGCAGGTGTTGCGTGCTTATTATTATCAGGAAAAGCACCCCCACCATTTAAATATGAGCCAAAACCATATTTACGCATATCTTCAACCGTAATGTCTCGGATTTCAGGTTGGATCATCTGGGCAACTTTTTGCTCTAACGTCATAGTCGCTAAAATTTTCGCGACTTTAGTTTCAACGTTACTGTCTTTTTTAACTTCAATATCAAGTACCGGCCAAATGGCTATATTGTTTTCGCCATAAGGGGCAACATCAACCTGAGCTATATCCGAGTTAGCGTTAGAGTTAGCGTTATCAGTACAAGCAAAAAGTGACATGGCGACAGCAATCCCCATGAAGGGTTTAGCAACGCTTTTAAGTGAATTTATTTGAATAAACATAACAATATTTATACCTTTACTGATACAGGTTTACTACCTGACAAGCCATAATAAGCAATGAATGCATAGCAAATAATGGGTAAGAAAAATGAGTTTTGTAGGCCAATACTGTCGGCTAAAACACCTTGAATCAGTGGTAAAATAGCACCACCAACAATCGCCAAACATAAAATACCTGAGCCTTGGCTGGTATGCTGGCCTAGGCCATTAATGGCCAAACTAAAGATGGTAGGGAACATAATTGAATTACATAAACCTACTAACAGAATGGCCAACATCGCTATTTGACCAGATGCAAAGATAGTAATAATAATAAATACTACTGCCATAAAAGCGTTGAAGGCTAATACTTTTCCTGCGGCTAATTTTTGCATAACCGCGGCACCAATAAATCGTCCCACCATCGCCCCCCCCCAATAATAGGCAATATATTTTGCTGCTTGTGATTCTTCTAAACCAGCAATGTTCGGATCATTAAAAAAGCTGACTAAAAAGCTGCCAATAGAAACCTCAGCCCCCACATAAACAAAAATACCAATGGCACCTAAAACTAAATGACGATATTCCCAAGCGCTACCTGCTATCGGTTTTTCAGCCACTGACTCTTCAATATGCTCAATGACAGGTAATTTTATATAAGAAAAAATAGCCGCCAGTATTAATAATAAACCGGCGAGTAAAACATAAGGTAATTGCACTGATTCTGCTTGTTGAGCGACCGACATTGATTCTGCTACTTGATCTAAGATCAAATAAGCACCAAAAAATGGCGCGACCGTGGTGCCAAGTGAATTAAATGCCTGTGTCATCGTCAGACGTGAAGAGGCTGTTTCAGGATTGCCTAAAATACTGACATAAGGATTAGCTGACACTTGTAATATCGTAATACCACTGGCTAATATAAATAGTGCCATTAAAAATACCGGGTAGCTGTGCATGGCTGCTGCTGGGTAAAAAGCAAAACAACCAATGGCAGCAACAATCAATCCAAGCACAATGCCTTTTTGAAAACCTACTTTTTTAACTATTTTTCCTGCTGGAATAGAAACGAGAAAGTACGCACTAAAAAAACAAAACTGTACTAGCATTGCTTGGCTATAAGATAAATCGAAAATAGCTTTCAAATGAGGAATTAAAATATCATTTAAGCAGGTAATGAATCCCCACATAAAAAAGAGTGATGTTAATGATGTAAGTGCAAAAGTATAATTTTGGTTTTCAGTGTTTGATGAAAACCTATTCACATTTGATTGAACCGGTGTACTAGCCATATAATTCCCCTAATAATTATGAACAACAGGTCATTGCTGCTGTTGTTATTTTTATAATTTTCCACTTTAATACACTCAGGCAGTCCTTAAGTAAGTATTTTTAAAATAAACTGGAAGCGCTTCCATATTGAATGTCATTAAGATAAAAAGCAACTATTATTTACAGTCATAGGAAGCGCTTCTAAAATAGAAATTATTTGTGTATCTTATAACAGTTATAACTATAGGCTCAGTATTGGGTTTAGCTAAGACCTTTTATGTTTAAGTCCTCTAAAGCAGCATTAATAAAAAAGATGAAGGAATAAAATGGCGACTATATACGAAGTTTCCGCATTAGCGGGAGTCTCATTATCATCTGTATCTCGCGTACTAAATGATCATGAGCATGTCAGTAAAAAAACTAAAGAAAAAGTCGTGGCAGCCATGAACGAGTTAAACTATCGCCCAAATACTATTGCCCGATCATTAGCTTCCAATCGTTCAAACAGTGTTGGTGTACTAGTTTCTGAGTTACATGGTCCATTTTTTGGTGCCATGTTGAGCAGCATTGAATTAGAGCTCAGAAATGCAGGTAAACATGCGGTTATTACTGCAGGTCATAGTGATGAAAAAAGTGAAATAAATGGCTTAGATTTTTTAATTGATCGAAAATGTGACGCACTTATTTTACTGGTTGACGCCATTTCAGATGCCTACTTAATTAAATTAAGTAAAGGTAAAACCCCTTTTGTTATTTTGAACCGCAATATCTCAGAAATTAGTGACCATTGCTTTTATTTAGATAACGAACTAGGCGGTTATTTAGCCGCAAAATATTTAATTGAACAAGGGCATAAAGAGATTGCTTATATCTCTGGACCTTTAACAAAACAAGATTCTACTGAACGCTTAGCTGGCCATAAAAAAGCGTTAGCTGAAGCCAATATCCCCTTTAAAGAAAGTTTACTCTATGAAGGTGATTATTTAACAAAAAGCGGTCGAGATGGTATTAATTACCTCATCAAGCATAAAACCACATTTACTGCTGTTGCTTGTTCAAATGATGAGATGGCATCTGGGGCCATGCGAGGAGCCAGGGATCATAAATTGTTAATCCCCGAACAATGTTCATTTATTGGTTTTGATAATGCTTTTTTCACTGAGTATCTCTACCCTCAATTAACCACTATTAATTTTCCAATTAACGATATGGCGAAAATGTCTACTCAATGGATCCTGAAAAATGTTTATAAGCAAAAAGAGTTAGACATCACCAACATGTTTATTCCTGAACTTATTGAACGACAATCAGTACAGCAAAATTAACATTAGATGTCATCATCCATGAGCCTAACTGATGCGATTTAAATTGATGCGATTATTGAGCTAATTAAGCTTTCAGCATCAAGAATTCTCTTCAGTAAAAGATACCAAGAGGTAAAACACGACGGTAAATAAACGCTAGTATAAGTATGGTGCTTAAACTTTAACTCAATAATTTTTACCTGTTAGCAAAGCAAAAAACCAATACTTTCATCAGGGGAAGTAGGAAGTGGAAACTGAGCGATATATTTTTACAATAAATAACTTAAAAACCTCCCCAAATAATATTATCAAAGACTAAAAATGATAAGGTTATCAATTTTATCATTAAATATTTTTATCATTAAATAGAAAATGGACGAGTAAACTATGAAATTTTTACATACTATGATTCGTATTACGGACTTAGATAAGTCACTAGATTTTTTTATTAAGCATTTAGGCTTAATAGAAACCCGCCGTTTTGACGTTCCTGCAGGTAAATTCAGCTTAATATTTTTAGCAACAGAGCCGGGTGCCGCTGAAATAGAACTTACCCACAACTGGCATTCAGCAGAAGAATATACTGTGGGTAGAAACTTTGGCCATTTAGCCTTTGAGGTTGACGATATCTATGCCTTATGTGAAAAGCTAATGGCCGCCGGCATTACTATTAACCGACCACCACGCTGTGGCCACATGGCATTTGTTAAATCACCTGATAATATTTCAATCGAATTATTGCAAAAAGGTGAGCGATTAGCGCCACAAGAACCTTGGTTAAGTATGGAAAATTCAGGTAGCTGGTAAAATAGCACATACTAGCTGAAGATTAATTAATTCACTTGTTATAAGTTGCTATCACAAGGACTTAATACGCGTTAATATACTGAATTAATTAATCAAAAATAATACTCAGAATCTTCATGGCCTTAAAAGCAACCATCAAAAAAGCGACGATCCATCTCTCTGATATGGATCGTCACTATTATGACACCATACAATTAACCATAGCACAGCACCCTTCTGAGAATGACCGTCGTATGATGATCAGACTCATTGCATATGTCCTCAATGCCAGTGAAAACCTACAATTTGGTAAAGGTGTTAGTGATGAGGACGAAGCAGCCATTTGGCGAGTTAATTACAGTGATGTCATTGAACTATGGATTGAGCTAGGCCAACTCGATGAAAAAAGGCTGAAAAAAGCCTGTAATCGCGCCCAACAAGTAAAGCTTTATTGTTATGGCAGCAGCGTAGACACCTGGTGGCAACAATCTAAAAGTAAACTAAATCAACTCAATAAACTATCGGTAGAAAGCTTTAGTGAAGAAACATCACAAGCTTTGGAGCTACTCGCCAATCGCTCGATGGAGTTTCAAGTGAGTATACAAGATGGCCAGTGCTGGCTTACCTGTGGTGAACAGTCACTATTAATTGAACTCGATAAACTTAAATAACCTTAGCCTAATATGCGCTAATTGAATAACGACACTTAGCGTTAACCACTTGATTATCTATGTGAAATTTCAATAAAAAAGCTTTAAATACTATGGCAACACCAATAACTATGATGCGCATATTTAACTCTTCACTAGAGAAAAACACTGATTATAAACTCAAAACATTGTCGGTTGTGTTAGCGATTACCTGCTCATTTTCTAGCGTTGCAGCAACAATACCCTTAAAACAAGTGGTCAAAGATATTACCTATTTAGCCGCTGACAATTTAAAAGGTCGGGCAAGTTTTAGCCCTGAAATTGACCAAGCGGCAAATTATATTGCTCAGCGCTTTGCTAATATTGGCCTAAAGCCCCTGCAAAACAATCTCCCGTTAAGTAAAGCAGCCATTAATGCGACTCTTGACGCCAAAGATAAACCTGCGCTGTTCTTACAAACTTTTACTGTCAATCAAATTCAAGCTCAAACGCTTAACGTGGTGTTAAATAGTAAAAAAATTAGTCCTGAATACTTGGCTATAGCGACAACGATGGAACAAGTAAATTGGCAATTCGGTAATGCACAAAGCCATAGGGTTGATAAAACCGATGATTTACGTAAAATCTTAACTGAGTTAAACCAAGTAGGTGGTCAACACTTAGTTATTATCAATAGCGCACATGCCAAAAGCTTTAAGGCCTATCAAAACTATTTTAATCGTGGCTTAACTAAGCTTTCACTTGAACATCCTGGTGCTATTGTCATGGTATTAAGTGACGAAAATGAAATTGAAAACTATAGCGTTGACGCCAGTGCAATAATAACTAAACAATCGCTAACCAATGTAGTGGGTGTCTTACCCGGTATTGAAAGCACTAAAGAAATCGTTTTATACTCATCACATTACGACCACTTGGGTATCACAGACGATGGTAAAAAAATCTATAATGGCGCTGATGACAATGCATCTGGTACGACAGCGGTATTAAATTTAGCGCAATATTACGCCCAAAAAGGCGATAACAAACGTACTTTAATGTTTAGTGCTTTTACTGCTGAAGAGATTGGCGGCTTTGGTTCTAGCTATTTTTCACAGCAGCTTAACCCTGATAACGTGGTTGCCATGATCAATATTGAAATGATTGGCAAACCATCGAAATTTGGTCCAGGAACTGTTTGGATGACGGGTATGGAACGCTCTAATTTAGGCGCATTACTCAATGACAAACTCATCGCGCTTAACACACAAATATACCAAGACCCCTACCCAAAACAAGGGCTATTTTATCGCTCAGACAATGCAACTTTGGCGCGTTTAGGTGTACCTGCACACAGTTTTAGCAGTACACAACTCGATAAGGACCAACATTATCATCAAGTTAGCGACAATATTAGTAGTTTAGACTTATCATCGATGCATAAAGTCATTGAATCGTTAGCGACAGCAACACAGTCGCTTGTTGACGGCGCAGTAACACCAACGCGCATTGATAAAGCGCAAGTAGCCACTGAAGGTAAAATTTACTAAACTAATTATGCTTTTTAGCTTTAAAGTCAATGTTAGCCTGCAAAGCTAACATTGATCTTTACGTCTAACCTTATGTTTAAGCTTATGTTTAAACTTATGCCTAACTTAAGACTAATTTTAATAAGAGCGCCCTAAATTAGAGAAAAATAAATCCAGCGTATGATGACCAAAAGCACTAAATTTTTAAACGGCTATTTTTAAACGGCTAAAGGTCTGAAACTTGCTATTTATTGATGACATTGCCAGCGCATTTGATACTCGAGTTTATTGCTATCCATAACAACAAAATCATGGCGTAAATATAACTGAATAGCCGGATTTTTTAACAATACATTTAACGTAATAGCGAGCTGTTTGTCTTGAGCTTTACGCTTAACTAACTCAAGCACTCTACTGCCGATTCCTAAACCTTGATATTGCGGTAATAACTGAAATTGGCGCAGGTGAATTTTATCAGCAAACAAGCCTAATTTTAATAATCCAATCGCTTTATTTTGGTATGAAATAATATACGAATCAGAAAAAAACTCATCAATGCGCAGCAGATGAGCTGTATCATCAAGATAAAGTCCAGCATATTGTAAATGCTGGTTCATCGTTACTTTTCGTAAGCTTAACAGAAAAGCTCTATCGTTTATTATTGCCCGTCGAAAGCTAACCATAGCTGCACGCTTTTGGCTAAGGCTATTACTTGCCAATACTTTATTTATTTGTCACCTCGAAGGCGAATAATTTATCCATCAATGACACTACTATAGCAAGTTGATTAATGTGGTAAACCATAAATTTCTTATTTGAACTATGAGAGAATAACTGAAAGTCATCGCAAAAAAACCACCATTGAGCGCGGCATGCTTGATCGCTAACGAAAGATAACGGCAATATAGCGCATAAACTAAAATAGGACTCCAACATGACCTTCAATAAATCACTTCTTGTTATCTCTATTACTGCGGTACTATCCGTTGCTTGCAGTAATGAGACTATAACACCCGTTGTTAAAGGCAATAATGCACTTGCAATGCCATCTTCATCAGCACAACTTAATAGCACAGCTGAAGCTTCTCAAGCAGCAAATGAGTTATTTGACACTATTTTTATGGAAGGCGTTAATCGTAATCCTGTTAGACAAACCTATCTTGGCATTAAAACTGACTACGATAAGTGGCAAGATCTATCAGAGGAAAATAGTGCTCAAGAGCTCGAATTTGCTAAACAAGCGCTGCAACGAATTCAAGTCATTGACATCAATAATGTCGATAAACAAACCCAGTTGAGCTACCAGCTACTTTCACAAAAATTAACACAAAAAATTGCTGACTATCCTTGGCGTCACCATAACTACCCTGTTAACCAAATGTTTGGGGTGCACTCACAAATACCCGCATTACTGATTAACCAACATAGTATTCAAGACACTAAGCAAGCCCATGACTATATTGCCCGTGTAAAAAACTCGAAACTGTTACTGGAGCAATTGGTTGATCAACTTAAAATCAGAGCTGATAAAGGTATTATTGCCCCCAAATTTGTTTTTGCTCATGTCATACGCGATGCAAGCAATTTACTGGTAGGTGCCCCATTTGATAATCAAGCTGACAGTACTTTATTTACAGACTTTAATAAAAAAATAGCACAATTAGAACTCTCTGATGAAGAGAAACAGTCCTTAACTGATGAGCTAGCAAGCGCCTTAACGACAGAGTTTAAGACCGGCTATCAAGCATTAGTCAGCTACTTAACTGAACTTGAAAAACAAGCTGATGATAACTACGGTGCCTGGAAATTTCCACAAGGCGATAAATTTTATAATAATGCCCTAAACCGAACAACCACCACTGAATTAACCGCAGATGAAATTCATAAAATTGGTGTAGATGAAGTTGCACGCATACATGATGAAATGCGCGTGATCATGAAAAAGGTTAACTTTGAAGGCTCATTAAACGAGTTCTTCCAATTTATGCGCCACGACCCACAATTTTATTATGCTGGCGATGAAGCTGGCCGTCAGCGTTATTTAACTGAAGCAACTGACATCATTAATACTATGAAAGATGAGCTAGATCAGTTATTTATTACTAAACCAAAAGCAGACTTAAAAGTTAAACAAGTTGAAGCGTTTAGAGAGAAATCTGCGGGTAAAGCCTTTTACCAACAACCCGCTCCTGATGGCTCACGCCCTGGTATTTACTACGCTAACCTTTACGATATGACAGCCATGCCAACGTATCAAATGGAAGCACTCGCTTACCATGAAGGCATTCCTGGCCATCATATGCAAATAGCGCTAAAACAAGAACTTGAAGGTATTCCAAAGTTTAGAAAGTTTGGTGGTTACACAGCTTATAGTGAAGGTTGGGGTTTATATTCAGAGATGATCCCAAAAGAAATTGGCTTTTATCAAGACCCTTACGCTGACTTTGGCCGTTTGGCAATGGAGCTATGGCGCGCCTGCCGTTTAGTGGTCGATACTGGCATGCACAATAAAAAATGGGATCGTACAAAAAGCCTAGCGTATTACATGAATAATACGCCAAATGCAGAGTCTGATGCGATAAAAATGGTTGAACGTCATGCCGTTATGCCTTCACAAGCGACAGCATATAAAATTGGTATGTTGAAAATTGTGCAGTTGCGAGCCAAAGCAAAACAACAGTTAGGCGATAAGTTTGATATCCGCCAATTTCATGATGTTGTATTAACCAATGGCGCAGTACCGCTTAACGTATTAGAAGATATGGTTAATGACTACATCGCATTAAATCGTTAAAGCTATGGTGAGTTAGGCTTATAATAGCTTAAGTATCGCCACTCTTTCACATTCATGTGATCCTGTCATTGCCGGGATGGATGTCGGTACTTAGCTTTTGTCGAAAACATAAAAACTGACCATTCATCCTGAATATAAAAAACGCCAAGTGCATAGCATTTGGCGTTTTTATTTTAACGGTAATTATGCTTAAGCTGACCATTAAGCGGGTTTTATTTTTCGCCGCTCATTATTTAACCTTGCCCCTAAATACAAATAAAACAGGTGTCATCATAGTAATCAGCGCAACAGTACTCGCCCTCCTAATCATTGTAAGATGAAAAAAAAGGCTAAAAAATCCAACCAGTGAGCCAAATATACCCAGATATGCCCAGATACAAGATCGCCCAAATTGAGCGTACTTGTCACTGCTGATAAGGCAAACTACCATCAAATAAAAAAAGCACTAAGCAGAGGTTAGGCTGATAGTGCTTTCGTCGTTATTTATTGGCTTATAATAGCGCTGTTTTAACGTTAGGCTTTCTTTAAATAGCTAGCTACTAGCACAATACGCGTTCCGTTAACTTTACCTTCGATATGCTCTGGATTATCCGTTAAGCTAATGCCACGGACCATGGTGCCTTGTTTAGCGGTAAAGTTTGCGCCTTTAACTTTTAGATCTTTAATCAAGGTGACATTATCGCCATCTTGCAATTCAGCGCCATTGCTATCGCGTGTTGGCCCTTCGCGCTCAGCGGCAGCTATACCCTGCTCTGCCCATGTTTTTACCGCATCTTCTAGATAAATCATATCTAGCGCATCTTGCGCCCAGCTTTCTGCTGACAATTTATGTAGCAGACGATAAGCCATGACTTGCACTGCAGGTTCTTGATTCCACATCGCGTCAGTTAAACAACGTAAATGATTAATATCAAGCTCAGCATTGCCTTCGACTTGTGCTAAACAAACGTTACACAAATAAATGCTTTGCTGGGCACTTAAATCACTGGTTGGCGGCACAGGAAATACCGTTAAGTTGTCAGTTGAAGTACAAAGTTCACAACTTGAGTTACTACGTTGCTTTAATGCCTGTTCGGTTACCATGATAATATATCCACAAAAATTTTGGCGTTATTATGCTCTTAATTAAGCGATTTAAGAAGTGCTGATTATTGCCACGGTAGAAATTAAGCCACACAATTTATTTAATGACAGTGTTTTACTCTATTTTGCCTAAAGCAGCTTTAAAGCTTTACTGCTTTACTGCTTTATGCAATAAAGCCATCGAGCCGAATATATTTCAGGACGATGGTTTTTTTCAGTTTATTCCGTAGGACAGTAATAAAGCACACTAAAATTTAAGCTAAATGTCTTATAAATTTTTAGTAATATGATGCGAGGCTGCTGCCGTAAAAACAACATCTGTAGAGCTATTCAGTGCTGTTTCTGCTGAGTCTTGAATAACACCAATAATAAAACCTATCGCCACCACTTGCATAGCAATGTCATTATCAATACCAAACAAACCACAAGCCAGTGGAATAAGTAATAATGAACCACCCGCAACGCCTGAAGCACCACAAGCTGATACCGCCGCAATAACACTCAATAAAATAGCAGTAGCAAAATCCACTTCAATATTTAAAGTGTTCGCTGCCGCCAGGGTTAATACGGTAATCGTGATGGCCGCTCCAGCCATGTTAATAGTGGCACCTAAAGGGATAGAGACCGAATAAGTATCCTCATGTAAATCAAGTTTTTCACATAATTCCATATTTACAGGAATATTTGCTGCCGAGCTACGTGTGAAAAATGCAGTAATACCTGACTCTTTTAAACACCTTAGCACTAACGGATAAGGATTTTTACGCATAACAAAGTAAACAATGACGGGATTAACGATCAATGCCATGATCAGCATTGAGCCTAAAAGTACCAGCACTAAGTGGCTAAATTCACCTAAGGTATCAAAGCCTGTTGTCGCTACTGTATTGGCAACTAAACCCATGATGCCTAAGGGTGCGAAACGAATAACTAACTTAACAATACTTGAAATAGCTTCAGCAAAATCATGCACCATCACCTTGGTTGAATCACTGCCTTTTTTCAACGCGAAGCCTAAACCTAAGCCCCAAGCTAAAATACCAATAAAATTACCAGTAACAACGGCATTGAAAGGGTTATCAACAATTTTAAAGGCTAATGTTGATAATACTTCACCTAAACCTTGTGGGGGATTAGCGCTGGCGCCAACTAAATCTAAGGTTAATTGCACAGGAAAAATAAAACTTAATACCACCGCCACTAATGCCGCACTTATAGTGCCAATTAAATAAAGCCCGACAATAGGCTTCAAATTCGCATCACTATTCGGTTTTTGATTCGCAATAGATGACGCGACTAAAGCTAAGACCAAAATAGGCGCTACCGCTTTTAATGCACTGACAAATAAACTGCCCAGCATGGAAAATGACTGAGCAATAGCAGGTGCAACAAGTGCTAAAGCAATGCCCAAAATAATAGCAATAATGATTTGGTTAACAATATTAATCGCTTTTAGTTTGCTAAAAAGTGACTGACTTTCTAAAGGAGTATTTTCTGTTGTCATAGTTGCTCTTATTTAAGTTATTATTATTTGAATTATTGTTATTTGAGTTATTAAGATAACGTATTGATGAAATATTTTTTACCACTTATGCACCAGAACTGTCTAGTTTATTCGTTACACGGTAACTTTAAAAAGACAGTTCACCCTGCCATGAAATAGCCCACGCTGAATTTTTGTTATCAGCGACATAGGCCTGACAAACAAACTGCCCTGCTACAGCGACTAGTTCATGATCATAATATATAAAAGGTAATCTTTTTCTCTGCCATGGCGGGATAGCAAGCTCTTGTAATACTTTTTTTACCGGGCGTGAATGCTGTCGGTATTGCGGTAAACAGATAGGATTTTCGTGAGAAAAACGTATCGTGACTATTTGATTGTTTTTGGGTCTTTTGATCAACGCTTGCCAATGACTTATATCTTGCTCTTGTGTTGATAAACTCGAAAAGCTCAACACGCCTAATTTATCTGGAAGACAAACCTGAAAGGATTTTTCATCGGCTAAAACCGCTACATCTAGACTCTGTTGCCATTTTGAAAGATCCTGATAAATAGCGGTTAAATACAGCGCTGTTTTATATCGCCTTATGCAACACGCGGCTAACTGAACAACCGGCGACTTATCAGCTTGTGCATTTAATTGTTGGCATATTTGCATTAGTTGTTGACGACTTGGCATCAAAAAATCATGGCTAGATAAAAAATAGCGTAACAGGTTTTTAAGCCTTGGCTCACTCAGTGCATTCAATTTAGCAACAGATAACTGACAAGACAAATATTGGCAATCCGCTAAGTCTTGCTGCGCTAATTCATCTAGCAGTTGCTGCGCTTCCAAGCAATGCTCAGCACTGCGCGCTATCGTCTTATTGATACTTGGCCAACGCGCATCCAATGTTGGCAAAATTTGATGACGCAAAAAATTTCGATCAAAGCGCTCATCACTATTAGACTCATCTTCAATCCAACTCAGTTGCTGCTGATTGGCATAGGCAACAATATCGCTACGAGATATCGATAACAGTGGCCGAGCAAGCGTATGCTGCGCTAACGGTAAGCTTACCTGCATAGCCGATAAACCTTTTAATCCCGAGCCACGTTTTAAGGCCAATAAAAATGTTTCTGCTTGATCATTAAGATGATGACCAGTAACAATAAAGGCAGGTTCAGTGCTTGCTTGCACTAAAACTTTATAGCGTGCATCACGCGCAATCGCTTCTAAGCTTTGCTGTGCTAGCTTTTTTAAATTTAATTTATGACTGATAAAAGTTAAAGATAATCTATCGCATTCTTGCTGTGCAAACGTTTGCCACGCATCGGCATCAGGACTTAAACCGTGGTTAACATGACAAACAACAATAGCATTGGGCAGTTGTTGCTGTTGTTTTAATTTTGCCAAGGCAACAAGTAGTACTTGGGAGTCTACACCACCGCTATAGGCAATAATAATAGGTTTTTCTGGTGTAGGTTTAAAGAAACTCACCAGTGCTAATTCAATTATATTCACAGTTCTAAAACAACATCGCGTATAAAATATGATGACTAAGGGAAGTGTTACCAAGCATATAAAAAGCGACCCTTTGTCGGTCGCTTTTTATGGTTTTAACAGTAGCCGAATGACATTAATTTATCATAACGACTTTCAATTAATTCATCGCTGGAAAGTTTATCAAGTTCAGCAAGATCAGACTTTAACGCTTGCTTAAGAAATGCCGCCATTTGATCCATATCACGATGAGCGCCACCTAAGGGTTCTTCAACAATACTATCGATAAGCCCTAACTCTTTAATACGTTTAGCCGTAATACCCATAGCTTCTGCTGCTGTCGGTGCTTTATCAGCCGTTTTCCACAAAATAGAGGCACAGCCTTCTGGAGAAATAACTGAGTAAGTTGAATATTGCAGCATATTCACTTTATCACCAACACCAATAGCGAGTGCACCACCTGAGCCACCTTCACCGATAACAGTACAAATAATCGGTACATTTAAACGTGACATTGCTTTTAAATTCGTCGCAATTGCTTCACTTTGACCACGTTCTTCAGCGCCAATACCAGGATATGCACCCGGGGTGTCAATAAAAGTGATAATTGGCATTTTAAAGCGCTCTGCCATTTTCATTAAACGCAAGGCTTTACGGTAACCTTCTGGACGTGGCATACCAAAATTACGTTTAACTTTCTCATTAGTTGAACGACCTTTTTGATGACCAATAATCATCACAGGTCGACCGTCTAAACGCGCCGTGCCACCAACAATAGCTCTATCATCAGCATAGGCTCTATCGCCAGCCAATTCATCGAATTCAGTAAAAATACGTGGCAGATAATCTAAGGTATATGGGCGCTGAGGATGACGGGCAACTCGCGCCGTTTGCCAAGGATCTAAGCCAGAGAAAATCTTTTGAGTGAGTTCGTTATTTTTCTCTCGCAACTGAGAAATTTGATCTTCTAAATCAAGATCTAATCCTTGGCCATTATTGACCAATTGCAATTCTTCAATTTTTGCTTCAAGTTCCGCAATGGGGAGCTCAAAATCTAAAAAATTTAGTGACATATGATTATTCTTACCTATGTTGGCTTTGAGTACCGTTGTTAATAAACGCTACCTATTTAAATTTTAACTCGACTTGCTCTTCACCCAATAGGGTTTTCAAATCGTATAATAGCGTGTCGCTTGGCGATACGCGCCACTGTACTCCCAACTCTAGCATACCTTGCGCTTCATCTCTTTGATAAAAAACACGAACTGGGCAAATACCATCTTTATAAGGCATTAACACCTCCGTAAACTGATCGATAAATCGTCCTGATAGCTGATTTTTATCGATTTGCAAATCTAATGACGTGACATAGTTTTCCCGTGCATCAGCAATGGTCATAATATCTCGAGCAGTCATTGTAATACCCCCAGAGTAATCATCAAAGCTGACCTGTCCACTACAGACCAAAATTGCATCAGATATCAGCAATTCAGCGAACCTATCGTAGTCATCTGGAAATAATCGGATATCCATACGCGCACTTTTATCGTCTAGCGTGACTAAGGCCCAGCGCCGTCCACGTTTGTTGACTAATACCCGCACCGCTAAAACCAAGCCTACGGCTATGCTAGTTTTATCTTTATTAGTTGGCTGTAAGCTGACTAAACGCCCGGTTGCATAACGTTTAATTTCATTTAAATAACGATTTATTGGGTGACCGGTTAAATATAAACCTAATGTTTCTTTTTCGCCATCTAACCAGCGCTGTTCAGGCCACTTTGCAACGGTTTTAAATGCTTGTCGATTGTCTTCTGGCTCTTCATTAATCAAACCAAATAAGTCGTTTTGCCCAATAGCTTGTGCTTTGGCATGTTGCTCAGCCGCTTTTAGCGCTTCGGGTAAAGTCTCAAACAAGGCAGCGCGATGTGGCCCGTCTTTGGCATTAGGCCCAAGCGCATCCATGGCACCAGACTTAATTAGTTTTTCTAATATGCGTTTATTAATTTTTTTCAAATCAACTCGAGCACAAAAATCAAACAAATCAATAAACTCACCATCACTTTCACGTGCGGCGATTATGGCTGCTATCGGGCCCTCACCAACACCTTTGACCGCGCCAATACCATAGATAATTTGGTCGGCGTCATTGACGGTGAACTTATAGTGGCCACGGTTAACATCTGGTGGTAATAAATCAAGTCCCATGTTGCCGCATTCATCAACTAAGGTAACAATTTTATCTGTGTTATCCATATCGGCTGACATTACTGCCGCCATAAAAGGTGCTGGAAAATGGGTTTTCATCCACAGCGTTTGATAAGACACTAAAGCATAGGCGGCAGAATGTGATTTGTTAAAACCATAGCCGGCAAATTTTTCAACTAAATCAAAAATCTTTATCGCCAACTCACCATCAACGCCACGGCCAACAGCACCGGCTTCAAAACCCTCACGCTGTTTGGCCATTTCTTCTGGCTTTTTCTTACCCATTGCACGACGTAACATATCTGCGCCACCCAGCGAGTAACCCGCTAGCACCTGGGCAATTTGCATAACCTGTTCTTGGTAAAGAATAATGCCGTAAGTGGGCTCAAGGATAGGTTTTAAGTCAAGATGTTGCCAAGTTGCATCAGGATAACTTATCGCTTCACGGCCATGTTTACGTTCAATAAAGTTATCAACCATGCCTGATTGCAAAGGCCCAGGTCTAAACAGTGCTACCAAGGCAATAATATCTTCAAAGCAATCCGGCTTAAGTTTTGCGATAAGTGACTTCATACCGCTGGATTCAAGTTGGAAAACAGCCGTTGTTTCCGACCTTAATAACACTTTAAAACTGGCTTTATCTTCGAGATTGATGGTCGCTAAATCAATCCGCTCTTTACCCTGTTTCAACAGTTTTTCATCAGCCATTTCTATGGCCCACTGCAAAATGGTTAAGGTACGTAAACCAAGAAAATCAAATTTAACTAAACCGGCGTCCTCAACATCGTTTTTGTCAAATTGGGTGACTGGATTTTTACCGTCTTCATCACAATAAAGGGGTGCAAAGTCAGTAATCGTGGTGGGCGAAATAACCACACCACCGGCATGTTTACCGGCATTTCGTGTTGTGCCCTCTAAGATGCGACACATATCAATAAGATCTTTTACGTCACTGTCTTGAGCATACATCTCCGGCAGCTTTGGCTCTTCTTCAAACGCTTTTGCTAAGGTCATGCCCGGTGTCGGTGGGATTAACTTTGAAATACGGTCAACAAAACCATAAGGATGACCAAGCACTCGGCCAACATCACGAATAACCGCTTTTGCAGCCATAGTACCAAAGGTAATAATTTGCGATACCGCATCACGGCCATATAACTCTGCAACGTGGTCAATCACTTCATCGCGTCTGTCCATGCAAAAATCAATATCAAAATCAGGCATAGAGACACGTTCAGGGTTGAGAAAACGCTCAAAAAGTAAATCATATTCAAGTGGATCAAGATCGGTGATTTTTTGGGCATAAGCCACTAACGAACCTGCCCCTGAACCACGTCCAGGTCCGACCGGAATATTATTATCTTTGCTCCACTGAATGAACTCCATCACGATCAGGAAATAACCCGGAAAACCCATGTTATTAACCACTTTTAGCTCAATAGCTAAACGTTCGTCATAAGGTTTACGTTTTTCGGCATAATCAGGGGCGTTTTTATCAAATAAAAATTCTAATCTTTCTTCTAAACCTTCTTCTGATACTTTAACCAAAAAGTCTTCAATCGATAAGCCCTCAGTAGGAAAATCAGGTAAGAAATATTCCCCTAAGCGCACGGTAACATTACAGCGTTTTGCAATTTCGACTGAGTTGGCTAGTGCTTCGGGGATATCAGCAAAAAGGGCTAACATTTCCTCTTCAGTGCGAAGATACTGCTCTTTAGAATATTTTTTTGGCCGACGTTTATCGTCTAAAGTGTAACCGTCATGTATAGCGACGCGAATTTCGTGAGCATCAAAGTTATCTGGACTCAAAAACATCACTTCATTGGTGGCAACAACAGGAAGCTCATAACGAGAGGCAAGATCTACAGCAAGATGAAGGTAATTCTCTTCATCGTTACGACCGGTTCTAATCAGCTCAATATAATAACAATTAGGAAAATATTCTTGATAAAAACCGAGCATTTCATCAACAAGTTCATTATTACCTTTTAGTAATGCTTTACCAATATCGCCTTCTCGGCCACCCGAAAGTAAAATCAAGCCTTCTGCGCGCTCAATTAGCCAATCGCGGTCTAGTACCGCTTTACCTTGAATATGGCCACGTAAATAGGCTTGAGAGATTAATTCTGTTAAGTTTTTATAGCCTACATTGTTACTTGCTAAAATCACTAAACGTGATAGTTCATCTTCAAGCGCAGCGCTTTTAACCCAAAAGTCACAGCCTATAATAGGTTTCATACCGGCGTTGTGTGCGGCATGGTAGTACTTAACTAAACCACATAAATTAGTTTGGTCGGTTAATGCCATCGCTGGCATATTTAACTCGGCTGCTCTGGCAATAATGGGCTTAACTTTTTTTAAACCATCAGACAGAGAATAGTCACTATGCACTCTTAGATGAATAAACTTGGGATCATTAGCGCTGACTAATTGACCCGATAGTGCGGCAGATATTGGGAACTCAGATTCAGACATCTAGTGCTCTAATTATTGGTAATATGGGCTGGTGTATTAGCAAGTACATTGGCGACAGGCTTAAAACTTCTGCGATAACAATCTAATACCCCATGTTCAATGATTTTTTCTAAATGTGCTTTTGTTGGATAACCCTTGTGTTGTGCAAAACCATAGTAAGGGTATAGCTTGTCTAAGGCGACCATCTCGCCATCTCTGGCTACTTTCGCTAAAATTGAGGCGGCACTAATTTCTGCTACACGCGCATCGCCTTTAACTACACTTTGCCCGGTAATATGACCACTTTCATGAGCAAACGTTGGACAACGGTTACCGTCGACTAAGACGTAATCAGGTGTCACGTTTAAGCCTTGCACAGCACGTTGCATCGCCAACATGGTAGCGTGGAGAATATTAAGGCTGTCAATTTCTTCTGGCGACGCACGGCCTATTGACCAAGCAATAGCACGTTGCTTAATTTCTCCTGACAAATGCTGTCTTTTTTTTTCTGAGAGCTTTTTTGAGTCCATTAATCCTTCAATAGGATTATCGGGGTCTAATATCACCGCAGCCGTCACGACATCGCCGACCAATGGCCCACGACCCACTTCATCAACACCGGCAATGCAGTAGGCTAAGGGATATTCAAAAGGTGGAAAAACTTTTTTAACTGCAGGCATAATTACTCTAGTTCACTATTATAATAAGTCGATAACCGCTTTAGCCGCTTGCTTGCTAGCATTTTGCTTAAGCGTTAAGTGGATATCAGTATAAGCTTGATTCAACGCAGACTGATCTTCAAACAAACGCTCTGTAACTAAAGGTAGAATATTTTCTACACTAACCTCTGCTTGCAACAGCTCAGGCACTAAGCTTTTGTTAGCAAGTAGATTGGGTAATGAAAACCACTTCAATTTCACAAAACCTTTAAACATATGATAAGTCAACGGGTTAAACTTGTAACAAATCACCATTGGGCGTTTTACTAAGGCGGCTTCTAACGTGACCGTACCTGATGCGGTTAATAAACAGTCACTGGCAGCCATGACTTGTTGAGTTTTTCCAACGATAACCTGTACCGAAAGCTCTGGCGCAATTTTATGATGTAGTTGATGAAATTGTTGCGCCCTTTGCTCACTGATCATAGGCACAACAAAGATAATTTCAGCGCTACTTGCCTGCTCAGTACTCAAGAGTTTTCTTGCTGTCAATAAAAATGGTTCAGCCAGTCGTGCAAGCTCTCCTGCGCGACTACCTGGCATCAGTGCCAGTATTTTTGCTGACTCAGATAAACCGAGCGCTTGTCGCGCCATGCGTTTGTCACTCACCAGCGGAATATCGTCAGCAAGCGAATGGCCAACAAAGGTACAAGGTATTTGATGTTTGTCGTAAAAAGCTTTTTCAAAAGGTAATAAAGACAGCACCATATTGGTGGCTTTGGCAATTTTGAAAACGCGCTTTTCGCGCCAAGCCCAAACTGAAGGGCTAACATAATGTACAGTTTTTATCGCTTGTGTTTTTAGCCGTGCTTCCAAGCTAATATTAAAGTCAGGCGCGTCAATACCGATAAAAACGTTAGGTTTATTGGCAATAAAATAATCGCTTAAAGTTTTTCGAATATGCAGTAACCGCCGTAAGCGACCAAGCACTTCAAAAACCCCCATTACCGATAATTCTTCCATATCAAATAGGCTTTCAAAGCCCAGCGCCAACATCTTAGGGCCGCCAATACCGATAAACTTGGCCTTAGGGTAACTCAGTTGCAGTTGTTGCATTAAGCTCGCACCTAAGGTATCGCCAGAATGCTCACCAACCACCATAGCAAAAGTTACTACAGCATCATTCATCGTTTCACTACTCGGTAAGTTATTGTCAGTTAACGGTTTTGAATTCACTTTAATCACAGGAAAATCAACGGATAATACCGCGGCTTGAATTTTTAATAAAGTCAGTGAAGAAGGTTAATTCAGCTAGACTTGCATCCCCTTCAGCAATTTTTTTCATGGCTTCATCAACCGTTAAGCCTTGGCGATAAACCGCTTTATAAGCACGTTTAATATGCAAGATAACCTCTTTATCAAAACCACGGCGTTTTAAGCCTTCACTATTTAAACCAAAAGGTTTTGCCGGTTGGCCTGAGGCCATAACATAAGGAGGAATATCTTTAAGAATTAAAGAATTGGCGCCAACAAAACAATGCGCGCCAATATGACAGAACTGATGCACACCGGTCATACCGCCAATAATGGCATGGTCGCCAACGTGAACATGGCCTGCAATTGACGCACCGTTTGCCAAGATACAGTGGCTGCCAACCATACAGTCATGCGCAACATGGGTGTAAGCCATAAATAAATTGTTGCTACCAATTTGCGTGAGATTATTGTCTTGAATAGTACCGCGATGCACGGTGCAGTATTCACGAAAAACATTGTTGTCCCCGATCACCAATTCTGTTGGCTCACCGGCATATTTCAAATCTTGGCAATCTTCACCAATCGAAGCAAATTGGAAAATACGATTGCCATTACCAATAGTCGTTGGGCCATTAATAACTACGTGTGAACTTATCTGACAATTATCACCAATAACAACATTCGCTGCGATATGAGTCCATGGTCCAATGTTAACATTTTTGCCAATAACGGCCCCAGCTTCAATAATAGCCTGCGGATGGATCAATGACGTTGAATTTATCATATTATATTGCTCTTCTTGCGCACATTAAATCCGCAGAACATACCACTTTGCCATCAACTTTAGCTTCGCCGTAAAACTTCCACATGCCACGGCGCTCTTTAATAAGTTCTAAATGCAAATGCATGGTATCTCCAGGATGAACGGGCTTTTTAAATTTTGCTTTATCAATTGAGGCAAATAAAAACAATTCACCATCGACTTTATCTGCAACTGATTTAAAGCCTAGAATACCGCTAGCCTGCGCCAGCGCCTCAAGAATAAGTACGCCTGGAAAGATAGAATAGCTTGGAAAATGTCCCATAAATGCAGGCTCATTGACTGTGACGTTTTTTATCGCATGGATTGACTTTCCAGGCGTATAATCAAGTACACGATCAACTAATAAAAACGGGTAACGATGTGGAATGATCTGTTTAATTCCTTCAACATCGATAATATTATTTTGCGATTCCAAAATTTATTCCTTTATGTATTTAATTATGACGTTTAAGTGCAAGTTTTTACTCATCGTCATTAACTTAATGAATTCTTTCGTTAGCGAGAATTATTTCAATTGAGATAATTCTTTTTCTACTGTACTTAAGCGTTTAGTTAACGATTCAAGTTTTTTAATTCTTGCGTTATTTTTATGCCATTCTTTATTGGGTTGACATGGCATGCCAGATGAATAAACCCCTGGCTCAGATATCGCTTTTGTTACCATGGTCATACCGGTAAATACACAGTTATCAGCGATGCTAATATGACCATTTATACCAACAAGGCCAGCAATAACGCAATTTTTTCCAACCTCAGTACTGCCAGCAATAACACTACAAGCCGCCATGGCGGTATTCTCACCGATTACCACATTATGAGCAATCTGAATTTGATTATCTAAAATAACGCCATTATTAATAATAGTGTCACCTAAAGCGCCACGATCTATTGTTGTGCTCGCCCCTATTTCGACATTATCGCCAATAATAACTGTGCCTAATTGCGGTATCTTCACCCAACTGCCATTATTATTTGCATAACCAAAACCGTCGGAACCAATAACGGTATTAGCATGCACTGAGCAATTTTTACCGATAACCACGCCATGATAAATACTAACGTTAGACCAAATACTAGAGTTAGCACCTATTTGAGCGCCAATACCAATAAAAGTCCCTGCACCTATACTGACGCCGTTTGCAATATTCACACCGGCTTCAATCACCGCATTAGCACCAATAGTCACGCCTTCACCAATAATAGCGCCATCATCGATAGCAGCACTGGCGTGAATGCTGTGGGCAGGTTTTGGTGTTGTATCAAGTAACTGCGCAACTAAAGCATAGCCCATGTAAGGGTTACCCATGACCAAGGCATTAGTTTGACATTTTTCCGCGTCAGCTTCGGTGACAATAACGGCACTGGCATGAGTTGTTACTAATTGTTCACTGTATTTACTGTTCGCTAAAAAAGCGATTTGTCCGGATGATGCCCCAGCTAAGGTGGCAATACTCAATATTTCACATTGTTCATCGCCTTGAACAACAGCCCCTATTTTTTCTGCAATGTCTGCAAGAATGTAACTCATAAGCATCAACTTTTTATATGTTGTCTAAGGTAAAGTTTAAAGTAGCCGTTATAACAGGCAGGTAAATTAATTGTTCAGCTTCAAATCGTCTAAGTAGCACACTGTTTCGTTGTGCACTATCACATCCGTTAACTATTTCAACAATGTGCTGCGACTTTTTTCTATTGGCTTACATAGACGTACAAGTATTGACTTATACTGTAGAGCCATCTTCTTACATGGGTGTAAGTCATCAGCGTATGTAGCAGCAATTATCCGTATTGAACATGACTCTTTGTCTCATTGAATGTAGTCAATTATTTAATCCATTTCGACTTAAAGAAAAGTGCTAGCCATCTTAGGGCTAAACGCAATATTCCGAATCAACTTGATTCGGAATATTAAATAGGCGAGAAAGCAAAGAATAAAGAACTGTATTAGTTTTTATTCAAACTGCCTGACAATAAATTATTACTTCAGTACACTAACTTGCTTAACCACTTCTGCTGTGATGGCAGAGTCTGGTTTTGAATAAACTACGGCACTTTGCTCAAGTACTAAATCATAATCACCTTTTGCAGCAATATTGTCTATTGCTTGGCGAACCAATGCGATGATTTTATTAGTTTCTTCGTTTTTACGCGCACCAGTTTTTTCCTGAAACTCTTTGCCTTTCGCTTGATAATCTTGATAAAGCGTACCAATTTGAGCTTCTAAATCTGCAATATCTTTAGCACTCATCAAAGAACTATCGCGTTTGCGCTTTTCTTGAAGGTACTTAATATCTGTCTCAAGTTTTGATAACACAGCTTGTTCGTCTTTAAACTCTTCGCCTAGACTTTTCATTATTGCTGCAGTTTGTGGAATTTTACCCATAACTTCTTGAAAGTTAACTACACCAATTTTTTGCTCTGCTGCCATAGCTGAACTTGCTAATAAAAACCCTGATGCTGCAGTAGCCATAGCGATAGATTTAATCAAATTTTTCAATTTTTACTCCTAAAATATTGTTCAATATTTTTATTTAATTTTGTTATGCGGTAGTTATACCGCCTCAGTTAATTTGGTTCAAGCCTATTTATTTAAAGGAAGCTAAATTATGTCAATTAACAGCCTTTATTTAAGCAAAACTTAAAACGTTTGGCCGATATTAAAGCTAAAGAATTCGGTATCATCGCTTTCAATTTCTTTCAATGTTTTAGCAAAACTAAAAATCATTGGCCCCATGGGTGATAACCACTGTACAGATAATCCTGCTGACGCGCGATAGCGACCTGCATCTGAGTAGTCATCAATTTTTTCACGCTCAATGCTATTCAAGTCTTTGTAGCTGTTTAAATCAAATTCGGTATCCCAAACATTACCGGCATCAATAAATATACTTGTGCGAACACTGTTACTAAAGCCTTCATCTAAAAATGGCGTTGGTACGATAAGTTCAAGACCTGCAATAGCAATAGCATTACCACCAACAGAACGTCTAGAGGTTTGAATGAAATCGTGATCAGGACCTAAACAACAGCCACCATTAGAGCCAACTGAATCCGGTGTTCCTGGAATTGAAGTTGGTCGGCGATATATGGCACGTGGTCCGACAATATTTGACTCAAAACCTCTTAAAGTGCCAGAGCCACCCGCTCTAAAGTTTTCCCAAAATGGTAAAACTTGATCGTTGCCTTCGACAGAACCATAACCATTACCATAACCTAGCTGAAACTTAGCTAAAACAGTCCAGCGTTGGTCCTGGGTTAACGGAAAATACCATTTAGTATCTAAGTTAATTTTAAAATAATTCACGTCTGAGTTAGGCGTGGTCATCTTATAAGATAAACTTTGTTGCGAGCCGGCAGTAGGAAATGTTCCGCGATTCAGCGTTGAACGTGATATGGCGGCATTAATATCAAAGTTCTCAAAATTTAACCCACCATCAGGATCATCAGGATCTGAATATAATTCATAAAACTTCTGAATTTGTTCGTAAGACTCTAAGCGAGTAATACCATTATTCTTATAACCTGCACCAAAACTTAAGCGCACATACTCGTTAATAGGAAAACCTAAGGTAATACCCGCACCGTAAGTTTTATTATTATACTCAACTAAGTTGGCATTACCGGCGTCAAACTCTTGATAGAAAAGATTACCGCCTAACGAAACACCGTCAACCGTAAAATAAGGGTCGGTGTAAGAAACATTGGCACTTTTTGAGTAGCTTGAGGTATTAATACTAAAACCTAAGCGATTACCCGTACCTAAAAAGTTATTTTGCTGGATACCCGCGTTTAAACTTAACTGTGTCGTTGAGCCATAACCAATACCGGCGGTAAATGAACCCGATGGTTGTTCTTTCACTTCAAAGTCAATATCAACGAGGTCGTCTTCACCAGGTAATTGGTTAGTTTGAAATTCAACCGTTTCCATATAAGGCAAACGTTGTAACCAAGCTTTTGAGCCTTCAACGAGATTGTTAGATAACCAAGCACCTTCCATTTGACGCATTTCACGGCGTAAAACGCTCTCAGAGGTGACATTATTGCCTTTAAAGTTAATGCGATTAACATAAACTCGTTTACCCGGATCGACAGACAACACCAGTTTCACGGTTTTGTTTTCTTCATCAATTTCAGGAATAGTCACCACTTTTGGATAGGCATAACCATAACGACCTAAAAACTTGCTGACTAACTCTTCTGAGTAAGTCACCAGCGCACCATTATAAAGTTCTTCCGTTTTAATCGGGGTAATGGCACGAATAGTTTTTTCAAAGCCGGCCATATCACCAATAAAGTCAACTTCACTAACGGTATAAATCTCGCCCTCAGTAACATTAAGCGTGATGTATACCGCTTCTTTATTCGGTGTCATTGATACTTGTGTTGAATCAACTTTATATTGCAAATAACCTCGGTCGAGGTAGTAGCTTTTAATGGTTTCCATATCACCTTGCAAGGTTTGCTTTTGATAGCGATCTTGCGCCATAAAGTCCCACCAAGGTGAATCATAAGTTAATTCAATGCGCTCGAGCAACTCGGTATCTGAAAACTTTTCATTACCAACAATATTGATTTGCTCTATCGCTGCAGCATCACCTTCTTTAAAAACAAAGTCGATGTTAACGCGGTTACGCGGCAAGTGAGTGACATTGGCTTTAACATCAGCGTTGTATTTACCCACACTGTGATAAAAATCTTCTAAACCGACTTCAAGACCTGAAATAACGGTCATATCTAGCGTTTCACCAACACGAATATCACTGCCGTCAAGGCTTTCGATTAATTGCTCTTCTTTGAGATCTTTATTACCATCAAAAGTAATGGCACTAATCGTTGCTCTTTCTCGGACCCGATAAATAACAGCATTAGCATCTCTTGAGACCACAACGTCACTGAAGTGGCCAGACTTATAAAGTGCCTTAATTGATTGTGATACACGAAACTCGTTTAAGTTATCACCAACATTGAATGGGATATGAGTTAAGGCCGCTCCTAGCGCAACACGCTGTAGGCCTTTAACTTGAATATCTTCTACTTGAAAATCGTCAGCCGCTTGCACTGATGTTCCCAAACTACCTAATAATACCGCCAGGGCAAGTTTTTTAATAATCATAAAATATTAACTTTATATACTTCTTTTAGTTATAATCGCGATAAATCGTTAAATATGGCGATACTCATTAAGCTTAGTAACGCTATAGTACCAAATTTAAAACCTATTTCTTGTATTTTTTCTGGCACGGGTTTCCCCGTTAAAAGCTCGATAAAATAGTAAAACAAATGTCCTCCATCTAAAACAGGTAAAGGTAAAAGATTAATTATGCCAAGGTTGATACTAATAAGCGCTAAAAAGCCCAGAAAGTAGACAAAGCCATAACTAGCGCTATTACCTGCACCTTGTGCAATTGATATTGGGCCACTTAAATTTTTAACTGATACGTCACCGGTAATTAACTTACCAATCATATCAAAACTTAATGTTACTAAATTCCATGTTTTTACCACACTTTGTTCAAGTGCAGATATTGGACCATAAGCTTGTTCAAATAAATATTCTTTTGGATAGGGATCCGATATCGGCTGTACGCCTAAATAACCAATCACCTTACCTTGCTGCGTTTTTGCCTCAGGTTGAACGTTAAGCGTTAATTCTTTACCATTTCGTAATACCCTAACCGGAATATTTTTGTCTGGATAGAGTTTAATTTGATCAGAAAACTTCTGCCATTGACCATTAATGTTTTCACCCGCAATCGAAAGTAATTCATCACCTACGGCTAATCCTGCTTTTGCTGCTGGGCTACCTGCTGCAACAACGGCTAACTTTGCTTGTACATTAGCCCGATATGGCATAAAACCTAAACTGGCTATCGAGGATTCTTTTTCCGGAGCAAATATCCAGTTTTTGGTATTTAAGTTAAAGTCTTGACTTGATGTTCTATCAGCGGTTTTTACCGTAAAGATAATATTGTTGTCACCTATTGCACTGACTAACGCTAAATTAACCGCTTGCCAGTCTAAGGTTTCCTGCCCTGAAATAGCAATTATTTCACTATTTTTTGGTAAGTTAGCTTCACTAGCAATTGAACCCGCAGTTACCTCACCAATAATAGGCTTTACGCTTGGCACACCAATTAAAAACATTAAATAGAAAGCGACAATAGCAAAGCCAAAATTAGCAAAAGGCCCAGCGGCTATAATGGCAATGCGTTGATACACTGACTTGGCATTAAAGGTGCGACTTATTTGTGCTTCGCTTACGTCATCGACTCGACTATCGAGCATTTTTACGTATCCGCCCAGTGGTATCATGGCGATAACAAACTCAGTGCCGTGACGGTCGACTTTACGCCAAATGGCTTTACCAAAACCGATAGAAAAGCGGTCTACTTGCACACCGTTTTTACGTGCGACCCAAAAATGACCGTATTCGTGAACGGTAATTAAAATACCCAGTGCAACAACAAAAGACACAAGATTCCATATAAACTCTAACATGCTACTACTCTTTAATTACGCTAATGCTTGGCTTGAGTTATCAGTGATTGTGCGAAGACTCTAACATTTTTATCCAAAGCAACAACCTCTTCAATTGAAGTCACCTTTTCTGAGACAAATTTATTGACAGAAGTTTCATTTATTTTTGCAATATCAGTAAATTTTATTTTTTCGTTTAAAAAAGCATCAACGGCTATTTCATTGGCGGCATTCAGTGCCGTACATGCACCTTGGCCACTTTTACAGGCATCAATGGCTAACTTTAAATTCGGGTACTTAACCAAGTCGACGGCTTGAAATTCTAATGATTTAGCTGCGAAAAAATCAAAGGGTGCGACGCCAGATTCAATGCGTTGTGGAAAACTTAATGCATGCGCAATCGGTGTACGCATATCAGGATTACCCATTTGAGCAATAACAGAGCCATCTTTATATTGCACCATAGAGTGAATAGTACTTTGCGGGTGCAGCACAACTTGAATATCATCAGGGTCAAGATTAAACAGCCATTTGGCCTCAATAAACTCTAGGCCTTTATTCATCATAGTAGCTGAATCAACCGATATTTTACGGCCCATATCCCAATTAGGATGTGCACAAGCCTGTGCAGGAGTCACATGCTCTAACTCATGACTCTCCCAGGTTCTAAACGGTCCACCTGAGCCCGTTAATAAGACTTTACTCACCCCGTTATCAGCTAGGTCACAATAACCTGGTTGTTGTTGTGCCCTTAAGGGTAAACACTGAAATATTGCATTGTGTTCGCTATCAATCGGCAAAAGCTGGGCGCCAAATTCTTTTACGGCTTCAATAAATATGGCGCCAGAAGTCACTAAAGCTTCCTTATTAGCGAGCAACACTTTTTTACCGGCTTTTACTGCTGCTAATGTCGGCAACAAGCCTGAAGCACCGACAATGGCTGCCATGACGGTGTCAGTAATCGGGTCTTGTGCGATGGTTTCAAGCGCAGAAGTACCTGAGGTCACCTCAATGTTAATAAGTTTTGCGACAATCAATTTTTTAACAAGCAGTTCGGCATGTATTTCAGAGACCATAACGACTTTATTAGGTTGAAACTCTAGGCATTGATTGAACATATCATCAACGCTTGAATAAGCCGACAAACTCACAATATCAAATTTTTCAGGATGCAATCGCACAACATCTAAGGTGCTTTTGCCAATGGATCCGGTAGAGCCTAGAATACACAATTTTTGCATTTATGCTACCAACCCAAATATACGTAACATAACGCATAGATAGGTGCTGTTGCGGTTAAACTGTCAATACGGTCAAGTACTCCACCGTGCCCTGGCAATATGGTACCACTGTCTTTCACACCCGCTTGACGTTTAAACATACTTTCATTTAAATCACCCAAGACAGAAATAGTGGTAATTAAAATCGTTACGGGTATTACAACGCGATACTGCGCTATAGACCAATCAATAATATAACCGGCAACTGCCACCATAACACAGGCAAAAATAACCCCGCCTAAGAAACCTTCTAAGGTTTTACCTGGGCTGACATTGGGTAACAGTTTGCGCTTGCCAATAGACTTGCCAACAAAGTAAGCACCAACGTCAGCACTCCACACCATGAGAAGCAGGAACATCAACAATTGCGCGCCATGGTAACTGTCTACTTGATAATCGCTACTTCTAAGCACCATAAAAGCCAACCACGTAGGAATTAACGTTAAACAGCCAAAAATTCCGCGCACCGAGCGATGACTTGACCAAAATGCGCTATAGCGTGGGTATAAAAAGGTTAAACCTGCAGACAACAACCACCAAGCAACAGCTAACCATAACACTATATTGGCTTGCTCAAGTAAAAGCTTTGGCGCATGCCACAATTGCTCAAGCGGTAAAAAATGCCATAATGTTGCTATTAATATACTGGTGATCCCCACAAAAGCTAATCGGCGACGCTTGTTGGCAAAACCCATTAAGGGTCCCCATTCCCAAGCACCAATAGCCATAACAACTAGCATTACTGCTGCAAAGTTAATTAGAGATAAATAAAAAATCGCCCAAATCGCAGCGGGTGCGAGTATTAATGCAGTTATAATGCGTTGTTTTAACAAACGATATTCCTTAAATTGTGTTATAGCAACTTGATTAATGACCGGTTAATTTTTACTGGTTAAAATGAAAAAATACGGCGTTATAAAACTTATCAGTAGAATAACTACTGACTAAATTTTATGCCTGGTATTTATCCATTTTTCCTCATTAAAAAGTAGATCATTTGGTTAATCAAATTGTTATTAAGTATTTTTAGTTTTTATTAGTTACTTGTTCACCCGTTTGACCAAAACGTCGTTCTCGTTGGTCAAACACAGTAATCGCTTTTATAAACTCTTTTTCATTGAAGTCTGGCCATAAGATATCGGTAAAATATAACTCTGCATAGGCTGCTTGCCAAAGCAAAAAATTACTTATGCGATAATCGCCACCTGTTCTGATCAATAAATCTAATTCAGGTAACTGCGCCAAACTTGTTTGTTCGTGCAGTGCGGCTTCGGTAATCTCATCAGCGGTGATTTCTTGACGTGCTACTTTTTCTGCCAATTTTTTTGCTGCGTGAGTGATATCCCAACGACCACCATAGTTAGCGGCGATTGATAATACCATACCAGTATTTTCAGCCGTTAAAGCTTCTGAGTCTTGGATCATTTTCTGCAATTTGCTGGAAAACTTACTCAAGTCACCAATCACATTAAATTTAATACCATTTTTATGCAATCGTTTAACTTCTCGAGTTAACACAAACATAAACAGATCCATCAAAACGCCAACTTCACTTTCGGGCCGTTGCCAGTTTTCGCTACTAAAGGCGAATAAGGTCAACGCTTTAACACCGCTTTTTGCTGCCGTAGCGACTGAAGATCTCACTGACTCAACACCAGACTTATGCCCTGCTGCGCGTTTTTTCCCTCTTAACTGCGCCCAACGGCCATTACCATCCATAATAATAGCAATATGCTGAGGTATTTTTGCCTCTGCTGCTAGCAAGGGGTTAATTTGGTTATCTGTTTTACTCACATACTCTCCATAGTAAGCTTAACGCTGAGTATTAAATTGGTCTATGCAAAAACGCCGTAGTCATTATCTACGGCGTTATGGATTAAGCAATGAAAATTTTAAATTTCCATTAATTCCTTCTCTTTAACGGTCAAAATATCATCAACTTGTTTAATAAACGTGTCAGTAATCTTTTGTATGTCATCTTCCGCTTGATGCATTTCGTCTTCACTGACTTCTTTTTCTTTATTCAATGATTTAATGTCAGTATTTGCATCACGACGGATATTACGTACCGCAACTTTACCGCCTTCTGCCTCAGCACGAACGACTTTAACTAAGTCTTTACGTCGTTCCTCGGTTAGCGCCGGTAAAGGAATACGAATTAACGTACCTTGTGATGACGGGTTAAGCCCTAAGTCAGACTTTAAAATGGCTTTTTCAACTGCACCAATCATACCTTTGTCAAATACGGTAATAGCTAGAGTACGTGCGTCTGGCACAGCGATATTACCCACTTGGTTAAGCGGTGTGTCCATACCGTAATATGAGACAACAATATTATCGAGTAATGAACGATGTGCTCGCCCAGTACGTACTTTGTTCAAACTAATTTTTAATGACTCGATACTTTTCGCCATTCTTTCTTGAGCGTCTTGTTTTATTTCGTTTATCACTATTTTATTCCTGCACTAATTAATTTAAATTTTTGGCGTGATCTATCGTTGTACCTTCATCACCACCCATAATGACGGACTTTAATGCGCCAGGTTTATTCATATTAAACACACGTAGCGTCATACTGTGATCACGCGCTAGCGTAAAAGCAGCTAAATCCATCACTTGTAATTCTTTTTCTAAAACGTCTTGATAGGTTAAATGGCTATATAAGGTTGCATCTGGATTGGCCACAGGATCTTCTGAGTAAATGCCGTCAACCTTGGTCGCTTTTAACACCACGTCCGCTTCAATTTCAATACCACGTAAACACGCTGCTGAATCAGTGGTAAAAAATGGGTTGCCTGTGCCAGCACTAAAAATAACTACACGGCCAGATTTTAATAAGCTAATAGCTTCAGCCCAATTATAGCGGTCACAAACACCAGCTAAATCGATTGCTGACATTAAACGCGTATTAACAAAAGCACGATGTAAAGCGTCACGCATAGCTAAGCCATTCATCACGGTTGCCAACATGCCCATTTGGTCACCCACAACACGATTCATGCCGGCTTCAGCCAGGCCTTTACCACGGAACAGATTACCACCGCCAATAACTAAGCCAACCTGAATGCCCATTTCGATTAATTCTTTTATTTCTTGTGCCATGCGATCCAATACTTTCGGATCTATGCCAAAACCTTCTTCGCCCATTAGGGCTTCACCACTAAGTTTTAAAAGAATTCGACGATACATTGGTTTGGGGTTGATGCTCATGTAATAAACATTCCTTAAGAATTTTTAAATTAAAATAGACTAGGTCTGATCGACCGCGACTATTTTAATACGTTTAGCCACGGTTCGAAAGTCAAATATGAAAAAAGTCTACCCTAGAAGCTATTTATCGTTTTTCACTGATAAAATAGTATGATATTTGAACAATAACTACACATTATCCAAAGTAGCTGACTTATTGTCGCCTGGATTACCTGCAAAATTTTGCCATAAAAAAAGCGCCAATTGGCGCTTTTTCAAGAAATTTGCTTTAACTCATATCAATTCACCAAGGTGAATTAAGCTTTAGCCGCAGCGATTTGTGCTTCAACTTCAGCAGCGAAATCTTCTTGTTTCTTCTCAATACCTTCACCAACTTCTAAACGAACAAAGTTAGCAACTGAAATGCCTTTCTCTTTTAAGATAACGCCGACAGTTTTCTTAGGTTCCATGATGAAAGGTTGACCGGTTAAAGATACTTCACCAGTGAATTTTTTCATACGACCAATAATTATTTTTTCAAGCAATTCTACAGGCTTTTTCTTGTTTTCTTCAAGCTTGTCATTTTCAATTTTTAAGATATCTAATTGAATCGCTTTTTCTTTTTCAACAACATCAGCAGGAACATCTTCAGGATTGATGTAATCAGGCTTGCTTGCAGCAACGTGCATAGCGATGTGCTTAAGTGCTTCTGCATCACCTTCACCAGCAACAACAACACCGATAGTAGCGCCGTGACTGTATGTCGCTAATGTAGTACCTTCAATGTATTCTACGCGACGAACATTGATGTTTTCACCAATTTTTGTCACTAGCGTAATGCGCTTTTCTTCGAATTGAGCTTGTAACTCTTCGATAGTTGCTTTAGCAGCAAGAGCGGCATCAGCAACTTCATTAGCAAAAGCTAGGAAGTTATTATCTTTTGCTACGAAATCAGTTTGGCAGTTAACTTCAACTAAAGCAGCAAGGCCACCTTCAGTTTTAATTAAGATTGTACCTTCAGCAGCGATATTACCCGCTTTTTTAGCCGCTTTCGCTTGGCCAGACTTACGCATATTTTCAATCGCAAGTTCCATATCGCCGTTAGCTTCTTGTAAAGCTTTTTTACAATCCATCATGCCCGCAGCTGTGCGTTGACGTAATTCTTTAACTTGTGCAGCAGTAATTGTCATGAAATTTTCCTCAATATAAAAAGTTATCAGTAATTACCACAACAACCAAAATTGTTGTGGTAATAACAGCATAAAACGTTACTTAAAACTGAATTTATTCAGTTTCAACAAAACCGTCTTTTTCAGCTTGTACTGCGATGTTTTGCTCGCGACCTGAAAGTACAGCGTTAGCTGCAGAATCTAAGTATAAGGTCACAGCGCGAATCGCATCATCGTTACCTGGAACGATGTAGTCAACGCCATCTGGATTTGAGTTTGTATCAACAACAGAAATTACTGGAATGCCTAAGTTGTTAGCTTCTTTAATAGAAATGTGCTCATGATCCGCATCAATAATAAATAAAACATCAGGTAAACCACCCATGTTTTTGATACCACCAAGGCTTTTCTCAAGTTTTTCCATTTCACGAGTACGCATTAAAGCTTCTTTTTTAGTAAGTGCTTCAAATGTACCGTCAGAACTTTGAGCTTCAAGATCTTTTAAACGTTTGATTGATTGACGTACTGTTTTCCAGTTAGTCAACATACCACCTAACCAACGGTGATTTACGTAAAATTGATCACATTTTATCGCTGCATCTTTTATAGCATCGCTTGCTGCGCGTTTAGTACCAACAAATAAAACTTTACCTTTCTTCGAAGAAACATTGCTTAATACAGCAAGAGCGTCGTTGAACATTGGTACAGTTTGTTCAAGGTTGATGATATGAACTTTATCACGAGCACCAAAAATGTATGATTTCATTTTTGGGTTCCAATAACGGGTTTTGTGACCGAAATGAACACCTGCTTTAAGCATATCGCGCATAGAAACGTTTGGCATGTTTTTTCCTTTGTGGGGTTAAGCGTTCATACATCCAATATACACGACCCTTATTGCGTTTTACTTATTGTAAATTCGCTGAGCACCCCGGTATATCTTTGCTAGATGTATGTGAGTTTAGTTTTAATGTACTGAATTTTTTCAATACCCTTTTTAGTGCTAAATATATTTGAAAAAATCAGCGAAGATTTAGACAAGCATCATCGACGACTCAGACAAACAATTTAACGGCGCACTTTATAACATATTCAAGAGCAATTAACTAGTTTTTAACTTGAAATTAAGCTTAATAATATTTTATTTTACTAAGGGCTAGGATCTTTAATACCAGCAAGTTAAAATTAGGCCACTTTTTTATCAGGCTCGTTAACTTATGTCATTGAACACACCAAATGCAGAACTTTTTTATATTTATGATAGTCATTGTCCTTGGAGCTATGCCTCTGCAGTATTAGTTGAAAAAGTGTTAAGTGCTTTTCCAAACATTACGCTTAGAGCTATGCACATAGGTTATTACGATGGCGACAACAAAGTATCAGCCACTACCCTTGCTGATGTAGGCGAATTTAGTCAAGTAGTGTTTGGTGCTAACTACCTTGATACACTCAATTACACAAAAGACTCAACTTTAGCCGCTAACTTAATGGCCTGGGTGCAAAACAAATCAGCAAAGTCTGCCTTTGAATTGTTGACGAAATTGCAGCATGCACATTTTGTTTTGGGTAATGAATTGACTGACCAAGAAAGCGTTAGTGATATTATTGACGAACTCAAGCTGTCACCACCGGCAAAGTGCCTGCAATCTAACAAGCTAACCAAAGATGCTGAATTTGCTATTCATGATATTATTGAAGTGCAGGAAATTATTGGCACACAAGCCATTCCAGCGATGTTACTAGCATGCAATGAGAGTTTGGTATTGTTAAATCACAACCTTTATTTAGAGAATCCTGAAGCCATAATAGAAGCCGTTAACATTGAATTAGAGAATTTATCTTAATGCTAAGTGATGACAACTTCGCGTTGTCATCACTATTTTTTAAAGGGTATTACCCTATAAAAATAGCCCAATAAACATCGTTCAATATGTAGAAAAAAGAACGCTAAAATTATTTTTACTGCTGCACAGTACTTTTTTCCATCGTTAATATTTACACGCTATACCTAGCAAACATCTGCTATTTGTTATTTAATTATTCACTCTAGCGTTTTACGATTGGGAATAAGTAACAAAAGCAGGTAAAATCACCCATAATTATTATTTACCTACGACCTAATTTTATTGCAATACAGTTTTTTGCAAGACTGTTTATTTCAATAAACAGTCTAAGTAGCTAATTAATTTATCCTATTCACATTATTTACAGAATCACGTTTGAGGTTTTATGACAATAACGATTAAAGATCAGCAAGAAATTCAAAAAATGAAAATTGCGGGAAAACTTGCTGCAGATGTATTGGAAATGATCGAACCTCACGTTCAGGCTGGCGTAACAACCGACCAGCTTAATACCTTATGTGCTGAATTTACTGACAAAGTACAAAATGCCATTTCGGCACCTTTAAATTACCATCATTTTCCAAAGTCCATTTGTACTTCAGTTAACCACGTGGTTTGCCACGGCATTCCCAATGACACGCCTTTAGTTGATGGCGATATACTCAACATTGATATTACCGTAATAAAAGATGGCTACCACGGTGACACCAGTAAAATGTTTTTAATTGGTGAAACGTCTGCTGAAGATAATCGTCTTTGTCGTATTACCCAAGAAGCACTTTATATCGGCATTAAAAAAGTTAAGCCCGGCAATACCTTTGGTGAAATAGGCACGGCTATTCAAAAATTCATCAAAAAATCGGGGCGTTATTCGATAGTCAAAGAATATTGTGGCCATGGTATAGGCACAGAATTCCATGAAGAACCGCAAATTGTTCATTATAAAAATAATGACAACGAAAAGATGCAAGAAGGCATGTGCTTTACCATCGAACCTATGATCAATTTAGGTCGTGCTAATACCTTGCTCGACAAAGAAGATAAATGGACGGTATATACCTTAGATGGTAAAAAATCAGCACAATGGGAACACACCCTTGTAGTGACCAAAACGGGTTGCGAAATATTAACCTTACGCAAAGATGACACCATTGCCCGAATATTACATAATTAAATCGTTAAATGGTTAAATGGTTAATAACTCAGTAACCATTAGTAATATTATAAATTAAAAGCTAATGGCAATATTAATAAAAAATATGAGAGCTAAATATGAGAGCTAATTGTTGAATACATCATCATTAATTCCAGATAAGTACATTGAGGCTCTCTCCGTTAGTGCCCCTTCATTAAATAGTTCACAAATATGTTTACTGAGTAATGAATTTCTTCAGTGGCAAAAAGAGCAGTTTCCCATTAGTGAAGTTACCTCGCTTGTTGCTGCTAGAGCTTTTTATGTTGATCTGATTTTAACCAAACTTTGGTGTCAGCACCATTTGGATGAATTTCAAATCAGTTTGGTTGCTGTTGGCGGTTATGGTCGCAAAGAGCTTCATCCCTATTCAGATGTTGATATTTTATTAATTACCCAAAATGTCGTAGCCGATGACTTAGCCGAAAAAATATCCGCTTTTATTACCCAACTTTGGGATGTAAAACTTGATATAGGCCATAGCGTTCGCAACATAAAAGAATGTCTAAATCAAGCAATTGACGATGTTACCATCGCGACAAACTTGATGGAATTGCGACAAATTTGCGGTAATAATGCCTTAGTGTCTCAATTACAACCCTTGTTGATTGAAGACATCTTTTGGACCTCTGAAAAGTTTTTTCTTGCCAAGCGTAATGAACAGTATCAACGTCATCAACAATACCATGGCGCATCTTATACCCTCGAACCTAACTTGAAAGCTAACCCTGGTGGTTTACGCGACATTCAAACTATTGGCTGGGTCGCCAAACGTCATTTTATGGCAGATACGCTTGAGCAATTGATTGACCATAACTACCTCACCACTAATGAATTTTTTGAACTGCTTGAGTGTCAAGATTATTTATGGCGCATGCGCTGTGCATTGCACTTTATCGCTGGACGTAATGAAAACCGCTTACTGTTTGACTACCAGGCTGATGTTGCTGAGTTAATGGGTTTTGGCGATGGTGGCAAGCTTGCTATCGAACGGATGATGAAACGATTTTTCCGTATTATATCGCGTGTTTCAGAGTTAAATAGAATGCTATTGCAGCATTTTGAATACGCGATATTAAACGAAAAAAAACACAGTAAGAAAATAGTGCTTAATGATGACTTTGTCATTATTGATGGTCAAATCAAGGTCTGTGATAAACGAGTTTTTACCCGTTCAACCATGATCATGGAAATGTTTTTACTGATTGCCCAACATAAAGAGATTACTGACTTACATCCAGAGACTTTACGCTTAATGCGTAATGCGCGCCGGCGATTAGTATCAGGTATGATTGACTATGCTCGCTGCCGGGAAATCTTTATCGCGTTAATTAAACACCCTCGCGGTTTAGGCCTAGCGTTTACACTTATGCACCGCCATTCTATTATTGGTGCTTACTTACCGCTATGGCGAAATATTGTTGGCCAAATGCAGTTTGATTTATTTCATGCCTATTCTGTCGACGAGCACAGTTATCGTTTATTAAAAAACTTGTACCGTTTTAGCCAAGTAAAACATAATAATGAATACCCTTTGTGCAGCAAAATTGTTCAACGTGTTCGTAAACCTGAGCTATTATATCTTGCCGGTATATTTCATGATATTGCTAAAGGTCGTGGTGGTGATCATGCAAAACTTGGCGCGATTGACGCGTTAAATTTTGCTAAAATCCATAAATTAGGTGATCACGACGGTCGAATGATCGCTTGGCTAGTAGAAAAACATTTATTAATGTCAGTTACCGCTCAGCGCAGAGATATTTCTGACCCTGAAGTCATTAAAACTTTTGGCACGATTGTACGAGACGAAGCTCACTTAGACTACTTATACTGTTTAACTGTCGCTGACATGCGTGCCACCAACGAAAGTTTATGGAATAGTTGGAAAGCTAATCTACTGGAAGATTTATATTATAGTACTAAACGAGCCTTTAGACGTGGTCTTGAAAAGCCAGTTGATTTAAGAGCAAAAATTAGAGAAAATCAACAACAAGCTATTGAAATTTTAAAAGTAGAATCACTTGATCAAGAGCGCTTAAAACAATTATGGAAAGAGTTTAAAGCCGACTACTTTTTACGTTATTCTCCTGAACAAATTGCTTGGCACTCTAAGCATATTTTGTCGCACAACAAAGTTAAGCCCTTGGTCATTATTAGTCCAAAACCTTATCGTGGTGGCACAGAAGTATTTGTTTATACAAAGGATAAACCTAATATATTTTTCAATATTGTTTCATTACTTGGCGCAAAAAAACTGTCCATACATGATGCAAAAATAACTACTAATAAGTCTGGCTTCACTGCTAACACCTTTGTGGTCTTAGATAACCGTAATAAAGCCATTAATGATAGTGCTAGAGCCCTGACCATAGCGCGTTCGTTAAGCGTTAAATTAGCGTCAAAAGAAATCCGTATCAAGCCTAAGCCTTTAGCGAAACGCTTTCGCCAATTTAAAGTACCAACACATGTCAGTTTTATCGACGGTACAGCAAAAAACCGGACGATATTAGATATAGTGGCTTTAGATCATCCCGGTTTATTGGCTAATATTGCTACTATTTTTCAAAAATGTAACATACAAATACATTCAGCTAAAATCACCACATTCGGCGAAAAAGCTGAGGATGTTTTTACCATTTCAAATAATGACAATAAAATACTAACCACAGAGCAAAAAAACGTATTAGAAGCGATGCTTTGCGCTGATAGTCACCGATAAACTTTAGCAAATTAATCTTAGGAATTTTTGATGTTAGCATTACAAACAATTATTGAACAAGCGTTTGAAGAGCGTATGAACATTACGCCTGCCACTGTCTCTACTGAAGTAAAACAAGCGGTATTAGATGCATTAGCGGCATTAAACAATGGCTCAGCGCGCGTTGCAGAAAAAATTTCGGGTGAATGGGTTGTACACCAGTGGCTTAAAAAAGCTGTGTTACTCTCATTTAGAATTTGGGATAACGAAGTTATCGACGGCGCAGAAAGCACATTTTTCGACAAAGTGCCGATGAAATATACTGATTATAGCCATGCCGATTTTGTTGCTGATGGTGTCAGAGTTGTACCGGGTGCGTCAGTGCGTACCGGTAGTTTTATTGGTAAAAATGTTGTGGTAATGCCAAGTTTCGTTAACATTGGTGCCTATGTAGATGAAGGCTGTATGGTAGACGCTTGGGCAACGGTTGGCTCTTGTGCACAAATTGGTAAAAACGTGCATCTATCAGGTGGCGTTGGCATTGGCGGCGTACTTGAACCGCTACAAGCCGGACCAACCATCATTGAAGACAATTGCTTTATTGGCGCTCGTTCAGAAATTGTTGAAGGCGTTGTGGTTGAAGAAGGTGCCGTAATTTCAATGGGCGTTTATATCGGTCAAAGTACGCGTATTTATGACCGAGAAACTGGTGAAGTGCATTACGGTCGAGTACCAGCAGGTTCAGTTGTTGTGCCAGGTAACCTTCCCTCTAAATGTGGTACCTATAGCTTATATGCAGCGATAATCGTTAAAAAAGTTGATGCAAAAACACGTGCTAAAGTAGGTATTAATGCCCTACTTCGCTCGGTATCTGAAGAGTAATTTTCTGCTTTAACTGTTAACCTTAACTTGTGTAGTGTTGTTAAGTACACTGCACAAGTTTCATGAAAATATTATCACCTCTTAAATAAAACCCTGTTTGTTAACACCTTGCTTCTCATCTAGATTGACTAAATAAATTTTCTACATTTCTGCTCAGCACCATAAACCCAATGCTTAAAAAGCGCTTTAAATCGAAAGTTCATCAACAAGTCAAAGCACTATAATATCAAGCAAGAAGGTCAAATAATCTAACTTAGTCAAATTTATAATTGCCCTAAGCTTTGCCACTATAACGCTTACCACTATCACCTTTGCAATCATCAAGCTAAGTAAACTTTATTATCAATAAAAACATCATAATTTACTGCTACAAATAGAGATAAAAACGCCATTAAGTAACCTATCTATTAAACTGCTCTCTGTTAATGCCTAGCGGCTTGTAGGCAGTTAATCAGCCTAATTAGCGGCAGACAAAAAATAATAGATTTTTGCTGGTGCTAATTAGATAAAATCAGTATCAGCTCATGCCGAATTTATAGCTGAATGATTGTTTTTTTAATGGTGAGAATACAAGCATATGTTAAACTAGAAAAAATTTATAGCGAACACTTGTTATACCCCCGTTATAACAGAGTTTTATTGTCAAATCGCCGTAACAGCAAAGTCTACAGAAAACTTACCCATAGGAACTCTTTAATGAGATTTTTCACCACCCTTTCTATCCGATCTAAACTGGTGATTGCCATGTTAATGGCTGTCGTCATATCTACTAGCATTGTCGGATTTGTCGGTCACTCAAAAGCTAAAGAGCTACTTATTTCTCGACTGCAGCATTCCGACTTACCTAACCTTTTGCTGCGCGTTCGCAATGCTGTGGATGGAGAGATTTCAGAAATGAAAGTGCTGACAAAATCCATTGCAACAAACCCCTTTTTGCTTGATTGGATAAAGTCTGGTGCGAGTGCAGACAATGATACTAACGTTATAAAAATGTTAGATAAAATAGCTAAAGATAACAACTTGAGTAATGCATCTTTTGCCGATCGTAAAACAGCTAAATATTGGAACCAAGATGGTTTTCTTCGTGTACTTAAAGATGACAATATTGATGGTTGGTTTTTTGCGTTCACCAATGGAAACAAAGAAGAGTCCGCAAGTACCTACGAATACCCTAATGGTAATGTCGATGTGTTTATCAACTATCAGCAGCTGAACGGAAGAGGTATATCCGGATTGTCAAAGTCATTTAATGACATGGTGAGTTATTTAAATAGCTTTAAAATTGAAGAGTCTGGCTTTGTTTATCTTGTGAATGATTCAGGGTTAGTGAAAATTCATAAAGATAAGGAAAAAAGTGACAAAACAAAACTCACTGATCTTTACAGTAATATAAACGCTCAAATTCTTTTATCCCAAAAAGAATTTGCCTTCCAAGAAACCGAAAATTTAATTATTGCGACTAGCTATATCTCAAGCCTTGGCTGGTATGTGGTTGCAGAAGTTCCAAAAGCTGAGCTTTACTTAGCATTGAACGAATCTCGAAATTACATGCTTATATGGTTTGGTATTATTGTTGTTGTGTTTATCTTTATCAGTATCATCTTAGCAAAAAGTTTAACCAAACCTATTAACGATCTTGCACGAGTATTCAGTGAATTAGGTGATGGAGAAGGCGATCTTAGTTACCGACTAAGTGAAAGCGGTAGTGATGAGGTATCGCGTTTAGCTCATGGTTTTAATACCTTTATCAATAAAATACATGCTGTGGTTAATGATGTGTCCACCACATCGAAAAGTGTTCGCCAAGCCGCTATTAAAGTTTCTCAAGATGCAGAACAATCAAGATTAGATGCCGAAAGTCAGCGTGATATTGCAACGCAAGTTGCAACAGCCATTAGTCAAATGGGTTCAACCATCAGCGAAATTGCCGAAAATGCCGCCCATGCAGCAGACTCGACAAATGAAGCAACAACTCAAGCTAAGCATGCGCAAATTGTTGTTAAAGATTCCACTGAAAATATTGACCAGATGGCTCAGAAGATGGAGTCAGTATCGACTACCATTGCGTCGTTAGCCGAAAAGAGCAATGCAATTGGTAGTGTTCTTGATGTTATTCGTGGCATTTCAGAGCAAACAAACTTGCTGGCCTTAAATGCCGCTATTGAGGCAGCTCGAGCTGGCGAACAGGGTCGTGGTTTTGCTGTTGTCGCTGATGAAGTACGCAACTTGGCGAAGCGCACCAGCGAGGCAACAGATGAAATTAATAAAATGATCAACCTGTTACAGACGGAATCTAAGCGAGCGGTAGAGGGTATAAGAGAAAGTAAAGAGACTGCCGAAATTGGGGTAACTGATGCTCAGCAGACCACAGAAGCACTCAATGAAATTGTTGCAAATATTCAACAAATTTCAGATTTAAACACTCAGGTCGCCACGGCAACAGAAGAGCAAGCCGCGGTCGTTGGTGAAATTAATACTCATGTGCATGCGATTAGTGATAGTACAGAAAATAGTGCACAAATATCAACCCGCATAGCCTCTTCAAGTGAATCGTTAACCGCAATGGCAATGAACTTAGATAGCTTAGTAGAACGATTTAAAATATAAGAAAAGTTTAATAACTGCTAATAGCAAGATCTAAGCAGGTGTGTAAATTCAGAGCACCTTAGCTTTCTATATTGTTATGCAAGCGTTAACGCCATAGAATATATAGGCTGATACCCACTATCATTTAAGGTAGTGGGTATCAAGCTAACGTAGTTAGGTTAAATCCTGCAACAAAAAATGAGGATGTAAATTAACAGCCCCGTGATTCGTTAGATTGAGACAAATAATACACCACGACTGTAAAAGCCGAGTATTACCATTTAAAGACATTAAATATCTGCTGCCATTGTTCATCAAACTCAGCTTCAATTAACATTTCTAGCCCTGTTACGGGGTGAATAAACTCCACCTGTTTAGCCATTAACATTAAACGTTTAAAACCAAAGTGTTCACCAAAAAATGGATTTTGCTTATTGTCACCATAATTTATATCACCAATGATAGGGTGGCGTAAATGAGCGAGATGTCGACGAATTTGGTGACGGCGTCCCGTATGAGGTTGACATTTAATTAACGAATATCGCACGCTTGCATAATTACCTAAGGGCACCGGCAATGACGCAATAGCGACTGACTTGTAAAATGTTTCTGCACTTTGCGCTTCTTTAGCACGGCTAACATTTTTATCTCCTAAATCATCAAGCTTTTCTTTTAATGGGTGATCAATAACCCCTTCATTTAGCAAATGTCCCCGCGTTAAGGCAAAATAAGTTTTTTTTATCTTCCTCTCGCTAAACGCTTGCCCCATTAAGCGAGCTACATCCTGGGTTAAGGCAAATAACAACACACCTGATGTGGGTCTATCAAGCCGATGTAATGGGTAAACATATTGGCCAATTTGATCACGAATAAGTTGTAAAGCAAAGTAAATTTCATCTTTGTCCATAAAGCTTCGGTGGACAAAAAGCCCTGGGGGTTTATCAACAGCCACAAGATATTCATCTTGATATAAAATTTTCAATAGTGGTTTTTCAACAATTACCGTACCCGCATTTTTAATTGTCATGTTAATTTATTTTTCTCTCTGATATTAACTTTTATTGCTCAAAATAATCTGGTTAATACCTCACAGGCCAAATGGTCAATATTCGTTATTGTTGTATTGTTGTATTGTTGTATTGTTGTTATTAATCGTTCGATAAAAATAGTACTTAGCCAATTTAGCGGTCAAAAATAGATTTTTACCTTCTCAAATTTAGTGCTGGATCTATTAACGTCACAGCAGTGCTACTTTAAGTGCTAAATAGAAATTGTGCAGTATAAATTTTATAGATAGAAGATAATAATCATTGCCGTTAACTAAAATCACAGGATAAAGATTAACGGTGGAGTTAAAGCAGCGTTATCTCTATAATGTTGAGCCATAACAACACCTAGCCACTTATCAAACTTTTAATAGCGACAGTAGATTCTATGAGTATAACTTCGGACACTATTTCTTCAATTTCAGCATTACTGAACTTATCAGATTCTCAATATTGTATTTACGACATCGGTCGTCGAGTAGATAAAATATCAATAGAGCAATTTGAACAAATTGAAGCAGCTCAACTGCCTTACCCCTTTCCAATTCAAGGTCATGCAATGCTTGCCATTGCATTTTGGCAAAAGCAATCTACTAGCCCTTACTTATGGTTTGTCAAACTACCGTTAGATGAACGAGGCCTATTAAATCAAGGAGCTAGGAATCATTTTATTGCCATTATTGTTGAAGCCTTAGGTGAAAACCTTACGGTAAATCCAACCGAGCAACAAGAAGCGTTACTGAAGAAAAATCCTTATCACTTTACACCGGCCCAGTATAAATTAGCCGCGATAAATAGTGTTTTGTCAACGTCGCTTAAACAAGCGGCCAGCAAGTTTTATGCACCTGCACAACGTTACTTATCGGGTGTCAACGGATGGGAAGCTTGGCAAGACCTTGGGGTACAAGGTTTATCTGACTTTGCCTTTCGACTCAACGAAGCTAACAACAGTGAGGTTTTAACCAACGCTTTAAGTTACTTGCCTGAACAAGTACTTGTTCCCTTATCTTCTGCACTTGAAAACGTTAGCTTACCTGTTGACGTTATTGAGCAAATAACACTACGTTTTCAACAAGCACAAACCAGTAACAATACAGTCATTACCATTGCATTGTTACGTGCACTTGCATCGAGTACTGAGCACACTTATAGTCAAAACCTGCTGAGTAACTTAATCACTAATCAAAGGTTAGACGAAGATATACTGATTATTATTGCGGGTCGTTTATGGCCAATATTAAGTACGGAAAACATGCTTTCCGCCTACTTAGAGCATTTAATAAAAGATAAAAACAAGGCCTTATTTTCAGCAATATTTAAAGATTTAGTTGCAATACCGACGATACGCCCCGTACTATTGCAAGCCATTCGTTCACCAAAACGCAGCCCTGATTTGGCCCAAGCCATTGGCACGCTTTTTAAACCATAGGCATTCTCATGGAAAACATTTACTATCTACTTTTTATTGGCTTACTCTTTTGGTATTTTGTGTATTTACGAAAAGTATCTGAGTATGCTCGCTCCCATGTTGATAAATATTGTAAAGATGAAAATTTGCAATTTATAGCGATAGCGCGTTTATCGAGTCGATTTAGGTTCTCTAAACGCTTAGGACCACATTGGTTAAGTCATTTTGATTTTGAATTTAGTGGTGATGGTGAATCTACATACCATGGCACAATGATATTACGCGGTTACAAACTTGACAATATCGACACGCCCCCTTACCGAGTTAACTAACACAACGCTGAATAAATAAGCAGGTAAAGGAAAAGCGACCTTAAGTCGCTTTTTTTTGATTTCGCTAATTATGCCCTTAACATATCATTCTAAAAGGGTCTGTTCACTCCATGAATAACCTAAACGTCCTGCAAAGTATCCATATTAACCTAAATATATAACCTAATACTCTCTGAGCAATAAATTGATTAATTCTATAAATACAACACTATTTTTTCTCTGTACTTAATCGTCTCCCTAGCTCTGTGCCTACTTAACAGTACGGAGTCTACTTTAATTGCTGTGCTAAATAGCTAGATAAACTTTTATTTTTATTAGTTTGATAAATGACTACAAATGCACAAACAAATATCTCAGATAAACTGACTTCGCAGGCTAAATTAGTTACCCTTGATAACTCTCATTGAGTTTTATTTTAGTAATTTTCAAGTTAGCGTATACCGCCATATAGCTAACTTATTTTTGGAGGTCTTTTGCAACTTATTAAGTCGCTATTTTGCTGGCACGGTTTTGATAACCGACAACGTTTTATCTTTATTAGTCTTACATGTTTTCTTGCTTTTATCATACTGAATGAAAGCTTGAGTGATCATAAATTCAGCGCCATTTTTATACTGTTATTATGTTCATCAACATACTTAGCGGCTACTCGGCGCCGACTCAATGATGCGCACCTACATAACACTTGGATTCTAGCGCCTGCGGGCAGTTTTTTGGTAACAGGTTTTTTCATTGTTTTTACTGGCTACAACAGCAGCTATTGGTTGCTATTAATACCTTTACTTATGATGGTAGTACTTTTAACTTACCCAAGTAAAAGTCAAAGACGCTATATACTTGGTTATAATGGTCCAGTTAATTTATCTGATTTTCAACAACTAAAAAAAACTAACTCTCGTAACAGCCAACGTATTGAACCTACTATGAATAGTGTCAATATCAATCAATCTTCGGATAATAAAAATGATTATTCGCCACTTGCAGATAACAATCAAAATACCTCTTCAACCACCCATGCCAATCACTTCAGTGATAGTTCGCAAGATAAAGTCGAACTTGCTGAGTCAATTCGCTTAGCGCTTTTTAGCAAAAAAAATAGCCAACTCACTATAGCCTTGATTAGCTTTTTATTAGTACTAGCATTCATTATATCAATGCTATTTACTCAGCCAACACCGGCTGATAATCCTGTGGAACACACAAGTGAAATTCAAAAAACAACAAAAGAATTTCAACATCAAATAACATTGCCAGACAACTTCTCTATCATGATCGCTGCTGATAACGCTATTGTCATCCAGTGGCAAGCTAGTGTTAAAGATAACCTTAACGTTTGGTCCCTAGGCACTGCTGCAGGTGATAAAAGTTGTAAAAGCATCGAGTTTACGAAAGAAGAAGTGATCAGAACCTATAGTGTCAGCACAATAGATAACAAGTATTATGCCTATTTTTCGCCATTAGACACCAAAGCGTTAATTAAAAATATCGCTTTTAAAAACAAATTTTTACTCTGCGGTTACAGTTTCTCATTAAAAGGTAGTCAAGCGAGGTTAGGGAAATCGTCTTTTTATGCCAATTTAATTGAATATTAATTTGACCTAAAAATAAAAAAACCAGCATTGAATTAATTGATGATTGGATTTAAAGAGGGGTTTAATGGCCTTGTTTAAAATAAGCTTTAACAAAATTGCTTGTTAGATTGGCTTTAAATTAGACTGGCATTAGTACGTTGAGTGAATTTTAGACGAAAAAAAAGCGGTTCAATGAACCGCATTTCTATAACTAGCTTATATGCATCCTGCATAAATATATAATGTTCCCTCTTCATCCATAAAGAGCTATCCCTAGCCTTTCCTAGCAAACCTTTTGCTGTCCATATTGTCCTTAATAATAACTATCCTAGTTACATCATATTGTCCTTAATAGTAACTATCCTAGTTACATCCTATTATCCTTAATAATAACTATCCTAGTTACATCAATTGTCTATATTCATCTTCCTGATGATTATTCCGTGACAACTATTCAATCTATCCTTGTGAGACATCCTATCTCTTTGCTAATCTAAGCATCCTAGTGGTAAACCATTACCGTTATTCGTAATCCCTTTGTCTTCCTGACAGGTATAATAGTAGACTAAATGCTAGCTTTTCAAAGTAGGTGATTTAAAAAAAACATCAAAAAATCAATCACAGCATTGAAAAATAAAAAATAAACCTATAAGAACAATAACTTAAAATAAATAAAAATATTTACATGCCTATCAAAAGTATTATATCTTACAGTAATGTGAGACATGTCTTACATTGAGTTAGCGCATTCAGGTGTACGAAAAACAAACTACTAGTATTGTGCCCCTTGCATTTTAAGATGCAGACTTGTGCAAGCTGAGAAAGGGTTCGCTACCAGACATAATTTAAGGCAGCACAATATAGGGTGAAAGTAACAGAAAGTTGGTTACCAGAGCCAAAAGCGTTTATTCTCGGCAACTGCGTGTGTGTCACCTTAGTAACTCAGATTTAGGTGGGAGCGTCTATATTGGAGTCTCTATGTGGGAGCGTTTATATAAAAGCCTCTAGGTAAGAGTCTCTATGTAAAAGTATTGCCAAAATCGATAACACCAAAGGTGACGCTTTCTTGGCTTGCTCGTTGGGAGTTAAGTTAGAAGTGATAACGGTTTATACAAAAAACCTACTAGAAATGTTATGAGCAAACCTTTTAGTTAGTTAATGCTAACGTCACTATAGCATCACAGCCAATAACTAAATGCCAGTCGCCCATAATCAATGAAAACCATAACCCTTGTGACGAGTTGATGATTTAGCTAGCGAGCTAAAGTAAAGCTTTTGGTTGTATCACTTTACTTATATAAAATTGACAGCTAAATGCTTAAGCATTAACTTTCCGCTGCTTCTCGATAATAAACCATCAAAGAACCAGAGACATTACCGACAGCAACTTCTTTAATGAACTGATAGTTTACGTCTTTAAAAAATGCTTTATATTTTTTACTGGTAGCGTAAACAGCAACGCCTTCACTGTCTTTGTGCTCTGCTAAAATGGTATTTACCGCTGCCATTAAATAATGACCAAAGCCATGGTGTTGATGTAATGGATGTATAGCAATAAAAGACAACATGTGAAATTTTTTCAACGGTACTGTCGCTAAAACAATATTTTCTTTTTCAATCATTTGTTTGGTACTAAAATAACCGGCACCAAGCATCATTTTCAAGCGCCAATGCCAAAATCGCTCAGATGACACACCTTCTTCAGGGTTATTTAAGCAGGCAACGCCCACCATGGTTTCACCTAAATACAAACCGATCATTGGCTGCTTTGCTTGCCAAAAAACATTCAGTTCTTCGCGTATCGCTGCCCGTAAGCGTTGTTCATAATCGCTTTTATCCGCAGAGAATATTTCAAGAAACACCGGGTCGTCATGATACGCTTGGTATAATAATGATGCGGCTAATTTTAAATCTTCAGCCGAAAGGTATGCAGCTTTTATATCGACATTGGTTTTTTCAATGACTTCTGGTGACATCTAGAGTCCCTCATAAATAGTACGATTTTTATTGTTTTTTTATCTCTCAACCATATCAGGATATTAGAAATCAGGTCAAACTTTATTACTATACATAAGCGACAAGCCACGCTATTTTCGCTAATAGTCGCTTTATTACTGCGAAATAACATAACCTTGTCAGTTTAATTTATTTTTTAATATCATCGAATTTAACTAAACAATAGCGGTAAACTAAGGCCAATAATGCGCCGAACAATAACCAACTGCTGCCCCCTGAGTGTTCATCGTAGTATTCAACCGCTATATACTCAGGATCATAGTCGCTACTTTCTAATGGCAGTGCATAAAGCGCATTAGTATTGTTGGCACTGTAAGTCGCCACCACAGGACTAAAGCCCACTTCATATAAATCAATTAGCACATCATAATGATCTGCTACATAACCCGAGTCTAACTGAGTAACTACTTCAAACTCATCTTCACTATCTTCGCCAGTAATAACAAAGTCATCACTAGAAAAGTACAAAACCCAAGGCCCACCGTTTTGACTCAGGTATAAATCAGCATAAACAACGGCTTGTTCATTCGCCATTGACGATAATATATCGGCATCGAATGTGACGCTAAAGCGCTGATAATAGCCGTCTTCATCAATATCCACAATAAGCTCACTGTAACCACTGTAAATTACAAAGCTATGATAGGAGCCGGCATCATATTCAACATTTTGACTGAGCGATGAGGTGAGTAAATTTGATGTTGCTTTTTGCTGGCGGGCATAGCTTACCTCAGGTCGACTCATGCCCTTAAATGCTAAGGTTCTCTGGGAAATCTTGACTTGCTCTTTAGGGTTAAGGTTAGTTTTTTCACGCTCGAAGACATTATTTTTTAATCCGCTAACAGAGCGACTTGCCTGTTCAACGTCTAGCTGCGTTTGTGCAACAGACACTTGGCTGACCAACAACAATGTTGCTGTTAACTTGATAGTAAATTTCTGATTAAATAGCTTATTAAGTCGTTTGTTAAACAGTTTATAAAAAATTTTATTAAACATAATGATAGCCTTGATAAAGTATGGCTGTCATTTAACCTGAGGTATTCTGAACCCTAGCTGAACACTGTTTTTAACTTTTAAATACTACCGTCATTAAACACCATGAGATGCAGACGAATAAAACAGTAAGCTTATATTCAGAAAGCATTCAGTTTAGTTATTTTAAAATAACCCCTACTTGGATTCTATCCATCATTATTTTACACTGTTTGACAATCTCGTTTTGATCAAGTCGTTTTAATAAGGTTTCACAATGAAAAAACAATTATTTATCTTAAGCGTAGTAACGTCATTAATAGCAGCCCCAGTGTTTGCTAGTATTGAGGCTACGCCTAATAGCTTGATGATTGTAAAAGCAAACTATGGTCAATCTAACAGTGCTAAATCACTTAGCCCTCAACAAGCGGCCCGAATTGTTCAAAACAAATTTGGCGGTAAAATATTAAAAGTTAATAACAATGGTTCTAAAAAAAATCCAAGCTACCGGGTAAAGTTACTTAAAGACAACGGTCATGTAATTTCAGTTAACGTTGACGCACAATCAGGCCATGTATCAGGAAACTAATTAATGCGAATTTTGCTCATCGAAGACGATAAAAATCTGCAACAACACGTGAAAGATCATTTAATCACGGTAAAATACTGTGTCGATGTGGCAAGTGATGGTGAGCATGGTTTATTTCAAGGCCAAGAGTTTCCGTATGATGCGGCTATTATTGATTTAGGCTTACCAAAAATTGACGGAGTGAGCGTTGTTAAATCTTTGCGCGAACAAGGTTTTAGCTTTCCTATATTAATACTCACGGCGCGTGGTAGTTGGCAAGATAAAGTCGCTGGATTAGACGCTGGCGCTGATGATTATTTAACTAAACCTTTTCATATTGAAGAACTGTTAGCACGGTTAAATGCCTTAATTCGACGCAGTGCGGGTCAAGCAAGTCCGTTAATCGCAAATGGCCCGTTTGCGATTAACACCGCAAGTAGGCAGGTTAGCGTTAATCAACAGGCTATTTCGCTCAGTAGTTATGAATACAAATTATTTGAATACTTGATGCACCATTTAGGTGAAGTCAAATCAAAAACACAGCTCACCGAACATATTTATGATCAAGACTTTGACTTGGACTCCAACGTGATAGAAGTTTTTATCCGCCGCCTACGAAAGAAACTTGACCCTGAAAACCAATACCAATTTATTGAAACCTTACGTGGCCAAGGCTATTTATTAAAAGACTTAACACATCTAACCTCTGGTTAATCAAACGAACATGGCATTGGGCTTTTATTTTACAAAAGGTAAATTTAGTTGTTAAATTCGCTAAAAAAGTCACTTAAATCATTAAAAACCAGAGTGCTGCTTAGTGCCTTATTAATGATTTTCATCTTATTGCCCATTGTTGGGTTAATTATCAGTAATGCCTATGAAAAACATATGCTTGCTAGTTTAAAAAATGAACTCTCTGCTTATTCCTACTCAATTTTAGCCATTATTGAAGTTGAAAATAACAGCTTGCTGATGCCTGAGCAGTTATTGGAAACGCAATTTAATGTTAGCCAGTCAGGCTTATATGCGGTGCTCACTAGTAGCTCAGCAACCATGCAAGAAAATACGGCGCATCAACTACCCAGCTCACCTGAAAAGCTTTGGAGTTCTCAGTCATTACTGTCGCCATGGCCGGCAGAAAACTTTCAACAACCTCACTTAGGAGAAAGTGCATTTTATCAAGCTCAGATAGCAGCGCAGCCACACTTTGTTTATAGCTTAAGTGTCAGTTATGGCAGTGAACAACAACCTTTGCCCATGACCCTACATATTATTAAACAACAAAACGACTTAACTCAGATGATGGCCGAATTTCATCGCCAATTAATGCTAGGGTTAGCCGGTTTAATGCTAGTACTTTTATTGATTCAATACCTTTGGTCGTTATGGACGTTAAAGCCGTTAAAAACCTTACAAACAGAGCTCAGTGATGTCGAACAAGGCAAAAGTGAGCGTCTTATCGGCACTTACCCAACCGAGCTACATCAAGTGACTGAGCAATTGAATTTATTATTAAATGCCGAACAAAAACAGCGCCAGCGCTATCGTAATGCCTTATCAGATCTCGCTCATAGTTTAAAAACACCCCTGGCTGTTATGCAAACTCAAGCCGCGTTATCGCCACTAACTCAAGAGCAGCTCAATATTATTAATGCCATCATTGAATATCAGTTACGCAAAGCACAAAGCGCTGGCCAATCCTCCTGGTACTTGGGTACAGCGGTAGCACCAATAGCGAAAAAATTAATCAAAAGTTTAGAAAAAATATACCGCGATAAATCCTTATTATTTGTGGTCAATATTACCGATGAATGCAACTTTAAAGGTGATGAAGCCGACCTATTAGAAATACTAGGTAACTTATTAGATAACGCCTGCAAAGCCGCTAAGCAAGAAATACAACTTGAGATCAGTCACAGTAGCAAAAACATGATGATCATTATTGAAGATGACGGGGCTGGCATAGCGCCCGACTTAAGAGAAGAGATATTACAACGTGGTACTCGAGCCGACACTTATCAGCATGGTCATGGCATTGGTTTGGCGATAGTGCGAGATTTAGTCAATAGTTACCAAGGTAGCATATGCATTGAGTCGTCAGCGCGACTAAAAGGTGCCAAGTTTACACTTAATTTCCCACTATAAAATTTAACTCACCTGATAAGTACTCGATTCAGCTAACGTTCAGTTTACAGCAGTTAATATTGCTAGCATAACTTAAAAAGCTTAAAAAGCCACTTCAGCTGTTTTACACTAACTATTTACCGTTAGGCTATGTAAATAGCTAGTGTGAATAGGCGGCTTTTTAATCATACGTATTAAGGAGTAGCAAGATGCAAAAAATTAACTTTAAAAACTCACTGATTTATTTAATGCTATTTTTATCAAGCGCCTTGGTGTTTTCACCCCTAGGTTTTGCCGCTGACAACACCAGTGTAACTTTCGATGAGTCAAACATTGAACCTAGCTTAACAGACCAAGCCAGTCACTTTACTGATGCTGAGTTAGCACAAATGCTAGCGCCCATCGCATTATATCCAGACGCTTTGCTTAGCCACATTCTTATTGCCACAACCTATCCTATTGAAGTTGTTGACGCCGAGCGATGGTTAAATAAAAATAACCGGCTAAGTACTCAAGCACTTGCTGATGCCGCAGAAGACAAAGATTGGGATCCTAGCGTTAAAGCCCTATTACCTTTTCCAAACATACTTAAAAAATTAAGTGAAGATTTACATTGGATGACTAATTTAGGTGATGCTTTTTTACAAGATGAAGCACAGGTGCTTGCCAGTTTACAAAGATTACGCCAACAAGCAGATCAAGCAGGTAACCTTGAAAATATGAGTAACGTCAAGGTTGTTCGAGAAAGCCAAACAATCATCATAGAGTCAAGACAACCTGATATTATTTATGTGCCTTATTACGATACTCGAGTCGTTTATGGCGATTGGCGCTGGTCACATTATCCGCCCATTTTTTGGCACCACCCTGTGCACTATGCTTCGAATCATGGCCCCTATTATTGGCATAACCCTGTCCACCTGACTGTTGGACTATTTTTTGGTGCCGTGCACTGGAGTAATCGTCATGTGGTTGTTAATCATCACAAGTCTCGATATTACAAACACCATAGTAATAAAAAATCGTCTACCAGTTATCAATCAAAACCTTGGCAGCATAACCCTCGCCATAGAAAAGGCGTAGCGTATCGCACATCCAACATACAGAAGAAATATCGCAGTCACACACCTAATGTGCAAAAGCATAAGGCTTTGCGTACAAAACAAAAGTCTTTTGTGAATAAAAATAAACGCCTTACTGAACATACCGGAAATAAATATACCCACAGTAAAAACCAAAACCAAAGCCTGAAGCATAAGCTGCAGGTTAATCGAGCGCTGAAAATTGACAAGCATCCGCTTAAGAAAAATTCATTAACTCAACAAAAAGCCTATAAAAATAAGCCTTGGCAACAAACTAAGGGCAGTAAAAAACCCTATAACGATAAAATCGAAACAGCTAAGCCGCAGGTAAATATGAATAGGAATAGGAATAATGAGGTTAAAAAATATATAAAAAAAGACAGTTATAGCCAAAATGATCAAGGCATCACTAATAGAGCCCGTACTGAGAAAAGTTATCTTAAAGCTGTAAAAAAACCTAAAAAAACTTACCAAAACCACCCAACTTCAACAAGTGAAAAAAGCGTGCATAAGCGCTCAAACGCCAAGGTAACTCGCAGCCAAAAAAACAGGGGTAGCAGAACACATCAAAACAGAGCAAAGCGGCATAACTAATTTATCCCCGCTGTTTATTCCCAGCGGGTCGTTAATAACATAGTTAGTCGATGCTGAAAATGTTACGTTTGTAAAACTAAAAAGGGCGATATCAATTGATATCACCCTTTTCTCATGCCTTTAAGATACTCATACCAATTTCATTAATTAGGTGGTCTACTTTATACGCAGGGAAAATGGCCAAATATAAGGCATTTATTTTAATCACTAGTTGTGCTAATTATTAAATAAATAACGCAGTAGTGGATTATTTTAACCAGTAAAAATGATCAGATAATGAGTGAGATTGGTATAAGCCCGATCAACACACCACTGATTATCACCCTTACTCTATGGCAGTTAATTCATCGTTAACAAAAACTAACTTTGTACACTCATCTTTCGTTGTTAAGCCATCTTTGTGCAAACGATGTGTACGAAAATAAACTACATTAACCGTTTTGCCGTCATCGAAATAAGTTTCATTAAAATCAGCTACGCCCATTACACGAGAAACATCAGCAAACGTGGTGTTTAATTGTATACCGGCGATTTTTTTTCTATTTTGATATTCTCTATCGTCAAAATCGCCAGAAATAGAGTGACCATCTTCGCCGCCAACGGCAATAACGCAACCGGTTAAAGTCAAGGTTAATGGCGCAATAACAATGAGTGCTAATAACGTTTGTTTCATTTTATTTTTCTCTTATCAAAAGTAATGGGTTTGATAAGGCTAATTGCAAATACTAAACCACTTTCATAACCAACTGATTGTATTGAATATAAATAAAAAAACTAAAAACAAAGCGAGACAGCGTTAGTGTTTTTCGCTAAAATATTGCTTCTTTAACACCTGAGTTATGCGTTATGACTATATCTGATGAAATTTCCATCATCGCCAACAAGCTAGCCAATGAAGGTAAAGTGCCCAGTGTGGCACTGATTAAAAGTCAGCTGAATCAAGCCGTACCTTTGCCAAAAATAATTTCGGCTTTAAAAAACTGGCACCACGAGCCAAAATTTATACAGGCTCAAAATCAAGAAATCACCACCAAAACCTCAACTGAAGCAAAACCTAACAACACAGAAATAAGTTTACTGATAGCAAATGCTTTAGCGCCACTGCAGCGAGATATAACTGAATTAAAGCAACAGCTAAAACAATTGTTAGACCAGCAAAAAAATAGCTGACTTTATGCTCAGCACGGCCAAAAAGTCATTATAATGTTTGAGTAATTTATCGCTTACTGAGCATTTTCAATACTGGTTGGCGGTATCCGAGGCGTAAGTTGTGACATAAATTCAGCCAGTGTCTCTGCTATTTTTTTATGTGGCTCACGGCCCACTTTTTCCACCCACACTGAGCCTGTGTCATTGTCTAATGAAATAATATGGTCGTCATCATCAGTCAGCGCAAAAAATATCGTTAGCTTTTGTTTTAATTTTGTTTTCATTAAAATATGGCCAATAATATTTTCTTGTAGACGCGCAAAGTCTTTTTCGCTCCATACAAATAACAATGACAAGTCTCCTTCTACACAACTGGCGTCTAAGCTGTCACTATAGATAGTGGTAAAATAGTCTTTAATGTCAGCATGAAGTTTGACTTCCAAAGCCGCTTCAACATTATCAAACGTTAGCACTTGTGCCATTTTTATTGGCTGCCATAAAGAAAAATCTTCTTCATGCACACCCTGCTCACAAGGCGATGACCAGTCTTCATCTTTCTGGGTAATAGGTAAATGTTGAAACCTATCTTGGTATGCCTGTAAGTAATCTTGAGAAAATTGCCATACGAGTTCATTAAGAGAGTGATTTGATATTTTCATCTAGCAGTTAATTCCTATAAAATAGAGAAAGATTTCAACCTTGTTACAATCAGAGAAGAAGTTACGCAAAAATGAGCACTTATACAAACGCAAAAGCGTTAAGCAAGTTAACGCTTGGAAAAGTAACAAGCTATTGCAGCCAATATACCCCAGAATTACTACAAGCGGTACCTAGGAGCTTAAATAGAGACAGTTTAGGTTTAACAACAAACAAGCTGCCGTTTAAAGGTGAAGATGTTTGGTATGGCTATGAGCTGTCATGGTTAAATGACAAGGGTAAGCCCGTTGTTGCGGTGGCTGAATTTAGTTTTCCATGTACCAGCCCAAACATTGTAGAGTCAAAGTCTTTTAAGCTGTATTTAAACAGTTTTAATCAGACTAGATTCTCCTCGTGGCAAAGTGTAGAGTCTGCATTAATAAAAGACTTATCCGCTACCGCTGGCGCCAGTGCAGAAGTAAAACTTTTTCCTGTCAATAACTGCCCTGCACTCGCTATAGCCCTTGATAGCGCATTATGTATAGATGAGTTAGACATTGAAGTGAGTCATTACCAACTTGCTCCACAAATACTAAAAAGTATCAACCATGACCAAGCAGATGTTGTGACTGAATATTTAGTTTGCCATTTATTAAAGTCAAATTGCTTAATCACTAATCAACCTGACTGGGCGAGTGTTTATATTGAATATAGCGGTCAACAAATTTGTCATAAAACCTTATTAAAATATTTAATTTCGTTTCGCCAACATAATGAATTTCATGAACAATGTGTTGAGCGAATTTTTTGTGATCTCAAGCGTTTTTGTCAGATTGAACACCTAACAGTTTTTGCTCGATATACCCGCAGAGGCGGCTTAGACATTAATCCATTTCGCTCAACAAGCAAAACAAAAGCGCCTAAATTAAGAACACTACGACAATAAGCCAACACAACGTGTAGTTTTTAAGCAGTCAGTTATTAGATATACACTTATACTGGCTTTTTATATGGTTGTGTTTATTATTATCATATAACAAGAAACTATTGCTTTAGCCTTGATGTAAAAGCAATAGTTTCAAAACATACCTAGTGCTATTGTTTCCATTCAATGAGTATATTTTGGAGCGCTTTTTTATGGCTGAAAGTTTATGAGTGAAAGTTTTATCGCGAACATCACTATTAACCGATTATAATCTTTATTTGATACCGCGATTCACGCTCAGCGTACTAGCAGCATTATTGAACAACTTGATGATAAATTGTCACTCGCTTGCAAAGACAGTGACATATTGTTGAATAAAAAATTAATCAACTTAAAATATATGCTAAAAAACTCAGTAGTTTAGCAAAAAATCAACACCCTTTACCTTAACAAGTGTTATGGCCAAAGAGGCTTTTATTAGCCGATATGGTGACGAAGAACTTGTTGAGTAATATCGATAAATCCACTGTAGTAAACAAGCTCAATATATTACGTAAAAAGGTGGCAAGTCTACCGTTTATTTTTACAAATTACCGCATTTGAACATGCTAACGCTGCATGGTATCAAGCTAGAAAGACGGAAATATAGCGTTATTTACGGATAATAATCAGCACGAGGAAGTACCGTTATGCATACTCAAATTAATCCTGTTGGCAAAATGAATTTACTGTCTCAAGCAGAAGTTGACCGTTTACAACAATCCGCCACCAGTGAACTCTATAATCTCTATCGTAATTGTTCGTTAGCCGTACTCAATGCCGGCAGTCATACCGATAATGCTGAAGATATATATCAACAATTTTTAGACTTTCAAATTAAAGTATTAAGGCGTGAGCGTGGTGTTAAGTTAGCCTTAGATAACCCGCCCAAACATGCTTTTGTCGACGGTATTATTATCAAGGGTATTCAAGAGCACCTTTCGGCGGTGTTACGCGACATATTATTTATTGGTGATTGTTACAGCACTAAAGATGTCGACAGTGTCACTAATGTTATTTTTGATATGTTACGCAATGCCAACGCGATAATTCCTGACAGTTCACCTAATTTGATCACCTGCTGGGGTGGACATTCGATTAATAGTACCGAGTATAAATATACCAAACAAGTAGGTTATCACCTGGGTTTGCGGAGTTTTAATATTTGTACAGGTTGTGGGCCTGGCGCGATGAAAGGCCCAATGAAAGGAGCAACCTTTGGTCATGCCAAGCAACGCAACACAACTGGCCGCTATATAGGATTAACTGAGCCTAGTATTATTGCAGCCGAGCCACCAAACCCTATCGTTAATGAATTAGTCATTATGCCCGATATTGAAAAACGCTTAGAAGCATTTGTGCGTATGTCGCATGGTATTATTATCTTTCCCGGCGGTGCAGGTACAGCAGAAGAGTTACTTTATATTTTAGGTATTATGCTACATCCAAAAAATCAGTTACAAAAATTGCCTATTATTTTAACTGGGCCCATTGAAAGTGCAGAGTATTTTCAGCAAATTGACACTTTTATTGCCAACACGCTTGGTGAATCAGCACAGCAACTCTATAAAATTATTATTGATGACCCTGAACAAGTCGCAAAAACTTTTAAATTAAGCACAGAAGAAGTGGTCGCACATCGAAAATTGACCGGTGACTCTTATCATTTTAATTGGTCATTAGTGATTGAAACTGAATTTCAACAGCCGTTCGAGCCTGATCACAAAAACATGGCCTCATTAAATTTGCATTATGACCAAAGCATAGCGTCATTAGCCGCCAATTTACGCCGGGCTTTTTCTGGTATTGTTGCCGGTAATGTCAAAGCCAGTGGCATAAAAGCCATCCGAGAAAACGGGCCGTTTAAAATAAGTGGTGATAGTAAGATGATGGCATTAATGGACACGCTATTGAATTCTTTCGTCAAACAACAAAGAATGAAACTACCTGGTAGTGAATACATTCCTTGTTATACAGTCATTGAAGGTTAATTTTTATGACGGTCCATTTGGTATTAATTGATGCATTAAATTTAATCAGAAGAATTTATGCTGTGCAAGAACGGCCATTTTTGTTGAACAATGAATTGGCTGAAAATACCAAGCAACAAGTGCTATTTAATACCGCCAAAGCATGTGAACAAGCCTTACAAAAAATTATTGAACAGTTAAAGCCTAGCCATGCGCTTGCGGTGTTTGACTCTCAAGCGCCATGTTGGCGCTATGACATTTATCCAGACTATAAAAAAGGCCGTAAAAAAATGCCCGAGCATTTGGCTGACAAGTTAACTGATATCCAAGACCGCTTTATGCAACACCACGTTGACTCTTTAGTTTCAGAAGCAGACGAGGCTGATGATTTAATTGCAACCTTGGCAATAAAGGTTGCATTGCGTGGTAGAAATGTAACTGTGGTATCTACAGATAAGTGTTTTTTATCACTACTCAATCCCAATATCCAAGTCTATGACTATTTTAATCGTCGTTATTTAGACGAAGAATATGTACTTAACAAGTTCACGGTAAAACCAGATAAGTTAATGGACTTATGGACTTTAACGGGTGATAACACTAATAAAATTCCTGGCGTAGCCGGCATAGGCCAAGTAACCGCAGCAAAATTATTAAATCAGTATGGCTCGATTAAAAGTATACTGAATGCTAAAGACTTAAAAAATAGCATCAGTGAAAAGCTATTGCAACATGATGAACAAATTACGTTAAGTCGCAAACTACTGACATTAAAAATTGATATCCCTTTAGGGTTTAATTTAAAAGACATAAGACTACCCTTTTAAAATGCACTTGCCAGCAGTTAACAATCTGGTAACATTGAAAGTTGTTGCTGGTATTTTCACTCTAGCCATTAAAACGCACTAAAACGTCATTACTCATTATTTAGAGCTCAATAATGAGTAATGACGTTAACAATAAATAATGACTCAAAAATAATGACCAAGAAAGCTTCAAGGATTAAAAGTGAATAAAAAAATAATTGCTATCATATTAGTCGCCTTAGCAGCATACGGTATATTTGTCACCTTAGTGGTCAACTTTTACGATGACAGCCCTGCAAACATGCAATGGGAAGACCGAGAAGCTTACAATCAACAATTTATTGCTAAACTTGAATTGAAAAAATTTAATTTTAATAGTGCCATCGAACAGCTAGGTAGTCCTGATATTACCGAAGCAAAAATAGTTAACGAAAGCAGGTATCAAGTCAGCTTTTACCGCACCCAACATGTAAAGTCTGACGGCATCACTACACAAGATGAATGCACCGCATTATTGTTTACTAATGGTATTTTAACCGCTATTGGTAAAACAGCTTATCAGCAGTTTAAAGCGTTTTAAACTGCACATCTCAGTAATATTTAAACAGCTATACTTAACATCAAGTGATGACATATTAGCTGCCTGATAAGTCATTTTTTTATATTTAATCGACGCCTATCACTCATATCGCGTATATTGCTGAAAAAAAATATTTATTCTTAAAACTCCACACTAAATATAACACTAGCTACCCATGCCACTTAGTTATTACCCGTATGTGCTAATTAAAATAGCCCAAGTTTAGTTGAGAAGAATAAACATCAGCCTTGATTTTTTCTCCTACCAACAACTAGAAACCTAATAGCACAGGAATTAGACTAAAGTTTTACAGTAAAACTTACTAACTGCTACGGTTAGTTGCTATAATTGCAGGCATTAACTCGGTTGAATCAATAAGCGTAGTGTCAGGTCAAATATATTGGCTGGTAAGTGTTTTATATTTAAACAAAAACTCACGATTCTCGCAATTCAAAAAAGCAATACTCAAAAGGCAATTAAACAATGGCAAAACAAACCATAACAGTGATCCCAGGTGACGGCATAGGTCCAGACATTATCGACGCAACTATCAAAATATTAGATAAAGCCGGCTGTAATTTTGAATATGAGTATGCTGACGCTGGTCTAACCGCATTGGAGAATCATGGCGACTTAGTGCCAGAATCAACCTTAGCACTAATTGAAAAAAATAAAATCAGCCTAAAAGGTCCGTTAACGACACCTGTAGGTGAAGGTTTTACTTCAATTAACGTCACCTTACGTAAGCATTTTCAACTATATGCTAATGTTCGTCCTGTGTTGTCATTTAAAGGCACGAAGGCACGTTATGAAAATATTGATATCATTACCATTCGTGAAAATACTGAAGGTATGTACTCAGGCCTAGGACAAACAGTTTCAGAAGACGGAAATCAAGCGGAAGCGAAAAGTCTTGTCACTCGTGAAGGTGCTGAACGCATTGTAACTTTCGCTTATGAAACGGCGATAAAAGAAGGTCGTAAAAAGGTAACTGCTGTTCATAAAGCTAACATCCTAAAGTCAACATCTGGCCTATTTCTTAAAGTAGCCCGTGAAGTAGCCGCACGTTACCCACAAATTGAATCAACAGAAATGATTGTAGATAACTGTTGTATGCAGTTAGTCATGAATCCTGAGCAGTTCGATGTAATTGTTACTACAAATTTATTTGGCGATATACTGTCAGATTTATGTGCAGGTTTAGTGGGTGGCTTAGGCATGGCACCTGGCGCTAATATTGGTAATGGCTGTGCAATATTTGAAGCGGTTCATGGCAGTGCGCCTGATATTGCAGGCAAAAACTTGGCAAACCCTACCTCAGTTATTTTAGCCGCTATTCAAATGCTAGAATACTTAGGTATGGCTGATAAAGCAGATAACATTCGTCGCGCTATAACGGAAGTTATCGAATCTGGCGATCGCACCACACGAGATCTTGGCGGCACACACGGCACCTCAGACTTCACACAAGCTGTATTAGAACGTTTATAACACTGCTTATTACCTTATATGAAAAACCAAGCCACAGTGCTTGGTTTTTTTATCTTCAGCATTTCTCTTATCTTGCACATGTTATTAATTTATTGATCCTGTCAATAACAAAACCACAAGTTTAATGGCACAGGTATAACAAGCTTAGTATAAATATTCTAGAGCAGGAATAACTGGTTATAACTCAAAAAAAGTTAATTTGTCTGAATAGTGATGAGTAATGAGTAATGAGTAATGAAATTACCTCAACAAAAGTGCTAAACGCAGTTACTGTTTCAGAAGTGATAGTTTTTTAGCTAAATCAACTTCTGCATCATCAAGTGAGACTCACTCAGAAATTGTTCATACTGAAATAAATTCACAATTACTTGGTGCGCTAAGCACAAACTAAAATAGAGGTTCAAAAACCTTCCTCATCTCGCTAAAAACTGAACCTTTTATCCATGTTGGAATACAGTAATAAAGCGACTTTAGCTTCTAAAAAGCAGTCTTTAAAAGACTGCTCAATGCTAATAGTGACGGTTAGTTATTGCTGAATAGTGGCACTTACCGACCTACTTTACCTTTAACGAGCGGCTCAAAAGAAAGCACGCTAAATTGGCCTTGGCTACCGTCTTTACCGTCATTAAGTGGCGGTGAACGGTGAAGTTCATTCACAGTGAAGTAAATTTTATCATCAGCGCCATAACTGAAGCCATCAGGCCACACGAGCCGCTCATTTTTAAATAACACTTCATAATCGCCACTGGGCTTAACCACACCGATAGCGCCGTTAGTAATATCCGTGACATAAACGTTGCCACCTCCATCTACAATAATGCCATCAGAAATTGGCTTAGTACCATAGCGCTCTACTTTTTGTTCAAGCGCTTTACTTGATAGACTTTCATCTATCATTGCGCTGGTAGCAATACGATATATCGATGTACCTGACATAGAGCCAAAGTATAACCAATTTTCATTTGGCTCAAGGGTAATTGGGTTTACACCTAAACGTGCCGCTTGTCCTCCAATTTTCATAGTGCGACCTTCAATAACTATGTTGATGTTTTCGGCAGTAGTATAATGGCTGTTTTGCAGCACTCTTCGCGCTGCACCTGTTTTAATATTTACAGTAATAATCGCGGCTTGGCTGCCTTGTGCTGTATCTGCTATATAGATATATCCATTTTTGTTATCAACCGCTAAGTCGTTTAAAAACGAGGTCTCTGTAATTGTTGGCTTTGCTAAATAAATGATTTTATGAAGCTGCTCGTTAATAGTATCCCAACCGACTAATCGTCCAGCGTGATCAGGGCCTGACGTATCTAGCATCCATAAAATACCATTGGCTGATACATTAATACCTAGTACATCATAAAAACCTTTACCGTTATTGTAAGCATACGCCCACGCTTCATTAGGATAAGGTTTTGTTGTACCGTCTTTGAACAACTCCATAATTTTTTGCTTTTGCCCGTAAAATCCGTGTATTGACAAAAACTTTCTGCCCGACGGCGTAATAGCAATATTGCCTGGAGGGTGTTGTGCATCAAATATAGCTACCGTGTTTAGCTTGTTATTATTAGCCGATGTCGTCGCTGCACTGAGTAATGCTATGCTATAAATTACGGCTAAAAGTAGTTCTTTCATTATTGTTTTCCTTTTTATGAAGATGTAAATATTAGAATTATTCATAATATTTTTTGTTTTTTACTTAAGGGAACGTCTTTACTTTTTATTTAAAATAGAGTTTTTAACATCTTTTGACCAAATAACGAGTCCCACACTTATATATTTTTAACCTTAGTAAGCAAATCTAAGTGATCAACAAGTAAGGTTATTCCTGATAACAATCACTGAGTGCTTTCTGGCCTTAGTGTAAATTGACCTAATAGTATTTAATGTTCAATAATTTCAATTACTAGGTCGATTCACATTGTTGGCTTGGGTAAATTCGCATTTATTAACACTAGCGCTATACTGTTTAAGGTTTTATAGGCTATTTATTAACATTCGTCCTATAAACTACTGTAATACTAACCTGCTCCAAGGATGAAGCTAATTGTATTTAAAGCGGTTAATTACCTGCTTTTTCAAATAAAGCGAATACTTCTTAGAGGAACTTATAGCAAAATATTAAAGACAAAAAGGACTTTGTTATGCAGCCATTTCACCTAAAAACTATAGCCATAATATGCAGCTACCTTCTTACCGGAAATAGCCATGCATCATTGATAAATTATGAGCTATTAACACCCCATTCATCGACACATATTAACTATACTAATCCATTCAAAAATGCTTTTTCAAGTATTAACGATGGCTTTCAAATCTATCAGCGAGATGTTGGTTTAAATATACCCAACGCATTATTAGATAACAGTGAAATAGCAACATCTGACCGTTTAGGCATTGTTTCGAGTACCAATACACAAGCTTTTTTTGGCATTGTTGATACCGTCAACTTGAATAATCCAATCGATGATACCCTCGCTAAGTGGAAAATCAACATCAAAAATTTATCTGCATTAACATTTTTTATCGACATGGCGGCAATGGGCGACTTTGAAAGTAGTGACCAATTTTTATGGCGCTACAGTATTGACAACAATCCATACAGTACAATTTTTCAAAGTATAAGCAATGAAGATACCCAACAAAATTACCGCTTAGAAGATAATAGCTTAATAGCGCTTAACGATCCCATGACGGTAAATTCTCGATTACTCAGTAATGAATTTAAAGCATTTTCGTCATCCATTTTAGACACTGGAAGCTTGTTAACACTTGAATTGAAAGCTAAGGTCAATGGTGGCAGCGAAGTTATCGCTTTTCAAAATATAGTCATTCAAGGCGTGTCAAATACGGTAACAGTCGGTGAACCAAAATCATACGCTATCCTATCATTAGCATTACTATTTTTTATAAAAAGGAAGATTATCTCTTGATGTATAACAGCGGTGTATTTGATAGTAAAACAACAGTATTAGCAGATAGATAAACTTAAAATATAAAAAAGCCCTAAAATCCATCAGAAATATAGGGCTTTTTTTTCAAAATATTGTTAGTAGAAAGTCACTAAATATCCATCGGCGGCGGAGATAATAACCTAGCGTGAACGGTTATTTCTTCGCGGTCATAGTACAAATGCTTGGCATACAATTCATATTTTACATTGTGCAGAGAAAAAGCATCTTTCATCGTTTGTAAGTCATCATTAACTTGCTGATAACGCCCCTTCATGGGTAATTTCAAGTTGAAAATAGCTTCTTGGCATAGGCCTTTTAATAACCATTCACTCATCAGCTTTGCCACGCGTTGTGGCTTTTCAATCATGTCACATACTAACCAATAAACATTTTTCTTTTGCGGCAAGTACTTAAAGCCATCCATTGTACGATGCTTTACTTGACCCGTTTGCATTAATGATTCCGCCATTGGGCCATTATCGATTGACGTTACCATCATGCCACGACGAACCAATTGATAAGTCCAACCACCTGGAGCTGCACCTAAATCGACTGCATTCATCCCTGAGGTTAAACGTATATCCCATTCTTCTCTAGGAATAAAATATAAAAAAGCTTCATCAAGTTTCAATGTTGAACGACTTGGTGCGGCATTAGGGAATTTTAAACGTGGAATACCCATCACATGTGGCGAAGTATTTCGCGCTAATGAAAAGCCGAATATAACTTCTTTGCCTGATAAAAATAACGCATGTAACACCGCGCCATCTTTATTACCTTTTTCGGTCAGTACTTTATCTTTTCTCAGTGCTTGTCGCAGTGGTACTGCTAATTTACGACAAAACTTCGACAGTTCTTTACCGTCATTTGTGTCAGGAGTTTCCATACGCAAATCAGCGTATTGCCACTCAGTGCCTAACACTTCTACAATGGCTTCAACGCGATTGTAGTCAGGTAAGTCTATTTTTTCAGTTACCGTGACAAACCATTGGCGAGCGAAAATAAGTCGCTTTAATGGAATTTTTTCCATTAAAATCTCACCCTCTTCCGGCTTATTTAAATGAAAATAAACTACGCCCTGGTTTTTAGTTAGCTCTAAATAGCCATATACTTCATTCCATGAAGCTTTTTCTTGAATTTCTGCGCCACATTCTTTTTCAAATCCGGGGCGACAATATAAAACTATTGCAGTCATTTTAATTAATTACCTAACTTTTGGTCAAACATTTTAGTACCTGCAAATCCAACCACTAGCCAGGCAAGTGCAAATGACAGGCCGCCTGATGGCGCCAACTTTCCAATACTCAACACATCGAATAACGTTCTGATATACAAACTACCACTAAAAAATACGATACCAATCACAAATAATATTCCTGCGATCAATAACATAGCTTTTTCGTGCAGCTTATATAAGATGATGGTTAGCATTAGCGCTAACGTATGAAAAAACTGATACGTTAATGCGGTCATTAGTCGTTCTTGTGACGCCAAAGGTAGCGATTGCCCACCATGGGCTAACCAAGCGCCGAATAATACAGAAAAACACCCACTGATACCAACAAATATCATCAGTAGTTTAGCAACTGTTATTAATTTCATCGATAAAACTCCTCATTTTATGAACCGCTGTAGTTTGATGCTGTTTTAGGGTGTAACCCGATTTTACCCGTGGCTTTAAATCGTGGTCACCGTCATTAAAGTAATGTAACTGACAACGTGAGGAAATTTCGTATTGCTTAATTTCACTTTCACTACCTAGCGCATCTCTTTCGCCTTGTAAGATCAACACAGGCAATTGTGTATCTTGCAATGGCGCTAAGCGTAACTTTTCTGGTTTTTTTACCGGATGAAATGGATAACCTAGGCAGATAACGCCCCGTACTAAATTACTTTTCATTAAAACGCTATCCCCCGCTAAAGTCGCCGCTACTCGACCACCCATTGATTTTCCGGCAATGTATATCGGTAAAGTGCTATTGGCTTTTGCTAATATGGCTTGATAGCACTCAACTAGCGCGGGCATTCTGTCCGGTGGTCGCCTTTTGCCATCAAGTTTACGCTTGTCCATAAAAGGAAAGTTAAAGCGTAAAACACTCAATTGCTGAGCATTCATCAAACCAACAAGTTCTTCAATGTACGGGTGATGCATATCCGCACCCGCACCATGGGCAAATATGACCAATGCTTTTGCGTCTTTGGCGCAATTTAGTTCGTTACTAACTGATAATTCGTTGTTGATCACACTAGCTACCCTTCATCAATCATAGTTTGCTCGTCGGCAACCGTTTGTAATACCCACTCACGAAACGCCGCTATTTTACCTAATTCCAATTGTTTTTCTCGACAGACAATGTAATAAGAGTTTTTACTGATTAATACTTCTTTAAATGGGCAAACCAATCGACCACTATCAATATCCGGTTTCGCAAGCACACTATGCGCCAGAGCAACCCCTTGGCCATGAATAGCCGCTTGTAACACCATCGCCGAATGACTAAATATTGGGCCATGGTTAACATTACCGCCTTTGAAGTCAACATGCTTAAACCATCTTTTCCAATCTCTTCTCGAGGCATCATGTAATAAAGTATGATTTGCTAAATCATCAATTATGCCTAAGGGTTTACTACCCGATAATAATAAAGGCGAACACACGGGGATCAAATACTCGGTATGTAATTGCTCCGCATGAATACCACTCCACCGCCCTCTACCATAGTATATTGCTAAATCAACATCTTCAGTAAGCGAATTTTCAGGTTGGTCAACTGCTTTGATACGCACGTCAATATCAGGATGTAATAAGTTAAAGGTGTTTAACCTAGGCACCAACCACTGTATGGCAAAGCTTGGCTGCAAGCTGACCGTAATAGCACCCTTTGCCCCGCGGGCTAATAATCTTTCTGTGGCGTCATGTAAGGCATTAAACACATCTTTAATATCAAGATAATATGACTGGCCTTCTTCTGTCAGTAACAAACTTCTATTTTTACGCATAAATAATTTTATGCCTAAATTATCTTCCAAGGCTTTTATTTGATGACTTATTGCTGCTTGAGTAACGAATAACTCTTCCGCTGCCCGGGTAAAACTTAACTGCCTAGCAGATGCCTCAAAAGCCCTCAAAGCGTTAAGTGGTGGGAGTCTATTCGCCAAGATACACCTATAAATTTACGTTAAAAATGAATCTATGCTTGCATAATTCATCAAGTTTTCGACATAAGCATGTCGGATTAGTTTTTCTAATGAATGGCATTATAAATAGTCATTATAAACTTTACCAGTTTTACCGTAATATGCACGCCATAGATGAAGGACTTCATCTTTACCCCGAAATAATCGGGTAATAATCAAACAGGCTCCCAACCCTTGTTTGTCATTGAAAAGAACGAGTCCCAAAACATCTATAAAACCAATTAACGTTTTATTACAGGTGACTTATGAAAAACATTTTTAAATTAGCAACTATCGCCATGTTAGCTTTAGTGGCAAGTAACAGCCAAGCAACACAATTAGTTAAAGTACAGGCTATCAACGCCGTTGAACTAGTAGAAATCACTAAACTACACTTGGCACAATCAATTAAGTTAAATACGATAGTCATAAATCCTATCGAAAAAATAGCTCACGCTCAAGTTACAATGAAGGATTTTCATGTCAACAAAGGCGCTGAAATTATCATCAAAGCGGTGATGCTTGCTGAATAGTAGGGCTATTAAATTAACCATTAACTTTTTGACTCTTAATCTTCAAAAAAAAGGTGCCCAACAGCACCTTTTTTGTTATTTAAAGCCCAATAAACTATACGAAAATATAAGGCAATCAATAGCAACTTAATTAATCTTATGTAAGCTATCTAAAGCACTTAGGAATACCTTCTAAGGTATTGCAGCTAATCAAAGTAACATTAATGGTTACATAAGTGTATTGGAACATAGGTGTATTGGAAGCAGTGAAGGCTTTAGATTGATCATTATAGGTCAGCATTTATACTGCTAGATATTACTCAAGTTTATGACGTCAAATAAAAACCGTCAGGTTAAATACATCACTAATAAACTCAATTAAGCTTTTAAAAAAACTCCCCTTCCATTAATAAAAATTTAACTGAGCGCTATTTAAATTAACCGCTATTTCCTTAAAAATAAGCACTAAACACTATGTTTAGCTAGATATTTACTTCATCCACTATTATTTTTTAGTGATGATATATAGCTTTTCTCTCAGGTAATCAACTTCAAAGCTTCGCTGGGCAAATTGCTTATCTTTAAGCTCATGGGTCGCAATACATTCAATATTGAAGCCTGAAAACAAGCGTTGTACATCAGTGGCTGTTATCGAAAATGGCGGACCACTTAATTGCGTTCTTGGAAACTCAACTGTTACTAAAAATAAGCGTGTATGTGAGCAAAAAAACGTTTTCAAATGCTTAACGTATGCTTGCTGCATTGTTGTTGGTAGCGCAATTAAGGCCGCACGGTCATATATCCAATCTACGCGGTGAATGGCGTCTGCAGAAAGCTTAAAGAAATCACCTTGTAATAGTGAAAGCTGAGGACAAAAAAACTGCTCAAAATCACCTGAGGTCTTTTTTTGATACTCAATATTGTTTTCGAGAAAGAAGTCGCTACAGGCAATTTTACTTAATTCATTACCTGTAACCTGCCAATACTGCGCTAAATAGGCCATATCAAGTGTTTTGCCACATAGCGGCACAAACACATGCTGATCGGAGGGTAAAGACAGTTTTTTGAAATATTGAGACAATAAAGGGTGTATGTCACTTTGGTGAAAACCCAGCTTGTTGCGCTCCCAACATTTATGCCAAAAAAAACTGTCCATTGATATGACCTTATTAGCTTAAATCAGCCAAAGCTATTAACTTGGAAAAATACGATTATTTTGCCAAACCTTGCTTATAATGCTATCAAATGACAAAGATGCTGCTTTTGAAAACTTTTCAGCTAAACCTTTCTTTGTTGCATACTTAATTTGCACTAACTTGTGAGATTTACAACGCGCCTGTAAGTAATCGTCACTGGTTAGTATTTCATCAACAAGCCCTAATTCTTTTGCTTGTGTGCCAAACCAATGCTCACCTGTTGCCACTTTAGCGATATCTAGACTTGGACGATGCTCACTAACAAAGTTTTTAAATAACACGTGCGTATCTTCAAGCTCTTCAACAAATTTTTCACGGCCTTTATCGGTATTTTCACCAAACATGGTGACCGTACGTTTAAATTCACCGGCGGTAAACTGCTCAAAGTCGACATCATTTTTCTTTAATAACTTATGAAAATTTGGCACTTGTGCAATAACACCAATAGAACCAAGAATAGCAAATGGCGCTGAGACTATTTTATTAGCCACACAGGCCATCATATAGCCGCCACTGGCTGCCACTTTATCAACTGATGCCGTTAATGGAATATTGCGTTGACGTACGCGGTCGAGTTGTGAAGCCGCTAAGCCGTAACCGTGCACCATACCGCCGCCACTTTCTAAACGAACAAAAACTTCATCGCTGGGTTGAGCCACAGTTAAAATTGCACTAATTTCTTCACGTAAAGAGCCCACTTCTTTAGCATCAATACTACCGTTAAAGTCGACAACAAATAAACGTGGGATGGCTTTCTTTTCGTCACTGCCGTCTTTGAGAGCTTTTTTATCGATTTTGGCTTGCTCTTTTGCCGCCTTCTTATCTTTTTTCTCTTTTTCGTTTAACTCTTCTTTAGATAAAAGGTGGTGGGTAATATCTTCTTCAACTTCAATATATTGCTCTGATAAGTCAATAATTTCTAGCTCACCTTTCTTACCACCTTGCTTCATTGCGGAAGAGGCAATAGCAATAATAATTGCAACCACCGCAATAACGAAAGTGATGGTTTTAGCTAAAAACAAACCGTATTCATACAGAAATTCCAATATTTTTCTCCTAAACAACAGGTTAACAACTGTTAATCCTATTGTTGTATATTAATTGTAATGATTATTCTAGTTATCAATATGGGGGATATAGTTTGTAAAAAAAGGGGAATAGCTAATTATTCACTAAAGTTACCACTTAAATGAAAATAAATAAGCAACTGTCAGCCAATCTTTGCTTTATAAAATAATGGCTAAACTGCAGAGTAGTATTTAAAAATGCGTCTTTATCCGCTACCACAATTACATTGTTAACTAATTGCCCTGATTTACACCCGGCTCTTTTGAGCACGGGCTAGCGTTATTTAGCATAGCTTTGCCCTGGTGTAGTTTTGGTATAGTTTTGCTCTGGCATAAGTACGTTAAGCTAAAACATTACTGTGCCGTCAAAAACTAGGCCTTAGTGCTACAGAATTAAAAGTACTACAAGCACTACAAGACAAATAAAATACCAGCCAAAAAAAACGGCCCAAGATATGGACCGTTAGTATTTTGTCAACCTGCGACAATATTTAATTAAAACTAACTTAACTCAATACTGTGACTAAAGTGCAGGCTTTATTCAACACAAAGTGCATGAATACTCTACTGTACAATCTACTGTGCAATCTACTGTACAACCGCAGTGTCAGTTACTTTAATTAATTGTCCCATCGTCGCAAAGAACACCGCCACTTGCGATTGCATTTCTTGCGTTGCTCTAGCACTTAACGCAGCATCTGGTGAAGCGGCTTTAGCACGAGGGTCAAGTATTGAACTATGGTGACCACTAACAAATCTCACTGCACCTGAGCCATTAGTGTCTTCACTCACACCTTGCAAGCCTAAGAAAGCAATCGCAGGTTCAGTACCACCCATAGGGGTAAATGGTGCTCTATTTGTCACAACTTGGTCTGATAAATTATCATCACCATTACCGACAACTTCGATTAAATGCGTAGGTGTTTCAGTCGCTGCTAATGTTTGTACATAAGCAATAGGGTCACCCGAGTCTGTCACTGTTTGCGCTGCAAAAGTAAATTGAGCGAAACCGCCATTTAAAGTGGCTTTTTGCTCAGCCGATAAAGTTTCATAGAAAGCAAAGTAGAAAGCACTTAATTCTTCTTGGGTATAATTAGCAGGTAAAGTTGCTTCAACGGCTGCTTTAAACTCAGGCGATAGCTGTAAGGTTAAATTAGATTTAGCTAAGCCTTCAAATGCTGGCGAATCCAAACCAAAGTTAGCCAACATTAAACCCGGCATTGCTAGAGAAGTACTGGCAATTTTAAATAAACCATCGATTTGTGGGTTTAACTCAGTGTTTGCTAAGCCAACTGCATTAATCCCGTAAATACCACCTAATGAATGACCTAACAGGTGAACTTTTGAACTATCGATTTTTATTGAGTTACCATCGCTATCAGCACCGCCTAAAAAGTTCATACCTAAACGCAAACCCAGTAAATCCGAGGTACTTTGGCGTGTATTATCACGCATACTTAACATGCTACCCAAGTTTACATAATGTAAAGTTGATACGGTACTGGCATTAATATCATCAACATCATCGCCATTTAAATCAAAACCGCGACTACCATGTAATGGCTGATCAATCGCAATCGTTGCTATACCAAATATAGATAACATACCGGTAATGGGTAACATTTGTTCTTTTGTTGAGGTAATACCGTGCACTAAAATCGCTACTGGCCAACCATTTGCAGGCTCTTCTAACGCTGGTAAATCCATGCTTTCACGCACTGGGTTAGCCCAGGCTAAATCTGGCGTGGTCATTTGCACATCAATCGGCAACATTTTTCCTGTTGGAATTGGATTAAATTTAGTTAAATTACGTTCAGTATCAATAGCCGCTATCGCTGGATTTGAGCTTGAGCTTAAATCACGTAAACCAAAGTTCATACAAAAGCCATCATTTGCATCTAATGGCCCAGCAGGAATTGCCGCTGGGTTTGCTGCTGCTAATCCGGCCAGTGTAGCACCTGAATCACAACGGGCACGCCACCAATCATTCACCGGTGCTAGTGGGTTTTCCGCAGAGGGTACGCCTGAGTAATAAGGTAGTGTAATTGAACCACGAATATAGTTTGCTGCAGAATATAACGGTACCAAGCTTTCAGGAATTTGACCTGCTAACACATCCGCAACTGACAGAGTGGTATCAGCTACGCCAATAGCTGGAGTTCCTTGCTGAGCATTAGCAACCATCTGAGGTACACTAGCGGCCATTAAAGATTTAACCGTACTTAATACGCGTGTAGTTGATTGTGTCGTCATCGCAGCACTATAAATAATAGTATCGCTATCAACGCCAGCAGCGATTACAGCCGCTTCATAACTATTAATCGCGCCTTGTAAGCCTAATTGCGACTCGTTACCCAAAGGTAAGGTATTGATATCTTGGCGCGCTAATTCATAAGTACTAGAGCCAGCAACTGCTTTACCATTGTTATCACGAAGATTATTCGTCATCACCATGACATAAGTCGTTTCTGCTTTAAGGGGTTGAATCGGGACAAACAAAACATTGTCGCCGGATTTTTGCGTAACAAAATGTTGGCCAAAAGTAAGTTCGCCAATCACTTTACAGGCTAGGCCACGTGTTACAGCGGTACAATCACTGTCATTGACGTCACCACCCATCACGGTTTCAAAAACTCTTACCGATCCAGGTTCAGCAGCACTACTGGCATCTAAAGAAGTTCCTGCTGGGAATTCAATAGCGAGGGGAAAAGGTTGAGAAATTGACCAACCGTCAAGTGCACTAATCGCAACAAAAGGATCTGAACCATCAGTAGGGTCGGCAACAGGAATCTCTAAGGTTCCATCAACCGTACCAGAAAAAATCAAATCATTTGGTATAGAAAGTCCAGCAGCGCCCGCCGCTGGATCAAATTTAACGCGTGCTGTGGCTGTTACAACCGTGCCGTTTTCAACCACTTCACTTTCAACATCTGTTATGGTTTCGTCTTGGCAAGCACTTAAACCTAATGTGCTCGCTATTGCTAGACTGAGTACTAACTTTTTCATTTTATCTCCCCACTGACTTATCTTTATTTTATATACTTAACTACTGGCTAAATATATCTTTATTATTTTTCATTATTATCGTTGATTTTTATACTTATACCAGCATTAAACTCAACTTGTTCGACCAGTTAAACTTACCTCAAGAATAGTTCAAGTGCTAGTGATATTTTAATTTATTCAAAGTTTTATTCCACAAATGTAGATTAGTAACGAAAAACTCTCGTCAGCATAGCAGTGAAAGTAGTAATATTGTTATCAAATTATTTCAAAAATTAATCTTATGTTTGACTATACAATAACACCACAAATTTTAGCCAACAAAACCATTTTAGTAACCGGTGCGGGCGCAAGTATTGGCCGCCAAGCAGCATTAACTTATGCTGAGTTAGGCGCTACGGTTATTTTATTAGGCAGAACCGTTGCAAAACTAGAAGCAGTTTATGATGAAATACTCGCTAAGGGCTATCCTGAACCCGCCATTGTACCGTTAGATTTGAAAGGGGCAACAAAGAAAAATTATATTGACTTAGCCGCCACCATTGATAATCAATTTGGTCAATTAGATGGGGCATTACTCAATGCTTCAATACTAGGCGAGTTAACGCCCTTTAACCAAATTAATCAACAAACTTGGCAAGACGTCATGCAAGTTAACGTTAATGCCCAGTTTTTATTAGCACAAGCATTAATCCCTGTGTTACTCAAAGCTGACCATGCATCGTTAGTATTTACCTCATCAGGTGTCGGCAATAAAGGTAAAGCTTATTGGGGTGCTTATAGCGTTTCTAAATTTGCCACAGAAGGACTCATGCAGGTTATTGCGGACGAATATGAAAACAGTTCGCTTAGAACTAACGTAGTAAATCCCGGCGCAACGAATACCGATATGCGTTCAGTGGCTTACCCCGCAGAAAACAAAGCTGAAATTGCTTTACCGAAAGATATCATGCCACTTTACGTATATTTAATGGCTAACGATAGCAAAGCGGTTAATGGCGAAAGAATAAACGCACAATAATGCCTTTTCCCTGCAAAATAACAAGTTAAGAACCTAGTGCTTTTAGATTGAAATAATAGCTATCTTACTGTTATCGCACTATGTTATTGCATTATGTTGTTGCACTATGTTCTGACAAAAATCTCAGTCATTAAAGTTAAGGCTGGAGCAATTACCGAGATGGCTAAGAGCGACTTGAACATCGCCACTCTTTCACATCCATGTGAACCTAGCATACAATTCATTTGACCATAAAAAGGCCAACATTAGTTGGCCTTTTTATTAAGTCACTTTGACGTCAATTAATGGTCGATTAACGACAAGCGATAACGATCTCTACATTAGCGCAATTCACGTCGTAATATTTTACCAACGTTGGTTTTTGGCAACTCATCACGAAACTCAACAAATTTTGGTACTTTGTAATTAGTTAAGTTTTCACGACAGTGATTAATTAACGATTTCTTAGTTAAATTAGGATCTTTACGTACAATAAATAATTTGACTGCTTCACCAGAAGCTTCATTGGGAATACCTATAGCAGCCGCTTCTAGTACACCTTCATGGCTCATTGCTATCTCTTCAATTTCATTGGGATAGACGTTAAAGCCAGAAACAATAATCATATCTTTTTTACGATCAACGATTTTGAAAAAGCCATTCTCATCCATACAAGCGACATCACCTGTAGCTAACCAACCAGCTTTTAAAATCTCATCGGTTGCTTCTTGACGATTATAATAACCTTTCATTACTTGCGGGCCTTTAACCCACATTTCTCCAGCTTCACCTATTTTAGCGTCACTGCCATCTTCCAACACAATACGAATATCGGTAGAAGGTGCAGGTAAACCAATACTGCCACTATAATGTGTTTGGTTATAGGGGCAAAGCGTTACTAAAGGTGCACATTCTGTCAAGCCATAGCCTTCAAGTAAGCGTGTTTTCGTGACACGTTCCCAATTTTCGGCCACCGGACGTTGTACCGCCATACCGCCGCCTAGTGATAATTTTAAATTAGAAAAATTGAGTTCACTAAAGCCCGGGGTGTTCAATAAACCATTAAATAAGGTGTTTACACCGGTAATGGCTGTAAAGTCATATTTTGCTAACTCTTTAACAAACCCCGGCATATCACGAGGATTGGTGATCAATAAATTGGTACCACCCAGGGTAATAAATGTCAGGCAATTAGCCGTTAAAGCAAAAATATGATAAAGCGGCAAGGCTGTAACAACCAGCTCTTTACCCTCTTCTAATTGCGGTTTAATCGCTGCTTTAGCTTGCTCTAGATTAGCAACCATGTTGCGATGCGTTAACATCGCGCCTTTTGAAACACCCGTTGTACCACCGGTGTATTGCAAAAAGGCCAAATCATCACCGCAAATTGTCACTGGGCTAAAACTTAATTTTTCTCCCTTAGCTAAAGCTTTATTAAAATGCTCTATATTCTTAAGATTAAAAGCGGGCACCATTTTTTTAACGTACTTAACAACGCCGTTAACAATGGCACCTTTGACTGTACCTAAACGATCACCAAGCGAGGTTAAAATAACTTTTTCTACTGGTGTTTTATCAATAACTTTTTCTAAAATACTGGCAAAATTTTGAATAATCAAAATCGCTTTAGTGTTGGAGTCTTTTAATTGATGTTCTAATTCACGTGCTGTGTAGAGCGGATTGACATTCACCACAGTTAAACCTGCTAACAGGGCGCCAAATAGTGCAATCGGATATTGCAAACAATTGGGTACCATAATGGCAAATTTATCACCTTTAACTAAACCTAAGTCTTGCTGTAAGTAGGCAGCAAAGGTTGTAGCTTGTTGCGCAAGTTCACGATAACTAATCTGCGCCCCCATATTAATAAAGGCAGCTCTATCGGCATAAACCTCAGTATATTTATGGAACATATCGACAATTGAAGCGTATTTATCAGGATCAATTTCAAATGGAACACCAGGAGGGTAACTCTTCTCAAGCCAAATTTTTTCCACGGTACCTTTCCTCTTTAAATTTTTATTTTTAATTTAATGACACGTTTTATCAAATTTTCACTGGTCGATCCAGTTAATTTAAACACTTGTTTAAATTAACTGGATAATTAGTAAATTTAATATCATCAAACTGGTTAAAATTCGCCCTAAATAACGTATACCCGATCCACTGCAAGGAGCCGTTATATACTGCTTGAATTAATCTTACTGCTTAGCTTGCTGATGAATAAAGGCATTTATCAGCTTAGCGACCTGCTCAGCTTGTTCCATGTGTAGATGGTGGCCACCGCTCAACTCATGCACCTGTAAATTTTTAAACAAAGGGCCAAAGCACTTTAAACCTTTAGTTACCATTTCCATCCCTTTGCTGCCGTAAAGTAATTGCACAGGTGTGCTTATATCAGCAACAAGTTGCTCGGCTTGCGCTAAGGTAAATCGATAAGGTGAAGTTGAGCGTAAACGAATGTCAGCACGCCAACTAAAGCCAGCCTTAGTTTGCTCAATACCGCGTTTGACAATCAGCGTAGCATTATCGGTGCTTAAATCTGATACTAACACACGAGCCGCAACAGCAGAGTTGAGACTAGCATGATACTTTTTAGCTTTATTATCTCGCGTTAAACGACTTAACAAGCCTTTGCGTAATTGCTTGGTGGTGGTCGCTGCATCTGAGGTTAACACACCGATGCTGTCAATCAATGTTAATGATTTCACATGTTCAGGAAAGGCAGCCGAAAACGCAGACGCTACCATCCCTCCCATAGAGTGACCAATAATATCGATAGCTTGCCATTGCTGTGAGCGAAATAAACTCATCAAGTCATAGACCCAATCTAAAAAGTGATAATGGGCATCAGCGCCTCGATGATCAGATAAGCCATGTCCGGGCCAATCAATAGCAATAACATGATAGTTTGACAAATACGGCATTAACGGTTGAAAGCTTGCCGCATTATCAAGCCAGCCATGCAAGCATAAAAGCAAGGGGCCCTGCTCATCACCATAACTTATACCACTAATTTTTCGGCCGTTGACATCAAACTCCACTGGTTTAAATACATCAGAAGTTGCCATAAAAATCCTTTATAAGTTGGAAAAGAGTAGCCTAACGCTACGGAGAAATAATGCTTTTTTAATCGCTAACCTGTGCGACGCAAGGATAATTTACTGAGTCGATAGGTGGCAAATAATGCCACCGAAAACCAAATAACAACCCATATCATTTCAGGAATAAAGGTCATATTAGCTAAAGCAGCACCGTCGCCTTTTGCTTGACCGTCAAGTAAATAAAGCGGGCTCATTAAACTGTTAATTAAGACTAATAAGCCGGTTAATTGTAATAACGTTTGTAGGTGTTTTTGTGATGAATATTTTAGTTGCGCTATCACTAACATAAGTAAAACAACCACAATAAATAAGGTTAATAAGTCTCGTACCCACAATAAAATACTGCTCGCCAATAAGCCAATCAGCAGTATAGAAAAAATATGTGCTGTTTTTCTATGACTCGACGCCAAGTAAAATATCAGACTGCCCCATAATATTGCGCCGCCATAACCCATTAAGCTGATAAAAAATGCCGAGCCACCTCTTGTGGTACATAACCCCGCGCCGTTAGGAAACAGTTGAATTTGTACAATACTTCCGCCGGTTAACAGCGCCGTTAAGCCATGGCTAATTTCATGAAAATAGCTTTCTAACCATTTAAATGGAATGGAAATAAAAGGCAGTTGTAAAATAATGATGGCCGTGAGTAACATCAGCCAAAATTTGTATTTAGGGCTAAAGTTCATGGTGTTTTTTCGGTAGAGGAATGATAATTTTTATCCAATAAATCAGGCAAATAAGTCAACACCAAAAATTTGTTGAATACTATCGCGTTGAGCAATAGCATCAACCGACTGATAAGCAGCTACAGCCAATTGATTTTGGCTCGATGGCGTATCATAACCACTATGGGTACTCGTTTGCTGATAATTTTGTTGTGGGCTTTGTTGTGAGCTGTTACCACTGTCATACACGGACAACGGCTGACGTTCGATTAGTGCCATTGCCTGTTCATCGATATCGAGGCGTTGGCGTGTATTAATATCCGATGGTGACTTTTGGCTTTGACTTTCTTCGCTACTAAGCGCTTCGCGTGCAAGTGCCTTAGTACGTTGCTCTTGAGCGGGTACAGACGAATTCTTCCCTAACCCGATAGCCGGTTGGGATGTTAAGTTGACAGAATTATTGACTTGCATAAAAGTAATCTAACAAATTTATCATCAAGGTGAAAACTATTTTTCATCAAAAAATCAGCTGGGCAATAACCAAGCTAGATTAAAAGGCAGTAAAACATAACGAGTGCAATAGCATAAGCCCGTATGAGAAAGTGTTTATCAAAAAAACTCATTCAGCACAAAAAGCAATATAATATCTATTTTATCGCCCAGGCAGCTTCTGCCATGACACGGTATCTCGAACATATTTAGGCTGGGCGTTTTCAGCATCAACACACTGCTGTGCAAAATCTACTTGTCCAATGGCTAACATAGCTACAGCCGTTGGAAACAAAATTTCAGGTGAATCCACATTGGACTTTAATGCTGCCAAGGCAGGATAAGCGTCCCAGCCTGTTCCAACACCATAAGCGGGTAATACTAAGTCTTTATAATACTGGGCAACCAACTCAGGTTTTAATACCGTTTCTTCAGTTTTTGGCTGCATAATACCCAGATCATCAACTTCAAAGTAGCAGGTATATACCTCTGACATACGCGCATCAATCGCAGCAATAACTTTGCTGACACCTTTATCAAGGTAAGCTTGCTGAGCCATCGCTTGTAAGGTAGATACACCGCGCGCCGGCAACTCTGCAGAAAAAGCTAAACCTTGTGTTACGCCTATGCCAATACGCACACCGGTAAAACTTCCCGGTCCTTGACCAAAAATAATACCATCAAGCTCAGTTAACTTAACGTTCGCCTGCTTTAATACACTGTCAATCATAGGTAATAAACGCAAACTATGAGACTGAGGACACAGTTCATACTCACTAAACTGTTGATCAAAATATTTAATTGCTACTGAACAAGCTTCAGTAGAGGCATCGATGGCCAAAAAATTCACGTCAAAAACCCTTTAAAATTACTGTCATTACTAATCCGGCGAGTTTAACATTATTTTACCTTAAGCCTAGAGAACTTTAACTCAGGTAAACTTTAACCCAGATAAACTTTTCTCGTCTAAACAAGCATCCTTGCAACGTCAATTAACCGCAAGTTGGATCGCGGCAAACTTTATTGACGATAAAAGTTATTCGCGACCAACCAGTTGCGCTAAAAACTCTGCGGCTTGGTTAATATCTCTACTGCGCTTCATGTCAGGTAAACTCTTGAGAAAAACTTCTCCGTATGGACGATTAACCAGTCGGTCATCACAGATAACCAGTATACCCTTGTCATTAACATCACGAATCAAACGCCCTACCCCTTGCTTTAAAGCAATAACCGCTTGGGGTAATTGAATTTGTGCAAATGGGTCTTTGCCTTGTCGTTTTACATCTTCACTGCGGGCCTGCAACAAAGGGTCGTTCGGTGAAGCAAACGGCAGTTTGTCGATTATCACACAGGTAAGTTTATCACCTCTAACATCAACGCCTTCCCAAAAACTTGCTGTGGCAAGCAACACAGCACTGTCTTGCTCAACAAATTGCTCTAATAACTTACGCTTACCCATTTGTCCTTGCACCAGTAATGGGTTATCAATACGCTCAGCCAATAATTCAGCAACTTGGTGCATAACACGGTAACTGGTAAACAACATAAAACAGGCGCCAGCGCTGGCGGCAATTAAGGGAATAGCAAGTTCACTTAAGGCTTTAGCGCGGTTCATATCATTAGCGGATGGCAAATAACGCGGAATAATTAATTGGCATTGTTTCGCATAATCAAACGGGCTATCCAGTAACAAACTGGCCGAATGCTCTATACCTAAATGACTAGAAAAATGTTTAAACTCGCCATCAACAGCAAGCGTTGCTGAAGTAAATATCCAACCCGCACCTGATTCTTTTACGTAAGTACCAAACTTATCTGCCACCGATAAGGGTGTTTTATGTAGCACAACATGCCGTGGCGTGGTTTCATACCAAAAGCTCATGCCCATAGCATTTACATCAGCCATCACTTCATATTGCGTTAATAGATTTAACGCTCGGTCAAAGCAATGATCAATCGCCTCGTTACGCGAGACACAAAGTTTGATCACTTGATAAAGAAAGTCTAAATCTGTTTTTAATAAGCTAAAGGCATGAGCAAACTTCTGCTGTTGATGTTTTTCTCGCCAGTTGCCACGCTCGGGATCGTAACTAAAAAGTAAACGAAATTCTTGACTGGTTTTCAACAGCTTTTCTGCTGCCTTTGCCAACTGTTTTACGTCGGTTAATTCTGTTCTGTAAACCTGTAAAACATCGCTACAAAGATCAAGTAACTGTCGTGTGGAAAACGCCTCACCAAAATATTCACTGGCTATATCAGCAATTTGATGAGCTTCATCAAAAATCATCACATCAGCTTTAGGAATTAACTCACCAAAACCGCTGTCTTTTAGCGCCATATCAGCAAAAAACAAATGATGATTTACCACCACAAGATCGGCATCAATCGCTTTTGTCCGCGCTTTAATTAAGTAGCAATTTTCAATATTAGGACATTCTTTGGCGAGACAATTATCAACAGTACTGGTAACAAACGGAAATACCGGTGAGCCTTCAGTCACATTAACTAACTCACCAATATCACCACTTTGTGTGCCATTGGCCCAAGATCGCACTTTGACAAAATCAGCCAATGTTTGCGCGTCAAGTTGGCCACGCGATTGTTGATATTGCTCCAAACGATATATACAAAGGTAGTTGGCGCGGCCTTTTAATAACGCCACTTGTGCATTACTGGCCAGTGCTTTGCGAATTAACGGTAAGTCTTTATGAAATAATTGTTCTTGGAGGTTTTTTGTTCCGGTTGAAACAATAATTTTTTTCTGTCCCTCATTATTTTCAGCATTGGCTTTGTTAGCCAATAACGCCGGAATTAGGTAGGCAAATGTTTTACCCGTACCTGTCCCCGCTTCAACAATAAGCGAACTTTTTTGCTCAATAGCTTTAGCAACTTCTAGTGCCATATCTAGCTGAGCTTGGCGTGGAGAAAAGCCATTAATAGCTTTAGCTAAAGCACCTTGATGTGAAAACGCATGTTCAACAGCACTCATAAAGGTACGACATTGATAAATTTGCGCTCATTATAATCATCACAGACAAAAATAACAGGAAAAATAACGCTAAGCTTGACTAATAATAGCGCTAATATAATGCAGTTCTAAAATCATTAAAGGCAAAATAAAATACCCCATAAAATGCAGGGTAAGGTGAAAAATAGCATGAAGCGTAGAATGAAGAGTTGAGTTGAGTTGAGTTGAGTTGAGAATAAAATAAACAGTCAGGTTGAAGTGGTCAAGTAAAATAAGCTCAGCGTATGCCTTAAGTCATGCATGATACTACCCGCTTAATTCGGCTAGCTTAACTCAGTCAGCTTAATTTGGTTTTTATGCCAATAGCTTAATTTTATACAAAAATATCTAGGTGGGGCTTATCATCTTTTTCTGAATGTGTGCACTCACTATCCTCAAAAACATCAATATGTTGACCGGTATTATCTGCTGGCACTGGCGTTGCTTCAACCACCTCTGGCGCTGGCTTGTCAGTACTTTCTTCTTGATCAGACGATTTTTTAAAATATAATGCCGGCTCCTCTAAACCTGCTGTATCGTCAGAAACAGCATGAGTTGCAGCCGCTTTCATCAATGCCTTAACTTTTAAGCTAGCAGGTTTTATAGGCACAGGGACAACACGGGTTAATGCGGTAGTGAAAATGTCCATTGTTATGCCCCCTGATTAAAATAAAACATCTCTGCTTTGTCATAGCTATATAGTCATAGTTATCTAGTCATCATTATATATCGGCAATACTCGCTTAACCTTTACCTTTTTTACGCTACACATTTTAGAACAAAACAATACTAGCTTAGTTCAAAAAATCATATTGAGTTAACATTAAACACTTGCTCTAACTTAAGAATCAACGTATCGTTAAATCTAAATTAAAGTAAGTACTTTAAAAAGTTTTTGTCTTTTTTCAATAGCTTTTATAGAATCATTTAAAGTAACTTAAAAGTAGCGCTTTAATTTAAAAAATAGCCAAATAAATTATTATCTTACAACTATGCTAACTGAAGCAATAATAGAGTAAATACCACATGACTTTAAACTTGATTGCCATTCATCACCATCATCATACAGATTAGCTGCTCAGGTTTATTCGCTGAGGGCTATGAACCTTTCAGCGGTGTAAGATAAATAAAAATTAATTTCTAAACCCCCGAAAGAGTTCATCTCTCGGGGGTTTTCGCATTTTTATGGCTTTGAAATTGTATATACATGCTTTTTTGAACAATGATAAAACACATAAAAAGCGACTAAATAGCACAAAAAATTTAAAAATTAATAGGAAAAATCATGACAACAGAACCACGTTTACGCATTGCAATGCAAAAATCAGGTCGCTTAAGCGACGACACACAAGCGTTATTAAAGCGTTGTGGCCTTAAACTTAATGTCTCTGATCGCCTATTACTTGCTCATGTTTCTAATATGCCCATTGATATCATGCGCGTACGTAGTAGCGATATTCCAGGCTTGGTCATGGACGGCGTTTGCGATTTAGGTATCGTTGGCGACAACACCTTGGAAGAAGCCGCATTAGAGCGTGAGTTAATGGGCCAAAAATCAAAATATATTCGCACCTTAGGTTTAAACTTTGGCGGCTGCCGTTTGTCAATAGCCATGCCAGAAGGCTTTGATTATAAAGGTATAAAAAGTCTAGATGGCCTTAGGTTTGCCACCACCTATCCACAGTTACTGAATCGTTTTGCCAAAAACAACGGTGTCAACGTCGAATTTTGCTTACTAAAAGGCTCTGTTGAAGTCGCGCCTCGTGTTGGCTTGTCTGATGGCATTTGTGACATAGTATCTACAGGTGCAACATTAGAAGCGAATGGCCTAGTTGAAGTGGAAGAAATTTTTCGCTCACACGCGTCATTAATTCAAACCAATAAAGCTTTAATACCAGAGAAACAAGCGATTCTTGACACTTTATTACCTCGTATTCAAGGCGTGATGAAAGCCAAAGAAAGTAAATACATCATGCTGCATGCACCGAAAGACAAAATCGCCCAAGTCAGTGCGCTTATGCCAGGTAAAGAAACACCCACCATATTACCTTTAGCAGGACGTGAAGACATTGTTGCTGTGCACGTTGTCGCGACAGAAACATTTTTTTGGGAAACCATGGAGCAACTTAACGCTTTAGGTTGTAACTCTATTTTAGTAATGCCAATTGAAAAAATGATGGGCTAACGCATGAATACAAACAACCAAAATGCCAGCAGACTAAAAGACCTAATCATCTGGGAAAACTTGTCCAGTGCTGAACGTAATTATGCGCTTGCCCGCCCGGCTATTGCAGAAAGCGGTTTGTTATCACAACAAGTAGAAAATATTCTCACCAATGTAAGAAAAAACGGTGATAAAGCCTTATTCGATTTTACCGAAAAATTTGATGGCGTCTTGCTGGACACTTTAAAAGTGACAGCAGAGCAAATTGCTGCAGCAAAAACCAGATTAACGCCTAAACGATTAAAAGCCATTGAAACAGCTTATGGGCAAATTAAACGTTTTCACCAAGCACAAATCAGTGCTGACATTCGTGTTGAAACTACCCCTGGTGTGGTATGTACCTTAAAAACTGAAGCTATTGCTAGTGTGGGTTTGTATATTCCAGCCGGTAGCGCCCCCTTACCATCAACGGTATTAATGTTAGGTGTACCCGCACAATTAGCACAATGCCCACGCAAAGTCCTAGTTTGCCCGCCCAATAAAGAGGGTCAATTAGCTGACGAAATTCTAGTGGCGGCTTCATTATGCGATATTGAAGAAATATATAGTGTCGGTGGCGCACAAGCTTGTGCAGCATTAGCTTTTGGTACGCAAACAATTAAAGCGGTGAACAAAATTTTTGGTCCGGGCAATAAATATGTTACCGAAGCCAAAAAGCAACTATCACAGCAAGTCAATGGCTTTGCTATTGATATGCCAGCAGGACCATCAGAAGTGCTCGTCATAGCAGACGCTAATGCTAATGCAGGATTTGTCGCCGCTGATTTATTATCGCAAGCCGAACACGGTCCCGATAGCCAAGTTATTTTGTTATCAGATAGCATGGCACTCATCAATGCCGTTCAGTTAGCCTTAGCAGAGCAACTCACCCTGTTATCACGAGCAGAAATAGCGCGCCAAGCCTTACAGCAAAGTCGATTAATACTGACTAAAGATTTGGCACAAGCCGTTGAAATATCAAATGAATATGGGCCTGAGCACTTAATTATTCAAACCGACAATGCTCAGCAGTTATTAACTGAACTACGTAATGCCGGTTCAATTTTTGTTGGCGCGTATACGCCAGAATCGGCGGGTGATTATGCTAGCGGTACCAATCATGTACTACCCACTTATGGTTATTCAAAAGTGATCAGTAGTTTGTCATTGGCTGACTTTTCAAGACGCTTTACTGTGCAAGAAATTACGCGTCAAGGCTTAAGTAGTTTGGCGGAATGTATTTGCGAACTCACCGATGCTGAAGGACTAGACGGTCATAAACGTGCCGTTACTATTCGCTTAGAAGCGCCGTTAGAGCCGACAGGTAACAACACAAAAGCTGATTTTGATCGACAGAGCAACAGCAGCTCCAACCAGAGTACGGAGGCATAAATGAGCATTGCAAACAAACTTGCCCGCAAAGAACTCATAGATATGGTGCCTTACCAGTCTGCGCGCAGACTTTATGCTAGCAGTGGTGCAATGCAAGGCAAAATTTGGCTCAACGCTAACGAAGCTTCAGGTCCCGGTATATACCAAGTCAGCAGCGACAGCATCAATCGCTATCCTGACTTTCAGCCAGAAAACCTGATCAATGCTTATAGTGCTTATAGTGCTATAGCCGCAGAAAACATGCTAGCCACTCGCGGCGCAGATGAAGGCATAGAGCTGATCATCAGAACCTTTTGCCAAGCATATCAAGACAGCATTGTCATTTGTCCACCCACTTATGGCATGTATGCTATTAGCGCAGAAAATCATGGCGCCGGTATTATTAAAGTACCATTAACCACAGAGTTATCATTAGATTTAGCCGGTTTAAAAGCACAAGTTGGTCAAGCCAAAGTGGTGTTTTTGTGCTCGCCAGGTAACCCAACGGGTAATTTACTGGCACAGCAAGATATTAAAACTGTGCTTGAACTCTTTGCCGACTCAGCCATTGTTGTGGTTGATGAAGCCTATATCGAATTTAGCCCTGAACAATCTGTGTCTAGCTGGCTTAAAACATATCCACATTTAGTTATTTTAAGAACACTGTCAAAAGCTTTTGCTTTAGCCGGTTTACGTTGCGGATTTACCCTAGCTAATCAAGACATTATTTCGATGATCAGTAAAGTAATAGCGCCTTACCCAATATCAGCGCCCGTTGCCGATATTGCTAGTGCCGCTTTAGCACCATCTGGCCTAGAACAAGTAAGTATTCGCGTACAAGAAACTGAAATTTTACGTAAACAATTAACCACTTGGCTAACCCAGCAAAGTTGGTGCAGCCAAGTATTTAAAAGTGATGCAAATTTTGTTTTGTTTCGTTGTCAAAATGAAGCAGTAAAAAACTTTATTTTTAATGGTTTGGTAGAGCAAGGTATTTTAATCCGTGATCAATCAAAACAGCAAAATTTAGCCAACTGTTTACGCATCAGTATTGGTAGTGAACGCGAACTTGGCCTATTACAGCAAACTATCATCAATAGTTTTATCACAACAACAGCCCAAACGGTGGCAAAAGAGAATTAATATGAGCCAACAAAATATTTTATTTATCGACCGAGACGGTACTTTAATTGAAGAGCCTATTAGCGATAAGCAAGTCGATAGTTTAGCCAAGTTAGTTTTTGAACCTAACGTGATCCCGGTGTTAATTGCCTTGCAGAAAAAAGGCTTTCGCTTAGTCATGGTGTCAAACCAAGACGGCTTAGGTACCACAAGCTACCCACAAAGTGACTTTGACTTGCCACATGACAAAATGATGGCCATGTTTGCATCGCAAGGAATTAACTTTGACGACGTACTACTTTGCCCACATTTTGAAGCAGACAATTGTAGCTGCCGCAAACCTAAATTAGGTTTAGTCAGTGACTATTTACAGCAAGGTAAAGTTAACTTTGCCAACTCTTATGTTATTGGCGACCGAGACACTGATATCGCGCTTGCAGCCAACATGGGTATTAAAGCGCTTAAATATAACCGTCAATCGCTTAATTGGAACGACATTGCTGAGCAACTACTGACGAGCTCAAGAGTAGCGAAAGTGGTTAGAACAACAAAAGAAACCAATATCAATGTCGCCATCAACCTTGATAAAATCGGTGATATTAAGATCAAAACCGGTTTAGGATTTTTTGATCACATGCTTGAACAAATTGCTGCACATGGCGGTTTTAGCATGCAAGTTAGTGTTGATGGTGACTATCACATTGACGAACACCACAGTGTTGAAGACACAGCTTTAGCCTTAGGCCAAGCGCTTAAGCAAGCCTTGGGTGACAAACGCGGTATTGGTCGCTTTGGTTTTGTTTTACCTATGGACGAATGTCGTGCTGAGTGCTCGATTGATCTTTCTGGTCGTCCTTGGTTAGAATTTGACGCCAAATTTACAGATAATATGGTCGGACAAATGTCGACCCAAATGGTGCCACATTTCTTTCGTTCATTAGCTGACTCGATGGCAATCACACTGCACCTTTCAACCACTGAAGGCAATTGTCATCACCAAGTCGAAAGCTTATTTAAAGTATTTGGTCGTGCTTTGCGTCAAGCCATAGCGGTTGACGGTGATGATCTACCCAGCACAAAGGGATGTTTATAGCATGAGCGAAAACCCGCAAGCTAACTTTGTTATTGTTGACACCGGTTGTGCAAACCTGGCATCGGTAAAGTTTGCCGTCGAACGTTTAGGTTTTGCTATTACTATTTCTGATGACATCAAGGTCATTAAAAGTGCTGACAAAGTTATTTTACCTGGTGTGGGCAGTGCTCGCCACGCCATGGAAAATATCAGGGCAAAAGGTTTAGTGGCTACACTACAACAGCTTACCCAGCCGGTATTAGGTTTTTGTTTGGGCATGCAATTAATGGCGCGTACTTCTGCTGAAGGTGTAGGTAAAGATGAAGTGGTTGAATGTTTAGGCTTGATCCCTACCGATGTTCGCCCGCTTGAGGCTAAAACCTTACGTCTGCCACATATGGGCTGGAATACCCTAACTCAGGTTAGCGACCATGCCATATTTTCCGGCATCAAGGTTGATGACTATTTCTACTTTGTGCATAGCTTTGCGGCGCCCATTTCTGAATATACTGTTGCCCGCTGCCACTATGGTAGTGAATTTTCTGCTGCCATTGCCAAAGACAACTTTATCGGTTGCCAATTTCATCCTGAACGCTCTAGTGCGCTTGGTAGTAAAATAATTAAGAATTTCTTGGAGATGTAAGCGATGATGATCCCAGCAATCGATTTAATTGACGGCGAAGTCGTGCGATTATTTCAAGGTGATTACCAACAAAAAACCAACTATCAATACACCGCAAAAGAACGACAAAATGCTTATGCTAAAGCGGGTGCAACTGTCATGCACTTTGTTGACTTAGACGGTGCAAAAGACAGCAATAAACGCCAATTAACCTTACTAGCAAGCTTAGTAAAACACGACAGCATGATCATTCAAGTGGGTGGCGGTGTGCGTTGTAAAGAAGACGTGCAACAGCTACTTAACTTAGGCGCTGACCGTATTGTTATTGGCTCACTCGCCATCAAAGAGCCAGCATTAGTGCAAGCATGGCTAACCGAATTTGGTGGTGAACGTATTGTGCTAGCACTCGATGTAAAAATTGATGCTATGGGTAATAAAACCCTACCCACACACGGTTGGATAAAAGACAGTGGCGTTAATTTAGAAACCTTATTAGATGACTACATTGCTGCCGGTTTAATTCATGTCTTGTGTACCGACATCAGTAAAGACGGCACATTAACCGGAAGTAATGTTGCCTTGTATCAAGAACTTTGTCAGCAATATCCAAGCATAAAATGGCAAGCGTCTGGCGGCATTGGTTCATTAGATGACATAACAGCCCTAATACCCACGGGTGTTGATGGCGTAATACTGGGTCGCTCACTGCTTGAAGGTAAATTTACGTTAGAGGAGGCAATCGCATGCTGGCCAAACGCATAATTCCTTGTCTTGATGTTCGCGATGGTAAAGTAGTAAAAGGTGTGCAGTTTCGTAACCATGAAATTATTGGCGACATAGTACCGCTCGCGCAAAAATATGCACAAGCCGGTGCCGACGAACTGGTTTTCTATGATATTACCGCCAGCTCAGATGACCGTGTAGTAGACAAAAGCTGGGTTAGTCGCATTGCTCAAGTTATCGACATTCCCTTTTGTGTTGCCGGTGGTATAAAAACCGAAGAAGATGCAAAGCAAATTTTAATGATGGGTGCGGATAAAATATCCATTAATTCACCGGCGTTAAGAGACCCAAGCTTAATATCGCGTTTAGCTGATATTTTTGGTCAGCAGTGTATTGTGGTTGGTGTTGATAGCTTTTTCAATCAAGACGCTAATAATGGTGCGGGTGAATACCAAGTTTACCAATTTACCGGCGATGAAACCCGGACACAAAAAACTAAATGGCGCACCCTAGATTGGATCCAAGAAGTACAAAGATTAGGCGCTGGTGAGATTGTACTCAATTGTATGAATCAAGACGGTGTTCGCCAAGGCTATGATATTAAGCAACTTAGCCAAGTACGTAAACTGTGCAATGTACCGTTAATCGCTTCAGGTGGTGCTGGAGAAATATCACATTTTGTTGATGTTTTTCAGCAAGCAGATGTTGACGGCGCGCTCGCTGCTAGTGTTTTCCACAAAGCTATCATAGCGATGGATGAATTAAAGCAAACCCTTAAAAATGAAAAAGTTGAGATCAGATTATGCTAATTACACAAGACAATGTTAGCCAATTGGCATGGGATAAAATGGCGGGCATGATCCCAGCCATTATTCAGCATCAAGATACCGGAGCCGTTTTAATGCAAGGCTATATGAATCTTGAGGCTTTAGAGCAAACCTTAAACTCTGGCTTAGCGACATTTTATAGCCGCGCTAAACAAGCACTTTGGTGCAAAGGCGAAACCAGTGGTCACTATTTAAAAGTTAGCCAAGTAGTGACAGATTGCGATCAAGACAGCTTACTTATCGCTTGCCGGCCGCAAGGTCCTACTTGTCATTTAGGCACAGAGTCTTGCTTTCCTGAACAAGCCATTAGCCAGCAAAACTTTCTCAGTCAACTTGAGCAAGTGATTGCCAGTCGTAAAAATGACGCGCCAGAAGATAGTTACACAGCACATTTATTTTCCCGCGGCACCACTAAAATAGCGCAAAAAGTGGGCGAGGAAGGTGTCGAAGTGGCGTTAGCTGCCGTCGCTGAAACCAAAGAAGACTTATTAGGTGAATGTGCCGACTTGTTTTATCACACCTTAGTGCTACTACAAGATCAAAATATTGACCTAAGTGAAGTAATGGCAGTATTGCAATCTAGGCATAATAAAAAGTAAATGACAGCTTATAGCATGCTATAACAATGGTTTACTGATATTTCTGCTCTTGATGATCATAAGAAATAAATCAATGCAGGTGTTAAATAGCCCAATAGTTCACTATTGGGCTTGAGATCAATACTGCGGCCTTAAGGTGTTTTTACTTGTAAAAGTGGGCAATAGTTTTGTCAGATTGGTATTCAGTCAGGTGAGTTCGTTATAAGTAATGAGAAAAATTCCGCTAAAATTTCAAGTCTGCTATGTCAATATCTGCCACTGACCAAAAGCTCATATCACACTAACATTACTTTAGCGCTTGATGATTGAATCAAGTACTTACTGACTATAGTAGCGCCTAAAAACCATCCAAAAAAAGTCTTAGAATAATGAATACCCAGAACTCAACAGCGGTTCAAACACTACAAACAAGAAATAATTGATTATTTAAATCAAAAGCGCTTGGGCACAATTCTTTGAAAAACGATCATAATAAACATCGATTAATTGCAAGCCCTTCGATTTTAACTCGTCATGTCTGGTTAACATCGTCGCCGTGTTTAATATTCAAATTTGCTGTTGTAAATAAAGCATAAAAAACGAAAACCCTACATTCGATCAATACTTTAATAACATTAATTTAGCACTTAATTGCCACCAAAATACCCCTTAATTAACTCTTGGATGCTTTATACAATTCAAATAAAAACAATAACTTTCATTAAATAAAAGTAAAAAATCACTAGAAAATACACCTTAAGGTTATCTTAAGTATTTTGGTGAATAATATATGTCAATTAACCAACTTACCGGTTAGTCTACTACGCATATCTAAACTTTTCGTGCTATTTTAATCACTTAACTTTTTCTGCTATTCAGTCACTTAAAGTCGAATCTTCATTCATTTATAATATGGTTTGGTCATAAAAATGTTGCAACGCACATTAAAAGAAAAAATATTACTCGCCATAACCAGCATCACTGGCTTGGCTGTTTTTCCACTCCTTATTGCTAGTATTAATGACGGCAAGCTAGCACACATAATTGTCGACTTTTTAGCAGTTTCTGTAATGGTTGGCACATTTTTGGGTGTTTGGTACACAAGGAATGTTGAATTATATAGCAAAGTAGTAACCATATTTATTTTCATTATTACAATGATAGCCTTGTATATAAAAGGGATCAGTATTATTTACTGGTTATATCCCGCCATTATTTTTTCTTTTTATTTGATGACGCCCTTACTTGCTTTGCTACTTAGCCTTACCCTCGTCATAATATCTTGTTCATTAACCTATAACCAATTCGATAGTTTCACCTTCACTCGAGTTGTGATAACACTAATTATTACTCTTATTTGTGCTTTTGTATTTTCTAAATATATAGAAAAAGAAAATAAGAAGTTCATGGAAAATGAAAGTTTTAACCTCTTACGTAATAAAATTTTAGAGCTTATTGCATGTTCAGCCAAGCAATCTGACGTATTGTACGCGATTGTTGATGCCGTCGAAAATGAAAATCCTGACACTATGTGCAGTATATTATTGCTTGATAAAACAGAAAAAAAGCTTACGTTAGGAGCTGCACCGAGTTTGCCAGATTTTTATAATCAAGCCATGGAAGGTCTAGAGATAGCTCAAGGGGCCGGCTCGTGCGGTACCTCTGCCTATACCGGTAAAAGAGTTACCGTAATAGATATCGCTACTCATCCTTATTGGGTGCAATGGTCAGCGTTAGCAAAAAAAGCAAATCTATCTAGCTGTTGGTCAGAGCCTATTATCGACAACAGTGGCAAAGTGATAGGTACATTTGCCATATATTTTAAAAAAGTAACCTCTCCAACAAAAAAAGATTTTAGATTAATCGAACAATTTGTCAGCTTGTCTCGCATTGCAATCGAACGCGAAAAGGCAGATCAACTGATTTGGCATCAAGCCAATTTTGACCATTTAACACAATTACCCAATCGCAGCTTAGTGAACGAATATATAGGCAATATACTTAAAAAGGCAAAACGTGAAAATACCCAATTTACTATTGCTATGCTCGACATTGATAACTTTAAAGATGTAAACGACTCTTTAGGCCATAGTGCGGGTGATGCTTTGCTAGTAGAAACCGCAAAACGCATTAAAGACACTCTCAGAGAAAGCGATATTATCGCTAGGATAGGGGGTGATGAATTTATCATTATTTTAACCAATACTAATGGTGTGCAAAACATAGAGATTCTTGGCAAGAGAATATCAACCGCTTTGGCTAAGCCATATCTTTTTGAAGAAAAAGAAATATATTGTACGGCCAGTATTGGCGTGGCAATTTACCCGAATGATGCCGACAATATTAACCAATTAATGAAAAATGCTGATCAGGCTATGTATGGCGCTAAAGCAAAAGGTCGTAATACCATACAATACTTTACTGAAAATATGCGTACAGACTTCCTCAAACGTATGCAGTTAATTCAAGACCTGCGCATCGCGGTAAAAGAACAGCAATTTTTTCTAGTTTATCAACCGATTGTAAATTTACAAAACAATAACACTTATAAAGCCGAAGCATTAATTCGTTGGCAGCACCCTGAAAAAGGCCTTGTTTCACCGTTAGATTTTATTCCGATTGCCGAAGAAACTGGCTTGATTATTGAAATAAGCGAGTGGGTATTCCAACAGGTTTTACAGGACCTAAAGTTATGGCGAGGGGCATATTGCGAAAATTTACAAATCAGTATTAATACCTCCCCTGTTCAGTATAAAAATCACGGCAAACAAATTTTAAACTGGGTTGAGCAATTAAAGCAACACAACATTCCAACCCATGCCTTGACCATTGAAATCACTGAAAGCCTACTAATGGAAACTCATGTCCAGGTGGACAATATTATTGCTGATATTAGGCAACAAGGCGTGATGGTTGCCATCGATGACTTTGGCACCGGTTACTGCTCATTTTCATATCTTAAAAACTTCTCAATTGATTACATAAAAATTGATCAAAGCTTCGTCAAAGGCATGTCATCAGATAACAATGATATGGCACTATGCGAAGCCATTATTGTTATGGCGGATAAGCTTAATATAGAAGTGATTGCTGAAGGAATTGAAACCGCGCAACAACGACAGTTGTTAGCTACAGCAGGCTGTACTTTTGGCCAAGGATATTTATTAGCAAAACCTCTACTGAAAAAAGATTTTGAACAATTTTTAATTAACTGTCATAACGAAAAAAGTGAATTTGAAAAATGAAAAGCAAAGGCTTAAACTGGAAAAATAAACTTTCTCACAACTAAATACCGATGAGCTATACGATTTCCTAATATTTCGAATTGATGTGTTTGTTGTTGAGCAAAGCTGTTTTATGCAGATTTAGATGAGCATGACTGCCATCGCCAAGCCTTACATTAATTTTGCTATCTTACGTATTTTACCTAAAAGCTTAACTTACCAAAACTACATTAGCATTGCCCGTGTGGTCGTTTGCGCCTTGTACTCGTGGCTTTGGACTTGGCCACAAACTAATGAACATTGCCTTAGCTGATTGCTTAAAAAATCTTTCCAGAAAATACCATAAAAATTTCAGCACAAGAGCACTTAGAGAAACTTTACAATCATCATGGTTTGTTTCGTGTTAGCGATATCTATTTAGAAGATGATATGCCACATGTTGGTATGCTAAAAACAGATTAACGCATATAGCAGCGAATAGAGTAGCTAGGTTTCAAAGTAAAACTAGAGTCACATTAGGCCATAACAAATTTCAAATATCACTCCATAAAAGTTACGGCACACAATGATGGTCTGCGTTTTAAAAGCTTTAGGGAGCAAAAAACCTTCAAAAAATTAATCTAGTGCTTCAAAAATTAGCACTAAATTTTACTTGCACTAGGTTTTACTTGCACTAGGTTAATGCTAAATATTTACCACTAGCTTTTAGCCATATCATTAATTTTCTGTTCATTGCTACTGGTTAAAAAGCTTCTACGACATTATTTATTTAATATTTAGCACCACTAGTTATTAAATTAAATGCCTTGTATTTGGCTATTTTTTTGACCAAAATCCTGTGATAATTTCTTCTATATTAAATATCCAAAACTAAAGATTAATCAGTATAAACAACTATCTTTTGATTATATTGTCTAAAATAACTCTCAAAAATATGGCAAAAATACAGCCAAGATATAGCCAGCGTTTAACAGTACCTACCGACCAATGTAAACAAAAAGCAATTAAAATGTTATTTATATGCTCTTGTTTTACTTATATTTTACTTATATTTTACTTGTGCTTTACTTGTGTTTTTTTCATTACATACCAGTAAATTTTCCGTTATATTAGGCTATAAGTAAAAGGATTGCTCAGTCGCATTTCAAGCAATAATATTGAACTATAAAAAATTAAAGGAGTATAATTTTTAAAATGAAAAGTCACTCAATAGATGATAAAATTTTATTAACAGTAACGGCTACGGCAATATTAGCCTTACTTCCAGCCCTGATTTCAAGCATTCGCACACACGACAATCTAGGAATTATTATTAACCTTATTGTGATATTGGGCATAGGCAGCATTTTTTCTGGCGTTTGGTATACTAGTAAAACTAAATTTTTTAGTGGCTTACTTGTTTTTTTTCTTCACATCACAGTCTTAACCGCTATTTACATTCAAGGTGAGAGCTTGATTTTTTGGCTATTTCCAATAATAATATCCAGCTTTTACTTACTTCCCACAGTCACCGCCAACCTGTTGAATGCCTTATTGATAATCATTGCATTATTTATTACCTATCAACAATTTGACAGTTTTACTTTACCTCGCGTTATTGGCGCCTTAATTTTAACAAATATCTTTTCATTAGCCTTTTCAATGTTTATGGAAAGTAAAAACCGTCAATTATCAGCAAAAGATAAAGTAAGCCAATTACGTAATAGCACTCTCGAATTAATTGCCAGCTCAAGTAAATTATCTACTATATTGCACTCCGTCATACATAACGTTGAGCACGCATATCCTGAAGCGATCTGCAGTATTCTATTACTCGACAAATCAGGAAAAAACTTAGTGATAGGCGCAGCTCCTAGTCTGCCTGCTTTTTATAACGAAGCTATAGAAGGTGTAACTATTGGCTATGGCATGGGATCGTGCGGCACAGCAGTGTTCACAAAAAAAAGAGTTATTGTCAGCGATATTTCAACTCATCCTTATTGGGCTAATTGGGCCGAGTTAGCTAAAAAAGCTCAATTAGGCGCTTGTTGGTCAGAGCCTATTATTAATGATAAAGGCGAAGCATTAGGGGTTTTTGCTATTTATCATCGTAAAATATCAACACCAAAAGATATCGATTTCTCCTTAATTGAACAAGTGTCTAATCTTGTTTGTATTGCCATTGAACGAGATAAAGTCGATAGCATCATATGGCAGCAAGCCAATTTTGATAATTTAACACAATTACCAAACCGTAACTTATTACTAGAACACTTAGCTACGGCGCTCGACAACGCGAAACGTGAGAGAAAACAACTCGCTATTGCTATGCTAGACATTGATAACTTTAAAGATGTTAATGACTCTTTAGGTCATAGTGCTGGCGATAGTCTGCTTATCGAAAGTGCTAAACGCATAAAAAGTTGTCTTAGAAAGAACGATATTGTTGCCCGTTTAGGCGGGGATGAGTTTATTGTCGTACTTGTAGGTACAGCCACAGCAATCGATGTTGATAAGGTTGGACAAAAATTGTTAAGCACCCTTTCCCAGCCCTATATAATTGATGGACAGAGTATTCATTGTACCGCCAGTATCGGTGTTGCCCTTTATCCTGATGATGCAATGAGCATTGATGCTTTATTAACAAATGCCGACCAAGCCATGTATAGTGCTAAGACGCGTGGGCGCAATAACATTAACTACTTTACCGAAAACATGCGTACCGAACTCCTTAAGCGCATGGAAATTATTCAAGACTTACGTATCGCCATTACACAGCAACAATTTCACATGGTTTATCAACCTATTGTTAACTTAGAAAATCATAACATAGCTAAAGCTGAAGCACTTATTCGCTGGCAGCACCCTGAAAAAGGCTTAATTCCGCCAGCAGACTTTATCCCTATTGCTGAGGAAGCAGGACTCATTACAGAGATTAGTGAGTGGATATTTAATCAAGTATCAAAGCAGGTTAAACATTGGAGACTAACATATTGTCAAGATCTGATGATCAGTATCAATACCTCGCCGGTACAATATAGAAATCAAGGCAAGCAAATTATTGCATGGACTGAGTCCCTTAAAGCGCAAAATATTTCGCCTCAAGCCATTGCCTTTGAAATTACTGAGAATTTATTAATGGAAAATCAAACAGCAGTCGTCAACGTACTTGATAAAGTTCGTCAACAAGGTATCGCTGTTTCTATTGATGATTTTGGTACTGGCTATTGCTCATTTTCTTATCTTAAAAACTATGCCATTGATTACTTAAAAATTGATAAGAGCTTTGTACAAAATATGTCTGCTAATAATAAAGATGCGGCGTTATGTGAAGCCATCATAGTAATGGCCAGCAAGCTCAATATTGACGTTATTGCTGAAGGAATAGAAACAGAGCAACAACAAAAGTTTCTAGCTGAAGCCGGTTGTCTTTTTGGCCAAGGTTACTTATTATCAAGGCCACTGACAAAGGATAATTTTGAACAATTACTGATCAAGCAGAATAGTAAAATTTCACCTGAGAGTAAGCTAACTACCTAGTGATTTGCTGAAAATCTGCTAAAAATAAACTGTCTTAGTTGAGGTTTGATTATTTACGACTTAGCGGCAAATAATAAAACCTCAATGACTCATAAAATAGTTTATCAAGTGACGAACCACTATGAGCAATTCCTCATAGTGGTTCGTCAGAAGTGGCTCGTAAGAAATGCGTCGTGAGAATATCAATTGACCACTAATAAAAAATAAAAAATAAAAAATCGTCATGAAGCAATTTACCTTATCCGCAAGTATATAACGAAATGCGTCACAAACAAGACTTAGTACAGGCTGTACATCACCTAAACCTCATGAAAAAGTATGATGAAATATGAAAAATTTGCTAAAAAAATCGCTTATACCTGTAGAAATAATCTGGGAAAACAAAACCTTTTCACAGTTAAACACCGATGAACTCTACGATTTATTAAAATTACGAATTGATGTGTTTGTTGTTGAGCAAAGCTGTTTTTATCCTGACTTAGACGATCACGATCGCCACCCACAAACCCAACATCTATTTTGCTATCAAGACGGTGTTATGACCGCATATTTACGTATTTTACCCAAAGGCTTAACCTATCCAGATAACATTAGTATTGGTCGTGTCGTTACTGCCTCATGTGCCCGTGGTATCGGGCTTGGTCACGAACTAATGCGAGTCGGTTTAGTTGAATGCCTAAAGTTTTTCCCAAATGACACCGTAAAAATATCAGCTCAAGAACATTTAGAGAAATACTATAATCAGCACGGTTTTGAACGTGTCAGTGAAATGTACTTAGAGGATGATATCCCCCATATTGGTATGCTAAAAACCCATTAATGTATGTAATAAAAGTAGAATTAACGCTTTAGCAAGGGTTTAAGCACTAGGTAGATTTTATCAGCTATATCACCGTTCTTTCTCACCAACCTGCCTAAGGGTACAATGTAGCCTGGGGAAATTGTTTTGTAATTTTTTTGTAGGTCGGACTTTAGTCCGTCAACGCTAAGCGAGCTGTTAATTAGATAAGCAATAAACATCTGCAGCAAGTTTTACTTTTGTCGATACTGATAGAAAAAAGTTAAATTTCATTTAACCTGATGGACTGAAGTCCACCCTACATAAAGCCTACGGGTGATAATCTAGCGCTGGATAATTGTTTTGTGATTTTTTGTAGGTCGGACTTTAGTCCGTCAACTCTAAGCGAACTATTAATTAGATAAGCAATAAACATCTGCAGCAAGTTTTACTTTTGTCGATATTGATAGAAAAAAGTTAAATTTCATTTAACCTGATGGACTGAAGTCCACCCTACATAAAGCCTAAAGGTGACAATCTAGCGCTGGATAATTATTTTGTTGTTTTTGTGGTTTTTGTTATTTTTTTGTAGGGCGGACTTTAGTTCGTCAACGCTAAGCGAACTGTTAATTTGATAAGCAATAAACATCTGCAGCAAGTTTTACTTTTGTCGATATTGATAGAAAAAAGTTAAATTTCATTTAACCTGATGGACTAAAGTCCACCCTACATAAAGCCTACGGGTGACAATGTAGCGCTGGATAATTGTTTTGTAGGGCGGACTTTAGTCCGTCAACTCTAAGCGAACTGTTAATTAGAGAAGCAATAAACATCTGCAGCAGGTTTTATTTTTGTCGATACTGATAGAAAAAAGTTAAATTTCATTTAACCTGATGGACTAAAGTCCACCCTACATAAAGCCTACGGGTGACCATCTAGCGCTGGATAATTGTTTTGTGGTTTTTGTTATTTTTTTTGTTATTTTTTTTGTAGGGCGGACTTTAGTCCGTCAACGCTAAGCGAACTGTTAATTAGAGAAGCAATAAACATCTGCAGCAGGTTTTATTTTTGTCGGTCTTGATAGCAAAAAAGTTAAATTTCATTTAACCTGATGGACTAAAGTCCACCCTACATAATGCCTACGGGTGACAATCAAGCGCTGGATAATTTTTTTGTGGTTTTTGTGGTTTTTGTTATTTTTTTGTAGGGCGGACTTTAGTCCGTCAACGCTAAGCGAGCTGTTAATTAGAGAAGCAATAAACATCTGCAGCAGGTTTTATTTTTGTCTGTCTTGATAGTAAAAAAGTTAAATTTCATTAAACCTGATGGACTGAAGTCCAGCCTACATAAAGCCTTAGATTTTATTTGGCACAAAAAAATCCCTTCATACTAAACATAAAAAAGCTCGCATAAGCGAGCTTCATATTTCATAACTTAGCATTCAGTGCTTAACTTATGATAGTTTCTCATCTAACAATGAGCTTACTTGTTCAACCGGTTGTGTGCCATCAATCGTTAAATAGGCACAAGCCTTGGCTTTAGCTTCGCCTTGGTAGTAGTCAACTAATGGTTTAGTTTGTTCGTGATAAATGCCTAAACGCTTACGTACAGTTGCTTCTTCGTCATCTGGACGCACAGATAAGTCGTCACCCGTTACATCGTCTTTACCGTTTTCTTTTGGCGGATTGTAAACGAGATGATAAACGCGACCTGAACCGGCATGAACACGACGGCCTGCCATGCGTTCAACAATCACTTCATCTGGTACATCAAACTCAATAACGTGGTCAACAGTAACGCCACTCGCTTTCATTGCATCAGCTTGTGGAATTGTGCGTGGGAAACCATCAAGTAAGAAACCGGCTTTACAGTCGTCTTGAGCTATACGCTCTTTAACCAAACCAATAATTAATTCATCAGATACGAGCTGCCCTGCGTCCATCACTGCTTTGGCTTTTTGGCCGAGTTCAGTGCCTGCTTTAATCGCAGCGCGAAGCATGTCACCGGTAGAGATTTGTGGAATGCCAAATTTAGCCATTAAGAATTGTGCTTGAGTACCCTTACCGGCACCTGGTGCACCTAATAAAATAATGCGCATTTAGTATAACCCTATTTAATTAATGAATTAGTTTTGTGAAAGAGCAAACACTATACATATTCAAAGGGCTTCAAACAAGTAGCTAGCAGTGCAAAAAAACAAAAAAGGAGCTAAAAAGCTCCTTTTTTTGACTAAAGTCTAATGATAGTCGAATGATAATATGACCTAGATCATTATTTAACCTAACTGCAGTTTATTTAGTTAGGCTCAACATTAGTTTGTTCAAACGAGCAACAAAAGTTGCTGGGTCTTTCAAACTGCCGCGCTCTGCCAACATGGCTTGTTCAAATAAAACTTCAGTCCATTGTGTGAACTTTTCATCGTCTTGCTCTTCAGCAACATGCTTGATCAAGTCATGCTCAGCGTTAATTTCAAAAATTGGCAATGAATCTGGTACTTCTTGACCCACTGATTGCATCAACTTCATCATTTGGCTGCTCATATCATGTTCATCAGCAACAATACAAGCCGGTGAATCGGTTAAGCGTTGTGATATTTTAACGTCTTTGGCTTTGCCTGCAAGCGCAGCTTTTATACGAATAACAACTGAGTCGAATTCTTGCTCAAGTTTTTCTTGTGCTTCTTTCGTTTCAGCATCATCCATATCACCTAAGTCTAAACCACCACGGGTAACTGATTGTAATTGCTTACCATCAAACTCAGTTAGATGGCTCACTAACCATTCATCAATTCGGTCAGCCATCAATAGTACTTCAATGCCCTTTTTGCGGAACACTTCTAGATGAGGGCTGTTTTTAGCCGCTTCAAAACTATCAGCAACGACATAATAAACTTTATCTTGGCCTTCTTTCATCCGTTCAACGTATTGCGCAAGTGAAACACTTTGCAAGCTGTTATCTTCATGAGTAGAAGCAAAACGCATGAGTTTAGCAATAGCATCTTTATTAGAAGAATCTTCTGCTGGACCTTCTTTTAATACTTGACCAAATTCGTTCCAGAATAGTTGATATTGCTCAGCATCTTTGTTGCCCAATTTTTCAAGCATTTTTAAAACACGTTTAGTACAACCCTTACGTATGGCTTGCGTGATTTTATTATCTTGTAAAATTTCACGTGATACGTTTAAAGGCAAATCATTTGAGTCCAATAAGCCTTTTACAAAACGTAAATAACTTGGCATGAATTGCTCGGCGTCATCCATAATAAACACACGTTGAACAAATAATTTTAAACCATGCTGTTTCTCACGGTTATGCATATCAAACGGGGCTTTAGATGGAATGTAAAGTAATGAAGTATATTCAGTTTTACCTTCTACTTTATTATGTTCCCATAAAAGTGGGTCACCAAAGTCATGTGATACATGCTTATAAAACTCTTTATATTCTTCGTCAGTAATCTCAGACTTTTCTCGTGTCCAAAGTGCGGTGGCTTTGTTCACAGGCTCCCATATAGCAGGAACAGCGTCGCGTGCTTCAACGGCTGGTTTTGTTACTTCACCTTCATCATCTTTTACTTCTTCAATCGCGTCAACACCCGGTACTTCCGGTGTTAACATTTCAACTGAAACAGAGATATGGTCTGAATACTTAGTAACAATAGTTTTTAAACGCCAATCATCAGCATACTCACTTTCTTCTTCTTTTAAGTGAAGAATAATGTCGGTACCACGGTTAGTTTTTTCAATTTTAGCGGTAGTGAATTCACCTTCACCGGCACTTGTCCACTCAACACCTTCCGAAGCATCAACGCCGGCAGCACGTGAACGCACAGTGACCGAGTCAGCAACGATAAATGCTGAGTAAAAGCCAACACCAAATTGACCAATTAATTGTGAGTCAGACGCTTGGTCACCAGAAAGTTGTGAGAAAAATTCAGCAGTACCTGATTTGGCAATAGTACCTAAATGCTCAACGATTTGGTCATGTGTCATACCAATACCGTTATCAGAAATAGTCAGGGTATTGTTTTCTTTATCGCAACTGACACGCACACGTAAATCACCGTCACCTTCATATAGATCAGCATTCGATAATGCTTTAAAACGTAATTTATCAGCGGCATCAGCAGCGTTTGAAACTAACTCGCGTAAGAATATTTCTTTATTTGAATAAAGTGAGTGGATCATCAACTGTAATAGTTGCTTTACTTCGGTTTGAAAACCGTGAACTTCTTTTTGGCCTGTCTCAGACATCTGGAAACTTCCTACTCTAACTAACATTAAAATGATTGTTTATCGTGAATATTAAACATCATTATCCAATACTCACTCGATAGTTAACATGTGGGGGTGGCGATAAGGTTTTCAAGCAAGAAATTAAAAAAACATCAGAGATAATAGTTCTGTTCGACTTTATCATTGCTTGGCTTTAATTTTATTTCTCGCTATTTTTATATACTCTTAATAACAAATAATGATTTGCTTTCAGTGACTTCTGTCCTTACATTAGAGCATTAGCTTGTTTGTGCTCTAACGACCAAAACTGGCTCAGTTACTGTCTTTTCATCAGTATTGACCGTAAGCGATAACACAGGAATTTAACATGTTGCTTGATCGAAATAACAATGCCGCGATCTTATTGGCTGGCATTCTAGCCTTAGTCGTTGGTGTTGGCGTCGCGCGTTTTGCCTTTACCTCATTACTGCCATCCATGTTGGAAAACCACCTCAGTATCGCTTTCGCCGGTGTACTTGCGTCAATTAACTATGTTGGTTATTTATCGGGTTCAATTTTCTCTATTTTTATTAAAGATATTCATGCCAAAGTGAAGTTCTTCCGCATTGGCTTAGCCTTGTGTGTTACCACGTCACTGCTACTGGCTTTTACCGAAAACAATACTATTTGGTTACTGTCTCGCCTATTTGCTGGCTTTGGCGCGGCTATGGCATTAGTGGTTGGCTCTGCCATCGTGATGTCAAAACTACAAAATACCAATAAAACCAAAGCAATGGGTATACACTTTAGTGGTTTAGGTTTTTCAATCTTGGTGTCTGACTTAATCATGCGCAGTGTTTTTGCCTATAGTGACAATTGGCAACATGCTTGGTTAGCTTTAGCGATTGCGGGGGTAATATTCGCCTGCTATTCCGCCTATATTCTCAGTTTTGACAAGCAAGGGGCTGACAAAGTTATTAGCCACAAATTTGATAAATCGTTATTTACGCCACTGGTGATTGTGTTGGCGCTGGCCTACTTCACCGAAGGTGTTGGCATGGTGGTACAAGCGACCTTTCTTCCTGACATAGTAAACTCACTGCCGGGGTTAGCGGGTTATGGTGGCTATGCTTGGTTAGCGGTTGGTTTAGCGGGTATTCCTTCTTGCATTATTTGGATGCGTTTAGCACACAGGTTTAATAGTATCGACATTATGATGGTGGCGATGGCACTGCAGGTCATTGCTATTTTAATCCCGACCTTCTCTGCCAATATATGGCTTAATTTACTCAGTGGCGTGTTATACGGTGGCACCTTTATTGGCCTAGTTTCACTGTTTATGAATTTTGGTGGCCAATTAGCTGGTAAAAATCCTGTGTTTATCATGGGGGTAATTACTGCCGCTTATGGCGTTGGGCAAGTAGTTGCACCACTTTATTGTGTGGCGTTAATCGCGCAATTTAGCAATTATAACGCGGCACTGTATTTAACCGCTTTTATTGTTCTATGTGGCATATTATTACTCAAATATGCGAAAAATAATTTAATGACTCATAACCAAATTGCTAATAATTTATAGATGTTTAATTAAAACGCTCTGTTCGACAACAAGGATGTTAAGTTATGAAGTCTTATTTTTAAAAGGCTATAGAGGAAAGAGTATGTTAGTCAACTGTTTTATAGGTCTTTTGTAGCTCTTTTGTAGGTCGGACTTCAGTCCGTCAAACGCTTAGCCGACGATCAAAGCAATGAATTAACAAAAAATCTGCAGCAGGTCTTTTTTTGTTGAGCCATCTTAATACCAAAAAAGTTAAATTTCATTTTACCTGATGGACTAAAGTCCAACCTTGTATCTCTCTAAATAGAGTAATGAGCTATTATTCTATGACGAGAACTAAGAGAGTTTGAGTCCAACCTTAAAGCATTGACTTTGGTCTGTAGATAAAACCCTT